>NZ_LKBY01000001.1:0-580644 GCF_002699915.1 Pseudomonas sp. ICMP 8385 | reverse complement strand
CTCGTCGAATTGATTGTTTTTTGATCATTTGGCGAGTTTAAAAGTTGCGCTAGGTGGTATGCCGGGGAAATACATGGCTACTTCAGACCATCCTGAGCAAGGACTATCCGCCGATTACTCACTTTCAAGGGTGAACCGGTAACATTTCTGACAGTCGCATCTTTTTATCCGTTCAAAATCCCGCACAACCACGCCCAAAAATTCCAAAAAAAACCACGCGAAACGCCCGTGGCCATGAGCCTTTCACAAATCCAGCACATTTTTCACGAAAAAATGACATCCGCCTGGCCGTTTGTGCACGCTTGTTGCATTCACTCCCATATCGTCGACAACCACACCTGCCAGGAAGGCAGTGTTTCACGATAAAAAGAACAGTGAGTCAATACATAAATAAAAAGTTTTAAACTTTGAGAAGGGTATTTCCTACCCTTTTCCAGGGTATTAAACACGGTATTGAAGTTGTCAGTCTGGTTACAAAAAGACTGTAGATTTGCGACATGGATCTAGCAATTTACGACAGCCTCGTAAAGAAGCAGAAAGGATAGATGTGCAAGTATCGCCAATTATTGCCAGCGTGCTATAAGTTTACGTTGTCACAAAAAAGAAAGAGCCGCCCAGACAAAAAAAATCAGGTGGGACGGCAGTACTCTTCCTAAAACCAAAGGAGCAAATCACGATGCGCGTGATGAAGTGGAGCATGATCGCCCTGGCTGTTTCAGCAGGCACCTCGCAGTTCGCAATGGCATCCGCTCAAGATGATGCCAAAGGCTTTGTTGAAGACAGCACCTTCAGCATCAACACTCGCCTGCTGAACTTCCGCCGGGACAACCGCAACAACGAAACCGGCCAAAGCTACAGCAATGAAACCGGCCTGGGCTTCAACGGCCTGTACCAATCGGGCTTCACCCAGGGCACCGTGGGTGTGGGTGTTGACGTGATTGGCCTGCTGGGCGTGAAGCTGGACAGTGGCAAAGGCCGTAATGGCACTGGCTTGTTCCCCGAAGGCTCGGACGGCCGCTCGCAGGATCAATACTCCAAGGGCGGCGGCGCCATCAAGTTCCGCCTCTCCAATACCGTGCTGAAAGTCGGTGACCAGTACACCACCGCACCGGTGTTCGCGTCCGACGACAGTCGCTTGCTGCCGGAGCTGCCACAAGGTATCTCGCTCGTCAGCAACGAGATCAAGGACCTCAAGCTCGAAGCCGGTCACTTCACCTCCAGCGTTGCCCAGGCCCAGACCTTCAAGGACAGTATCCTCGACTTCCCTGAAACCTCCCGCGGCATCAAGCAAGCCAACTTCGTGGGTGGCACCTACGGTTGGACGCCTGAGTTCACCACCAGCCTCTACTACTCGAAAGTCGAAGACTACTGGCGCAAATACTACGCCAACGTCAACTGGACCCACGCCCTGGGCGCTGACCAGTCGGTGGCTGTCGACTTCAACATCTACGACACCAAGAGCGAGGGTGCCGGCCTGCAACGCGCCTACAAAGACGACGTTACCAAAATCGACAACCGTGCATTCAGCTTGCAGGGTGCCTACACCATCGGTGCGCACACCTTCACCCTGGCAGCGCAGAAAGTCACCGGTGATGGCGACTACGCCTACGGCATCGATGGCGGTGGCACCGTCTTCCTGGCCAACTCCGTCGCGCGCTCCGACTTCAACGCCGAAGGCGAGAAGTCGTTCAAGGCTCGCTACGACCTCGACATGGCCACCTTCGGTGTACCAGGCCTGAGCTTCCTGGCAGCTTACGTAACGGGTAGCGGCGCCAACATGGCCACCACCTCGAACGGTAAAGAGTGGGAACGCGACCTCGAAGCCAAGTACGTGATCCAGAGCGGCCCGGCCAAAGACCTGAGCCTGCGTATTCGCCAAGCGACTTATCGTTCGTCTGATGGCGTTTACTACGGTTCTTCGTCTATCGACGAACTGCGCCTGATCGCGCAATACCCGCTGAACATCTTGTAATCAACGATGCCCGAGGGCTTTGGCCCTTAATAAAAAAGCCGCTCACTTTTAATCCGTGAGCGGCTTTTTTATTGCACTTATATTTCTACCGACCAAATAACTAGCAAGCTAACTATCGAGTTTATTATTGCGCTCAAACTTGACCCTTCAGCCAAGTTTGATCCTCGCTTCGCTTATTACTTGGCAGAGGCTTCCTGCATCACGCGAATAACGCGCTGCGGGAATGGGATATCAATCCCGGCCGCTTTCAAACGATCCCGCGCCAGTTCATTGAACATGAACAGCACGTCCCAATAATCCGCAGTCTTGGTCCATACCCGGAGGGAAACCGTGATGGAACTGTCGCCCAGGGTCGAAATCACGGCAACCGGCTCAGGGTCTGCCAGAACCCGTGGGTCCTTGGCCAGCTCCAGCAACACGGCGCGAGCCTTTTGCAGGTCGGCTTCGTAGTCGACCCCCACGTCAAATATCACCTTGCGGGTCGGCTGGCGATTGGTATTGGTGATAATGCCGTTGGACAAGATGCCGTTAGGCACGATGACCGTCTTGTTATCGCCGGTACGGATCACCGTGTGGAAGATCTGGATGCTATCGACGGTGCCCGAGGTGCCCTGGGCTTCGATCCAGTCACCGATACGGAATGGCCGGAACAGCAGGATCAGCACACCGCCAGCAAAGTTGGCCAGGCTACCTTGCAACGCCAGGCCGATGGCCAGGGTCGCGGCACCAATTGCGGCAACGAACGAGGTGGTTTCAACGCCGATCATCGAGGCTACGCTGACAATCAGCATCACCTTGAGCACGATGTTCGCAAGGCTGGTCACAAAGCCCTGCAATGCCAGGTCGGCATTGCGCAGGGCCAGCAGGCGCCCTACCTTGTGAGTCAGTTTGTTGATCAGCCACCAGCCAATGGCCAGGGTCAGCACCGCCAGCAATACCCGGCTGCCGTATTCCATGATCATGGGGACCCAGGCTTGGGAAGCCTTGATCAATTGATCCACTTCAGCGTTCAAGTCCATCTAGATTCTCTCTGTTTACCGAACTGCAATATAAGTCGCCACAGCAATTGAGCCCCGAAGGGCTCAATCGTTTCTGCAGAGGCTGGGGCGTGGGACGTCGAAAACCCCTACGGGTTCCCCAAAACCGGATCAGTCGCGGAAGTTATTGAACTGCAGCGGCATATCGAAGGTCTTGGCGCGCAGGGCGGCAATCGCGTCCTGCAAGTCGTCGCGCTTCTTGCCGGTGATACGCACCTGCTCGCCCTGGATCGCGGCCTGGACCTTGAGCTTGGCATCCTTGACGTGAGCGACGATTTTCTTCGCCAGCTCCTTGTCGATACCCTCCTTGAGCACGGCTTCCTGTTTCATCAACTTGCCCGAAGCGTAGGCATCCTTGACTTCAAGGCACTGCACATCGATCTTGCGCTTGACCAGGGCCAGCTTGAGGATCTCGATCATCGCTTCGAGCTGGAAGTCGGCTTCAGCGGTCAGGTTGACCGTCAGTTCCTTTTCCTTGAACTCGAAGCTGCCCTTGCCTTTCAAGTCATAACGACGGTCCAGCTCCTTGACGGCGTTCTCGACGGCGTTGGTGACTTCGTGCTTGTCCAGTTCAGATACCACGTCGAACGACGGCATGTAGTTTCTCCAATAAAAAAGGGGCGCGGCTCAGTAGAGATGGAGCGCGCCTGGCTTGCGGGTAAAATGCCGGGGCATTATAACGACTCTTTACCCCGAGCTGCTTGGCTCACCCAAAGGCCGACGGAGCAAAATTGATGTCCACCCCCTGGCATATCCTCGGCGCAGGCAGTCTCGGCACATTATGGGCCACACGCCTGGCCCGCGCCGGCCTGCCCGTCACGCTGATCCTGCGGGATCAGGCGCGCCTGGCCAGCTACCGGGCCTCTCCCGGGCTGACCCTGATCGAGCAGGGGCATGCCCAGGTTTATCCGGTGATTGCACAAACATCCGACAGCCCCGAGCCAATTGATCGCCTGCTGGTCGCGTGTAAAGCCTACGACGCACCTGGCGCCGTCGCACAACTGGCCCGACGCCTGACACCCAACGCCGAGCTGATCCTGCTGCAGAACGGCCTGGGCAGCCAGGATGCAGTTGCCGCCCAACTGCCCCAGGCGCGCTGTATCTTCGCCTCCAGCACCGAGGGTGCATTTCGCCAGGGCGATGGCAGCGTGGTCTTCGCCGGCCATGGTTTTACCTGGCTGGGTGACGCCACCCATCCCACGGCGCCGCTGTGGCTGGACGACTTGCACGCTGCCGGCATTGCGCACCAGTGGAGCACCGACATCCTCACGCGCCTCTGGCGAAAACTGGCCCTCAACTGTGCGATCAACCCACTGACCGTGCTCTATCAATGCCGCAATGGCGGGCTGCAGGCGCATCAATGCGAGGTGGCAACCCTGTGTGCCGAACTCGCCGAACTGCTGGCATGCTGCGGCCAGCCTGCGGCGGCCGAGGACCTTCAGGCTGAAGTGGAGCGGGTGATCCAGGCGACGGCAGCCAATTTCTCGTCGATGTATCAGGATGTGGCCAATGGGCGGCGCACCGAGATCAGCTATCTGCTCGGCCATGCCTGCCAGGCGGCCTTGCGCCATCGCCTGAGCCTGCCACACCTGCAACAACTGCATGTGCGCCTGGCCGGCGACCTGGACGCACGCGGATTGCCCAGCGACTGAGGCACGCGCTACCCTGCCCACTTGATCCTTGCCTGCGAACAACCTGATGCCACTGCGCCAGCGTCTCGAAAATCTCCCCGTTGGGCAGAAACTGCTGGCGGCCCTGCTGGTACTGCTGACCACCGTGCTGCTGGTGGCCAACCTGACCTTTATCAGCGCCGCCTACTGGATTTCCCAGGAAAGCATGGCCCCCCAGGCGTTGCAGGCCATTGGCCGGCTGGTTTCCAACCCGGCCCTAGCCGCGCAAGCCCTGGACTCTCCCGCCGAGGCCGACGCCCTGCTCAATGAGCTGACCAGCTATTCGCCACTACGGGCCGCAGCCCTGTACGACGCGCAAGGCAATCGCCTGGCGCAGCTACAACAGGGTGACCGCCTGCAACTGCCGATGCACTATCGCGATATCGAAGCCTGGCGGATCACCGAGTTTCGCAGTAACCAAGTCATCACCCTGCCCCGCCCCGGCCTGCCCTCGGGGCATCTGCTGCTGGTGGCCAGCAGCGAACTGCCGGTTGCCTTCTACACCGGCACCCTGACCGCCAGCCTGGGTATCCTGATTTTCAGCATCCTGCTGTGGATGGTCATTGCCCGGCAAATCAAGCGCCTGATTACCCGCCCCATCCACGAGCTGGAAGAGTTGTCGCGCCAGGTGACCCGCGAAGAGAACTACGCCCTGCGGGCCAGTCGCGGCAACCATGACGAAATCGGCAGCCTGGCCGAAGCGTTCAATACCATGCTGTCGCGCATCGAAGCCCGGGAGCAGCAGCTCAAGCGCGCACGGGACGATTCCCAGGCCGCCTATGACCAGGCCCAGGGCCTGGCCGAGGAAACCCGGCATACCAACCGCAAGCTGGAGCTGGAAGTGCAGGTGCGCAGCAAGATCGAGAAAAAACTCACCGGTTTCCAGAATTATCTCAACAGCATCATCGACTCCATGCCCTCCGCCCTGATCGCCCTGGATGAGCAACTCTACGTCACGCAATGGAACCAGGAAGCCAGCGCCCTGTCGGGCACACGCCTGGACGAAGCGCTGAACCAGCCGATCTTCCTTGCCTTTGAACCGCTCAAGCCCTACCTGCCCCAGCTCAAGGCTGCGGTGGAACAACACACCGTGGAACGCATCGAGCGCGTCACCTGGGTCAAGGACGACGAACCCAAGCACTATGCCCTGACCTTTTACCCGCTGATGGGCGGCGCCGGGCGCGGGGTGGTGATCCGTATCGATGACATCACCCAGCGCCTGTCCCTTGAAGAGATGATGGTGCAATCGGAGAAGATGCTGTCCGTTGGCGGGCTGGCGGCGGGCATGGCCCACGAGATCAACAACCCCCTGGGGGCAATCCTGCATAACGTACAGAACATTCGCCGGCGCCTGTCGGCGGATCTGCCGAAAAACCAGGAGCACGCCGAACAGGTGGGCGTGGAACTGGAAACGGTCAACCGCTACCTGCAAAGCCGTGAAGTGCCGCAACTGCTTGACGGCATCCAGCAAGCCGGGGCCCGCGCGGCAAAAATCGTCACCCATATGCTCAGTTTCAGCCGCCGCAGCAACCGCCAGATGGCACCGTGCGATCTGCCGGCGCTGATCGACCAGGCCGTGGAGATTGCCGGCAACGACTTCGACCTGGCCATCGGTTTCGACTTCAAGGGCCAGGCGATCACTCGCCAGTTCGACCCATTGCTGGGCCCGGTCCCAGGCACCGCCAACGAGTTGGAACAGGTACTGCTCAACCTGCTGAAAAACGCCGCCCAGGCCATCCACCTGCGCGAAGACGACAGCGAGCCGGGGCGCATCATCCTGCGCACCCGGCTCAACCCGCCCTGGGCCGAGATCCAGGTGGAGGACAATGGCATCGGCATGAGTGAGAACGTGCGCAAACGCACGTTCGAGCCCTTCTTCACCACCAAGGAGATCGGCCAGGGCACGGGGCTGGGCCTGTCGGTCTCGTACTTCATCATCACCAACAA
Source organism: Pseudomonas sp. ICMP 8385 (assembly GCF_002699915.1). Lineage (NCBI taxonomy): Bacteria > Pseudomonadati > Pseudomonadota > Gammaproteobacteria > Pseudomonadales > Pseudomonadaceae > Pseudomonas > Pseudomonas sp. ICMP 8385. Next base: position 574,018 of record NZ_LKBY01000001.1, on the reverse strand, counting down.
TCACAAGGGCCAGATGGAGGTTCACTCCACCCTGGGCCAGGGCACCTGCTTTACCTTGCGCCTGCCGTTGGCCGGCAGCCAGCTTGCCCCCCACGAACTGACTCAACTGGAGCACTGACCATGGGCTTTCGCCTGTCGAAAATTTACACCCGTACCGGCGACAAAGGCGAAACCGGCCTGGGTGACGGTCGCCGCGTGCCCAAGGATCACCCCCGGGTGGAGGCGATCGGTGAAGTGGACAGCCTCAACAGCCAACTGGGCCTGCTACTGGCCGGGCTTGAGGAGCAAAGTGGCCAGCATCCAGCCCTGAAGGATGTGATCGAGGTACTGACACCCTGCCAGCATCGACTGTTTGACCTGGGGGGCGAGTTGGCGATGCCGGTCTACAAGGCACTTAATGCGGGCGAGGTGGACCGCTTGGAAGCCGCGATTGATCGCTGGAATGAAGAAGTCGGGCCATTGGAAAACTTCATCCTGCCCGGCGGTTCAGCGCTGATTGCCCAGGCCCATGTATGCCGCAGCCTGGCCCGCAGCGCCGAGCGGCGTTGCCAGCAATTGAATGCGCTGGAACCGTTGGAGGGGGTGGGGTTGGCGTATATCAATCGGTTATCGGACTTACTATTTGTGGCAGCGAGGGTGATTGCCCGGCGGCAGGGGGTTGCGGAGATTTTGTGGCAGGCGGCGGCCAAGCCGCACTGAGATTCTGCGGGGTTTTGTATTGCCTGATGGGACCTCATCGCGGGCAAGCCCGCTCCCACATTTTGATGTGTGAATACATTCCAATGTGGGAGCTGGCTTGCCTGCGATGGGGCCAGCACTGACGACTCACACCTCAGGCCAGAACGCCCGAATTCCCGCAACACCCTGCGCCCCGCTCTCCCAGGCCTTCTGCCGCTCGTCAGGCCCAACCCCACCCAACAGGAACACCGGCTTGCTGAAGCCCTTGATCAACTGCGCCGCCTGCTCCCAACCCAAGGGTTGCGCATCGGGATGAGTCTGGGTCGGCTGCACCGGCGACAGGGTGACAAAATCCACATCCATCAATTCGGCCAGTGCCAGTTCCTCGGCATTGTGGCAAGACGCCGCCAACCAGCGGTCCTTGGGCAGCGGCCGGCCCTTGCTGGCGTACTTGCGCAGTTGCGCCGAGGTCATGTGCCAGCCCGCCGCAGGGAAGTCACCGAGCCATTCAAACGGCCCCTTGAGCATCAATTGCGCCTTGCCAGCACACAGGCCCACGGCGTCCACCGCCAGATCGCGGTACTTGGGGTCGTAGCCATTGGGCGCGCGCAGCTGGATCAGCTTGATGCCACCGGCAATGGCTTTCTGGATACCACGCAACAGCACCGGGGTTTCCAGTTCGCCCGGGGTAATCAGGTAGTCGGCGGGCAAACGCGCAGCCGCAACGATGGGTGCGTTGGCCGCTGGAAATTCGTAGTTCTGCAAGTCCCGTGGCGCGACCCATTCCAGGGGCTGCCCTTCCGCGCCATGGGGCTCGCCGGTAAACGCCGAGACCTCCCAGACATCCAACAGCACCTGCTTGTCCGGGTAATCATGCTGGACCTGGATCAACGGCCGCGCCGTGGTGACCTGGATGCCCAACTCCTCTTGCAGCTCTCGCCCCAGTGCAGTGACAACCGACTCATCGGCCTCCACTTTGCCACCGGGAAACTCCCAGAGGCCACCCTGGTGCTGGGTATCTGCACGACGCGCCAGCAGAATCCGGCCATCGGTACCGCGAATGACTGCGGCTGCTACATGAACTCGTTTCACGGTATTACGTCCTCTAAGCCGGCGCCTGCCGGGGCATTGCCAATGCCCCGGGCAGGTATCAAGTACGGTATTCGGCGTTGATCTTCACGTATTCGTGGGACAGGTCGGTGGTCCAGATGGTTTCGCTGCACTCACCACGGCCCAGCTCAATACGGATGGTGATTTCCTCCTGCTGCATCACCGCCGAGCCCTGGGCTTCGGTGTAGGTCTCGGCACGGGCGCCACGGCTGGCGATGCACACATCGCCGAGGAACACGTCGATCTTGCTCACATCCAGGTTCGGCACGCCGGCACGGCCAACCGCCGCGAGGATCCGGCCCCAGTTCGGGTCGGACGCAAACAATGCGGTCTTGATCAGTGGCGAGTGGGCCACGGTGTAGCCGACATCCAGGCATTCCTGGTGATTGCCGCCGCCGTTGACTTGCACGGTGACGAACTTGGTCGCGCCTTCGCCATCGCGCACGATGGCCTGGGCCACGTCCATGCACACCTCAAATACCGCCTGCTTCAACGCTGCGAACAGCGGGCCGTTGGACGAGGTGATTTGCGGCAGGTCGGCTTTACCGGTGGCAATCAACATGCAGCAGTCGTTGGTCGAGGTATCACCGTCGATGGTGATGCGGTTGAACGACTTGTTGGCGCCATCGAGCATCAGGTTTTGCAGCACGTCACGGGAGACATTGGCGTCGGTGGCGATGTAGCCGAGCATGGTCGCCATGTTCGGACGGATCATGCCCGCGCCCTTGCTGATGCCGGTCACGGTCACGGTCACGCCGTCATGCACGAACTGACGGCTGGCGCCCTTGGGCAAGGTGTCGGTGGTCATGATCCCGGTGGCCGCGGCCGCCCAGTTATCCACCGACAGGTCGTCCAGCGCGGCTTGCAGGGCACCTTCGATTTTTTCCACGGGCAACGGCTCGCCGATCACCCCGGTGGAGTACGGCAGCACCTGGCTGGCATCCACACCGGTCAACTCCGCCAGCTTGGCACAAGTGCGCGCGGCAGCGGCCAGGCCAGGCTCGCCGGTGCCGGCGTTGGCATTGCCGGTATTGGTCAGCAGGTAACGCACCGGGCCTTCGACCCGTTGCTTGGCGAGGATCACGGGCGCGGCGCAAAACGCGTTCAGGGTGAACACACCCGCGATGGTCGAGCCTTCGGCACAGCGCATCACTACCACGTCCTTGCGCCCGGGACGCTTGATACCGGCCGAAGCGATACCGAGTTCAAAACCGGCAACCGGGTGCAACGTGGGCAAAGGACCAAGACCAACAGCCATGAATGCGCTCCTTAACGATGTGATGTCTGCACCGTCGTCGTCGACGGTGAATAAATGGCAAAACGCCGCGACGGCTGATGCCGGTCGCGGCGCGGGGTATTGCAGCGTCAGGCAAAAATCTTAGTTGATTTCGCCGTGGCAGTGTTTGAACTTCTTGCCCGAACCGCACCAGCACGGCTCGTTGCGGCCCAGCTTCTGCTCGTTGCGCACCGGCGCCTGGGCCAGGGCCAGGGCCACATCGACCTCTTCGCCCAGCACTTGCGGCGACTCAAGGCCTGGCGCTTCGTCATGCTGGAACTGCATGCGCGCGGCAAGGGCTTCGGCTTCCTGACGCAGACGGGCTTCTTCCTCGATCGGGTCTTCGCGGCGCACCTGAACGTGGGACAGCACACGAATCGAATCGCGCTTGATCGAATCCAGCAGCTCGGAGAACAGCGTGAACGACTCGCGCTTGTATTCCTGCTTCGGGTTCTTCTGGGCGTAGCCACGCAGGTGGATACCGTGACGCAGGTGGTCCATGGTCGACAGGTGGTCTTTCCACAGGTCGTCCAGCACGCGCAGAACGATTTGCTTCTCGAAGGTGCGCAGCGCTTCGGCACTGGCTTGCTCTTCTTTCTCGTTGTACGCGGCCAGCAGTTCGGCCATCAGTTTTTCGCGCAGGGTCTCTTCGTACAGGTGATCGTCTTCGTCGAGCCATTGCTGGACCGGCAAGTCGACACCGAAGTCGCTCTTCAACGCCGCTTCCAGGCCGGCAACATCCCACTGTTCAGGCAGGGACTGTGGCGGGATATGGGCACTGACGGTGGCGTTGAGCACGTCCTGGCGGAAGTCGGCGATGGTTTCGCCAATGTTGTCGGCGGCCAGCAACGTGTTACGCATGTGATAAATCACTTTACGCTGTTCGTTGTTGACGTCATCGAACTCCAGCAGTTGCTTACGAATGTCAAAGTTACGGCCTTCGACCTTGCGCTGGGCCTTTTCAATGGCGTTGGTCACCATGCGGTGCTCGATGGCTTCGCCAGACTGCATCCCCAGGGCCTTCATGAAGTTCTTCACCCGATCCGAGGCAAAGATACGCATCAGGCTGTCTTCCAGGGACAGGTAGAAACGGCTGGAACCGGCGTCACCCTGGCGACCGGCACGGCCACGCAACTGGTTGTCGATACGCCGCGATTCGTGGCGTTCGGATGCGATCACCTGCAAACCACCGGATTCCAGCACCGCTTGGTGACGTTTCTGCCAGTCGGCCTTGATCTGGGCGATCTGCTCAGGGGTCGGGTTGTCCAGGGAGGCCACTTCCACTTCCCAGTTGCCGCCCAACAGGATGTCGGTACCACGACCGGCCATGTTGGTGGCGATGGTCAGCGCGCCTGGACGACCGGCCTGGGCAATGATCTCGGCTTCTTTTTCGTGGAACTTGGCGTTGAGGACCTTGTGCTCGATCCCTTCCTTGTTGAGCAGGTTCGACATGTGCTCGGAGGTTTCGATGGTTGCCGTACCCACCAGGACCGGACGGCCGTGGGTCATGCATTCCTTGATATCGGCGACGATGGCCGCGTATTTCTCGTCCGCGGTCAGGAACACCAGGTCGTTGTAGTCTTTACGCGCCAGTGGCTTGTTCGGCGGGATGACCATCACCGACAGACCGTAGATCTGGTGGAACTCGAACGCTTCGGTATCTGCGGTACCGGTCATGCCGGACAGCTTGTTGTACAGGCGGAAGTAGTTCTGGAAGGTGGTCGAGGCCAGCGTCTGGCTCTCGGCCTGGATATTGAGCACTTCCTTGGCCTCGATGGCCTGGTGCAGGCCTTCGGACAAACGACGACCGGGCATGGTACGGCCGGTGTGCTCGTCGACCAGTACCACCTGGCCGTCCTGGACGATGTATTCGACGTTGCGGTGGAACAGCTTGTGGGCGCGCAGGCCGGCATACACGTGGGTCAGCAGGCCCAGGTTGTGTGCCGAGTACAGGCTTTCGCCTTCGGCCAGCAGGCCGATCTGGGTCAGCATTTCTTCGACGAACTGGTGACCGGCTTCGTTGAGCTCGACCTGGCGGGTCTTCTCGTCGATGGAGTAATGACCTTCTTTGGTCACCACGCCTTCCACTTCCTCGATATGTTGCTCAAGGCGCGGGATCAGCTTGTTGATCTCGGTGTACAGGCGCGAGCTGTCCTCGGCCTGGCCGGAGATGATCAGCGGGGTACGGGCTTCGTCGATCAGGATGGAGTCGACTTCGTCGATCACGGCAAAGTTGAGTTCGCGCTGGAATTTTTCTTCCATGCTGAACGCCATGTTGTCTCGCAGGTAGTCAAAACCGAATTCGTTGTTGGTGCCGTAGGTAATATCGGCAGCGTAGGCGGCGCGCTTCTCTTCCGGCGGCTGGAACGGGGTCACGACGCCGACGCTCAGGCCGAGGAACTCATACAGCGGGCGCATCCAGTTGGCGTCCCGGCGGGCCAGGTAGTCGTTCACCGTCACAACGTGCACGCCCTTGCCGGACAGTGCATTGAGGTAAACGCCCAGGGTTGCCACCAGGGTCTTGCCTTCACCGGTACGCATTTCGGCAATCATGCCTTCATGCAGGGTCATGCCGCCGATCAACTGGACATCGAAGTGGCGCATGCCCATCACCCGCTTGCCGGCTTCGCGGGCGACCGCAAAGGCTTCGGGCAGCAGCTTGTCGAGGGTTTCACCTTTGGCTATGCGGGCCTTGAACTCTTCGGTCTTGGCGCGCAATTGCTCGTCCGACAGGGCAACCATCTGCTCTTCGAGGGCATTGACCAGCTGCACCGTCTTGAGCATGCGTTTGACTTCGCGCTCATTCTTGCTTCCAAAAAGTTTCTTTAACAAAGGCGCAAACATATCGGCAGGTTCTTCCACACATTAGGGATGAAGGGGCGCCCCGTAAGTCGCCCGAGCAGCCCTCACGGCCGCATGCGAACGAGCATTCTACCCGGAAACGAGGGTGAGGAAAGTGGCGTTGTTCCACGATGCAGGCACAGCGTTCCGGGAGGGCTTGTCTAAAATAAGGGCTTTTTGCTGAACTTCAACCCATTCGAGCGAGAAGTTACTTATTGATTTAATGGATAAACTGCTGACAAAGCAATGACCACGGTGCCGCACACGCTTTCTGCTACCATGGCGGCTCTGTTACCTAAGGTGTCTAGATCATGGCATTTCGCCCTCTTACGGCCCGTGCTCCCGCCGTGTTGCTGCGCGAAGCCAAGCCTTTAAAAGCCATCTTTGGCCATGCGCAACGCCTGGGCCATCTGCAACGCCTGCTGGAAAGCCAGCTGCAACCTGCGGCCCGCGAGCACTGCCATGTGGCCTCGTGGCGCGAAGGCACGCTCCTGCTGATCGTCACCGACGGGCATTGGGCGACCCGCCTGCGCTACCAGCAAAAACGCCTGCAGCGCCAGCTACAGGCGTTTGAGGTATTTGAGAGCCTGCTGCGCATCCAGTTCAAGGTCCAGCCACCCACCGTGCCGCAAGGTGCGGTGGGCCATACCATGGATTTGTCGGTGAATGCCGCCGAAACCATCCAGGCGACGGCGGACGGGATTACAGATCCGAAGTTGCGCGCGGCGCTGGAGCGCTTGGCCAGTCATGCCAAGCCCAAGGCCTGAAAACTGCACAACCTAAATAGTGTAGGAGCGGGCTTGCCCGCGATGGCGATGTAACAGTCAACAGAGGTATCGACTGGCACACCGTCATCGCGGGCAAGCCCGCTCCCACATTGAGTTGCATAGACCTTGCTGGCTACTTGCGCTTGCTACCGCCAAGCAAAGACCCCAGCAGCCCACGCACCAACTGACGCCCCATCTGGTTGGCCGCCTGCTGCATCGCTGACTTGAGGGCCTTGCCCGCAGCCGTGCCCAGGAACGCCCCGGCCTTGTCGGTGAAGCTCGGCTCTTCAGCGGCAGGCGCGGCCCCCTCCTCTGGCCCCAGCGCCTTGCGGGCCATCAGCACCTCATAGGCTGACTCCCGATCAACCGGCTTATCGTAGCGCCCCAACAGCGACGAACTGGCGATCAATGCCGCGCGCTCGGCGGCGGTCAACGGCCCGATCCGCGATTGCGGCGGCGCGACCAGCACCCGCTGGACCACCTCTGGCGTACCTTTTTCCTGCAGCGTGCCCACCAGCGCCTCACCCGTACCCAGCTCGGTCAACACCGCCAGCGCATCGAACGCCGGGTTAGGCCGGAAACCATCCGCCACCGCCCGCAGGGATTTTTGCTCCTTGGTGGTAAACGCCCGCAGCCCATGCTGGATCCGCAAGCCCAACTGGGCCAGTACGTTGTCCGGCAAGTCGCCCGGCGACTGGGTGACAAAATACACCCCCACGCCTTTGGAACGAATCAGCCGTACCACTTGCTCCAGGCGGTCCTGCAAGGCCTTGGGGGTATCGGCAAACAGCAAATGCGCCTCGTCGAAAAACAGCGCCAGCAGCGGCTTGTCGGCGTCGCCGCGCTCCGGCAACTGCTCGAACAACTCCGCCAGCAACCACAGCAGGAAGGTCGCGTAGACCTTGGGCGACTCGTGCACCAGGCGGCTGGCATCCAGCAGGTGAATACGCCCCCGCCCATCGCTGGCCGGTTGCAGAATATCTTCCAGTTGCAGCGCCGGCTCGCCGAACAGGGCCTCGGCGCCCTGCTGTTCCAGCACGGCCAGGCGCCGCAGCAAAGCCTGGCTGGAGCCGGTGGTCATCAGGGCCGCATCTTCACCCAACAGCTCGGGATGGAACTTGAGGTGATTGAGCAGGGCCTTGAGGTCCTTGAGATCCAGCAGCAGCAAGCCCTCGCGATCGGCCACTTTAAACGCCGCATATAACGTCGACTGCTGGCTGTCGGTCAGTTCCAACAGACTGCCCAGCAACAGTGGGCCCATTTCACTCAAGGTTGTACGAAGCGGATGACCGGACTGACCGTGGATATCCCACAACGTTACCGGATACGCCTTAGGCACGTAATTCAGGAACGGCATGCCGGCAATACGCTCGGCCACCTTGCCTTGAGGGTTACCCGCGGCGCCCAGGCCACACAGGTCACCTTTGATATCTGCGGCGAACACCGCGACCCCGGCATCGCTGAATGCCTCCGCCAGCCGCTGCAACGTCACGGTCTTGCCCGTGCCCGTGGCACCGGCGATCAGGCCATGGCGGTTAGCCAGGCGCATGGCCTGGGCGATAGGTTGGCCTTCGAGGTCTGCACCAATAAGAAGTTGCGAGGAGTCAGGCATTTTGTCACCCATGATTAATCTTTAGCGCTGCACGGTCGATACAGACAAAGCGAGAGACCCAAAAAGTCTAAAAAAGTTAGACCAGATAATTCCTGCAGGAGCAGATGGAAATATCACACTTTATTTAACGCTGCCATTTGTGCGTTTCCATAAAAGACGCGCCTCGGACATTAAGACCTTAGCGGACACGACAAGCCATGAATAAAAATCTGCGCTTCAGCCACAAAATCCTGCTTGCAGCCGCCCTTATCGTCATTGCCGCATTTGCGTTGTTCACGTTGTATAACGACTACCTGCAACGCAACGCGATTCGCGACGACCTCGACAGCTATCTACATGAAATGGGCGACGTCACCGCCAGCAATATCCAGGGCTGGCTGACCGGACGCATTGTCCTGGTGGAAAACGCCGCCCAGAACATCGCCATCAACCCCGAGCCGACAGTGGTCGCCAGCCTGCTGGAGCAGAAAGCCTTGACGTCATCGTTCATGGCCACCTACCTGGGTGACAGCAAAGGCGGCTTCACCATTCGCCCCGATGCCAAGATGCCCGACGGCTTCGACCCCCGCGCACGCCCCTGGTACAAGGGCGCCCAGGCCAGCAATGGTTCGACCTTGACCGAACCCTATATCGACGCGGCCACTGGCCAGTTGATCATTTCCATCGCCACCCCCAGCAGCAAGGCCGGGCAAAGCGTCGGCGTGGTGGGCGGCGACCTGAGCCTGCAAACCCTGGTGGACAACATCGGCGCGCTGAACTTCGGCGGCATGGGCTATGCGTTCCTGATCAGTGCCGACGGCAAGATCCTGGTCCACCCGGACAAAAGCCTGGTGATGAAGACCCTGGGCGAGGCTTACCCGAACCAGCCCATTAAAATCAATACTGACTTCAACGAAATCGAGACCGGCGACAAAACCCGCATCGTCACCTTCGCCCCGATCAAGGGCTTGCCGTCGGTAAACTGGTATGTCGGTCTGTCGGTAGATAAAGACAAATCCTTCGCCATGCTCCGCGAATTCCGCACCTCAGCCATCATTGCCACCGTGATTGCCGTGGCGATCATCATCGCGTTGCTGGGCATGCTGATCCGCGTGTTGATGCAGCCGCTGCATATCATGACCCGGGCCATGGAAGACATTGCCGATGGCGAAGGCGACCTGACGCGCCGCCTGACTATCCAGAACCATGACGAATTCGGCATCCTCGGCAAAGCCTTCAACCGCTTTGTGGAGCGGATTCATACCTCGATTCGCGAAGTATCCTCCGCCACCGGCCAGGTCAATGAAGTGGCACTGCGCGTGGTCAGCGCCTCCAACTCGTCGATGGTCAACTCCGACGAACAGGCCAACCGTACCAATAGCGTCGCCGCGGCGATCAACCAGTTGGGTGCCGCCGCCCAGGAAATTGCCCGTAACGCCGCCCAGGCCTCGCACCAGGCCAGCGATGCGCGCCACCTGGCCGAAGATGGCCAGCACGTGGTGGAGCGCAATATCAAGGCCATGACCCAACTGTCCGAGATGATCAGCGCCTCCAGCAGCAATATCGAGGCACTCAACAGCAAGACCGTGAATATCGGGCAGATCCTTGAAGTGATCACCAGTATTTCCCAGCAAACCAACCTCCTGGCGCTCAACGCGGCCATCGAGGCGGCGCGAGCCGGGGAAGCCGGGCGCGGGTTTGCGGTAGTGGCCGACGAGGTGCGCAACCTGGCCCATCGCACGCAGGAATCGGCGCAACAGGTGCAAAAGATGATCGAGGAGCTGCAAGTCGGCGCCCGGGAGTCGGTCAGCACCATGAGCGAAAGCCAGCGCCACAGCCTCGACAGCGTGGAGATCGCCAACCTCGCCGGCGAACGCCTGAGCAGCGTGACTCAGCGCATCGGGGAGATCGACGGCATGAACCAATCGGTGGCCACCGCGACTGAAGAGCAGACCTCGGTGGTGGAGTCGATCAACATCGATATCACCGAAATCAATACGCTCAATCAGGAAGGCGTGGAAAACCTGCAATCCACCTTGCGCGCCTGTTCCGACCTGGAGCAGCAGGCGGCGCGCTTGAAACAACTGGTGGGTAGCTTCCGTATCTGATGTAGGAGCTGTCGAGCCTGAGCGAGGCTGCGATAGCGCCCACATTCAACCTGCGTTGTTTGTGTCAGGGCCGGGCTTGTCGTACGGCTCTGACGCTTCCTGCAACTGCTCCCACAACCGGGCGGCATCGGGGAAGTCCGTGCCGTCCTCGGCATCCAGGGCATCCGGGTCATAGCGGCTCAAGCAGCCCTCACCCAAGGTGGCGGGTGCCTTGGACGTGGCTTTATCCAGGGGATCAGCCATGGTTCGATCCTCGTAGTTGATACATATAAAAAGGGCCTGGGGTGATTTAACGCCCAGGCCCTTTTTACTTCAACCCGAAACCGCCGATCAGAACACCACGGTCTTGTTGCCGTGCACCAGCACGCGGTCTTCCAGGTGATAGCGCAGGCCACGGGCCAGGACCATCTTCTCGACGTCACGCCCGAAGCGCACCATGTCTTCAATGCTGTCGCTGTGGCTGACACGTACCACGTCCTGTTCGATGATCGGACCTGCGTCCAGCTCTTCGGTGACGTAGTGGCAGGTTGCACCAATCAGCTTCACGCCGCGCAGGGAGGCCTGGTGGTACGGCTTGGCCCCGACAAACGACGGCAGGAAGCTGTGGTGGATGTTGATCACCTTGCCTGCATAGGCGCGACACAGTTCCGGCGGCAGGATTTGCATGTAGCGCGCCAGTACCACGACGTCGGCTTCATGCTGCTCGACCAGGCGCGAGACTTCAGTGAAGGCCGGCTGTTTATTCTGCGAATCGACCGGCACGTGGTAGTACGGAATGCCATGCCACTCCACCATGCTGCGCAGGTCGTCGTGGTTGGAAATCACACAGGCGATCTCACAGTCCAACTCATCGCTGTGCCAGCGGTGCAGCAAGTCCGCCAGGCAATGGGATTCGCGGCTGGCCATCAGCACCACGCGCTTTTTTTGTTCGGTGTCGGTGATGCGCCAGGTCATGGAAAACTCTTCGGCGATAGGCGCAAATGCCTCACGAAACGCCTCCAGGCCAAAGGGCAATGTGTCGGCACGAATTTCGTGGCGCATGAAAAACCAGCCACTGAGATTGTCCGAGTGATGGCTCGCTTCGGTGATCCAGCCGTTGTGGGAGGCCAGAAAGTTACTGACTTTAGCGACGATACCAACCCGATCCGGGCAAGCAATCACCAGACGAAAAGTGCGCATTAGGGGCAAACTCCAGAACTTCGCAAAGGCCGCCATTCTAGCGACACCGTAGAAAAACTGCAGTATTCCTCAACGCTTATTCGAGCGATTCCTTGCGGTGCCCCTAAACAGCATAAGGTTTTTACCTGAGCACTATGTCAACCCAAGCATCTGTTACCGCAATTAGCCTAGATCTAATGAGAATATCTTTAGCCGGTTGAGCGTACTAAAAAATGCATTCCCGGCTTTCCCCTAGAAACAACCAAAGTAAATTACGTAAAACCGAGCTTAAATGTTTACTTGGGGAAACTGTCTGACTATTATTAAGCCACTATCCCTGTCCCTCAGCGCCCCTTATAAGGTAGTCCACATGTCCCTGATCAACGAATACCGTGCCACCGAAGAAGCGATCAAAGAGCTGCAAGCCCGTTTGAAGAACCTGTCCCAAGACGACAAACTGCAAACCGAGCTGGAATTCGAAGGCAAATTGCGCACCCTGATGGGTGAGTACTCCAAATCCCTGCGTGACATCATCGCGCTGCTGGATCCAGAATCGAAAGTTAAAGCACCACGCGGCGCCGTAAAAGTTACCGGCACCAAGCGCGCGCGCAAGGTCAAGCAATACAAAAACCCGCACAACGGCGAAGTGATTGAAACCAAAGGTGGCAACCACAAGACTCTGAAAGAGTGGAAAGCCAAGTGGGGCGGTGACGTGGTTGAAGGCTGGGCCACCCTGCTGGGCTAAGGCTCGCCAGGTCGTCACCTGATTCGTGACACACTAAAAAACGCCAGCTTGCTGGCGTTTTTTTATTGCCCGCTTTTATGAAAGACCGATTACAGGCTCAGGCGCTGGCATAAAGCGTCAGCATATTCCTGCCACTCATCCAGCACCTGACGCTGAAACGATGTAGCACTAGCGTCCAATTCATGCCTGGCCTTATTAAAACTCTCCAGGGTATTGGGCGCACCGTAATCTGCATCTGACAAGCGTTGCTGACAGAATAATTTCCAGCGTTGTTGCTCTTCACTGTCCAGGGTGGACGTAAAGTTACGGGCACGATAGCGAAACAATAATTCCGGCAAACGATGATCATCGAAAGGCCATTGCTGGCGTGCTAGTTGCGCCGGTTCTGCGCTGCGCACTTGTTCACATAAACGCCGATCCCGATCACCAATAAAACCATCGTAGAGCTGCTGCTCCGGGTCGGCGCTCGCAGCAAAACCTTCTTCGGCATAAATCGCCGGCAATTTATCCCGCCAAAGTTCCTGTGCGTCAGTTAGTCGCAGCGCCCGGGCCTGATATTCACCCATGTCCAGGTTCAAACGCTGCTGGTCTTGCGCCCGCAACACACTCAACGGTGCGACCACCGGGCAACGATTGATGTGCACCAATTTGAGCGGCACCGGTAACTCGCCTTCGGCCAACTCATCGCGCCGGGTATACAGACGCTGGCGCAGGGTATCGGCATCCAGGTCCAGCAGCCCCTGTGGGTCGAGCCCCAGGTCACAGACAATCAACGCGTTGCGATTGCGCGGATGCCAGGCCAGCGGCAGGACCACCCCCAGGTAATGGCGCTCGGCGGAGAAACGCCCGGAAATATGCACCATGGGCTGCAACAGACGGATTTGATCCATGACCCGTTGCTTGCTACGCAGTTGAAACAACCAATCGTACAATTTGGGCTGTTTGTCCCGGACCAGGCGCGCCAGGGCAATGGTGGCACGCACGTCGGCCAAAGCCTCGTGAGCCTGGCCATGGTCAATGCCGTTGGCCGCTGTCAGGCGCTCCAGCTTGAGGGTCACGCGCCCGTCCTGCTCGGGCCAGACGATGCCGTCGGGGCGCAGGGCATAGGCCGTGCGCAGCACATCGATCAAGTCCCAGCGGCTGTTGCCGCCCTGCCATTCCCGGGCATAGGGGTCGAAAAAATTGCGATACAAACTGTAGCGGGTCATTTCATCGTCGAAACGCAGGGTGTTGTAACCCGCGCCGCAAGTGCCGGGGGCCGCCAGCTCGGCATGCACCCGGGTCATGAAATCGGCTTCGGCCAGGCCTTTTTCCGCCAGCTGGCCGGGGGTAATGCCAGTGATCATGCACGCCGCCGGGTGCGGCAGGATATCGTCGCTGAGCTGGCAATAAAGGTTGACCGGCGGCCCTACCTCATTGAGGTCAAGGTCGGTGCGAATCCCGGCAACCTGCAACGGACGGTCGCTGCGCGGGTTGATGCCGGTGGTTTCATAGTCGTACCAGAAGATCGAGGTCACGGGCTATTCCTGTGCTGAAGACCGACAAAGTCTAGGCGCTGGATGCCGCCCGGGGCCAGCACCATGTGTACTGGATAAATATGCAGTGAAACCTTGGCACATTTTCAGGTGTTACTTCCAGCGACGACACTGCTAGCATCGACCTCTCAATTTGCCGGCTGCCCGATGAGGTTGCCCATGCCCAGCCACGCCGCACTGCCAGGGAACGCAATGCCCACCGTACCATTGGACACCCGCTACCAGATCGAGACCCCGGAAGGCATCGACCTGCCCTTGCGCCCCGCCGGGCTGATGCCCCGCGCACTCGCATTCGGGTTCGACCTGGGCCTGCGCGGCCTGATCCTCGGCATCCTGTTCATCGCCCTGGCCTTTCTCGGCAACCTGGGCATCGGCCTGGGCTCGATCCTGCTGTTCCTCGTCAGTTGGTGGTACATGGTGCTGTTTGAAGTACTCAACCAGGGCTGCTCGCCAGGCAAGCAGATCATGGGCCTGCGCGTGGTACAGGATGACGGCACGCCCATTGGCTGGTCCGCGTCCCTGATCCGCAACCTGCTGCGTTTTGTCGATATGCTGCCGTTCGGCTACTTCCTCGGCGCCATCAGTTGCCTGCAACACCCCCACTTCAAACGCCTGGGCGACATCGCGGCCGGCACCCTGGTGATTTATCGCGAACAGCCCCTGGCCCGCCCCCAACTGCCCCAGGCCCCGGCCTTGCGCCTGCCTTTTGCCCTTGAGCTGAACGAGCAGCGTGCGATTCTGGGTTTTGCCGAGCGCCAGGGTGAACTCTCCACCGAACGGACCCACGAGCTGGCCGCAATTCTGGCCACGCCCCTGCAGGTTTCCCCCGCACGCGCCGTGGAACAACTCAATGGCGTGGCCCGCGGCCTGTTGGGGCCGACATGAAGCAAAGCCTGTTTGAAACCCGTCACCAGCCGCACTGGCAGGCATTTGCCACGCAACTGGCCCTGCTTGAGCAAGGCAAGGCCAAGGCCCAGGACCTGACGCACTTCCCCCAGGATTACCGCCGCCTGTGCCAGCACCTGGCGCTGGCACAGCAACGCGGCTACAGCAGCTACCTGATCGACCCGCTGCAACAACTGGCCCTGCGCGGCCATCAACAGCTGTACCGCCATCGCAGCCAGCTCGGCGCCAAGGTCCTGGGCTTCCTGCTCGCGGATTTCCCCCGCACGGTTCGTGAACAATGGCGCTTCGTGCTGGTGGCCAGCCTGCTGTTCTTTGGCAGCCTGATCGGCATTGCGTTGCTGGTCTACCTGTTCCCCGACTTGATCTACGCCATCGTCAGCCCCCAACAAGTGACCGAAATGCAAGGCATGTACGACCCCGACGCCAGCCGCCTGGGGCGCGCGGCCGAGCGGGCATCGAGCGAGGACTGGATGATGTTCGGCTACTACGTCATGCACAACATCGGCATCGCATTCCAGACCTTCGCCGGCGGCTTGCTGTTTGGCCTGGGCAGCGTGTTTTTCCTGTTCTTCAATGGCCTGATGATCGGGGCCATCGCCGGGCACCTGACCGAAATCGGCTACGGGCAAACCTTCTGGTCCTTTGTCATTGGCCACGGTGCTTTCGAGCTGACGGCCATCGCCCTGGCCGGTGCGGCCGGCCTGCAACTGGGCTGGGGCCTGATCGCGCCGGGAGCATTGCCCCGGGGTGAGGCACTGCGCCTGGCAGCCCGTAAAAGCGTGCAGATGATCTGTGGCGTGATTGTCTTCCTGCTGATCGCGGCCTTTATAGAAGCCTATTGGTCCTCGACCACCGCCGTGGAGCCCTGGGGCAAATACCTGGTGGGCGCCGCGTTCTGGGCGATGGTGATTGCCTATCTGCTGTTCGCCGGTCGGAGTCGTCATGCGCCTGAGTGACGCCAGTGTGGTGATCCGCCCCCGCACCTCATGGGAAGCCATGGACCTCGGGGTGTTGCTGGCCCGTGAACACCGCGTGCTGTTAATGAGCAGTTGGGCCCTGGTCAGCCTGCCGGTCTTTATCCTGATCAGCCTTGTGCTGTGGGACTACCCGTCTGTCACCATGCTGGTGTTCTGGTGGCTGAAACCAGCCTTTGAGCGCCTGCCGCTGTATATCCTGTCCAAGGCCCTGTTTGGCGAGACACCCACCCTCAAGCAGGCGCTACGCCAATGGCCCCGCCTGCTCAGGGGGCAACTGCTGGCCAGCCTGACCTGGAGGCGCTTTAGCCTCAGCCGCAGCTTTGCCATGCCCGTGATGCAACTTGAAGGCCTCGGCGGCCAGGCCCGTCAACAACGGCTGGGGGTACTGCTGCAACACAATGGCGGCGCGGCGCGCTGGCTGACGCTGATCGGCATGCACCTGGAAAGCACGCTGTGGCTTGGCTTGATGGCCCTGTTCTACCTGCTCCTGCCGCAACAGATAGAGCTGGACTGGGACTGGCAGCAACTGGCACTGGCCAGCGACCAGGACTGGCTCTGGCTGGAACACCTGAGCAATGCCTTGTACGCCCTGATCCTGGTGTTCTGGGAGCCGATCTATGTGGCCTGTGGCTTCAGCCTCTACCTCAACCGGCGTACCGTGCTTGAAGCCTGGGACCTGGAACTGGTGTTCCGCCGTTTGCGCCAGCGCCTGGGGTCGGCAGCCGCCGCCCTGCTGCTGGCTGTCGGCCTGCTGCTGATCCCGCCAACGCCCCACGCCATGGCCGATCAACCCGCGCCCGCCAAACCCTTGAGTACGCCGGTCGCCAGCCAGGCGATCAAGCGCCTGCTGGAACACCCCCCGTTCAAGAACCCGGAAACCGTTACCCGCTACCGCTTCGGCGAGGAAAAACCCCTGCACAAACCCAAGACCCCGGGTGATGCCCAGTTGCCCGCCTGGCTTAAGTCCCTACTGGACAACCTCAACAGCGACACCTTCAAGGCCCTGGCCCTGGTCATGGAGGTGTTGCTCTGGGGCGTGCTGATCGCCGGCATTGCCCTGGTTGCCTGGCGCTATCGTGACTGGCTACACGCCTTTGTCAGCCGTCGCCGCGCCCCCCGGCCTAGCGTCGACCAGCCCGTGCCGTCACAACTGTTCGGCCTGGACATGGGCGTGGAGACCTTGCCCGAGGATATTGCCAGTACCGCCGAGCAACTGTGGGCCACGCAACCCCGCGAAGCCCTTGGCCTGCTCTATCGCGGCCTGCTTAGCCGATTGCTGCATGACTTCAACCTGCCACTGAAAAACGCCGATACCGAAGGCCAGGTCCTGGAGCGTGTGCGCCACTTGCAACAGCCGCAATTGCTGGCATTCAGCGACGACCTGACCCGGCACTGGCAAAACCTTGCCTATGGCCATCGCACGCCCCCGCCCCTGGCCCAACAACAGCTCTGCAACCATTGGCGCAGCCTGTTCGACAGCGAGGCCACGCGATGAACCGGCCGCTGATCTGGGTCGGGCTGATCCTGGCCTGCTTGCTGACAGCCGGGGGCTTCTACACCTGGCACAGGGCCACGCCCTACGACGAAGTGGTCGACCGTGGCCCATCACCCGAAGCCCAGGCCAATCCCTACCTGGCAGCGGAACATTTTCTGCGCCAACAAGGCCTGGCCGTCGAGCATGCCCACAGCCTGGAGCGCCTGGCCACCCTGCCTGCCAAGGACAACAGCCTGCTGTTGCTCAGCGCGCGCAGCAACATGACCCCGCGCCAGGTTGACCAGTTGCTGGAGTGGACCCAGGCTGGCGGCCATCTGCTACTGGTGGCCGAAGCCATATGGGATGAAGAAACCCAGGACAGCAGCGACCTGCTGCTCAACCGCCTGCAGTTGCGCCAGGCGTTCAGCGACGACTTCGACCAGCCGCCCTCCGCTCGCAAGGGCAAGCAACCGGACCTCACACGGCTCTATGTCGATAACGAAACCGCACCCGCCTTCTTCAGTTTCGACACGGACTTCACACTGATCGACCCCAGGCACCTGGCACAGTTTTCGGCCAACAGCGCCAAGTCCAGCCACCTGATGCAACTCAATCTCGGGCGCGGCCGTGTGACGGTGATCACCGACAGCGAGCTGTGGAAAACCCCGGCCATCGGCTTGCACGACAATGCCTGGTTGCTGTGGTACCTGACCCAGGGCAGCGGAGTCACCCTGCTGTCCAACACCGACGCCGAAAACCTATTGAGCCTGTTACTGCGTTACTTCCCCCAGGCCCTGCTGGCACTCGCCGCCTTGATCCTGCTGGGATTGTGGCGAGCCGGAGTACGCCAGGGGCCGATCCAGGCGCCGTCCCCGAAAGCCCGCCGGCAATTGCAGGAACACTTGAATGCCAGTGCCGACTTCCTGTTGCGCCGCAGCGGGCAAAACAGCCTGTTACAAGCCTTGCAGCGGGACATCCTGCGCACCGCTCGCCGCCGCCATCCTGGGTTCGAGCAGCTGGACACCGCCGGGCAATGGCAGGCGCTTGAACGCCTGACCCGCCAACCCGCTTCACTTATCAGCCAGGCCCTCGGCCCACTCCCGGCAAAGCGGCTTTCCAGCGCCGACTTCAGCCGCCAGGTGGCCTGCCTGCAAACGCTCAGGAATGCCCTATGATCCGGTACTTGAAAACCGTTGGATCCCTGCCATAGTGAAATCGAAACCTTAGAAGCCCATAGGTCTTGGTAATGAGCAATGGGTATCTGTTCAGTGCAGGAGACGGCAGATGGAGCTTGTGTGGGCTACTGAGGATTTCGTAATTGCCGGGCAGCCCTATGCGGGGTTCACGCTTGTTGTAGATGGCCTTGTGCAGCAGAATTTCCCGCAGCTTCGACCAATGCTCATCACTGAACAGTAATCGGGGCATTGCAAGCTCGTATTGGGGGGGGGGGGGAGAACTATAACGATACGAGCTTGTTCTTATGTATCAATGACTTAGATAGAAACGGGAACAGCCCCCAGGAATACCAACAGAAAACGAGCAAAGCAAATTCATAGAAAGCTGGATGTAGGTTTAAGCGTGACACAAAAAATCCGATGCCCGAACAGGCACCGGATTTTATTTCATAAAGCCAACAGTCAGATCATAAGCACAGCTGCTTGACATCAGACACGTCTGCCAGATGCCTCTTTGAGCTACTGCCGATTGGCGACTTCAAGATCCGCCTCATCCTGCCCGAGGCCAGAGAGATGAGTGCCGTTGATCATCGGCCCATAACGGCTGCTGAATTCCCAGTTGTAGGGCACGTGGTCTTTGCTGGTCCCGTTGTCCCAATTTACCGACCAGGTCATCAGGCCCTTGATCGACATTCCTTTGTCGTACAAACGCTTGAATGCATTGGTCACGGCTGTGGGGTTGATCACATAACCGGTGGCGGCCGCGTCGACGTTGGCGGGGAGGCCAATGACGAACTTGTCCGCTGGGATCTTGGTAAACCCGCGCGTTCCGCTCACCAGACTTTCGGTCAGGTAAAACAGGAAATCCTCTTTCATCGCGTCGTTGTTCTGGGCAATCCAGGCGCCGTTGCCGTTGTTGACCTCTTGCACCCAGATCCCGTCGCCACCCTGGTTGTAATATTGCGGGGCGATGAAGTCGTAATAGCCTTCCAGCGCCTGGATGTAACCGACGTATTTGCCGGCAGTGGTCAGGTACGGAAACTCCGGCGCCATACTGATGATGAAGTGTTTGCCTTCACCGGCGTAGTGGTCCTTGACCAGTTTCAACGCGGCGGGCAGGACAGTCTTGTTGTCGGCGAAATCAATCGCGCTCTGTTCAAGATCGATATCCAGGCCATCAAAGCCATAGGTTTCCACCAGGCGGATAATCTCGTTGGCCAGTGGTTGTTCGTTGCCTTTATGCAGCTCGATGTGCGCATCGGCGCCGCCAAGGGAAATCAACACCGCCCTGCCCTGGCTGTTCAGCACGCCCACCTGGCGGCGGAACTCGGCGTCGGACAGGTTGTACGGCTTGAAGGTTGGGATACCGTTGCCCTTCATGAAGGCCACGGCCACCACGCTGTAATCCCTTGGTACGTCGACCAGGTTCATGTTGGCGAACTGGCCACGCTGGTAGCCGTCGCTTGGGCCGGCAGGCCAGTTGTGCCAGAAGCCCATGAGGATCTTTTTGCCGGCAATGCTCGGCATCAGCGAAGCAGCATCGCTCAGCGGTGATTTCAGTAAGGTAAAGTCAATCTTTGACATGTTCTAATCCTTCAGAACGTGTGGGTTTAACGGCGCGGGCTTATTTGAAGTCCACGTCGAAGGCTTGATAAAAGGCGTTGCCAGTGTTGGCGACGATCCACATCAACACGATCACATGCTGGCCCTTTTTGTTAGCCGGCAGTTTCACTTCGTGATTGACCTTGGCCTTCAGTTCCCCTGCATGGCTGTAGTACGGCACCTGGGTATAGAAGTCTTCGGCGAACGGCTGGGTTTCCAGTTGTGCACGGGTAATGCGCTGTTTCGGATCCCAGCCATCCTTGGTGATCAGCCAGCGATAGCCACGGGTGGTATGCGCTGCGGTGTATTCCCAGGTGACCTTGAAGGTCTGACCCGGGTCGACATTGAGCAGCGGCCAGGTGAAGGCGCGGTTGAGTTTCTTGGCCATTTCCTCGTTGGTGAAGTTGATGCAGTCACGGGCATCGGTCTTGCCGCCGCTGAGGATGAAGCCGTCGGCTGGTGGGGTGACGCTGTCACTGTCGGTTTGATAAGGCGCCGGGAACGGACCGGCAACCAATGCCGGGAAGTTCTTGCCGCCTTCCATTTCATTGACCTGCCAGGTAGCCAACAGGCCGAGATCCACGGCGACTGCGCCACGGCTGGAAGGGGACGTGACACGACCATGGCGAAGAGGTGTCTGGGTTTGTGGTTTGTTCATGTGTTACTCCATTGAGATTGATTAAGAACTCTCCTTTCTTGAAGGAGAGGACTTCAAACTAACGGAGTTACTTTTTTTTTCCACAGGCCCATTTTTCACTCATTTTCGTTTCATGAGAGCACCGACCTGAAAACACTGGATATAAAACCAGTATTATGGAAATAACCTACGCGACTAAAGGTCGATTTCCTACAACGCTAGGCGCAAATCAACACAGTCTCTCTCGTAAATCGCCTTATCCCGTTCGTAAGGGATGGCCATTTGCATGGGATGAAGCATTGGTCTGGGCGCGCGGGATAGCAGTGGGGCGATGCAGTTTTGGAATCGGCTTTATCGCTTCCCCAAGCATCAGGTAATGCCAGGAATCGCAGATCAGTTGGTCGCGACCAAAGCGGCGAGCGTGCTCAGCAACGTAATGCCAGCCAGTCGCCCTGTCGCGCCAAGCAACGCGCAATTTTTATGTTCTGTCCGCATCGAGGTGCAAGACGGAATGCCTCCGAGCTCTATCAGTTGCTGACGGACGCTGGTGTTGAAGAGATCGAAATCGGATGAGATAAAATTCGGCTTACCTTTTGAGTCCATGTCGTTAGGCTACTGACTATCGAAGCCACTTTTGTTCGCGATGGCATAGCCCCAGTTCCGGAGTTCGTTCTTCTTAAGGATAGGATCACTACCTACAAACATGATTGCCATCATGGCCTAACCTCCACTTCAGACGAACGCACAAAGGAGGAGGTTGCCGAAGACTTGCTACGGGGCAGCTTGGTAGTCACACACTCGTTCCACGCGTAAAAAATTTTAGAAACAGTTAGATTAGGTAAGTGACTGACTTATGGACAATAAACTACATGTAACCGTTAGCAAGGCTCCAGAACCAATGAGCGACTCTCCAGTGGACGTATCCAACACCCTCGACACCGGGCGAGCCACCCAGTTGGCCCAGGCGCTGCGCACCGAGTTGCGCAAGGCGGTGATTGGCCAGGACGCCGTGATCGATGACGTACTGACCGCGCTGATCGCCGGCGGCCATGTGCTGCTCGAAGGCGTTCCCGGCCTGGGTAAAACCTTACTGGTGCGTGCCCTGGCCCGCTGCTTTGACGGCGACTTCGCACGCATCCAGTTCACCCCGGACCTGATGCCCAGTGATGTAACCGGGCATGCCGTGTACGACTTGCACACCGAACAGTTCAAGCTGCGCAAGGGGCCGTTGTTCACCCACTTGCTGCTGGCGGACGAGATCAACCGGGCCCCGGCAAAAACCCAGGCCGCCCTGCTCGAAGCCATGCAGGAGCGCCAGGTCACCCTCGAAGGCGAAGCCCTGCCCATCGGCCAGCCCTTTATGGTGCTGGCCACCCAAAACCCTATCGAACAGGAAGGCACCTACCCGCTACCGGAGGCCGAGCTCGACCGGTTCATGCTCAAGGTGCGCATGGACTACCCCGAGGCCCGGCAGGAGCTGGAAATGGTACGCGAAGTGACCCGCTCATCTCGCGCCGATATGCTCGACGTACAGCCGCTGCGCACTGTGCTGCAAGCCGATGACGTCTTGCTGTTGCAGCAGGTCGCCAGTGAGCTGCCCCTGGATGAGCAGGTACTCGACTACGCCGTGCGCCTGGCCCGCACCACCCGGAGCTGGCCCGGCCTGGCCTTGGGCGCCGGGCCTCGCGCCTCCATTGCCCTGGTCCGTGGTGCCCGCGCCCGCGCCCTGCTGCGTGGCGGCGAATTCGTGACCCCGGACGACATCAAGGGCTGTGCGCTGGCAGTGTTGCGCCATCGGGTACGTATCGCCCCGGAGCTGGATATCGAGGGCCTGGAGGTGGATCAGGTACTGACCCAGTTGCTCGACCAAGTGCCGGCGCCACGCCAGTGACCTGCCCATGAGACCCACTCGCCTGTTGCTAACCTGGCTCGCGGTGTTGTTGGGCCTGAACATCGCCCTCGGAACGGCCATGGCCCTGCAACTCAACGTGCCGGCCGCCTTGCACTCCGTAGCCTGGGGCCTGCTCCTGGCGCTGTTCTTGCTGGCATTGCTCGACGCCGCCCGCCTGAAGCGCCGCCCCTCGCCACGCCTGCGGCGGCAAATGCCAGGCAGCCTGGCCTTGGGGCGCTGGAGCGAGGTGAGGATCACCCTGGAGCACGACTATCCACAGCCACTGGCCCTGGAAGTGTTTGATCACGTGCCGGACGGTTTGAGCGTGCAGAACCTGCCGCAGTCCATCGCCCTGCACCCCGGCGAACACAGCACGCTGGGTTACCGCCTGCGCCCCTTGAGCCGTGGGCATTTCAGCTTTGAGCGCTGCGAGGTGCACCTGCCCAGCCCGCTTGGGTTATGGACCGCAAAACGCCAGGTGCCGGCCAAGGATGCCACCCGGGTCTATCCAGATTTTGCCCGCCTGTACGGTGCCCAGTTACTGGCAGTGGACAACTGGCTCAGCCAACTGGGTGTGCGTCAGCGCCAACGGCGTGGCCTGGGCCTGGAGTTTCACCAACTGCGGGAATTTCGCGAGGGCGACAGCCTGCGCCAGATCGACTGGAAGGCCACGGCACGACAACGTACGCCGATCGCCCGGGAATACCAGGATGAACGCGACCAACAGATTGTCTTCATGCTCGATTGCGGCCGACGGATGCGCAGCCAGGACGGCGAACTGTCCCATTTCGACCACGCCCTCAACGCCTGCCTGCTGCTCAGCTACGTGGCCTTGCGCCAGGGCGATGCCGTGGGCCTGTGTACCTTCGCCTGCGACCAGCCGCGCTACCTGGCACCGGTCAAGGGTAGTGGCCAGTTGAACCAGCTGCTCAACGCCGTATACGACCTGGACACCACCCGGCGCGCGGCCGACTACCAGGCCGCGGCCAACCAACTGCTGGCCCGCCAGAAACGCCGGGGCCTGGTGATTGTGGTGACCAATCTGCGGGATGAGGACGATGAGGATCTGCTGACGGCGGTCAAGCGCATCAGCCGCCAGCACCGGGTGTTGGTGGCAAGCCTGCGCGAGGAAGTGCTGGATCAATTGCGCCAGGCACCCGTGCAAACCCTGCCTGAAGCGCTGGCCTACTGTGGCAGCGTCGACTACCTCAATGCCCGGGAAGAACTCCATGATCGCCTGAAGGCGCAGGGCCTGGCGGTACTGGATGCTCATCCGTCCGAACTGGGCGCCGACCTGGTAACCCGTTACCTGGGCTGGAAAAAAGCCGGCGTGTTATGAGGGGCACATGACCCTAGGCCGAAGCCTGCAAGGGGTCAAAGCTGAAGTACTGCACCAGAGCAACGATCAGTTGCCCGTACTCGGCGGGCGCCTGCAACAGGATGAACCCCGAATCGTAATGCTGGGGGTTGATATCTTCACGGCTCCACAGGCAGGTGGCAGTGAAGTCAACGGCATGCACAGCCCCCTCCGGTCCGGGGATTTTCAAGCGCAGCTCAAAATCCACGTCGACCATCATGGGTAATTGACTGACCAGCATCAGTCCTTCATTGGAGATGTTGCCCAGGTAACCGATGGGTTTGTCCGTGAAGCGGTTGAACACCTGTAGAAAACAGGGCAACTGGTGCCGTTCAATCCGTCGGTCCTTAAACATGATGAGATCGCCGTCCAATAGTCATGACTCAGCCCGCTCCTGTGATTCGGACCGCAGCGCTGCCAGCAACGCCCCTGCGCGCCCCGAATCGCGGTGCAACAGCAGCTTCAGCCCTGTCACTTTACCTGCGCCGAATTCGGGCTTTGTATCTGTTTGAGTTGAAAGTTGTACAAACAGACATTCAAAGAATAGCCCAACTCTGGCAAGAGGCCAGCTATGAAATGATAAATGCCATCATAAGGCTGCTGGCCGCGCTCGTGCCGTGCTTGCACCCGGGTAGTGCCCCAGCTGTTGCAGCGTATCCAGGCGGGCGCGAGCACGGTACGCGTATTCGCTCGAAGGGTACTGGCTGATGATGAACTGATAGGTCTGTACTGCATCCACAAATAGCTTCTGCCGCTCCAGGCACTGCCCACGCAGCATCGAGACTTCCGGTTGTACGTAGCGACGGGACCGGCTTTCACGGTCGACCTGGGACAACTCCAGCGTGACCCGTTCGCAGTCACCCACATTGTAGGCACGGTAGGCATTGTTCAAATGATGGTCCATCGACCAACGGGTACAGCCGACAACACTGACGGCCAGGGCAGCAATGATCAAAACTCGCATGGGGTGTTCTCCTGTCTTGAGCAGTGTATCGACCCTTGGGCGAAAATCTTCAAGGTTGTTCGTCCAGCGTCATAGAGTGAAAACAGGCGAATCGACAATAAAGTAGTGCAAACGAACAATGACTACAGCCAAAGAGCATAGTAGCCTTCCCCAGCGCTAGAACTCAGGAGTCCGTGCATGTCCGTCCGTCGTACCAAAATCGTCGCCACCCTTGGCCCGGCCAGTAACTCGCCGGAAGTCCTCGAACAGCTGATTCTGGCTGGCCTGGACGTTGCCCGTCTGAACTTCTCCCACGGCACCCCAGACGAGCACAAGGCTCGCGCCAAGCTGGTACGTGACCTCGCCGCCAAGCATGGCCGCTTCGTCGCACTGCTGGGTGACCTGCAAGGTCCGAAAATCCGTATCGCCAAATTCGCCAACAAGCGCATCGAGCTGAAGATTGGTGACAAATTCACCTTCTCCACCAGCCATCCGCTGACCGAAGGCAACCAGCAGGTCGTGGGTATCGACTACCCGGACCTGGTGAAAGACTGCGGCGTCGGTGACGAGCTGCTGCTGGACGACGGCCGCGTGGTCATGCGTGTCGACACCGCCACCGTCACCGAGCTCAACTGCACTGTGATCATCGGCGGCCCGCTGTCCGACCACAAAGGCATCAACCGTCGCGGTGGTGGCCTGACTGCACCGGCCCTGACCGAAAAAGACAAGGCTGACATCAAGCTCGCCGCCGAAATGGAAGTGGACTACCTCGCCGTATCCTTCCCACGCGACGCTGCCGACATGGAATACGCCCGCCAACTGCGCGACGAAGCCGGCGGCACCGCCTGGCTGGTAGCGAAGATCGAGCGCGCCGAAGCCGTGGCCGACGACGAAACCCTCGACGGCCTGATCAAGGCGTCCGATGCAGTGATGGTTGCCCGTGGCGACCTCGGCGTGGAAATCGGTGACGCTGAACTGATCGGCATCCAGAAAAAAATCATCCTGCACGCACGCCGCCACAATAAAGCAGTGATCGTTGCGACCCAGATGATGGAGTCGATGATCCAGAACCCGATGCCGACCCGTGCCGAAGTGTCCGACGTGGCCAACGCCGTGCTCGACTACACCGACGCCGTGATGCTCTCGGCGGAAAGCGCTGCCGGCCCGTACCCGCTGGAAGCGGTCCAGGCCATGGCGCGTATCTGTGTCGGCGCGGAAAAGCACCCGACCAGCAAGACCTCCAGCCACCGTATCGGCAAGGTCTTTGAAAGCTGCGACCAGAGCATCGCCCTGGCCGCCATGTACACCGCCAACCACTTCCCGGGTGTAAAGGCGATCATCGCCCTGACCGAAAGTGGCTACACGCCGTTGATCATGTCGCGTATCCGTTCCTCGGTCCCGATCTACGCGTTCTCCCCGCACCGCGAAACCCAGGCCCGCGCGGCCATGTTCCGTGGCGTCTACACCGTACCGTTCGACCCGGCATCGCTGCCGCCCGAGCAAGTCAGCCAGGCTGCCATCGACGAACTGCTCAAGCGTGGTGTGGTCGAGAAAGGCGATTGGGTGATCCTGACCAAGGGTGACAGCTACCACACCATTGGTGGCACCAACGGCATGAAGATCCTGCACGTTGGCGACAAGATGGTCTGAGTGACCGGCTGAAGAACAAAAGCCCTGGCATGTGAGTGCCGGGGCTTTTTGCATTTCAGATCATGGTGATGGGGTGGCTGGATTGACGCTATCGCGGGCAAGCCCGCTCCCACAGTTGAAATGCATTCCCATGTGGGAGAGGGCTTGCCCGCGATAGCTTCAGTCCAGCCACTTCAGTTTCAGCGCCGGGCAATAAACCCCGACAACGCCGCAATCGCCTCCGGCGACCGCAACCTTTGGGTAAACAATGCACCCTCCGCCTCAATCACCTGGCGCAACTGCTCGCGGTCGACGTTTTTCATCAACTGCTTGCTGATTTGTACTGCCCCCGGCGCCAGAGTCTCGAAACGCTCGGCCACCTCCCGCGCCTTGGCCAAGGCGGCTTCGCCGCTGTCCAGCGCTTGTGTCGCAATCCCCCACTGCGCAGCCTGCTCCCCGCTGAACCCTTCGCCCAACAGCAACAACTCAGCGGCTTTCGCATGCCCGAGCAAGCGCGGCAGGATCAGGCTGGAGCCAAATTCCGGGCACAGCCCCAGGTTGACGAACGGCATGCGCAACCGGGCATCACGGCTGACATACACCAGGTCGCAATGCAGCAACAGCGTGGTGCCAATGCCCACCGCAGCGCCGGCCACGCCGGCAATCACCGGTTTGCGACAATTAAGCAAGCTTTTCATGAAGAGGAACTGTGGGCTGTCCAGGTCCGTGGGCGGTTGTTGCAAGAAGTCGCCAATGTCGTTGCCGGCGGTAAAACACTCGCAACTGCCCTGGATCAGCACCGCATTGACCGTGTTATCGGCATCAGCCTGCTCCAACGCCTCGGCCAACTGGTAGTACATGGCACGGGTCAGGGCATTTTTCTTGTCGGGGCGGTTGAACTGCAGGATCAGCAGTCCACGGTCACGTTCCAGCAAAATGGCGTCGGTCATGGTGAGTCTCGCAGGTAGACATCAGCGTTCAACCACGGGGCAGGAACACATCGGCCAGCAGTTGATTACGCGGCAAGCCAGCCAGGAACAGGCGCTTGGAAAAGGCCTCGACACTGCTGGGGTGCCCGCAGAGTAAGGCCAGGGTTTGCCGGGAAACAAGCCGCAGTTGCGCCAAAGCACCGGCCAACTGCGCCGCCGTCCACAACTCGACGGTGAGGTTGCCATGGCTGGCAACGAGCTGGGCCAGGGGCTCGGCCAGATAATGGCCGCCCGTCTCATGGGCCAGGTGAATCACGCGGATGGCGCCCTGGTGGTCCTGGCGCAGGGCTTCGCGCAACACCCCCCACAACGGGCCCAGGCCGGTGCCGGATGCCAGCAGCCACAATGGCCGGGCTTGCCAGTCAGGATCATAGTGCAACGCCCCGCCGCGCAACTCGCCCAGGCGTAGCTGATCACCGGCCTGTAGCTGCCGGGCAAGATCGCTGAACTCGCCGGGCAAGCGACAATCGAGGTGGAATTCCAGGAACGGATCGTCCTGGGGCAGGCTGGCCAGGGAATAAGGCCGCGCCACCGCGCCGGCCCACAACACCAAGTGCTGGCCGGCCCGGTAACGCAGCCCACGTTCCGGTTGCAGGCGCAGGCGCAACACCGTCGGGCTCAACCAGTCTGTGCCCAGCACCGTTGCCGCCGTGCCGTCGCGCAAGGGATCAAAGGCTTCAACCTGCACATCGCCCGTGACCTGGCATTGGCAGGCCAGGCGCCAGCCGTCCTGGCGCTGGGCCGGGCTCAGGGCGTCGGGTTGCTTGTCCTCGACCTCGCCCCGACAACGCACCAGGCAGGCATGGCAACTGCCCGCCCGGCAACTGTAGGGCACGGCCACACCGGCCTGGTTCAAGGCGTCCAGCAGATTGCTGCCGGTGGCGACCGACCACTGGCGTTCGCCGACGTGCAGTTCAGGCATGAAAGCTCTCGAATCAAAATGTACGATCACTGTAACTGCTTTTTATAGGCGCCGGCTGGTCGGCGCCTGCCGGCTCGCAATCGGTAGAGTTTGACCATCGTCGGGTGTATCGGCCATCGCACCGGGTTATACTGCCGCGCCTTTTTAGCGTCGCGCCAGCACTACCCGGCGTGCCTTGGAAAAGGTGGCTTCAGCGACCGATCCCCCCATCTGAAGCCACCTTTATTGAATGTTCCCTTATAGAGGAGCGCGACTCATGACCGTGATCAAGCAAGACGACCTGATTCAGAGCGTTGCCGACGCCCTGCAATTCATTTCCTACTACCACCCCGTTGACTTCATCCAGGCGATGCACGAGGCCTACCTGCGCGAAGAATCGCCGGCTGCCCGTGACTCCATGGCGCAGATCCTGATCAACTCGCGCATGTGTGCCACCGGCCACCGCCCGATCTGCCAGGACACCGGGATCGTCACCGTGTTCGTGCGCGTGGGCATGGATGTGCGCTGGGATGGCGCCACCATGGGCCTGGACGACATGATCAACGAAGGCGTGCGTCGCGCCTACAACCTGCCGGAAAACGTCCTGCGCGCCTCGATCCTCGCCGACCCGGCCGGCGCGCGCAAAAACACCAAGGACAACACCCCGGCCGTGATCCACTACTCCATCGTCCCGGGTAACACCGTGGAAGTGGACGTGGCCGCCAAGGGCGGTGGTTCCGAGAACAAGTCGAAAATGGCCATGCTCAACCCGTCCGACTCCATCGTCGACTGGGTGCTCAAGACCGTGCCGACCATGGGCGCCGGCTGGTGCCCACCGGGCATGCTCGGTATTGGTATCGGCGGCACCGCCGAGAAAGCCGCCGTCATGGCCAAGGAAGTGTTGATGGAATCCATCGACATCCACGAGCTGAAAAAGCGCGGCCCGTCCAACCGTATCGAAGAGATGCGCCTGGAGCTGTTCGAGAAGGTCAACCAACTGGGGATCGGCGCCCAGGGCCTGGGTGGCCTGACCACCGTGCTCGACGTGAAGATCATGGATTACCCGACCCACGCCGCCTCCCTGCCGGTGTGCATGATCCCCAACTGCGCCGCCACCCGTCACGCGCACTTCGTGCTCGACGGCTCCGGCCCGGCCTCGCTCGAAGCGCCACCGCTGGACGCGTACCCGCAAATCGTCTGGGAAGCCGGCCCGTCGGCGCGCCGCGTCAACCTCGACACCCTGACCCCGCAAGACGTACAGAGCTGGAAACCGGGCGAAACCGTACTGCTCAACGGCAAGATGCTCACCGGTCGCGACGCGGCGCACAAGCGCATGGTCGAGATGCTGAACAAGGGTGAAACCCTGCCGGTAGACCTCAAGGGTCGTTTCATCTACTACGTCGGCCCGGTCGATCCGGTGCGCGAAGAAGTGGTTGGCCCGGCTGGCCCGACCACCGCCACGCGGATGGACAAGTTCACCCGCCAGATCCTCGAACAAACCGGCCTGTTGGGCATGATCGGCAAATCCGAGCGCGGCCCGACCGCCATCGAAGCGATCAAGGACCACAAGGCCGTGTACCTGATGGCCGTGGGCGGCGCGGCTTACCTGGTGGCGCAAGCGATCAAGCAGTCGCGCGTGGTGGCCTTCGCCGAACTGGGCATGGAAGCGATCTACGAGTTCGACGTCAAGGACATGCCGGTCACTGTTGCCGTCGACAGCAAGGGCGAGTCGGTCCACATCACCGGTCCTGCTATCTGGCAGCAAAAGATCAGTGAGAGCCTGGCGGTAGAAGTGCAGTAAGCCCCCTCCTGCAGGGATAAAGGCGACTGTGGCTGCATGCCACAGTCGCCTTTTTTTGTGGGAGCGGGCTTGCCCGCGATGCAGGCGCCTCGGTGTATCAGTAACACCAAGGTGATGCTATCGCGGGCAAGCTCGCTCCCACACAAGCTCACTCGCCACAAGTACTGCGCATGTTATGGTGCTCGCCCCCTACTGCAGCTGTTCATTCTCGTATGATCGCGATCCCTCGCCCATTGCGTTTGACCTTCTACTCCCTGCTGATTATCGCCGGCGCCGTCCTGGCCGCCGCCCTCGCCATGCGCCAGGCTGAACGCCAGGCCCTGGTGGACGACGCCGGCCGCGCGAACCAGCAGTTGGCGCTGTATGCCAACTCCCTGCACACCCTGATTGAACGTTACCGCGCCCTGCCCGCCGTGCTGGCCCTGGACTCGGAAATGATCCGCGCCCTGAAAGGCCCGCTGGATCCGGCAACCCAGGATGTGCTCAACCATAAACTGGAACGCATCAACGGTGCCGCGCAATCGTCGACCCTGGAGTTGATGGACCGCACCGGCCTGGCTGTGGCGGCCAGCAACTGGCGCCTGCCCAGCAGCTATGTCGGCCACAACTATGCGTTTCGCCCCTATTTCAGCCAGACCCGCAGCCAGGGCACCGGGCGCTTTTATGCGGTGGGGGTGACCACCGGGATTCCGGGGTACTTCCTCTCCAGCGCGGTGCTGGATGAGCAGGAGCAGTTTCTCGGCGCCATGGTGGTGAAACTGGAGTTCCCGGAGCTGGAGCGCGAATGGGCCCAGGGCGATGACCTGCTGCTGGTCAGCGATGCCCGGGGCATTGTGTTTATCGCCAATAAACCCGGATGGCGGTACCGCAACCTGCGCCCGTTGTCGGCCAACGACCACGCCGAACTGCAGGCCACCCGTCAATACGACAAGAAACAACTGCTGCCCCTGGACACCCAGACCCTGCAGCGCTTTGACGAAAACAGCCATCTGATGCGCGTGGCCGGGCCCGAAGGCAACGCCGACTACATCTGGGAATCCCTGCCCCTCAAAGCCGAAGGCTGGACCCTGCACCTGCTGCGCAAGCCTCAGGTGGCCTTTGAAGACCAGCGCAACGCCGGCCTCGCCGCGGCGGGCCTGTGGTTGACCCTGGTGTTCCTGGTGCTGTTCCTCAGCCAGCGCTGGCGCCTGGCTCGTTTGCGCCAGCGTAGCCGCGAAGAACTGGAGCGCCTGGTGGAGGAACGCACCCGCGCCTTGCGCACCGCCCAGGATGGCCTGGTGCAATCGGCCAAGCTGGCGGCGCTGGGGCAGATGTCTGCGGCCTTGGCCCATGAAATCAACCAGCCACTGACCGCCCAGCGCATGCAACTGGCCACCTTGCGCCTGTTGCTCGATCACGGGCGCATCGATGACGCCTACCAGGCGCTGACGCCATTGGACGACATGCTCACCCGCATGGCCGCCCTCACTGGCCATCTGAAGACCTTCGCCCGCAAAAGCCCCAGCGGCCTGCGCGAACGCCTGGACCTGGCGACCGTGGTCGATCAGTCCCTGCACTTGCTCGACGCGCGCCTGCGCGACGAAGCCATCGGCACCGTGCTCGACCTGACCCGCCCGGCCTGGGTGCGCGGCGATGCCATCCGCCTGGAACAAGTGCTGATCAACCTGCTGCGCAATGCCCTGGATGCCATGGCCAACAAGCCGCGCAAACGCCTGGAAATCCGCCTGCATGCCGATCAACAACTGTGGCACCTGAGCGTCAGTGACAGCGGCGGCGGCATTGCCGAGGAACACCTGAACAATGTGTTCGACCCGTTCTTCACCACCAAGCCGGTGGGGGACGGGCTCGGGCTCGGGTTGGCGGTGTCCTACGCTATCGTGCATGAACTGGGCGGGCGTCTGAGTGCTACCAATCAGGACGACGGCGCCGTCTTTACCCTGACCCTGCCCATCGCGCTGGAGGCGCCGGACCTATGCTCAACGCAGTGATCGTGGTGGATGACGAGGCCAGCATCCGCACGGCCGTGGAACAGTGGCTGAGCCTCTCCGGGTTCGCCGTGCAGCTGTTCAGCCGCGCCGAGGACTGCCTGGCCCACCTGCCCAGGGATTTTCCCGGGGTGATTCTCAGCGATGTGCGCATGCCGGGCCTCAGCGGCCTGGAGCTGCTGGCCGAGGTGCAACGGCGCGATGGCGACCTGCCGGTGATCCTGCTGACCGGTCATGGCGACGTGCCCATGGCCGTCGAAGCCATGCGCGATGGGGCCTACGACTTCCTGGAAAAGCCCTTCAGCCCCGACGCCCTGCTCGCCAGCCTGCGCCGGGCCCTGGACAAGCGCGGGCTGATCCTGGAGAACCGCCGCCTGCACCAACAGGCCGATCATCGGGCCAAACTGGAGTCAAGCCTGCTCGGGGTGTCGCGCAGCCTGCAGAACCTGCGGCGCCAGGTGCTGGACCTCGCGGCCTTGCCGGTCAACGTGCTGATCCGCGGCGAGACCGGCAGCGGCAAGGAACTGGTCGCCCGCTGCCTGCATGACTTCGGGCCCCGGGCGAAGAAGCCGTTTGTCGCGCTCAACTGTGCGGCGATTCCCGAGCAACTGTTTGAAGCCGAACTGTTCGGCCATGAAAGCGGCGCCTTCACCGGCGCCCAGGGCAAGCGGATCGGCAAGCTGGAGTACGCCGACGGCGGTACGCTGTTTCTCGATGAGATCGAAAGCATGCCCCTGGCCCAGCAGGTGAAGCTGCTGCGGGTGTTGCAGGAACAGAAGCTGGAGCGCCTGGGCTCGAACCAGAGCATCAAGGTCGACCTGCGCATCATCGCCGCGACCAAGCCCGACCTGCTGGACGAAGCCCGTGCCGGGCGTTTTCGCGAAGACCTGGCCTACCGCCTGACCGTGGCGCAACTGCGCCTGCCGCCGCTACGTGAGCGCCGCGAAGATATCCCGCTGCTGTTCGAGCACTTTACCCAGGGCGCCGCCGAACGCCTGGGCCGCGAGGCCGCGCCCCTCAGCGGGCCGCAGCTGGGGCGGCTGCTCAGCCATGACTGGCCCGGTAACGTGCGCGAACTGGCCAACGTTGCCGAACGCCAGGTGCTGGGCCTGGGCGAGCCGGAGCCGGAAGGTATCGAAGCCGGGCAATCCCTGGCGGCGCAGCAGGAAGCGTTCGAGGCCCATTGCCTGAAAGCTGCGCTGACCCGGCACAAGGGCGATATCAAGGCGGTGCTGGCGGAGCTGCAACTGCCACGGCGTACCTTCAATGAAAAGATGCAGCGCCATGGCCTGGCCCGGGAAGCCTTTCTCTAACCCGATCGTTCCCACGCTCCGCGTGGGAATGCAGCCCAGGACGCTCCGCGTCCGTGACGCAGAGCGTCACAGGAAGCGTTCCCACGCAGAGCATGGGAACGATCAAAGATCCAGCGCCATGGCGCTGGCCCGGAAAACCTTTCTCTAACCGATCGTTCCCACGCTCCGCGTGGGAATGCAGCCCAGGACGCTCCGCGTCCGTGACGCAGAGCGTCACAGGAAGCGTTCCCACGCAGAGCGTGGGAACGATCAAACATGCAGCGCCATGGCCTGGCCCGGGAAGCCTTTCTCTAACCCGATCGTTCCCACGCTCCGCGTGGGAATGCAACCCAGGACGCTCCACGTCCGTGACGCAGAGCGTCACAGGAAACGTTCCCACGCAGAGCGTGGGAACGATCAAACATGCAGCGCCATGGCCTGACCCGGGAAGCCTTTCTCTAACCGATCGTTCCCACGCTCCGCGTGGGAATGCAACCCAGGACGCTCCACGTCCGTGACGCAGAGCGTCACAGGAAGCGTTCCCACGCAGAGCGTGGGAACGATCAGCGTCGGCGGATTTCCGCTCACCAGCAAAAAACCATCAGCGATTTTCCGCTCAGAAATATCCGAAAACCCCTCTAGACCGGGCCCTCACCTACTTGGCACAGCTCCTGCTATAGCTCCAGCCAGGCTGCGCCCACGCGCGCTCCACAAAAACAATGACATATAAAGGATCCTTCAATGGATAACTCCAATTCCCTGCCCTTGGGGTCGGCGGCTGCGCCGGCGCAAGAACGCAGCACCTCCAGCCGCATCAAGTCGATCTTCAGCGGTTCGGTCGGCAACATGGTCGAGTGGTACGACTGGTACGTCTACGCCGCCTTCTCCCTGTACTTTGCCAAAGCCTTCTTCCCCAAGGGCGATACCACTGCCCAACTGCTCAACACCGCCGCGATCTTCGCCGTAGGCTTTTTGATGCGCCCGATCGGCGGCTGGCTGATGGGCCTCTACGCCGACCGCAAGGGCCGCAAGGCAGCCTTGATGGCCTCGGTACTGCTGATGTGCTTCGGCTCGCTGATCATTGCCCTGAGCCCGGGTTATGAAACCATCGGTGTCGGCGCGCCGATCCTGCTGGTGTTTGCCCGCTTGCTGCAAGGCCTGTCGGTCGGTGGCGAATACGGCACCTCGGCCACCTACCTGAGTGAAATGGCGACCAAGGAACGTCGCGGTTTCTTCTCCAGCTTCCAGTATGTGACCCTGATCTCCGGCCAGCTCATCGCGCTGGCGGTGCTGATCGTGCTGCAACAGGTCCTCACCACCGAAGAGCTGTATGCCTGGGGCTGGCGTATCCCGTTTGCCATCGGTGCCCTGTGCGCGGTCGTGGCCCTGTACCTGCGTCGCGGCATGGAAGAAACCGAGTCGTTCACCAAGAAGGAAAAAGCCAAGGAAAGCGCGATGCGCACCTTGATGCGCCACCCCAAGGAACTGATGACCGTGGTCGGCCTGACCATGGGCGGCACCCTGGCCTTCTACACCTACACCACCTACATGCAGAAATACCTGGTGAACACCGTCGGCATGAGCATTTCCGACTCCACCACCATTTCGGCGGCCACGCTGTTCCTGTTCATGTGCCTGCAACCGATCATCGGTGGCCTGTCGGACAAGGTCGGTCGCCGACCGATCCTGATCGCCTTCGGCATCCTCGGTACGCTGTTCACCGTGCCGATCCTCACCACCCTACACACCATCCAGACCTGGTGGGGGGCGTTCTTCCTGATCATGGCCGCGCTGATCATCGTCAGCGGCTACACCTCGATCAACGCGGTGGTGAAGGCCGAGCTGTTCCCTACCGAAATCCGCGCCCTGGGTGTCGGCCTGCCGTACGCACTGACCGTGTCGATCTTCGGCGGCACCGCCGAATACATCGCACTGTGGTTCAAGAGTGTCGGCATGGAGACCGGCTACTACTGGTACGTGACCGCCTGTATTGCCGTGTCGCTGGTGGTCTACGTGACCATGAAGGACACACGCAAGCATTCACGGATTACCACGGACTAAGCATTCACCGGGTATAAAAAAGGGGCCATGTCATCAAGTGACATGGCCCCTTTTTTCATCCCGTCAGGACAGCTCTGCCAGCGGCTGGCGGCTCTCCCTGCGCTGCACATACCAGGCACCGGCGATCATCACCAGCAGCACCGCCGCCAGCACCGCCGACGAGCCAACGGTGCCAAAGTCCAGGCCGCCCTTTTCGTAGGGCTTGGTCAAAAAATCCCCCAGGGTCGCGCCAAAGGGCCGGGTCAAGACAAACGCCACCCAGAACAGCACCACCGACGAAACCGTTGTGCAGTACTTGAGCGCCACCACCAGCAGGATGCTCGCGCCGATCAACAGGGCGCCGCCAGCAAAGCCCAGCCCCGAGTCGTCAGCCAAAAAGTCCCCCAGTGCCGTGCCCAGGGTGTTGGAGAGCAGGATCGCCACCCAGTAGAACAGCTCGCCGCGCGGGGTCTGCGCCTTGTTGACGTTCAGCGAGTTGCCGCTCAAGTGCCAGAGGGCGAAGACCATCAGCAACAGGACAATCAGGATCATCGAACCGGAGGCGTACCCCAGGCCCAGGGTACGGTCCATAAAGTCGGACATGGTGGTGCCCGCCGTGCTGGTCGACAGGATCACGATCCAGTACAGCACCGGGTTGTAGGTTTTCGACCATAACTGCGTCAGCAAGGTGATGAGGAACACGCTGAGCAGGATCATCGAGCTGATGGCATAGCCAACGTTCAAGGTCATCGACAACAAGTCCCCGGCGGTCTCGCCAAGGGTGGTCGCACAGATTTTCATGACCCAGAACGCCAGGGTAATCTGAGGAAGTTTATTCATTGTGCAGAAGGCTCCAGAGTTCAGTCTCGAAAGGCCGACTCATGGGGGGTATCGACCTGGCGTGCAGACTGGCCGTGCAGCTGTGAAAAATAGGTGGGCGATGGATGAAAATTCCATACAGCACCGCCAATCCGGTGGAAATCCGGCCCTTGGACCTGCACTATTGCGCTTTTCCCCGCCGTAGGAACCGCCGTCCATGCCTGACGATATCCATTTCTATGAACCCGCCAACGGCCATGGCCTGCCCCATGACCCGTTCAACGCCATCGTCGGCCCGCGCCCGATTGGCTGGATTTCGTCCCAGGACAACCAGGGCCGCCTGAACCTGGCGCCCTACAGTTTTTTCAACGCCTTTAACTACATCCCACCGATCATTGGTTTTTCCAGTGTCGGGCGCAAAGACAGCCTGAACAACATCGAACAGACCGGCGAGTTTGTCTGGAACCTGGCCACGCGCCCGCTGGCCGAGCAGATGAACCAGTGCTGCGCCGCCGTTGCACCTGAGGTCAACGAGTTTGAACTGGCCGGGCTGACGCCGGTGGAGTCCAAGGTGATTGCGGTGCCACGGGTCGGCGAAAGCCCGGTGTCGTTCGAGTGCAAGGTTACGCAGATCATTCAGTTGCAGCGGGCTGACAAAGGGCTGGTCCCGAGCTGGCTGGTGCTCGGCGAAGTGGTTGCGGTGCATATCGCCAAATGGCTGCTCAAGGATGGGATCTACGACACCGCAGCGGCCGAGCCGATTCTGCGGGGTGGCGGCCCGGCGGATTATTTCCAGCTGGGGCCGCAAGCCCTGTTCAAGATGTACCGGCCAGGTGCCCACAAACCCTGATGGAAACCACCGTAAAAAATGTGGGAGCGGGCTTGCCCGCGATAGCGGTGGTTCAGTTAAGGCAAATCTGACTGAAACACCGCTATCGCAGGCAAGCCAGCTCCCACACTGATCGGGTTACCCCATTGGGATTGCGCTGTTCTTTAGTTTGCTGCAGCTGCCCAGGCCAGTTGGCCCTCTTCATCGATAGCGATCAAGCGCTCCAATTGCTGGGCCGCCGCATCGTCAGCGTCTTCGGCAGTCTTGAACCGTTGGCCATCGAGGATCTTGTGAAAGCGCGGGGCGCTCATGCCATCCAGGGCCTTGACGGCGATGGCGGCGCTATAGCCACCCTGGTCTTCGCGCACAAGGGCGGAAACAGCTTCGTGGTGGGCAAACTCTTTACGTGCCATGTTGCAGGTCCTGACCAATGGAAAGTCGGCCATTCTAAACCCTAACCGGCCAGTTGCAGGTACTCGCCATAGGCATCCGGGGCAGATGCATCGATGAAAGTCTGGAAGTCCATGCTGCGCACGACCCCGTCGTTCAACAACTCACTAAACAGCATCAGGGCTGGCGAGCTGAAGTAGGCGCTCATCGCCTGTTCGCTGCACCAGAAACCTGAAACCAGCCATACGTCGGGGTCAACCTGGGAATGCTGCAACGAGAATTGCAGGCAACCCTGAGCCTGGCGACCCGGTTCGATCAAACGGCTCAAGCGCGCACCCAGTTCGGTGCTGCACCCACTGCGGGCACGGATAAAGGCCATATGGCTCGCGGGAATGGGGGTGGACATGTTCGACTCTCCCGTTGAGAAGTGATGCTCGGCAAACACGCTGAGGACGTGTTGCCACAGGATCAACGATACGGGCGCAGGCACTGGCAGGGTTAGTCGATTCCTGCCGGCTTATTGCACAATCCTGCCAGAAGCAGGGACACCCGGTTTACCCCCAGGCTTTATGCCAGGGGCAGAGGCTTTGTTTCAGGCAGATGACAAGCCCTGTGCTTGCCTGATTCAAAAGGCGCCGCAGGATCAGGCAAGGATTGTGCAGAATCGACATAACACTGTTTGCCCCGCCGCCGCTAAGCTGTGCCCATCAATGCAGCCTGCAGAGAACGCCCCATGTCGTCGCCCGAACAGCAGTCCATTCCCCTCGATACCGAGATGGAAAAACAGCGCGCCGAGCTGGCCAGTATCGTGCACCGGCATACCTGGGAAGACGGTTCCTACGGCACGGCGATCACCTCGCTGTACCTGAACCGCCACAATGCGCCGCGCGATTTCATGCCGGTGCTGGTGGAGCCCGCCCTGTGCATCCTCGCCAACGGCAGCAAGGAAGTGCGCCTGGCCGATGAAATCTTTGCCTACGACCCACTCAACTATCTGGTGTTCTCGGTCGCGATGCCGGTAGCCGGGCGGGTTATCGATGCCACACCCGAAGACCCCAACCTGTCGATACGCATCAATCTCGACCCGGCGCAGTTGACCGCCTTGATTGTCGAAGCCGGCCCCATGGGCGTGCCCACGCGCCCGACAGCGCGCGGGATGTATGTCGACCGCATCGACACCCAGTTGCTCGACGCCGTACTACGCCTGGCACGCTTGCTGGATACACCCAAAGATATCGCGGTCCTGGCGCCGTTGATCAGCCGCGAAATCCTCTACCGTTTGTTGCGTGGGCCACAGGGCTATCGCCTGTACGAAATTGCCGTAGCCAATAGCCAAAGCCATCGGGTCAGCCGCGCAATCACCTGGTTGAACGGCCACTATGAGCAACCGCTGCGCATCGATGACCTGGCCAAGGAAGTGAATCTCAGCGTGTCGACCCTGCACCACCGCTTCAAGGCCATCACCGCCATGAGCCCGTTGCAGTACCAGAAGCAGTTGCGTTTGCAGGAGGCGCGCCGCCTGATGATCACCGAAGGCCTGGAGGCCTCGGCGGCGGGCTATCGGGTAGGGTATGAAAGCCCGTCGCAGTTCAGCCGGGAATATAGCCGGTTGTTTGGTGCGCCGCCGCTGAGAGATTTAGCCAGATTGCGCCAGAGTATCTGACCTACTGCTCCCACATAGGCTCGGCAGCGCGGCTTAGTCTAGGGTACGGGGCAGTTGCAAGGTCACCCGCAGGCCACCTTCGCGCAAATTTTGCAGGCTCACTTCGCCGCCATGGCTGTGGGCAATATTGCGCGCAATCCCCAACCCCAAACCATACCCCTGCTGCTGCCCCGCCAGGCGAAAATGCGGCTCGAAGACCTGCTCCAGACGCTGCTCCGGCACGCCCGGCCCCTCGTCATCCACATGCAGGATGAACTGCGCGCCATCGTCTTCGATACGCAGATGGGCGTTCTGCCCGTACTTCAAGGCATTGTCGATCAGGTTGCCAATGCAGCGCTTGAGCGCCAACGGCTTGCCCGGGTAGGCCGTCAACGCCCGGCCGTGCTGGGTCACCCGGCCATTGCCGTTGGGCGCCAGGTACGGCTCCACCAGGCAGTCGAGCACATGGTTGAGGTCCACCGGCTCGATGTTCTCGTGGATGTCGGTGTCCTTGACGCACTGCAACGCGCCCTTGACCAGCAGCTCCAGCTCATCCAGGTCACGGCCGAACTTAGCTTGCAGCTTTTCATCCTCCAGCAACTCCACCCGCAGCCGCAGGCGGGTGATCGGGGTGCGCAGGTCGTGGGAAATGGCACTGAACAACTGGCTGCGCTCGGTCAGGTAGCGGCTGATCCGCTCGCGCATGGCATTGAACGCACGGCCCACTTCCACCACTTCGCTGCCGCCGCCTTCGGCCACCGGCTCCACGTCGGCGCCCAGGGACAGGTCCCGCGCCGCCCGGGCCAGGCGCTTGAGCGGCCGGCTTTGCCAGTGCACCAGCAAACCGATAAACAGCAACAAAAAGCCGCTGGTCAACACGATAAACCACACCTGCTGGGAGGGCAGGCCCTGTTCTTCGAGGCTGGTGTAGGGCTCGGGCAGCAACGAGGCGATATACAGCCACTCGCCGGCGCCCAACTCGATCTGCGTCACCAATACGGGGGGGTTGACCGGCTCCAGGGTCAGGGCGTAATGCGCCCAGGAGCGTGGCAGCTCATCGAGCTTCAGGCCGGCATTGAAGATGCGCAGGTCTTCGGCACTGACAAACTCCACCGAAAAATGCACGTCACTGCCCAGGGCCTGGCGCAGCACGTCGTCCACCACACCAAGCACCGCCTGTTTGCGCGGGGTTTGCGGCAAGATCTGCATATCCAGCGGCTTGTCGTTGAGCGTCACCACAAAACGCGTGCCGCCCATGCTGCGCAACTGGTCGAGCACCAGCGGCCGATAAGCCACCGGCAGCGAGCGGAAATAGCTGACGCTGGCGGTCATCGAATGGGCCAGGCTACGGGCGCTGGTGACCAGGCCTTCAAGCTGGGTAGCGCGCAGTTGCGACACCCAGATCACGCTGGATAAAGCCTGGGCAAACAGCACCGCCAACAGGGTCAGCAGCAGCATGCGCCCCAGCAATGAACGCGGGACCGGAATGCGCCGGCGTTCAGTGGGCATTGCTGGCAACCACATTGGCTGCCAGTTGGTAACCACTGCCACGCACGGTGCGGATCAGCCGCGGCGGTTTCTCGGTATCGCGTAGGCGTTGTCGCAGGCGGCTGACGGCCATGTCGACAATGCGGTCGAGAGGCATCAGGTCACGGCCACGGGTGGCATTACCGATGGTGTCGCGGTCAAGGATTTGCTGGGGGTGATCGAGGAACAGCTTGAGCAGGGCAAAGTCGGCCCCGGACAGGATGACTTCCTCGCCATCGAGGTGAAATAGCCGATGGCTGATCATGTCCAGCCGCCACTCATCGAACACCAGCACATCGCCGCCGCTGCGTTCCTGGCCAAACTGGCAGCGGCGCAACAGGGCCTTGATACGTGCCTGCAACTCACGGGGGCTGAAGGGTTTGCCGATATAGTCGTCGGCGCCCAGCTCCAGGCCGATAACCCGGTCGGCTTCGTCGGAGCTGGCGGTGAGCATGATGATCGGCACCTGGGCCTGGCGCGGGTGTTGGCGCACCCAGCGGCAGAGGCTGAAGCCATCCTCATCGGGCAGCATCACGTCAAGGATCACCAGGTCGCACGGTGCTTCGTCCATGGCTTGGCGAAACCCCGCGCCATTGGGCACGCCCCGCACCTGGAAGCCGGCGCGACTGAGGTAGGTTTGCAGCAACTCGCGGATTTCCTCGTCGTCGTCGACGAGAAGAATGGATTTACTGATTACGCTCACGGGGGCCTCCTTGTTGTTATGGGGTGCTCTCTAGGACCCCATCGCGGGCAAGCCCGCTCCCACATCTTGATTTGTGAACACCATCAAATGTGGGAGCGGGCTTGCCCGCGATAGGGCCATCACTGCCTACGCAAATGCCTGCTCCAACGCCACACCGGCCCCGGTCAACCCGGAATACGGCGCCGTCACCAACCACACCGGGATACCCTTGAAGTAGTCACTCATGCAGCCTTTGTCCGCAAAGCTCTTGGCAAAGCCACTGTTGATAAAGAATTCGGCAAACCGCGGGATCACCCCGCCCACGATATACACGCCACCCCGGGCGCCGGTGGTCAGCACGTTATTGCCGGCCACGCGGCCCAGCCAGATGCTGAACTGGTCCAAAACCTCCATCGCCACCGGATCACCCGCCAGCCCGGCGGCGGTAATCGCCTCCGGGGTTTCCAATACCGCCGGGTGGCCGTCCACCGCGCAGATCGCCCGGTACAGGCGGGGCAAGCCGCCGCCGCTCAGGGCGGTCTCGGCGCTGACATGCCCGATCTCGTTGTAGATGTGCTGCCACAACTGGGTTTCCCGTGGGCTGCTCAGGGGCAGGTCGACATGCCCGCCCTCCCCCGGTAGCGCCACCCAACGGCCTGCCCCCATATCCAGCAGAGTGCCCACGCCCAGCCCCGTGCCCGGGCCGATCACCACCGCCGGGCGCCACGGCTCCGGCGTGCCGGCGCAGACCACGCGGTACTCATCGGGTTGCAGGCGGGTCATGCCCAGGGCCATGGCCGAGAAGTCATTGACCAGCAACAGCTCGTCCACTTGCAATGTCTTGCAGAACGCGGCCTTGCTCAGGCGCCAATGGTTGTTGGTGAACTTGAACTCATCCCCACTGACCGGCCCGGCCACCGACAGGCACACCGCACCAATGGAACCCGGCGCCAGGCCTTCCTCGGCGAGGTAGGCCTGGATCGCCTCTTCGGGGCTGGCGTGATCCGCCGTGGCCTGCACCCGGATCGAATGCAGTGCCTGGTCCCGCCACAACGCAAACCGGGCGTTGGTACCGCCAATATCACCAACCAGTGCAAGTTTCACTTGAGTGTCTCCAGGGCAGAGGTAAAGGCGCTGGCGCCCTGCTCTGCGGAGCTTGCGGCCAAGCGCATAAATGCAAACAGCTCGCGACCGGCCCCCACGTTATTGCCCAACAGGCCCGTGGCCGGCGCGCGCGCTGCAAACTCTTCGGCGTCCACCTTAAGCTCCAGGGTGCCTTTGACGCCATCGACGCGAATGATATCGCCATCCTTGACCCGCGCCAGCGCCCCACCGCGCTGGGCTTCGGGGCTGACGTGAATCGCAGCGGGAATCTTACCCGAGGCACCGGACATGCGTCCGTCCGTCACCAGCGCGACCTTGAAGCCACGGTCCTGCAGCACACCGAGGAACGGCGTCATCTTGTGCAATTCCGGCATGCCATTGGAGCGCGGGCCCTGGAAGCGCATCACTGCGACAAAATCCTTCTCCAACTGGCCGGCCTTGAACGCATCGGCCAGGTCCTGCTGGTCCTGGAACACCACGGCCGGCGCTTCGACGACCTGATGTTCGAGGGCCACCGCCGAGACTTTCATCACCCCGCGGCCGAGGTTGCCTTCCATCACCCGCAGCCCGCCTTCCGGGGAGAAGGCGCGGGCCACCGGGCGCAGGATGGTTTCGTCGAGGCTTTCGATCGGGCCTTCGCGCCAGATCAGTTCGCCGTCCACCAAAAACGGTTCGCGGGTGTAGCGGCCCAGGCCATGGCCGGCGACGGTGTTGACGTCTTCGTGGAGCAGGCCGGCTTCCAGCAGCTCGCGGATCAGGAACGACATACCGCCCGCCGCCTGGAAGTGGTTGATATCGGCCTTGCCGTTCGGGTAGACGTGGGACAGGGTCGGCACCACTTCCGAGAGGTCGGCCATGTCCTGCCAGGTAAGGATAATGCCCGCCGCCATAGCGATGGCCGGCATATGCAGGGTGTGGTTGGTCGAGCCGCCGGTGGCGTTGAGGGCAACAATGGAGTTGACGATGGATTTTTCGTCGACGATCTCGCCAATGGGCGTGAAGTTGCCATTGGCCTTGGTCAGGCGCGTGACCTGGTGCGCGGCCTCACGGGTCAGCGCATCGCGCAGCGGCGTGTACGGGTTGACGAACGAGGCGCCCGGCAGGTGCAGGCCCATCACTTCCATCAGCAACTGGTTGGTATTGGCGGTGCCGTAGAAGGTGCAGGTGCCGGGGCTGTGGTAGGACTTCATCTCCGATTCCAGCAACTCTTCACGGCTGGCCTTGCCTTCGGCATAGCGCTGGCGCACATCGGCCTTCTGTTTGTTGGAGATCCCCGACGGCATCGGCCCACCCGGCACGAAGATCATCGGCAAGTGGCCATAACGCAGCGCGCCCATCATCAGGCCGGGGACGATCTTGTCGCAGATCCCCAGCATCAACGCGGCATCGAACATATTGTGGGACAGCGCTACCGCCGTGGACATGGCAATCACTTCGCGGCTCAGCAGGCTCAGCTCCATGCCCGGCTCGCCCTGGGTCACGCCGTCGCACATGGCCGGGGTGCCGCCGGCGAACTGGCCGACCGAGCCGACTTCGCGCAGGGCGCTCTTGATCTGTTCCGGGAAATGCTCGTAGGGCTGGTGCGCCGAAAGCATGTCGTTATATGACGAAACAATTGCCACGTTGGCGGCATTCATCATCCGCAGGCTATTTTTATCTTCAGTGCCGCACCCGGCCACGCCGTGGGCAAAGTTGGCGCATTGCAGCTTGCCGCGCATCGGCCCGTCGCTGGCCGCGCCGCGAATCAGCGCAAGGTACGCCTCACGGGTAGCGCGGCTACGGGCGATAAGGCGTTCGGTGACCTCAAGTACGCGGGGATGCATGTGTAGAACTCCAGGCTAACGGATGTGGCGACCTGAGTGTCTATGCTGATCAAACGCCCACCGCTCATGGGATGGCAGGGAGTCGCTTGGATCATCGGACCAGTTGATTCAGGTCACTCGTTGTAGATTGAACAAAATATTGCCACTAAAAAG
Source organism: Pseudomonas sp. ICMP 8385 (assembly GCF_002699915.1). Taxonomy (NCBI): domain Bacteria; kingdom Pseudomonadati; phylum Pseudomonadota; class Gammaproteobacteria; order Pseudomonadales; family Pseudomonadaceae; genus Pseudomonas; species Pseudomonas sp. ICMP 8385. The sequence continues at coordinate 529,641 of NZ_LKBY01000001.1, read as the reverse complement.
GCTTGTTTTCTATTTTTATGCGAATAATCTTGTAATTCTTACAACAAATCGACGACAGGCGCTTTCAAATGACTCTTCGGATTGCAATCAATGGTTTTGGCCGTATTGGCCGCAACGTCCTGCGCGCACTTTATACCCAAGGTTACCGCCAGGATTTGCAGATCGTCGCCATCAATGACCTGGGCGACAGTTCGATCAATGCCCACCTGCTCAAATACGACACCGTCCATGGCACTTTCGATGCAGAGGTGGCCCACGATCAGGAAAGTCTGACCGTCAACGGCGACCGGATTGCCGTGAGTGCCATTCGCAACCCGGCCGACCTGCCGTGGGCTGCACACAAGATCGACGTGGTATTTGAATGTACCGGCCTGTTCACCGACCGTGACAAGGCCGCCGCCCATCTTAGCGCCGGTGCGCGCAAGGTCATTATCTCGGCCCCGGCCAAGGGCGCGGATGCCACCGTGGTCTACGGGGTAAACCATGACATTTTGCGTCAATCGCACCAGATCATCTCCAACGCCTCCTGCACCACCAACTGCCTGGCGCCGGTGGCCCAGGTGCTGCATCGCGAACTGGGGATCGAAAGCGGCCTGATGACCACTATTCATGCCTACACCAACGACCAGAACCTGACCGACGTCTACCACACCGACCCCTACCGCGCCCGCTCGGCCACGCAGAACATGATCCCGAGCAAGACCGGCGCCGCCGAAGCGGTGGGCCTGGTACTGCCGGAACTGGCAGGCAAGCTGACCGGCATGGCGGTGCGGGTGCCGGTGATCAACGTGTCGCTGGTGGACCTGACCGTGCAATTGAAAAAAGAAGCCACGGCAGACGAGGTCAACGCGCTGCTCAAAGAAGCCAGCCAACACTCGAAAATCCTCGGCTACAACACCCTGCCGCTGGTTTCCAGCGACTTCAACCATAACCCGCTGTCGTCGATCTTCGACGCCAACCACACCAAGTCCAGCGGCAAGCTGCTCAAGGTCCTGGCCTGGTATGACAACGAGTGGGGCTTCTCCAACCGTATGCTGGATAACTGCCTGGCGCTGTGTAACGCCGAGTAACTCCCTGTGGGGACCGGCTTGTGTGGGAGCTGGCTTGCCTGTGATGCAGACGGCGCGGTGTATCTGCCGCCCCCCAGTGATGCAATCGCAGGCAAGCCAGCTCCCACAGGGTTTTGTGCAGCTCATACATTCGCTACTTGCCATTTGCGTTGATGATAAGCATTATCATTAACTAGCAATCGGTCCGGTACCCCTGTGAGCCTATCTCGCTTCAACCAAGTCTTCCTCAGCCAACGGCTGGTGCTACTGCGCACTTTGCAGCGGATGGTGGATAACCACAGCACCGCCGAGGACCTGTTGCAGGAAACCTACCTGCGCGTCACCCGGGCCCTCAGCGAAAGACCGATTGATCACCTCGAACCTTTCGTGTTCCAGACCGCGCGCAACCTGGCCCTGGATCATCTGCGCGCGCGGCGGATCCAGTCCCGTACCTTGCAGGAAGATGTCCCGATGGATGTCCTGCAAAGCGTCGCCTCCCCGGTCACGACGCCCGAAGACGCCGCCCACGCCGAGCAACTGCTGGAGCACCTGAGCGTCAGCCTCGGGCAGTTGAGCGCCCGCCAGCAGCAGATCTTTATCCTCAGCCGCCTGCACGGTTGCAGCTATCAAGAGATCGCCGACCAATTGCAGGTGTCGTTGAGCACCGTGCAAAAGGAACTGAAATTGATCATGGCCATCTGCATAGGTGTAGCCGCACGGCTCGATCACCCTTAAGCTTTGTCGGTAAAAGCTGACAGACATGTCACAACAGCTCTTGAATAAAACGTGGCGAAGACCCGAGGAACACCGTGACGGACCCGAACAAACTGCACCCCCATGAGCTGGCTCATGAGGTGTTGCAACATGCGGCCATGGATCAAGCCCTCGACTGGCTGATCGCGTTGCAGTGCCCGCAGCCTGGCCAGCAAGCCGCGTTCCAGGCCTGGCTGGATGCCGACCCGAGTCACGCCCAAGCCTTCGCCAAAGCCCAGGCCGCCTGGGGCGGTGCGCCGGTGCACAGCGCCGCCGTAGCCCTCAATGCGCCGCGCAAGCCCAGCGCCTGGCGGCGGATCAAGCCGCATTGCAAGCCCCTGGCCACGGCGGCGGTGTTGCTGCTGGGGCTGTTCAGCTTCAGCAACCTGCCGGTGCGCCTGCAGGCCGACCACTTGACCGTGGTCGGTGAGCGCCAGCGCCTGCAACTGGAGGACGGCTCCAAGGTGCTGCTCAATACCAATTCGGCGTTCTCCAGCACCATCGACGAGCATCAGCGCATCGCCCGCCTGTATCAGGGCGAGGCGTTTTTCGAGGTCGTGGCCAACCGTGGCCTGCCCCTGCAAATCGACGCCGGCCCGGTGCGCGCCAGCGTCAGCGACACGGCGTTTGCCGTGCGTTACCTCAACGGTGAAGCGCAGGTGCAGGTGCAACGCGGGGATGTCGACCTGAGCACCCCCTCCGGCAACAACCGGGTGCGCCTGAGCGCCGGCGAGAGCATCCGCGTCGGCCCCAAGGGCTTCGGCCAACCGGCCAAGCTCGATGCCACCAAGGAACTGGCGTGGGTCCAGGGCCGGCTGATCTTTGAAAACTGCCCGATGAGTGAAGTGCTGGCTGAGCTGCGGCGCTATTACCCGGGCTGGATCGTCAACACCAATGAGCAACTGGCCAGCGTCGCGGTGACCGGTAATTACCGCCTGGACCAGCCCCTGGACGTGGTGCGCTCCCTGGCCCACATCACCTCGGCCAAGCTCTCGGAGTTCCCCGCGCTGGTGATTCTCAACTGAGAATAATTATTTTTACTCGATAGCTGCTGCTGGTACGTCTCGTCTTAGCCAATGCAACTGATTCCTATTTGATTCAGGCTCGCAACTATAAGACTCGTCCCTCGGAGCGCTCTCGATGTCCTCTCGTTTCAACCGCCGGTCCTCTTCGCCCACGCTGTGCCTGCTGACCGCCGCCATCCTGCTGGCGGGCGGCCCGGTGCTGACGGCCACCGCGGCCGAACCCGCTGCGCGCAACCATGCCAATTACAGCTTCAGCATCGAGCAGCAACCCCTGGTGTCAGCACTCAACGCCTTTACCGCCGTCACCGGCTGGCAGATCGGCCTGCCCGCCGAACTGGGCCAAGGGGTTTCCTCCCCGGGCGCGCGCGGTTCGCTGACCCCGGAAAAAGCCCTGGACCGGCTGTTGGTGGGGACCAACCTGAACTACCGCAAACTGGGCAATAACAACATCGTGCTGGAAAAGCGCACGGCGGGCAGCGCCATCACCCTGCAACAAATGACCATCAGCGCCACCCGCCAGGAGCAGAGCGTCGACAGCGTGCCCAGCACTGTCACCGTGCATGGACGCGAGGAACTGGACCGCCAGAACGTCAACACCATCCGCGAACTGGTGCGCTACGAGCCAGGTGTCTCGGTCGGCGGCGCCGGCACCCGCTCCGGTAATTCCGGCTACAACATCCGTGGGATCGACGGTGATCGCATCCTCACCCAGGTGGACGGTGTAGAGGTGCCGGACAACTTCTTCAACGGCCCGTACGCCAAGACCCGCCGCAACTATGTCGACCCGGAAATCGTCAAGCGCGTGGAAATCATCCGCGGCCCGGCCTCGGCCCTGTACGGCAGCAGCGCCATCGGCGGCGCCGTCAGCTACTTCACCCTCGACCCGGACGACATCATCAAACCCGGCCAGGATGTGGGCGCGCGCCTGAAAACCGGCTACAGCTCGGCCGACGAAAGCTGGCTGACCTCCGGCACCGTCGCCGGGCGGCTGCAGGACTTCGACGGTTTGCTGCACCTGAGCCAGCGCAATGGCCACGAGATGGAATCCTACGACGGCAACAACGCCACCGGCCTGGCCCGCACCGGCGCCAACCCCGAAGACGTGCGCACCACCAACGTGCTGGCCAAGCTGGGCTGGAACTACGGCGAAGACAACCGCCTGGGCCTGACCTACGAGAAGTACAAGGACGACCGCGACATCAACCAGAAAAGCGCCGTCGGCGGGATTTTCCTCGAAGGCCAGGGCATGAATATGTACCGCGACCGTCGCGGCAACGACACCATTACCCGCGAACGCTTTGGCCTGGAGAACCGGTTTTCCCTCGACTCGCCGTTTGCCGATCACATCAAGACCAGCCTCAACTACCAGATCGCCAAGACCGACCAGGCCACCAGCGAAATCTATCAAGCCGGCCGCCGCGTACTGCGCACCCGCGACACCCTCTACGAAGAAAAACAGTGGGTGTTCGACGCCCAGTTGGACAAGGCCTTCGTCATCGGCAACACCGATCACCTGCTGACCTACGGCACCACGCTCAAGCAGCAGAAAGTCACCGGCTCCCGTGAAGGCGCAGCCACCTGCCTGGCCGTCGGTGCCGGCTGTACCGCCATCGGCGCACCGAGCCCAGCCCCTGCCGACAGCGTGAAAAAAGCCAGCGACTTCCCGGACCCAACCATCAACAGCTATGCGCTGTTCGCCCAGGACCAGATCAGTTGGAACAACTGGACCGTCATGCCCAGCCTGCGCTACGACTACATCCAGCTCAAACCCAAGCTGACCGAAGAGTTCCTCAACACCACCGACCCGGACCGCAAGTACCCCCACAACGACTCGAATAAAACCTGGCATCGCTTCTCGCCAAAGCTGGGCGTGACCTACGCGCTGACCGAGCAGTACACCTGGTTTGGCCAGTACGCCGAAGGGTTCCGCACGCCATCGGCCAAAGCGCTGTACGGGCGCTTTGAAAACCTTGGCGAAGGCTATGTCGTCGAGCCCAACTCCAACCTCAAGCCAGAAACCAGCAAGAGCTATGAAACCGGAATCCGTGGCAATTTCGACGCCGGCAACTTCGATGTCGCGGTGTTCTATAACAAGTACCGCAACTTTATCGATGAAGACAACGCCGCGCTGGGCCCGGCTGGCACTATCTTCCAGCCGGGCAATATCAAGCGTGCCACCATCAAGGGTATGGAAGTCAAAGGTCGCTTGAACCTGGACGCCTTCGGCGCGCCACAAGGCCTGTACACCAAGGGTGCGATTGCCTACGCCCACGGGCGCAACGACAAAACCGGCCAGCCGCTGAACAGTGTCAACCCGCTCAAGGGCGTGTTTGGCCTGGGCTACGACCAGGACAACTACGGGGCGCTGGTCAGTTGGACCCTGGTCAAGAAACAGGACCGGGTCGACAGCGCCACGTTCTTTACCCCAACCGGCATCAAGGCCAACGGCCCGTTCAAGACCCCGGGCTTTGGCATCGTCGACCTGACCAGCTTCTACAAAGTCACCGACGACCTGACCGTCAACGGCGGCCTGTACAACCTGACCGACAAGAAATACTGGAACTGGGATGACGTGCGCAGCTACGACGGTGTGGGTGAAGCCGGCGTGACTTCGCCGGCCAGCCTGGACCGCCTGACCCAGCCAGGGCGCAACGTTGCGATCAACCTGATCTGGGACATCTGACCCATGCAGCCCCGCCTCGCCGGTTTTATCGCCGGCCGGGGTGAGGATTTTTTACTGTGACGCGTCTTCTTGTTCGTCTAGTAATAACAGCCTGGCAATAAGGCGCTTTTCCTTCTCAAGGACATCCAATGACCGCTTCCACCACCGCAGAACGCGCAAGCCTGCGCTCCCAGCGCCTGAACCAGATCACCCACGAGCCGCATACCAAGCTCGATGCCCTGGTCAAGGCTCACGCCCCGTTTGAAACCCAGGCCAACTTCGCCCGTTTCGTGGTCGCGCAGTACCTGTTCCAGTCGGAACTGGTGGCACTGTACAACGATCCCGAGCTGATCAAGCTGGTGCCGGACCTGGCCGAACGCTGCCGCGCCGACGCCGCCAAGCTGGACCTGGCCGACCTGGAAACCGCAGTGCCAGCCCCGGTGGCCGGTGCCGTGCAGAACCCGAGCAAGGCCCAGGCCCTGGGCTGGCTGTTCGTGTCCGAAGGCTCCAAGCTGGGCGCGGCGTTCCTGATCAAGCGTGCCGTGGGCCTGGGCCTGAGCGAAACCTTCGGGGCCCGCCACCTGGGCGAGCCGGCCGGTGGTCGTGCCGAAGGCTGGAAGCGCTTCACCCGCACCCTCGATAGCCTGGAACTGAGCGCCGAAGAAGAAGCGGCGGCGGAGAAAGGTGCGGTGGATGCATTCGTACGCTTCACCGTATTGCTGGAACAGGCGTACGCTAGTGCCCCGGAACTGGCCTGATCCACTGTTGGAATGCAATTAATGTGGGTGCTGGCGTGTGTGGGAGCTGGCTTGCCTGCGATGCAGACGCCTCGGTGTATCAGTTAGACCGAGGCGATGCTATCGCAGGCAAGCCAGCTCCCACATAAGCCAGCTCTCACAACTTGATCGCATTCCAATTTGAAATCTTCGTACTCCATACCCATTGCTCCCATGACCGGCACAACCCAATCCCCCTCCAAACTCGCCCGAATCCTGTTCGGCCTGCTGGCCTACGTCAGCCTGGGGATCGGCTTGGTCGCGATTGTCGTGCCGGGCCTGCCCACCACCGAATTCATCCTGCTGGCCGCCTGGGCCGCCACCAAGAGTTCGCCACGCCTGAGCGCCTGGCTGGAAAACCACCGGCTGTTCGGGCCGATCCTGTTCAACTGGCGCAACGGCAAGATCATCGCGCGCCGGGCCAAGGTCAGCGCCACGGTGAGCATGCTGCTGTGTGCCGGGCTGATGCTGGTGATGCTCGATCACGGCTGGCCGATCTACCTGGCCATCGCCGGGATGGGCCTGGGCAACCTGTGGATCTGGTCCCGCCCTGAACGCCTGGCGCGCACCGTTGCCTGAGCGCGCTACCGCTCATCGCCTGCCCCTCATGAAATATCCGTCGGCGCCGATGTTGCGAACATAGCGCCGAATGGACTTGGCCGCTTTTCTGCTTGTATTCCAACAAGTCCAAACGCGAGTAATGCCATGTTCGACACCCTCTCGATCCGCTTGAAAATCGTGCTGCTGTCCGGCCTCTGCCTGTTGGGGGTGATTGCGCTGATCGTCAGCCTGAACCTCTACCAGTCCAGCCAGAACGACCAACTGGTCAGCGCCTCCAGCTCACGCATGCTCACCACCGGCGTGGAGAACCTGCTCCAGGCCAAGGCCGCCGAGCAGGCAGTCCAGGTCCAGAAAATTTTCGGCGAGAGCCTGTTGGCGATCACCGCCCTCGCCGATCAGGTCAAGGACTTGCGCAACATGGCCGCCAAGCGTTCGCTGGAAGCGGCGACCGTGCGCGAGGAACTCAACCAGCGGATCAAGACCACCTTCGAGCGTAATACCAAGGTGTTGGGAATCTGGCTGTCGTTTGAACCCAACGGCCTGGATGGCAAGGACAGCGAGTTCGTCAACGACAAGCTGCACGGTTCCAACGAGGCCGGGCGCTTTTCCAGCTACTGGAGCCGTGCCGGCGGTGAGAGCCTGAACACGGTGATGGTCGAAGCCGACATGAACAAGACCAGCCTCAACCTCAGCGGTACGCCCTACAACATCTGGTACACCTGCCCACGGGATACCCGCAGCGTTTGCCTGCTGGACCCGTACGCCGACGACGTCGCCGGCAAGTCGGTGCTGATGACCACGATCTCCCTGCCGCTGCTGGTGGATGGCAAGGTGATTGGCGTCGTCGGTGTCGATATTGCCCTGGATGCCCTGCAAGCAGCCGCCAATACCGCGCAAAAAGAGCTGTTCGGCGGTGCCGGGATCATGGAGGTGCTCTCTGGCAGTGGCCTGATTGCCAGCTACAGCGGCGAGCCGGACAAGGTCGGCAAGCGCATCGTCGATGTGCTCGGCGACGAAGGCAAAGAGCTCGTACAACTGATGGCCAGTGACACACGCATGGTCCGTGAGCAGGACGATACGATCCGCGCGGTGTACCCGGTCAAGCCGATTGCCGATGCCAAGCCCTGGGGCGTGGTGATCAAGCTGCCCAAGCAAGTGTTTCTGGCCGATGCACTCAAACTGCAGACGGTGCTCGATGCCGCTAGGGATCGCGGCACATTCCAGGCCTTGCTGGTGGGCGCCGTGGCCGGCCTGCTGGGCCTGTTGCTGATGTGGCTGACCGCCACCGGCGTGACCCGGCCAATCAACAGTGTGGCGGCGATGCTCAAGGACATTGCCAGCGGCGACGGCGACCTGACCCAGCGCCTGGCCTACACGAAAAAAGACGAACTGGGGGAACTGGTCAGCTGGTTCAATCGCTTCCTCGACAAGCTGCAACCGACCATCGCCCAGATCAAGCAGAGCATCACCGAAGCCCGCGGCACCGCCGACCAATCCTCGGAAATCGCGCGCCAGACCAGCGAAGGCATGCAGGTGCAGTTCCGCGAGATCGACCAGGTGGCAACCGCCTCCAACGAGATGAGCGCCACCGCCCACGATGTGGCCAACAGCGCCTCAAACGCGGCGAGTGCCGCCCGGGGCGCCGATCAATCGGCCCGTGAAGGCCTGGCGATTATCGAGCGCAGTACCCTCGATATCACCACCCTCGCCGAAGAAGTCAGCAAGGCGGTGACCGAAGTCGAAGCCCTGGCGGTCAACAGTGAGCAGATCGGCTCGGTGCTGGAAGTGATCCGCAGCATTGCCGAGCAGACCAACCTGCTGGCGCTCAATGCCGCGATTGAAGCGGCGCGCGCCGGGGAAAGCGGACGGGGTTTTGCGGTGGTGGCGGACGAAGTGCGCAACCTGGCCCGACGCACCCAGGATTCGGTGGAGGAAATCCGCCTGGTGATCGAACGCATCCAGAGCGCCACCCGCGGGGTGGTGACCACCATGCATTCGAGCCAAAGCCAGGCGCAGAGCAATGCCGGGCAGATCCAGCAGGCGGTACAGGCCCTGGGCAAGATCAGCGATGCGGTCACGGTAATCAGCGACATGAACCTGCAAATCGCCAGTGCTGCCGAAGAACAGAGCGCCGTGGCCGAAGAGGTTAACCGCAACGTTTCGGCGATCCGCACCGTGACCGAGACCCTGACCAGCCAGGCCACGGAATCGGCGGCGATCAGCAGCCAGTTGAATGCCTTGGCCAATCAACAGATGAAGTTGATGGATCAGTTCCGGGTGTAACCCCCCGGTTCTGAAAACAATGAAACACCCTATGTGGGGGCTGGCTTGTGTGGGAGCTGGCTTGCCTGCGATGCAGACACCTCGGTGTATCAGTTAGACCGAGGCGATGCTATCGCAGGCAAGCCAGCTCCCACACAAGCCAGCTCCCACATACAGCACCAGCAGATTTGCGGCGAGTCAGACACCGCTCCAGGCGCTGACAAACGCCGTGATATCTTCCTTGGCCGCCGTACGCGGCGGGTTCTGCGCGGTGCCCAGGTAAAGGAAGCCGATGACTTCTTCACCGGTCGTCAGCCCCAACCCCTTGGCCACATGCGCCGAATACGACAACTCCCCGGTCCGCCACACCGCCCCAATGCCCTGGGCATATGCCGCCAGCAGAATGCCGTGGGCCGCACAGGCCGCCGCCAGCCGTTGCTCGGACTGCGGCACCTTGAAGTGGTCCTGCAGACGGGCAATCACCACCACCACCAACGGTGCGCGCAACGGGCCGTTCTGCGCCTTGTCGATCACCGCTTGCGGCGCCTCGGGGTCTTGCAGGCGGGCCGCTTCGGCCAGCAGGGTGCCCATCTGTTCGCGGGCCGCGCCTTCCACCGTCAGGAAGCGCCAAGGCCGCAGCTGGCCGTGGTCTGGCGCCCGCATGGCCGCCGCGAACAGCACTTCGCGCTGCTCGGCAGTAGGGGCCGGCTCCAGCAGGCGCGGCACGGAAACACGGTTGAGCAAAGCGTCGAGAGCCTGCATTGGCCACCTCCAGGAAAAATGTGCGGCCATTCTAGCGGGAATGGTCGGGATTGGAGCAAACGATAATTGCTCTTATTCAATCCGCCCCGCCCTGTTAGACTTTGCGCCTTGATTTTTTCCACCGTCGCTCGTCTTCCAGGATTACCGATGCTCCGTTTGCCGCTTCGCCTGTCTGTACTCTTGATGGCTGTGGGCCTGAGTGCCTGCGATGACACCCCGCCGCCGACGTTTACCCAGGCCGAGCCCGGTGAGGCCCGTTCGGGAGGCGGCACAACGGTGCGCAAGAGCGACCAGAATGCCTTTTCGCTGCCATCGGCCAACCTGGCACCGACCCGCCGCCTGGACTTCAGCGTCGGCAACAGTTTTTTCCGCAACCCCTGGGTGATCGCCCCGGCCACCACCACCGCCCGTGATGGGCTGGGACCGCTGTTCAACACCAACGCCTGCCAGAACTGCCATATCAAGGACGGTCGCGGTCACCCGCCCGTGCCTGAAGCCAGCAATGCGGTATCGATGCTGGTGCGTTTGTCGATCCCGGATTCGCCGCCCTATGCCAAGGTCATCGAACAGATTGGCGTGGTGCCCGAGCCGGTCTACGGCGGGCAACTGCAGGACATGGCCGTGCCCGGCGTGGTCCCGGAAGGCAAGGTGCGGGTCGACTACACCCCGGTCAACGTCACGTTCAAGGACGGCACAGTGGTCGAGTTGCGCAAGCCGACCCTGCAAATCACCCAGCTCGGCTACGGGCCGATGCACCCGGATACGCGGTTTTCCGCGCGCGTGGCCCCACCGATGATCGGCCTGGGCTTGCTCGAAGCCATCAGCGACGCGGACATCCTGCAAAACGCCAGCAAACGCCCGGATAAAAACGGCGTGCTCGGCCGCCCGAACTGGGTCTGGGATGATGCCCAGCAAAAAACCGTGCTCGGGCGCTTTGGCTGGAAGGCCGGGCAACCGAACCTCAATCAACAAAATATTCACGCGTTTTCTGGTGATATGGGCCTGACCACCCGCCTACGGCCGATGGACGACTGCACCGAGGCCCAGGTTGCCTGTAGGCAGGCGCCCAACGGCAATGGCGAAAATGGCGAGCAGGAAGTCAGCGATAACATCCTGCGCCTGGTGCTGTTCTACACCCGTAACCTGGCCGTACCCGCGCGCCGTGATGTCAACGCGCAGCAGGTGCTGGCCGGCAAGAACCTGTTTTTCCAGGCCGGTTGCCAGGCGTGCCACACCCCCAAGTTCACCACCGCCGGCAATGCCGCCGAACCGGAACTGGCCAACCAGGTGATCCGTCCGTACAGCGACTTGCTGCTGCACGATATGGGCGAGGGCCTGGCCGATAACCGTACTGAATTCAAGGCCGGTGGCCGCGACTGGCGCACGCCGCCGTTGTGGGGCATTGGCCTGACGCAAAACGTCAGTGGCCACACCCAGTTCCTGCATGACGGCCGCGCCCGCAACCTGCTCGAAGCTGTGCTGTGGCACGGCGGTGAAGCCCAGGCGGCGCAACAACAGGTGTTGTCGTTTAACGCCGAGCAGCGCGCCGCGTTGCTCGCGTTCCTGAATTCTCTATAAGCTTTGCCCCAATTATTGAAGGGAGCTCGACATGTTCCGTCCCAAGTTGTTGTTCACCAGCCTGGCCGCCCTGGCCCTGGGCGCCTGCTCGCCGCAGGACCCGCAAGCAGTCACCTCGGCGGCCATCGCCAAGCAAGTGATCCTGCCGACCTACAGCCGCTGGGTCGAGGCTGACCGGCAATTGGCCGTCAGCGCCCTGGCCTATTGCCAAGGCAAGGAATCCCTGGAGACCGCCCGCGCCGACTTCCTCCATGCACAAAAAGCCTGGGCCGAGTTGCAACCGCTGCTGATCGGCCCGCTGGCCGAAGGCAATCGCGCCTGGCAGGTGCAGTTCTGGCCCGACAAGAAAAACCTCGTCGGCCGCCAGGTCGAGCAACTGGCCAGCGCCCAGCCGCAGATCGATGCCGCCGCCCTGGCCAAGTCCAGCGTGGTCGTGCAGGGCCTGTCGGCCTACGAATACATCCTGTATGACGCCAAGACCGATATCGCCAACGACGCCCAGAAAGCCCGCTACTGCCCGCTGCTGATTGCCATCGGCGAGCGCCAGAAACTGCTGGCCGAAGAGATTCTTACGAGCTGGAACAGCACCGACGGCATGCTCGCGCAGATGAGCAAGTTTCCTAACCAGCGCTACGCCGATTCCCACGAGGCCATCGCCGAGTTGCTGCGCGTGCAGGTCACGGCCCTGGACACCCTGAAGAAAAAGCTCGGCACACCGATGGGGCGCCTGTCCAAGGGTATCCCCCAGCCTTTCCAGGCCGATGCATGGCGCAGCCAGTCGTCCCTGCAAGGCTTGCGCGCCAGCCTCGCGGCGGCCCAGACCGTGTGGGTCGGGGTCGACAACAAGGGCCTGCGTGGCCTGCTGCCCGCCGACCAGAAGCCTTTGGCCGAGAAGATCGACGCCGCCTACGCCGCCGCCCTGAAGCTGTTCGACAGCAACCCGCGTTCGCTCAATGAACTGCTGGCCGACGACGCCGGGCGCGAGCAACTCAACGCACTCTACGACAGCCTCAACGTGGTCCACCGCCTGCACGAAGGCGAACTGGCCAAGGCGCTGGGCATCCAACTGGGCTTCAATGCCAACGACGGTGACTGATGATGCTCAGGCGACAGGCTTTGGCCATCGGCAGCGTGCTGCTCAGTGCAATCACCCTGGGTGGCTGGACGCTGTTCAAACGCAAGGGCGACAGCCCGCTGCTGCTGTCGGCCCGGGATGATGGCGATGGCAAGCACTACGCCGTGGGTTATCGCCTGGACGGCAGCCAGGTGTTCGCCACCCAGGTCGGCCAGCGCTGCCACGACATCATCAACCACCCGAGCCTGCCCATCGCCCTGTTCGTGGCCCGCCGCCCGGGCACCGAGAGCTATCTGGTGGACCTGCGCGACGGCACGCTGCTGCAAACCGTGACGTCCCAGGCCAACCGGCACTTCTATGGGCATGCGGTGATCCACAAGAGTGGCGACTGGCTGTATGCCACGGAAAACGACACCACCGACCCCGGTCGCGGCCTGTTGGGGGTGTATCGGTTTGAGGGTGAGCGCCTGGTGCACAGTGGCGAGATGTCCACCCACGGCATCGGCCCGCACCAGGTGTCGTGGATGCCGGATGGCGAGACCCTGATCGTGGCCAATGGTGGCATTCGCACCGAGGCCGAGAGCCGGGTCGAGATGAACCTCGACGCCATGGAACCCAGCCTGGTGTTGATGCAGCGTGACGGTACCCTGTTGAGCAAGGAAACCCTCGCCCAGCCGATGAACAGCGTGCGGCATATGGGGATCGCCAGCGATGGCACGATCCTCACCGGGCAACAGTTCATGGGGCCGTCCCATGAGCGCTCCGAGCTGCTGGCGATCAAGCGTCCGGGGCAACCGTTCGTGGCGTTCCCGGTGGCGGACGAGCAGTTGCAGGCCATGGGGCACTACACCGCCAGCGTGGCCGTGCACAGCGAGCTACGCCTGGTGGCACTGACCGCGCCACGGGGTAACCGCTTTTTTATCTGGGACATGGACAGCGGCGAACTGCGCCTGGACGGGCCATTGCCCGACTGCGCCGGCGTGGGCGCGGTGGCGGACGGCTTTGTCGTGACCTCGGGCCAGGGCCGCTGCCGTTTCTACGATTGCCGGCAGCCCCAATGGGTGGCCAAGCCCCTGGATTTACCAGCCGGGTTTTGGGATAACCACCTGCATCTGATTTGACCTCACCCCCGCGCCACCTGATCGCTCCCGGCCAACGCCCGGGAGCGTCTTCTCCTGCCCCGCCAGCACCAGGCATTTCTCCTACGAAGCATGTGAAAACGCCTCCCTACGGCGACCAACATTCTCACAGACACTCGCGAATTTACCCCTTATAGCACCCGCCTTTCTCGTGAAAACTGCGTGGCTCACCGGGCCAACGAGCGCGCCTGCCTGCTCGTCCATCGCCCCTCCCGCACGACATCGCCATCACAAGGAAGCCACTATGCCGGGTCGCCGGATGATTACCATGCTCAGCATCGTCCTGTTGGTCGTGCTGATGCTCGCCAGCTACAAGGCGTTCTGGGCTTACCAGCAATTGCAACTTCTGCATGCGCCGAAGCCCCCCGTCAGCGTGGCGGTGTCCACGGCCCTCGAAAAGCCGTGGCAGCGCCAGTTGCCCGCAGCGGGCACGCTCAAGGCGTTGCAAGGTATCAACCTGAGTATCGAGGTGCCCGGCGTCGTCACCCAGTTGCACTTCGACTCGGGGCAAGAGGTCAAGGAAGGGCAAACCCTGCTGCAGCTCGAACACCAGACCGAGCAGGCTGAGTTGGAGGTGGCCCTGGCTGACCGGAGCCTGGCCCGGCAGAACTTTCAACGCGGCCGGGAACTGGTGGCGGTCAATGCCATTTCCAAAGGTGAGTTCGACCGGCTGTCCGCCGAGTTCAACCGCAACAATGCCGTCGTTGCACAACGCCGCACGACCCTGGAAAAAAAACGTATCGTCGCCCCGTTCAACGGCACCATTGGCATCCGCCAGGTCAACATCGGCGACTACCTGCAAAGCTCCACGGTGATCGCCAGCCTGCAGGATACCCATAGTCTCTACGTCGATTTCCATATCCCCGAGCAAGCCGTCCAACAGATCAAGATCGGCCAGTCCGTGCGCATTGAGGTCTCGGCGCGGCCTGGGCTTTTCAGTTTCGCCACGGTCAGTGCCATCAACTCCATCGTCGATGACAACACGCGCAATGTGTTGGTACGCGCCACCCTGACCAACCCGCCCGACGACATGCTCCCGGGCATGTTCGCCCACTTGCAGGTGATGCTGGCCGACCCGGGCGCGCACATCGTGGTCCAGGAAAGCGCAATTGCCTACAGCCCCTATGGCGAATACGTGTACGTCGTGGTGCCGCGCAAAAACAGCGAAGGCCGCGACGAACTGGATGGCGAGGGCATGCCGGTCCTGATCGCCGAACAACGCCTGGTCGAAACCGGCGAGCGACGCGACGGCGACATCGTGATTACCAAGGGCCTGGCCAAGGGCGAACAAATCATCACGGCCGGCCAGATCAAACTGCAAAACGGCACCCCGGTGCACATCAGCTTCGACAGGAATCAACCCGATGAGCGACCACTGGCGGCACAACGGGAGAACGCTGAATGACGTTCACCGACCTGTTTATCCGCCGTCCCGTGCTGGCCCTGGTCGTCAGCCTGCTGATCCTGCTGCTGGGGTGGCAAGCCTGGGGGCAATTGCCGCTGCGCCAGTTCCCCCAGATGGAAAATGCGCTGATTACGGTGACCACGCTCTCTCCGGGCTCCAGTGCCGAAACCGTCCAGAGCTATATCACACAACCCCTGCAGAAAAGCCTGGCAAGCGCGCAAGGCATCGACTACATGCGCTCCTCCAGCCGGCAGAATGTGTCCATTATCTCCATCTATGGCCGGGTCGGTGCCGACAGCGACCGTTTATTCACCGAACTGCTGGCCAAGACCAATGAAGTGAGGAACCAGCTTCCCAAGGAGATTGAGGACCCGGTCCTGAGCAAAGTCGCGGCGGATAACACCGCGCTGATGTATCTGAGTTTTTCCAGCGACACCCTGAGCAATGCGCAAATCACCGACTTCCTGCTCCGCGTGATCCAGCCTCGACTGGTGACACTGCCGGGCATGGCCGAGGCCCAGATCATCGGCAACCAAAGCTTTGCCATGCGTGTGTGGCTCGATCCGCTGAAACTCGCGGGGTTTGGTTTGAGCGCCAGCGATGTGACGCACGCCATCAAGCGCTACAACGTACAGTCCATTGCCGGCGATGCCACCGGTGAACTGGTGGTCACCAGTGTGACGGCCAATACCGAGCTGCAATCGGCCGAGGGCTTCCGGGCCATCACCTTGAAAATCGACGGTGACAGCCAGGTCCGCCTCGGTGATGTGGCGCGGGTGGAGTTGGGTTCGCAGAACTACGACAGCTTCAGTTCGTTCAATGGCCTGCCCGCGACCTATATCAGCATCAAACCGACCCCCGATGCCAACCCACTGGAATTGGGCAAGCGCGTACGCGAGCTGATGCCCCTGCTGCAAACACAGTTACCGCCCCACCTGCATGCGGATATCGCCTACGACTCGACGCTGTATATCAACGCCTCTATCGACCATGTGCTGTCGAGCCTGATGGAAGCCATCCTGATTGTGGTGTTGGTGGTGTTCTTGTTTCTGGGTTCGTTACGCGCGGTGGTGATTCCCGTCATCACCATTCCCTTGTCGCTGGTCGGCACGCTGTTTTTCATGCAACTGATGGGCTACTCCATCAACGTCCTGACGCTGCTGGCCATGGTCTTGGCCATTGGCCTGGTGGTCGATGACGCCATTGTGATGATGGAGAACATCCATCGGCATATCGAAAGAGGCAGGTCCCCCCTTGAAGCCGCGATCAAGGGGGCGCGGGAGGTGTGCATGCCGGTGATCTCCATGACCATCACCCTGGCGGCGGTGTATGCGCCGATCGGCTTCCTGCAAGGCTTGACCGGCGCGCTGTTCAAGGAGTTCGCCCTGACCCTGGCCGGCGCCGTGGTGATTTCCGGCATCGTTGCCCTGACCCTGTCCCCTATGATGTGCGCCCTGTTGTTGCGCCCGGAACAACAGCCACAGGGCCTGCCGCTGCTCCTCGATCGCTTTTTCAATCATCTGAAGCACCGTTACCAGCGCCGCCTGCACCAGATCATGGAGGCGCAGTCGGTGGTCATCGTGTTCGCCCTGCTCATCCTTGGCCTGATCCCAGCCATGCTCACCTTCACCCTCTCGGAGCTGGCACCCGATGAAGACCAGGGCCTGATCTTTATCCTCGCCAACGCGCCGCAGCCGACCAACCTGGCCTACCTCAATCGCTACACCCAGGACTTTATCGAGCCGTTCAAGACCGTGCCCGAGTACCAGGCCTCCTTCCAGATCAATGGCCTCGATGGCGTGCACTCGGGGGTTGGCGGCTTTCAACTGCTGCCCTGGGACAAGCGCGAGCGCACACAAATGCAGGTGCTGGCGCAATTACGCGAGAAACTGGACAAGATCCCCGGCCTGCAGGTTTTTGCCTTTAACCTGCCCTCTTTGCCGGGTACGGGCGAGGGCCTGCCTTTTGGCTTTGTCATCAGTTCCCAGCAAGACCACAAATCGATGCTGGGCGTGGCCGAGCGCGTCAAGCAACGGGCGATCGACTCCGGGAAATTTGCCTACGTGGATATCGACCTGGCGTTCGACCGACCCGAAGTGGTGATCGACATTGACCGGGTCAAGGCCGCACAAATAGGCGTGTCCATGGAGGACCTGAGCCTGACCCTGGCCACCCTGCTGGCGGAAACGGAAATCAACCGGTTCAGGATTGATGGCAACCTCTACAAAGTGATCGCCCAGGTCGAGCGCACCTACCGCGACAACCCGGACTGGCTGAGCCACTACAACGTAAAAAATGCCAAAGGCCAATTATTGCCCTTGTCGACCTTGATCACCGTCTCCAAGCAACAGGTACGACCGCGGCAGTTGAATCAATTCCAGCAGCTCAATTCGGTGCTGGTCTCGGCTTACCCGATTGTCGGCATGAGCAACGCACTTGAAACCCTGCAAACCATCGCCGAAGAAGAGGCACCGGCCGGCTACACCTTCGACTACAGCAACGCCACGCGCCAGTTTGTCCAGGAGGGCAATGCGCTCTGGGGCACGTTCGGCCTCGCCCTGGCGATCATCGGCCTGGTGCTGGCGGCCCAGTTTGAAAGCCTGCGTGACCCCCTGGTGATCCTGGTGACGGTGCCGCTGTCGATCTGCGGCGCGTTGATTGCGTTGTTCCTCGGCTGGTCGACCCTGAACATCTACACACAAATCGGCCTGGTCACCTTGATCGGCCTGATCAGCAAGCACGGCATCCTGATCGTCGAGTTCGCCAACCAACTGCGCAAGGAACAGGGCCTGTCACCCCGTGTCGCCATCGAGGAAGCCGCCGCGATCCGCTTACGGCCGGTGCTGATGACCACCATCGCCACTGTGCTGGGAGTAATCCCCCTGGTGTTTTCCAGCGGGGCGGGCGCAGTCAGCCGCTTTGATATCGGCATGGTGATCGCCACCGGCATGTCGATCGGCACCTTGTTCACCTTGTTTGTCCTCCCGTCGGTGTATACGGCGCTGGCCAAACCTACACGCTGATACACGCCCCCAAGGAAAGGGCTGACACCCCTTTCCTACTCCTCCAAGCCCTTACAACCCGGGGGTTTGAGCCTGCCTGCCAACTGTGAAATTTACCAGTTGGAATCCCCCCGAAACTCGGAGTAATGTGCCGAATCGTTCGTCTTCGTCTGCCTCAGTTTTTTCCAAGGAACCGGAATATGCTGCGTCGTCGCATGCTGATCATGTTGGCCATTGTCCTGTTAATCGTCCTGCTGCTGGGAGGCTATAAGGCCTTTTCCATCTATCAGCAGATCCAGGTCTTTTCTGCGCCCAAACCGCCGATCAGCGTGGCGGTGGCCACGGCGGTCGAACACCCCTGGCAACAACGCCTGCCAGCGGTGGGCACGCTCAAGGCCTTGCAAGGGGTGAACCTGGCCCTGGAGATCGCCGGCACCGTCAAGGACGTGCAGTTCGAGTCCGGGCAGAAGGTCAAGGCCGGGCAACCTTTGGTGCAACTCGACAGCGCAGTGGAAGACGCCTTGCTGCAAACGGCCCAGGCCGACCTGGGCCTGGCCCAGCTCGACTACGGGCGCGGCAGCCAACTGGTGGGCAGCCAGGCAATCTCCAGGGGCGAGTTCGACCGGCTCTCGGCGCAACGGCAAAAGCACAAAGCCACGGTCAACCAGCTCAAGGCGTCCCTGGCCAAGAAACACATCGTCGCGCCGTTCAGCGGCACCATCGGCATCCGTCAGGTGGATGTGGGCGACTACCTGGCCAGCGGCACGGTGATCGCCACCTTGCAGGACCTGAGCAGCCTGTACGTGGACTTCTATGTGCCCGAGCAATCGGTGCCCAAGCTGGCCATCGGCCAGGAGGTACAGGTTCACGTCTCGGCCTACCCCAAACAGACCTTCCCCGGCACCCTTAGCGCCATCAACCCCAAAGTCGAGAGCAGCACCCGTAACGTGCTGGTGCGGGCCACCCTGGCCAACCCGGACACTAAACTGCTACCGGGCATGTTCAGCAGCCTGCAAGTGCTGTTGCCCGATCCGCAAGCCCAGGTGGTGATACCGGAAAGTGCGATTACCTACACCCTCTACGGCAATTCGGCCTATGTGGTGGCGCAGAAAAAGGCCGCGGACGGCAGCCTTGAAAAAGATGCCAGCGGCCAACCGATCCTGATCGCCGAACGGCGCTTTATCGAGACCGGCGAACGGCGCGACGGCCTGGTGCTGGTCACCCAGGGCCTGAGCCGTGGCGAGCAAGTGGTCAGCGCCGGGCAGATCAAGCTCGACACCGGTGCGCATATTGCCATCACTGCGGATAAAAACCTGCCGGCCCTCCCTGGCCTGCTTCTGCGCAACGACGGTTCAAGGAACTGAGCCATGGCGTTTACCGACACGTTTATCCGCCGCCCGGTGCTGGCCATGGTGGTCAGCCTGCTGATCGTGCTCCTGGGTTTGCAGGCCTACAGCAAACTGCCACTGCGCCAATACCCGTCCATGGAAAATGCCCTGATCACGGTGACCACCGCTTACCCCGGGGCCAATGCCGAGACGATCCAGGGCTACATCACACAGCCATTGCAGCAAAGCCTGGCGAGCGCCGAAGGCATCGACTACATGACCTCGGTCAGTCGCCAGAACTTCTCGGTGATTTCCATCTATGCACGGATCGGCGCCAACAGCGACCGCCTGTTCACCGAGCTGCTGGCCAAGGCCAACGAGGTCAAGAACAAGCTGCCCCTGGACGCCGAAGACCCGGTGTTGAGCAAGGAAGCCGCGGATGCCTCGGCGCTGATGTATATCAGCTTCTCCAGCCAGCAACTGAGCAACCCACAGATCACCGACTACCTGTCGCGGGTGATCCAGCCTAAGCTGGCGACCCTGCCCGGCATGGCCGAGGCCGAGATCCTCGGCAACCAGGTGTTTGCCATGCGCCTGTGGCTGGACCCGGTCAAGCTTGCGGGCTTTGGCCTGAGCGCCAGCGACGTGACCGATGCCGTACGCCACTACAACTTCCTCTCCGCCGCCGGCGAGGTGAAGGGCGAATATGTGGTCACCAGCATCAACGCCAATACCGATCTGAAGACCGTCGAAGCCTTCGCCGCTATCACGGTGAAGACCGATGGCGACAGCCGGGTGCTGCTCGGCGATGTGGCCCGGGTGGAAATGGGCGCGGAAAACTACAACGCCATCAGCTCCTTTGGCGGCACGCCCTCGGTGTATATCGGCATCAAGGCCACCCCCAGTGCCAACCCGCTGGACGTGATCAAGGAAGTGCGCAAGCTGATGCCGGAGCTGGAATCCCAGTTGCCTCCCACTCTCAAGGCCGAAATTGCCTACGACGCCACGTTGTTTATCCAGGCCTCGATCAACGAAGTGATCAAGACCCTGTTTGAAGCAGTGCTGATCGTGATCGTCGTGGTGTTCCTGTTTCTCGGGGCGCTGCGCTCGGTGGTGATCCCGGTGGTCACCATCCCGCTGTCGATGATTGGCGTGCTGTTTTTCATGCAACTGATGGGCTACTCCATCAACCTGTTGACGCTGCTGGCGATGGTGCTGGCCATCGGCCTGGTGGTCGACGATGCCATTGTGGTGGTGGAGAACATCCACCGCCATATCGAAGACGGCAAGACACCACTGGACGCTGCGCTGGAAGGTGCGCGGGAGATTGCCGTGCCGGTGGTGTCGATGACCATCACCCTGGCGGCGGTCTACGCGCCCATCGGCTTTCTTGAGGGGCTGACCGGGGCATTGTTCAAGGAGTTCGCCCTGACCCTGGCCGGGGCGGTGGTGATTTCCGGCATCGTTGCCCTGAC
This sequence comes from Pseudomonas sp. ICMP 8385, assembly GCF_002699915.1. Lineage (NCBI taxonomy): Bacteria > Pseudomonadati > Pseudomonadota > Gammaproteobacteria > Pseudomonadales > Pseudomonadaceae > Pseudomonas > Pseudomonas sp. ICMP 8385. Next base: position 508,789 of record NZ_LKBY01000001.1, on the reverse strand, counting down.
CCTGTCCCCGATGATGTGTGCCCTGCTGTTGCGCCACGACGAAAACCCCACGGGCCTGGCCCATCGCCTGGACCTGATCTTCGAGGGCCTCAAGCGCCGCTACCAGAGCCTGCTGCACGGCACCCTGGACACCCGGCCGGTGGTGATTGTATTTGCCTTGATCGTGCTGTGCCTGATCCCGGTGTTCCTCAAGTTCACCCAGTCGCAACTGGCCCCGGACGAAGACCAGGGCATCATCTTCATGATGGCCAGCGCGCCGCAGCCGACCAACCTGGACTACCTGAACACCTACACCGATGAGTTCATCACGATCTTCAAGGACTTCCCGGAGTACTACTCCTCATTCCAGATCAATGGGTTCAACGGGGTGCAGTCGGGTATCGGCGGCTTCCTGCTCAAACCGTGGAACGAGCGCGACCGCACGCAGATGCAGATCCTGCCCGAGGTGCAGAAACGCCTGGAGCAGATTCCCGGCTTGCAGGTGTTCGGCTTCAACCTGCCGTCGCTGCCGGGCACCGGCGAAGGCCTGCCCTTCGGGTTTGTGATCAATACGCCGAATGACTATGAGTCATTGCTGCAAGTGGCCAGCCGGGTGAAGAAACGCGCCATGGAGTCGGGCAAGTTCGCCTTTGTGGATATCGACCTGGCGTTCGACAAGCCCGAGGTGGTGGTGGATATCGACCGCGCCAAGGCAGCGCAGATGGGGGTGTCGATGCAAGACCTGGGCAGCACCCTGGCGACCTTGCTGGCGGAGGCGCAGATCAACCGGTTCACCCTTGATGGGCGCAGCTACAAGGTAATCGCCCAGGTCGAACGGGCCTACCGCGACAACCCCGAGTGGCTGAACAATTACTACGTGAAAAACACCCGGGGCGAACTGTTGCCGCTGTCGACCCTGATCAGCGTCAGCGACCGCGCACGGCCGCGCCAGCTGAACCAGTTCCAGCAACTCAACTCGGCACTGATCTCGGGTTTCCCGATTGTCAGCATGGGCGAGGCCATCGACACCGTGCGCCAGATCGCCCTCGAAGAAACCCCGGCCGGCTACGCTTTCGACTACAGCGGCGCGTCGCGCCAGTTCATCCAGGAAGGCAGCGCGCTGTGGGTCACCTTTGGCCTGGCGCTGGCAATCATCTTCCTGGTGCTGGCGGCGCAGTTCGAGAGCTTCCGTGACCCGCTGGTGATCCTGGTGACGGTGCCGCTGTCGATCTGCGGGGCGTTGATCCCGTTGTTCCTCGGCTGGTCGAGCATGAATATCTACACCCAGGTGGGGTTGGTGACGTTGATCGGGCTGATCAGCAAGCATGGGATCCTGATCGTCGAATTTGCCAACCAGTTGCGCAAGGACAAAGGCCTGACGCCCCGTGAAGCGGTGGAAGAGGCGGCGGCGATTCGCCTGCGCCCGGTCTTGATGACCACGGCGGCGATGGTGTTTGGGATGGTGCCGTTGATCCTGGCTACGGGGGCGGGGGCGGTCAGTCGGTTTGATATCGGGATGGTGATTGCTACGGGGATGTCTGTGGGGACGTTGTTTACTTTGTTTGTGTTGCCGTGTGTTTATACGTTGTTGGCCAAGCGTGATCCCTTGGCTGATTGAGGACATATCCATTTCTGCGGTAATGGCGGCGATTGGCTGCGCCCTGACGGGGCGCACCCTCTGTGGGAGCTGGCTTGCCAGCTCCCACAGGGGAATGCAGCTTCGCGCTCCGCTTCTGCTGTTGCTCTGTTTTAGCCGCCACCCGGGCAAAGCACGCAGCAACACGCAAAAAACAAAAGGCCCCGCGCTGCGGGGCCTTTTACAGGGGCGTCAATCTATTCAACTCGCAGGCCTCATGCCCTGGGACATCCCAAACATAAACAGCAAAAGCTGATGATCAGGTTGTGTAACCCCAGCAGTCTTGGCGATACGCGGCAGCGGGCATTGCCCACCACTGTGCTCTGCGCTGAGGACTTCTGTGCGGGGCTGCTCCCAGGCAGCCAGGGCCAGGGAAGCGATGCCCAAGGCCCCCAACAGAAACAAACCTCGTGCTATTTCTAGCTTCATTAGGTTAAACCCTTGATAGCGCTGCCAAACGCCGTTTCGTAAAAGTAGCTGAGTTTTTGCCAGTCGGTGGCATTCCACGACGAATGGCGACGCAATTGCTGCATGTCATGGGCAGCGGCCCGGCGGGCGGTCAAACGTTGGCGGCACTTTTCAAGATCCAGCAGCGCCACGTCGACCGTCGCACCCTCACCCGCCCCGCTGACCCGCACGAAAATATGCTTGCTGTACAGGCAGCCATGCTGCCAGCGCCCCTTGTGCATCCGCGCCAGGGTTTGCGCCAATTCATCGAGCAGGCGCTCATGCGCCAGCTCCCCGCATTGCTCGCGGCCACCGGCGGCGTACCAGCTGTCGATGTCCGTAAAACCCTCCAATGCCGCCGTCACCAGCAAGGCCGTCCACTGCTGGTCCCGATCGCGACGGGCACCACAAAACACCAGCTCCGGGACGCCCACATCCAGCAAGCGCAGGCCCCTGAGCGCATCACGCTCGCGCAGCACCGTAGGCCGCCCAAAGGGATGCAGCCAACTGCGGTAGGTATGGCCGGTCTGGCGCTTGCTGTAGAGCAGGCGCCCCTGGGTACCGATCACTCGCTGTACGCCGCTTTCGCCACCCCGCCGTCGATTGGGTTCCTCGACCCATTCGCCCTGCTGTTGCCAGAAATAATCGAACCGCTCTTCGGGAGCTACGTGACTGCCTGCTACGCACTCAACTGCCATCCTGTTACCTCTTGCGCAATACATACACACGCCACATGGCGTACAGCGGTATGAAGTCCAAATACTCCTGGACGCGGAAACCAGCTTGCTCAAACTCAGCCTCAACAGTAGCAGCCGGTAACACAAATCGATTTCGGTAACTGTCCTGCTCACTTTTTTGGCGGCGCTGCTCTTCCAGGCGCTTGCGTTTCCAGGCCTTGAAATTGCCATCCACCCACAACGAGACAATCACGCTATCGCGGGTAACTCGTTGAAATTCCTTCAATATCGCCATGCGATGCGCAGGCTCGCCGATGTGGTGCAACAGGCGCATGCAGAAAATGCTGTCCACGGCGTTATCTGGCAAATCGATATCAAAGGCAGATGTCTGCAAGGGCCGTACCTGCTTGACCACCTCAGCCGGCTGCGCACCCATGGCGATGTTGAGCATGGACTCGGAATTGTCCGCACCGATAATGATCCGGTTGGGCTTTTCGGCCAGCAACGGCCAGAAACGCCCGGCCCCGCACGGCAGGTCCAATACCAGGCTAGGCTCACCGGCCATCGCCAGCGCACCACGGGCCAATTGTTCATCACGTTTGTGAGACAGACGGCGCGACAGGGTGTCCTGATGTTTAAGCAAATATTCCTGAGCGTGCTGGTCGTCGTACTTTGCGGAAAATTCAAGCTTGATTGGGGTAGCCATCAACAGCTCTCCTAGACTGATGCCGACAACCTTAAGCAGTCGTGCGTCATCCGCAGGTCAACCCTTTGTGAAAAAAACGTCCCGTCTAATCCTAAAGAATTACAAAGTTTTACAGGGAAAAAGCATGGCATAAAGCCATTTGCCCCCGAGAACAGGGGTAGGCAAGGGGTCAGGTTTTGATCGGGTTCAATTCAACCTGGAAGCGGCAACCACTGGGCTCCATGGTGCTGAGGCTGACCACCCAGCCCTGGCTCTCGCAGATGCGCTGGACCAGCGACAAACCCAGGCCCAGGCCGTCACCGCGCTTTTCGTTGCCGCGCACAAACGGCTCGAACATGGCCTCGCGCTTGTCTTCGGGAATCCCCACGCCACTGTCTTCCACCACAAAACCGGTGGGCTCCAGGGTCAGGCGAATAAACCCCTGCTCGGTGTAATGCAGGGCATTGCGCAACAGGTTGCCCATGACCGCATGCAGGAAGGTGGCGTTGTAGCGGGTGTCGAGTGGGTTGCCCGGTTGGAAGAACAACTCGATGCCCTTGCGCTCGATGGGTTCGCGCCAGATCCCCAGCAAGCCCTCCGCGACCTCGGCCAGGTTGACCTGGGGTGACATCGTGGTGTCATCATGCTGGGCACGGGCCAGCATCAGGAAGGTCTGCACCAGCTCGCGCATTTCCTCGCAGGCCCGAGCGATACGCTCGACCTGTTTGCGCCCCCGTGAATCGATCGCCGGGTTTTCCAGCAGCAGTTCGCAGGAACTGGCCAGCACCATCAAGGGGGTGCGCAGTTCATGGCTGACATCGCTGGTGAACAAGCGCTCACGGGTCAGGGCCTGGCGCAGGCGGCCAAGGGTGGCGTCGAAGGCCACTGCCAACTCGCCCACTTCGTCGGCCGCGTAGTCCGGGGCCAGCGGTGGGGCCAGGCCCAATAGCTGGTCGCGATGGCGCACCTGGCGCGCCAGGCGTACGACCGGTGCCATCACCTTGCGGGCCAGAACCCAGCCGAGGAATACCGCCAGCGCCAGGCTGAGGACAAACCCCACCAGCACCACCGCAAACAGTACGCGCTCGCGCTCTTCAAAATCACTCTGGTCTTGCAGCAGGACATACCGCCGGCCGTCGACGATTTCGACCATGGCATGGTAGGAAAGCGCATCGCGAAACACTTCATGAAAGCCGGCGTCCAGATGCCGCAAATCCTTGGGCAGTTGAAAATCCCCACGCCCGCCGCTGAAGTAGAACAACTGGTCCGGCTCAGGGCGGTGGCGCCAGTCCTCGACGCTGTCCATCAACAGCAGGCGTTGCAGGTCGCCGCCCAGGCCCGCTGAAATCAGTTTTTCTTCTACCAGGTGCACCGTGGCCACGATGCCCATGGCGAAGGCTCCCGCCACCAGCGCGCTCATCAGCGCAAAGGCGATGATGATCCGCTGGGCAAGGCTTTGCCTAAACTCCATCACGGCCCTCTGCCAGGCGGTAGCCCACACCATGCACGGTTTGCAGCAACGGTTTGGCGAAAGGCTTGTCGATCACCTGGCGCAATTGGTGGACATGGCTGCGCAGGCTGTCGCTGTCCGGGCAGTCATCGCCCCACAGGGCCTCTTCAAGCACTTCGCGGCGCAGGACATGCGGGCTTTTTTGCATCAACACCGCAAGCAGTTTCAGGCCGACCGGGTTGAGCTTGAGCAGACGTCCTTCGCGGGTCACTTCCAGGGTGTCGAGGTCGTAGGACAGGTCGCCGACCTGCAGCTCCCGCCGACCGCCACCCTGGGCACGACGCAGTACCGCTTCGATGCGCGCAGCCAGCTCCGACAGGGCAAACGGCTTGAGCAGGTAGTCGTCGGCACCCGATTTGAAGCCTTGCAGACGGTCGTCCAATTGATCGCGGGCGGTGAGCATGATCACCGGCGTATCGCGGCGCGCATCTTCACGCAGGCGTTTGCACAGGGTGTAGCCATCAATCCCGGGCAACATGATATCGAGCACGATCAGGTCGTAATGCTCGGTGGCGGCCAGGTGCAGGCCTGACAAGCCGTCCTGCGCACAGTCTACGGTGTAGCCCTTGAGCCCCAGGTAATCGGCCAGGTTGGCCAGAATATCGCGGTTGTCTTCAACCAATAAAATTCGCATGGGCAGTGTCTCCGTACGCGGTAGCGGCCGTGTTGGCTCGCGCAGCTTAAGGCCAAGCCGGGCTTACCGCTAGGCCTGACAGGCTAACCTATTACTCTTTTCAACTGATTGCCTGGCGTAACGAGTTTTTCACTATCGGTTCACAGCTTGACTACAGTATCCGAGTGAAAATCGCCCCCCATTGATATAAGGAAGTTAGATATGGGTTTTATCAAAACTGCGCCAATGCGCTATTTGCTGTTGGTGACCGGCACCTGGCTGGTCATTTTTCTGTTGACCCGCAGCGTCTTGCTCGTCACCCACCTGGATGAAGTCAGCGGTAACCTGCTGCCGGTGTTCGGTGTAGGCCTGCTCTACGACCTGGGCTTCCTGGCCTATGCCGCACTGCCCCTGGGCCTGTACCTGCTGCTGTGCCCGCCCGCGTTATGGCGGCGGCGTGGCCATCGCTGGTTCCTGCAAGCGGTACTGACCGTCAGCCTGTTCGCCATGCTGTTCACCTCAGTGGCCGAATGGTTGTTCTGGGATGAGTTCGGGGTGCGCTTCAACTTTATCGCCGTCGATTACCTGGTGTATTCCGACGAGGTACTGAACAACCTGCTGGAGTCCTACCCCATCGGCAAACTGTTGAGCCTGTTGGCGGTGCTGGCGATTGTCTTGAGCCTGGCCTTGCGCAAACTGTTCAACGCAGCCCTCGACTCGCCCCTGCCGGCCATGCGTGGGCGCTTGCTCAATGCCTTGGGACTGCTGGTGGTTGCCGGCCTGAGCCTGCAAGTGATCAGCCAGGACAGCCCGCGCACCCAGGGTGGCAACGCCTATAACAACGAGTTGGCCAGCAATGGCCCATACCAGTTCTTCGCGGCGTTCCGTAACAACGAACTGGACTACAGCCAGTTCTACAAAAGCCTGCCGAGCGATACCGTGGCCCGCCAGCTACGCGCGGAGCTGAGCGAGCCCAATGCCCGCTTCATCGGCAGCGACCCGCTGGATATCCGCCGCACCATCGATAACCCCGGCACCCTGCGCAAACCCAATATAGTGCTGGTGACCCTCGAAAGCTTCAGCGCCAAATACATGGGCAGCAATGGGGATGCACGCAACCTGACGCCCAACCTCGACGCACTGCGCAAGCAGAGCCTGTACTTCAACAACTTCTACGCCACCGGCACCCGTACCGACCGCGGTCTGGAAGCCATTACCCTGGCCATCCCGCCCACACCGGGGCGCTCCATCGTCAAGCGCATTGGCCGGGAAAGCGGCTTTGCCAGCCTGGGCCAGCAGCTCAAGGGCATCGGCTATGACAGCGTGTTTGTGTATGGCGGCCGCGGCTACTTCGACAATATGAATGCGTTTTTCAGCGGCAACGGTTACCGGGTGGTCGACCAGAGCAGTGTCGCCGAATCCGACATCAGTTTTAAGAACGCCTGGGGCATGGCCGATGAAGACCTGTACAACCAGACCCTGAAACTGGCGGATGCCGACTACGCCAAACAACAACCGTTCCTGCTGCAGCTGATGACCACGTCCAACCACCGCCCCTACACTTACCCGGATGGCAGGATCGATATCAAGTCCGGCAATGGTCGCGACGGTGCGGTGAAATACACCGACTACGCCATCGGCCAGTTCCTGCAGGCTGCGCGCCAAAAACCGTGGTTTGACAATACGATCTTCGTGTTTGTCGCCGACCACACCGCCGGCAGCGCGGGCAAGGAAGACTTGCCCATCGCCAACTACCAGATTCCGTTGTTTATCTATGCGCCGAAATTGATCGAGGCCCGGGAAAGCGCGCAACTGGCCAGCCAGATCGACCTCGCCCCGACACTTCTGGGCCTGCTGAACCTGAGCTATGAATCGACGTTTTTCGGGCGCAACCTGTTGCAGGACAACCCGCTGCCACCGCGCGTGGTGGTCGGCAACTATCAGCACCTGGGCCTGTTTGATGGCACCAACCTGGCAATCCTCAGCCCGCGCCAAGGCCTGCGTCGCCATGACCAGGCCTTGGGTGCAAGCCAAGAGTCCCGGGTTGACAGCAATGACCCGTTGATCCAGCGCGCGATCACTTACTACCAAACGGCCAGTTATGACTTCAAGCACCACCTGCTGAGCTGGAAAGCCCCGAAAGACCCGGCCCTCAACTGAGCCAACAGTGCCCCGATAAGCGCCCATGAAAAAGCCCCGCCTGATCACTCAGGCGGGGCTTTTATGTATCAGGGGTAAGGCTGGCTGTCGGGTAAGAAACGGCCATTACTGACCGTCCCTCCCCTAAGAACTGTACGTGCGAGTTTCCCCGCATACAGCTCAAGCCTTTGTAAGCCCTTTCTCAGTTGAAAGAGCCGGTGCCGCACTGTGTAACTGTCGATGACAGTTGGGATGCAACAACACCAGATTGCCCAGCTCGTCGCATCCGCCCTTGTGCCGCTCGATAACATGGTGAATGTTCCACCCGCTTTCGAACGTAATCAACTGCTTGCACATCGGGCAGCGCTTGCTCTGGCCAAGCCACAGCGTCAGCGTCTTCCGCTTCCCCTCGTCCGAGCTTCGCCACGCATATTCCAGCCGTTGCTCGAAGTACATCTCGTCCTCTGGGGCGTATGGGTTAGCCTCCGCCTTGATCTTGGTGTGCCGCTTGATCGGCGTATCGCTGGCGTACAACAAGTGGAGCAGTTTGCCGCTGGGGTGTAGCCCGGAGAATACCCAACTACGTGTTCCCACGCGCTTGAAGTATTTTTCCTTGATCCAACGTTTGCAGCGATTCAGATGTCGCCGCCTGCACCATCGCCATAGCAATTTCCAGATCCTGTAATCCACGTAGTTGAAGGTCTGCTTGGCGACAATCGGCCGATGATAATTGGCCCAACCCCGAATAACTGGATTGAGCTGCTTGATCAACAGGCTGGCCGGTGCCGCTTTGTTCGCTTCAACCAACGCCTTAACCTTGGCCAGAAATGCTTTCACGTTCTTGTGGGCTGGCTTTATCAGCAGCTTGTCACCGTACTTGCGAATATTCTGACCGAGGAAATCGAACCCATCCGATACATGCGTGAACAACGTTTTCTCCACCGCAAGGCTCAACCCCCGCTCGGCCATGAAGGCTTCGACGAGTGGCTTCACCTCGTTTTCCAGCAGCTCTTTCGAGATGCCGGTGATGACGAAATCATCTGCGTATCGCACATAGTTGACCTTGGTCTTGTAGCTGGCTTTGGTATTACGCTGCCCGAACCGAGATTCGAGCTCCTTTTCCAGTCCATCAAGGGCCAGGTTGGCCAATACGGGCGAGATGATCCCTCCTTGCGGAGTTCCCGCCCCTGTCGGATTCAATCGACCGGATTCCAAATATCCCGCTTTCAGCCATTTCCTTAGAACCACTTTGTCCATCGGGACGTTAGTGATCAGCCAGTCGTGACTGATGTTGTCGAAACATCCCTTTATATCGCCCTCCATGACCCACTGCGCAGAATGCTTGCGACCGAGATTGACGAACAATTGCTCGATTGCATCTGCCGTGGAACGGTGAGGGCGAAAGCCATAGGAATTTCGGTCGGCTGTGGTCTCAGACACCGGTTCAAGTGCCAGCAGGTATAACGCCTGCATCGCTCGATCCAGCATCGTCGGAATCCCCAGCGGTCTACGCTGGCCATTTGCTTTGGGAATGTAAATCCGCCGCAGTGGCCGGGGCTTGTAGCCCCTGCGCTCTAACCGAAAAACTGCCTTCCATTTGCTTTCAGGCGTGCTCCAGGTTTCCCCATCGACGCCGGGAGTCCTGCGACCCCGGTTTTCAGTGACCCGTTTAACCGCCAATACCTTGGCGGCAAACGAGCGAACCAGCATACGCTGCAAGGTTTTCACCTGCCGCCATTGCTGATTCTTGGCTGCCTTCGCGATCCGTACCTGTAGCCCTCGCACCTGTCGATGACCTGTTTCCCAGTCTATCGAATGCCAACTGATGGCCAGATGGGAGGACGCAGGTACTTCTATTTCAGACGCACTCATCTTGCTTTTCCTCCAGAGAAGATTTCCCCAGAGGGCAGTAGACGCACGTCGCCCTTGTGGGGGAGTGAGTACACTGCCCCGCAAGGGATTTCTATGAGTTAGACGCAGCCGGTCAAACCGACAAACGTCTGTTCTTGATGGCTTTACAGGCCTTCTCGCGATCAAAGACCAGTCGGAAGTCAGCACCGTTTCCAGTCAGGGCAGAGCCCTTATCCAACCCCATTACAGGGAGGCATTCGCTTTTTCCGACATCCTCTACCCGCATTTTCAACAGTCTTCCTCACGGTCGACCTGCCTTGCCATACAGGCCAATGGCGAAAATACGGGCTTACCGAGTTCCATAACCGTCACAAGGATGGGTTAGGCCCTGCCTATTCACCGATGACTCAATGTCAGCGTGCCCCCAGATGTAAAAGGGACAACCAGTCATGCACCATTTTGGTCAAAGCCTATCAGCAACTTTGGCTCCATGCGGTTGACGGTGTTTATCAGCAGTTCACTTACGTTGGCCATACCAACCAGCCTAGCGTCTCACCCGCGTGTTGCTCGCAGGGTCTGCATGGTGCCTCGCGGCGACCACACACCACAGAATCATGGGACTACATTGTCAGGAAGCTTCGCACCCCGCCGTTACCAGCGACGCACTATCCCTAGGCTACTTTTGGCTGAACAAAAGGTCTCGCGCCCCTCTACCTTGCGGTTTCCGGGTGAGACAATGACAGCTATGGCTTGCGCCCTATAGATAGGAGCAGGCCAGCTCTTTGGACACGATTTCCCATACCTCCCTCGCAGTGATTCAAAATCTGCAAGCTCAGTACGCATATCGTTCTGATGATTTCCAGAGAGAAAATCACGATATATAGGCGACATTACGCCGAATTCTAAGCACCTTGTGAGTGCCGGAAATCCGGGTTTTGACGCCCGGACTTCGGGTTTTTTAAGCTGTTTCTGCGGGAAAGTGATCACCGGTTCAACCGGTGATCACCTAAGATGTAGCCCGCTAGGTGCTTCTACCTATAGCGACTCTCGTCGCACTACATCATGCCGCCCATACCGCCCATGCCACCCATGCCGCCCATGTCTGACATACCGCCGCCAGCCGGGGCTTCTTTCTTCGCTTCAGCGATCGCAGCTTCAGTGGTCAGGACCAGACCGCCGATGGAGGATGCCGCTTGCAGCGCGGAACGAGTCACCTTGGTAGGGTCCAGGATGCCCATTTCAATCATGTCACCGTAGATGCCAGTCGCAGCGTTGTAACCGTAGTTACCTTTGCCGTTCTTGACTTCGTTGACTACAACGCTTGGCTCGTCGCCGGAGTTGGCAGCGATCTGGCGCAGCGGTGCTTCAACAGCACGACGCAGTACAGCAATACCCACGTTCTGGTCAGCGTTGTCGCCGGTCAGGTTAGTCAGCGCTTCCAGAGCACGGATCAGCGCAACGCCACCGCCAGGTACCACGCCTTCTTCAACGGCTGCGCGGGTTGCGTGCAGGGCGTCTTCAACGCGGGCTTTCTTCTCTTTCATTTCTACTTCGGAACCCGCGCCAACCTTGATCACTGCAACGCCGCCAGACAGCTTGGCCAGGCGCTCTTGCAGTTTTTCACGGTCGTAGTCGGACGAAGTTTCGGCAACCTGGGCACGGATCTGGGTGATGCGCGCCTGGATGTCCTGCTCTACGCCAGCACCGTCAACGATGATGGTGTTTTCCTTGGAGATGGTCACGCGCTTGGCGCTACCCAGGTTTTCCAGGGTGGCGCTTTCCAGGCTCAGGCCGATCTCTTCGGAGATAACGGTGCCGCCGGTCAGGACGGCGATGTCCTGCAGCATGGCCTTGCGACGGTCGCCGAAGCCCGGAGCCTTGACGGCTGCGACTTTAACGATGCCACGCATGTTGTTCACCACCAGAGTCGCCAGGGCTTCGCCTTCAACGTCTTCGGAAACGATCAGCAGTGGACGGCCGGCTTTGGCAACGGCTTCCAGTACTGGCAGCATTTCGCGGATGTTCGAGATCTTTTTGTCGACCAGCAGGATCAGCGGGCTGTCCAGCTCGGCAACCATGGTCTCTGGCTTGTTGACGAAGTACGGGGACAGGTAGCCACGGTCGAACTGCATGCCTTCTACAACCGACAATTCGTTTTCCAGGCCAGTGCCTTCTTCAACGGTGATCACGCCTTCTTTGCCGACTTTTTCCATGGCTTCGGCAATGATGTCGCCGATGGAGCTGTCGGAGTTGGCAGAGATGGTACCTACCTGAGCGATGGCCTTGGTGTCAGCGCAAGGCTTGGACAGGTTTTTCAGCTCGGCAACGATGGCGATGGTCGCCTTGTCGATGCCGCGCTTGAGGTCCATCGGGTTCATGCCGGCAGCGACGGCTTTGTAGCCTTCGTTGACGATGGCCTGAGCCAGAACGGTGGCGGTGGTGGTGCCGTCGCCTGCGTCATCGTTGGCACGGGAGGCAACGTCTTTGACCAGCTGCGCGCCCATGTTCTCGAAACGGTCTTCCAGTTCGATTTCTTTGGCGACGGAAACGCCGTCCTTGGTGATGGTCGGAGCGCCGAAGCTCTTCTCGATGATCACGTTACGGCCTTTCGGGCCCAGGGTCGCTTTTACTGCGTCAGCCAGGATGTTGACACCGGTGAGCATTTTTTTACGGGCGGAATCGCCGAATTTAACTTCTTTAGCAGCCATGATCGATATTCCTTAAATACTTTGTAGTAACGGGAAAATGGGCGGGAAATCAGTCTTCCAGAACGGCGAGAATCTCGTTCTCAGCCATCACCAGCAGATCTTCGCCGTCGACTTTCACAGTGTTGCTGCCGGAGTAAGGACCGAATACAACCTTGTCACCCACTTTCACCGCCAGCTCACGTACTTGACCGTTTTCCAGCGTCTTGCCTGGGCCAGCTGCGAGGATCACACCGTGGTTGGCTTTTTCAGCAGCCGAACCTGGCAGAACGATACCGCCAGCGGTTTTCTTTTCTTCTTCGCTGCGACGGATAACGACGCGGTCGTGCAGAGGACGAAGCTTGCTCATTGTCGATCTCTCCTAATTGTAAGTTTCATCGGCCGGTATCAGTACCGGCTGGTTGTATTCCGGCGGTGCCGGTCGCGCTTCGCCAAGCGAAACGCGGAAGTCTGTCTGGTGTCGCCACCAGAAACCTTGCGGTGACCGTTACATAAGGGCGTATATGCTTATTACAAGGGCCGCAGGTGAAATTTTTTGTGTCGGCCGGCACCCGAAGGTGCCGGGCCAGGGATGGCGTTACTTGGAGTCGCGGTGCTCGAACTCGCCTTCGATCACATCACCTTCACGCCCCAGCGGCTGGCGAGGTGCCGGGCCGCCACGGGGCTGCAGGTCATCGGCAAAGGCGCGCTGGCGGATCGCCGCTTCTTCGGCACGCTGGCGCATCTTGCCCGCCAGCAAGCGACGGGTGAAGGGCAGCAGCAGGATCAAGCCCAGCACATCGCTGACAAAACCCGGCAGGATCAGCAGGCCACCGGCCAAGGCCATCATCAGGCCTTCGAGCATGGTCTGGGCCGGCAATTCGCCACGGTTCAGGCTTTCACGGGCACGCAGTGCCGTGGCCAGGCCAGCGATGCGCAGCACAAACACGCCGAGCATCGAGCCGAGAATGATCAGCAGCAGCGCCGGGAAAAACCCGATAGCCCCGCTGACCTTGACGAATACGAACAGCTCCAGCACCGGAAACAGCAGAAAGAGCAATAAAAAAGGGCGCATCAAATGGTTCCTCAACGCAAGAATGCCTTGCTACTAGACCTTAGATGACGTCGCCCTTTCGTGAATTCAAGCGTGCATGCCGGCTTTTTTCGGCCAGGCGTCGGCGTGAGCCAGGAAAACCAGGGCCTCGCGCACTTGTGTCGGCGTGTTGCAAGTCTGCGCAAAAGGCAACCAGTGCAGGCCCTGGCCGATGCGCAAGTGCATGCCTTCGCTGTCGATACCGGCCAATTGCGCCGCCTCGAAGGTCGGCAGGCCGGCCAGTTCGACATAGTGGGCAATGGCCTTGGTGTGATCGCTGTTCATGTGCTCGATCATGCTCAGCTCGGCCTTGCCGGCGAACGGGTTGGCCAGGGTCAGTTGATCGACCCAGTGGATCGCCCCGAAACCGCCGATATAGCGATGGCGCACCGGCTTGAGGACCCAGAAGTCGAAGTCATGGGCCTTGTGGTAGTTCGCCGAATCCGGGAAGTACCGGTAGTAACGCTCGGCGGCAGCGGCAATGGCGGCCTCGTCGTCGAGCTTCTCGGCCTCGGCCAGGTAGGTCAGGCGCCCCACGGCCTGCACATCCTCGGCCTCGCGCTCGCCCACCAGCAACGAGCATTTAGGGTCTTTTTGCAGGTTGTGGGTGTGCTGGGCGATACGGCTGATCAGGATCAGCGGCCGGCCCTCGGCATCCAGGCAGTAAGGCACCACCGAACCAAAGGGGAAGCCGGGCATGGCCTTGGAGTGGGTGGCGAGCGCCCCACGGTATTCCTTGAGCAGTAGTTCTCGGGCATTCTGGGCTACGTGGACGCTCAACTTATGACTCCTTCGATAAATTCCGTCAAAAAACGGACTTGGGCAACCGCTTAAATCTGCTCACAGGACATGCGAATGCATCTCAACGACAAAGTAATCATTATCACCGGCGGTTGCCAGGGTCTGGGCCGTTCCATGGCCGAGTATTTTGCAAGCAAAGGTGCCCACCTGGCGCTGGTGGACCTCAACCAGGAAAAGCTCGATGGAGCAGTGGCGGCCTGCCAGTCCCATGGTGTTACCGCGCGCAGCTATCTCTGTAATGTGGCGGATGAAGAACAGGTGATCCATACCGTGGCCCGGATCGCCGATGATTTCGGCGCGATCCACGGTTTGATCAACAACGCCGGGATCCTGCGCGATGGCCTGCTGCTCAAGGTCAAGGACGGCGAAATGACCAGGATGAGCCTGGCCCAGTGGCAGGCGGTGATCGACGTCAACCTGACCGGCGTGTTCCTCTGCACCCGCGAAGTGGCGGCGAAGATGGTGGAACTGAACAACCACGGCGCCATTATCAACATTTCGTCAATCTCCCGGGCGGGTAATGTCGGCCAGACCAACTATTCGGCGGCCAAGGCCGGCGTGGCAGCGGCGACGGTGACCTGGGCCAAGGAACTGGCACGCTATGGCATCCGCGTGGCGGGCATTGCCCCAGGCTTTATCGAGACCGAGATGACCCTGGGCATGAAGCCCGAGGCGCTGGAGAAGATGACGGCGGGGATTCCCCTCAAGCGCATGGGCCGCCCGGAAGAGATCGCCCATTCGGCAGCGTATATCTTCGAGAACGACTATTACACCGGGCGCATTCTGGAGATGGATGGGGGGTTGCGCCTGTAACAACGCCGAAAAAAATGTGGGAGCGGGCTTGCTCGCGATAGCAGACTGTCAGTTAACGAATATGTCGACTGATACATCGCTATCGCGAGCAAGCCCGCTCCCACATTAAAAGTCCGCATTCGTACCGTAGCAGGCTTACCAGGTCACGCCAAAGCCCGCGGTATAACGGGTCTTGCTCAGGTCGCTGTCCGAGCTGCCGCTGATGATGTCGCGCTCGGCCTTGAGATTGAGCGAAGCCCATTCGGTGACCTTGTAGCGCAGGCCCATTTCGGCATCGAGGGAATAGTCGGCAGGGCCGGCCAGGGGCTTGCCCAGTTCGCCGTTGGTGAAGAACTCCACGGTCTTGCCGATCAGGTAGCGGTTGTAGTCCCACTTCATGGCCAGGGAATAGAAGTTGTCCTTGCCACCGTCCTGGTATTCATAGTCCGTACGGTTGAGCAACGAGCCCAGAGAGAACGCTCCCAGTTCATCATCCCAGAACTGATAACCCGGACCGGTACCGACGGTGCGCTGGCGGCGCAGGTCTTCGACCCTGTCGTGCTTGTAGGTCAGGCGCCCCTGCCAAAACCACTGGTCGGTAATAAAGCGATCCAGCGCGTACTCGGCGCTCCAGTTGTCGGTGGTGACCACATCGTTCTGGAATTCGCGGTTGTATTCGCCTTCGGCAATATGCCGCCACTTGCCGTGACGGGCGGTGGTCTTGAAGTCGATGTCATAGTCGTCGGTATCTTTTTCCGCACGCTTGTAGTCCAGCGCCACGTCGACATTGCCCTTCCATACCAGGTCCTCGATCACCGGTTTTGGCTTGATGATCTGCTGGATGCTGGCCAACTCCACCGTCTTGGGCGCCTCGCCGTTGGCCAGGATGACCTTGCCGTCCTCAGCCGGGTGCAGGGACTTGGCCTTCTCGCCGGTGTAGGCATCCTGCTTGACCAGCAGTTCCTGGTCGCTTTCCAGGGTTTTCACCTGTTTCCAGTCCACCGGGATCGCGCCAGCGTATTCGGTCTGGATCAGCAGCTTGCCGCCGTCGAAAACCTTGATCTTGCCGGTCAGGCGATCACCGTTTTTCAACCAGACCGTATCGGCCAGCACAGGGGTAGAAGCAGTAAAGACAGCGAGGCACAGCAAGGTTCTGGACAACATAAGCGGTTACGGGGCTCAAGTTTGGCGAAAAAAAGGGGCATTATCGGCGTAGCTGAAGTCTTAGCAAGGACTGACTCAAGGTTTTCTGTTGAGTTCAATTCTCAACAGCGCTTTTACAGATGTTTCTTACCTATTGACGACTCATTTCAACCGAGCTGCCTGAACCGTGAACGAGCCCGCCGACACTCCGCAAACCCCGGCCGAAATGCGCCGCACCGCGCTGTACCTGACCCTGGCCCAAGTACCCGCAGGCTGCGTGGTGAGTTACGGCGAACTGGCGCACCTGGCCGGGCTGGGGCGCGCCGCACGCTTCGTGGGCCGTACGCTGAGCCAGCTTCCCGAAGGTTCGACGTTGCCCTGGCACCGGGTGGTCGCCGCCGGCGGTCGGATAAGTCTGCCCGTGGGTAGCGCTTCGGGCGATGAACAACGTGCGCGTTTGCGCAGCGAAGGTGTCAGTATCCTGAACAATCGCGTTGATATTCAGCGTCATGGCTGGCGCCCGGTAGAGCACAGCGGTTAGAGTGCGCGCTTTGTTTCCGTAAATCTGAGGCAGACTCCAGCCCATGCCCCGTAAAACCTGGCGCGCCGCGCTCGCTGCCTATGCCAGCCCCTCGACGTTAGTGCTGTTACTGCTCGGCTTCGCCGCCGGTCTGCCTTACATGTTGGTGTTCTCGACGCTCTCGGTCTGGTTGCGTGAAGCCGGTGTGGCACGCGAGACCATTGGCTATGCGAGCCTGATCGGCCTGGCGTATGCGTTCAAGTGGGTCTGGTCGCCACTGCTGGACCAATGGCGCCTGCCGCTGTTGGGCAAGCTGGGGCGGCGTCGTTCCTGGCTGGTGCTGTCCCAATCCCTGGTGATTCTCGGCTTGATCGGCATGGGCTTCTGCGACCCGCAGAAGCACCTGTCCTGGCTGATCGCCATTGCCGTGATCGTGGCGTTTGCCTCGGCAACCCAGGATATCGCGGTGGATGCCTATCGTCTGGAAATCGCCGAAGACAGCCGCCAGGCCGCCCTGGCCGCCAGTTATATGTCTGGCTACCGTATCGCCGCCCTGCTGGCCACCGCCGGCGCGCTGTTTTTTGCCGAAGGCTTTGGCTCCACCGGGTTCAACTATAAGCACTCGGCATGGACCGGCACCTACGTGCTGTTCGGTGTGCTGATGATCCCCGCCCTGCTCACCAGCTTTTTCATGCGTGAACCCGATGTGCCATTGCGCACCCAGTTGCAGGCCGGGCGCTACACGTTTGCCCACCAACTGATGTCGGTATTCGTGCTGATCATCCTGCTGGTGTCGGTCCCGGCGATGTTCACCCAGCTGTACAACACCGACTTTGCCAGTGTGCTGTTCGAGGGTGTGAGCCTGCTCGACTTGCTGCTGGAAGACCGCGCGTTTCTGCGCGCCATCCTCTATATCACCCTCACCGCCCTGTGCCTCTCGGCCATGGGTCGTCGGGGCCTGGCGCCGGTGCTCACGCCGGTCAACGACTTTATCCTGCGCTACCGCTGGCAGGCCCTGTTGCTGCTGGGGCTGATTGCCACCTACCGTATGTCGGACACGGTGATGGGCGTGATGGCCAACGTGTTCTATATCGACCAGGGGTTCACCAAGGACCAGATCGCCAGTGTCAGCAAGATCTTCGGCCTGATCATGACCCTGGTCGGCGCCGGCATGGGTGGCCTGCTGATCGTGCGGTTCGGCATCCTGCCGATCCTGTTTATCGGTGGCATCACCTCGGCCGGCACCAACCTGCTGTTCCTGATGCTCGCCGACATGGGCGCCGACCTGCAGATGCTGATCTTTACCATCTCCCTGGATAACTTCAGCTCGGGCCTGGCGACCTCGGCGTTCGTCGCCTATCTGTCGAGCCTGACCAACCTGAAGTTCTCCGCCACCCAGTACGCCCTGCTCAGCTCGATCATGTTGCTGTTGCCACGGCTGATCGGCGGTTACTCGGGGGTCATGGTGGAAAAGTTCGGCTATCACAACTTCTTCCTGATCACCGCGCTGCTCGGCGTGCCGACGTTGCTGCTGATTGCCTTGCATTGGTATCAGGAAAGCCGGCGGATCCGTTTGAATCCCCCCGAAGAAGGCTGACACCTGCAGGGCCGGGCTTGTGTGGGAGCGGGCTTGCCCGCGATAGCATCACTGCGGTTTGCCTGACACACCGAGGCGCCAGCATCGCGGGCAAGCCCGCTCCCACACAAGCCAGCTCCCCACAGAAATCCAGTCAGCACCTGATGCCTGTACTCTGGCGGCGACCGCCCGTACAATCCCAGGTCACTTCAAGTCCAAGCAACCGACAACGGCCTACCATGCGCACCAGTCAATATTTGCTCGCCACACAGAAAGAAACGCCTTCCGACGCGGTCGTGATCAGCCACCAGCTGATGCTGCGCGCCGGCATGATCCGCAAACTGGCCTCTGGCCTGTACACCTGGCTGCCCATGGGCTTGAAGGTGATGCGCAAGGTCGAAGCGATCGTTCGTGAAGAAATGAACGCCGCCGGCTCTCTGGAAGTATTGATGCCGAGCACTCAGCCGGCTGAACTGTGGCAAGAATCCGGGCGCTGGGAAGAGTACGGCCCCGAATTGCTGCGCTTCAAGGATCGTCATGGCCGCGACTTCTGCGCAGGCCCGACCCATGAAGAAGTGATCACCGACCTGATGCGCAACGAGTTGAGCAGCTACAAACAGCTGCCCCTCAACCTGTTTCAGATCCAGACCAAATTCCGTGACGAAATCCGCCCGCGCTTCGGCTTGATGCGTGGCCGCGAATTCATCATGAAGGACGCCTATTCGTTCCACGCCGACCAGCCTTCGCTGCAGGTCACCTATGACCGCATGCACCAGGCCTATTGCAACGTGTTCACCCGCCTGGGCCTGAAGTTCCGCCCGGTTGAGGCGGACAACGGCTCCATCGGCGGCGCGGGATCCCATGAGTTCCATGTGCTGGCCGAATCCGGCGAAGACGACATTGTCTTCAGCAACGGCTCCGACTACGCGGCCAACATCGAGAAGGCCGAAGCCGTGCCACGGGAAACGTCCCGTGCGGCGCCGGCTGAAGAGCTGCGCCTGGTCGACACCCCAGACACCAAGACCATCGCGGCCCTGGTCGAGAAATTCAATCTGCCGATTGAAAAGACCATCAAGACCCTGATCGTGCATGCCGAGGAAGAAGGCAAGTTGATCGCCCTGGTTATCCGTGGCGACCACGAACTCAACGAAATCAAGGCAGCCCAGCAACCTGGCGTGGCCAGCCCGCTGGTCATGGCCTCGGACGCCGAACTGCGTGACGCCATTGGCGCCGGCGCCGGCTCCCTGGGCCCGCTGAACCTGCCATTGCCGATCATCATCGACCGTTCGGTCGAGCTGATGAGCGACTTCGGCATCGGTGCCAATATCGACGACAAGCACTACTTTGGCGTCAACTGGGAGCGTGACCTGCCGGTGCCAACCGTGGCCGACCTGCGCAACGTGGTGGCCGGTGATCCAAGCCCGGATGGCAAAGGCACCCTGGAAATCAAGCGCGGCATCGAAGTGGGGCACATCTTCCAGCTGGGCAACAAGTACAGCCAGGCGATGAAGTGCGAAGTGCTGGGCGAAAACGGCAAGCCGGTGACCCTGGAAATGGGCTGCTATGGCATTGGCGTTTCCCGCGTGGTGGCAGCTGCCATCGAGCAGAACCACGACGACAAAGGCATTATCTGGAGCGACACCCTGGCGCCGTTCCAGATCGCCCTGGTGCCGCTGCGCTACGAAACCGAGCAGGTTCGCGAAGCCACCGACAAACTGTATGCCGAACTGACGGCCGCCGGTTTTGAAGTGCTGCTCGATGATCGTGACAAGAAGACCAGCCCAGGCATCAAGTTTGCCGACATGGAACTGATTGGCATCCCCCACCGGATCGTGGTCAGTGACCGCGGCCTGGCCGATGGCAATCTGGAATACAAGAGCCGGACCGAAGCGCAGGCCCAACCGTTGCCGGTGGCTGACGTGCTGCCCTTCCTTCAGGCGCGTATTCGTCGCTGAAAACCAGATCAAGAGAAGTCATGTTCAAGCGAAACACCAAAGCCCTGGGGGGCGTCGCCTTGTGCGGCGCCCTACTGGTCAGCGGCTGCGCCAATCACATGTCGCAGCGTAGCGAGCACGAGGAACGGATCGAGCGCAAATTGCTCGACCACAGCCTGCAGATCGATGTCGGCGAACCCAAAGTGCTTGAGCTGCCGCAACGCCGTGTGCGTATTCATGAACAGCGGACTTTTGAAGTCACTGAGTTTGAAGTCACGCGCCGCTATGATCGCTACACGCCCTACCAACCCTGGCGCGAACTCTATGAGATCCCGCTGGGCGCCGTGGCTGTCGTGGCGGGCGCCGGGGCCAACGTGGCCAACATCTTTGCCCTGGGCAACCTGCCCGACAGCATGACCCATGACTGGATCAGTTACGGCGTGGCCGGGCTCAACCCGTTCATGAACGTGCAGTCCCATGGCCGGGCGCAACAGAACCTGGCAGGCATTGATGAAATCCAGCGCGACCGCCGCCTGGAATACACCAGCCTGCCGTGGAGCGAGCGACCGGTGCAGGTAAAGGCCGGCAAGCAGACCCACGAGATGACCACCGACCGCAACGGCGTCCTGCGCCTGAACCTGTTGGACAGCCCGTTTGCCGAGCAGGACCTGAGCCAGGTGCGTACGTTGCGAATCAGCATTGAAGATGCCCAGGACGATGTGCATTCGGACTCATCCCTGGCCATCAGCAGCACCCTGCGCGGCAAGCTGCTGGAAGCCCATGCCTTGATCTACGACGACCTGGAGGATGACGAAGTCAGCCAATGGGTGCATCGGGTCAAGCGCTTGTCGGAGCTGGGCCTGGAAGAAGAAGCCAGCGAACTGGAACAGAGCCTGATTGAACTGACCCGCAACGACCCCGAGTTGCAGCAGGAATTTCTCAAGGCGCTGACCCAGGATGGCGGCCGGCTGGTGGCGGATCCCGGTACCCGCTGAGCTCTGGCAAATATCAAAATATGAGAGCGGGCTTGTGTGGGAGCGGGCTTGCCCGCGATTGCAGACTGTCAGTCGATGTATTTGTCGCTGCCCCACCGCCATCGCGGGCAAGCCCTAATGCCAGTCAGTTAAGCCTTTTTGTAGGAGCGAGCTTGCTCGCGAAGAACTTGAGAGCGCCGCGTTTACCTAGCAAACACGCGTTATCGTTGACGTCCTTCGCGAGCAAGCTCGCTCCTACAGAAAGCAGAATCCGCTTAACTGACTGGCATTAGGGCAAGCCCGCTCCCACACAAGCCTGCTCCCACATAAAGCCCACCTCCAGCCGTCTACCAGGGCAGCTCCAGCTGTTCATTCCCCCCGCTCAAATCGAGCAAGCGCACACCAATCCCCAGCAACCGCACCGGTTTGCCCCCCCGATTGAACGCCTGGGTCAACAACTGCTGGTAACTCTCCAGGTCCCGCCCCGCCCCCGCCTGTTCCAGGGTAGTCTGGGTAAAGTCATGAAACTTCACTTTGACAAAGGGTTTGCCCGGCCGATAACTGCTGTCGATACGCTGCATGCGCCCGGCCAGGGTTTCCATCAGTTCCGGGAGTTTTGCCAGGCAACTGGGCAGGTCCGGCAAATCGACATCGTAGGTGTTCTCTACACTGATCGATTGCCGGCGGCTGTCGTTGTGCACCGCACGTTCATCAATCCCACGCGCCAAACTCCATAACCGCTCGCCGAAACTGCCGAATTCCCGTACCAGCGCCAGCTTGTTCCACTCGCGCAATTGCAGGCAGTCCTCGATCCCCAGCCGTGCCAGCTTGTCGGCGGTAACCTTGCCGACGCCATGCAACTTGCTCACCGGCAGCTGCGATACGAAGTCTTCCACCTGGTCCGGGGTGACCACAAACAGCCCATTGGGCTTTTTCCAGTCGCTGGCGATCTTGGCCAAAAACTTGTTGGGCGCCACCCCCGCCGAAACGGTGATGTGTAACTGGTTGGAGACCCGCCGGCGGATATCCTGGGCAATGCGCGTGGCACTGCCGCCGAAATGTGCGCAATCAGAAACATCCAAATAGGCTTCATCCAGCGACAGTGGCTCGATCAGGTCGGTGTAGTCACGGAAAATCGTCTGGATTTCCTTCGACGCTTCTTTATAGGCATCCATGCGCGGCTTGACGATGGTCAGGTCGGGACACAGCTTCAATGCATGGCGCGAAGACATGGCCGAACGCACACCGTAGGCCCGCGCCTCGTAGTTGCAGGTGGCGATCACCCCGCGCCGGTCCGCCGAGCCGCCTACCGCCAGGGGCTTTTGCGCCAGGCTCGGGTTATCCCGCATTTCGATGGCAGCGTAGAAGCAATCACAGTCAACATGGATGATTTTGCGCTGCGTCATATAAAGAGAGGCGTGATCAGGACATAAAGTGGACAGATCGCCAGTATCGCACTCACACCTGTATATAGCACCAGTACTTTGAATCATCTGACAAAGCGGTAGGAAAAACCCTGGATGAATTCATTTTTTCAATCGAAGACTACGTCCCAATAGAGCTGGAGGCCACGGCCAGACTGGCCCCAACCCCTTTCAGCCACCGACTTGGAGAGCTAAGCGATTGAAGCAAAAGCGCTTTTCTTGAAATCAGCGGTTGACACCCCGGCATTCCTCTGTAGAATGCCGACACACAGACGCGGGATGGAGCAGTCTGGTAGCTCGTCGGGCTCATAACCCGAAGGTCGTCGGTTCAAATCCGGCTCCCGCAACCAAACATCAAGAAAGGCTACTCGAAAGAGTGGCCTTTTTTGTGCGCGCAGGTTTTTGCCCTGCGGCCCCTGGCGATGTGCCGGTGGAGTGAAAAGTCGTTTTCAATCGAGCACTTAGGTTAATTGGCAGTTATTTTGCCCTTTATGTCATTAACGGTTGACACCTCGTCGTTGCACTGTAGAATGCCGCCCACAGACGCGGGATGGAGCAGTCTGGTAGCTCGTCGGGCTCATAACCCGAAGGTCGTCGGTTCAAATCCGGCTCCCGCAACCAAACATCAAAAAAGGCTACTCGAAAGAGTGGCCTTTTTTGTGCCTGAAGAAAAAGTTCTTTTGAAACAATGGCATGGCATCTTTCATGAAACCGCTCATGGGTTTCGGAGTCCATCCGTTTGCAGGCTATGCTCAAGTGTCGAGCCCATCTTTGCGCGACCAATAGATGCTGTCGCCGACCCTGGCGATCCGCGTTACTATTTGTAATTATTTTGTACATAGGGATTGGTAACTTGGCTGGATACCCCCATCCTGTCGCGCACAATCCACGAGGTGATTGATGCGCGCCAATTCGTCTGAACCACAAGACACCGTCACAGTCACTCAACCGATCGCCCCCACCCGCCTGCGCTGGCTGGATCTGTTGAGCAAGTATCGCCAACCCATTGGGCTGGCGGTCACCCTGCTGCTGTTTGCCATTGCCTTGATCGCCTGCCGCCACTTGCTGCTTGAGCTTGATCTGTACGCCCTCCACGACTCGATCCTGGAAGTGCCGAAGCCCTCCCTGCTGGGCGCCTTTGCCGCCGCGATCGCCGGCTTCATCATTCTATTGGGCTACGAATTTTCCGGCGCACGCTACGCCGGGGTAAAACTGCCGGCCAAGACCCTGGCCTACGGCGGCTTTACCGCGTTCGCCATTGGCAATGCGATTGGCCTGTCGATGCTGTCCGGCGGCTCGGTGCGCTACCGTCTCTATGCACGGCATGGCATCGGGGCCTCGGAAGTGGCCCATATGACCGTGTTTGCCAGCCTGGCCCTGGGTTGCGCCCTGCCGCCGCTCGCCGCCCTGGCGACCTTGAGCAACCTGCCGGCCGCCTCCAACGCCCTGCATCTGCCCGCCGCGCTGCTCGGTGGGATCGCGGGGGCGGTGCTGCTGCTCTCGACCGTGCTGTGCATCGGGATTTATCGCCGCCGCCTGCCAGAACAGCCCTACCCCGACAACCTGCTGGTCAGGGTCGGCCGCCGCACCTTGCGCCTGCCCGGGCGCCGCCTGACCTTCCTGCAACTGATCATCACCGCGCTGGACGTCGCCGCCGCTGCTACCGTTCTCTATCTGTTGCTGCCGGAAGCCCCGCCGTTTGGCCCGTTCCTGCTGGTGTACCTGCTGGCGCTCGCGGCGGGTGTGCTCAGCCATGTGCCTGGCGGGGTCGGTGTGTTCGAGGCGATCCTGCTGGCCGCGTTTGCCGACAAGCTCGGCGCCGCGCCGCTGGCCGCCGCCTTGCTGCTGTACCGCATGATTTACGTGGTGTTGCCGCTGTTGATCGCGTGCATCTTCCTGCTGATCAGCGAAGCCCAGCGTCTGTTCCAGACCCAACAGAGCCTGCGGGTGGCATCCGGCCTCGCGGCACCGGTGTTGGCCGTGCTGGTTTTTTTGTCCGGGGTGGTGCTGCTGTTCTCCGGCGCCACCCCGGAAATCGACTCGCGCCTGGAAAACATCGGCTTCCTGATTCCCCACCGCCTGATTGACGCCTCGCACTTTGGCGCCAGCCTGATCGGCGTGCTGTGCCTGCTACTGGCCCAGGGCCTGCGTCGGCGCCTGTCGGCAGCCTGGATGCTGACCATGGTGCTATTGCTGGTAGGCGCCCTGCTTTCACTGCTCAAAGGCTTCGACTGGGAAGAAGCCAGCCTGATGACCACAACCGCCGTGCTGCTGGCGATCTTCCGGCGCTCGTTCTACCGCGCCAGCCGCCTGACCGAACTGCCCTTCTCGCCGCTGTACCTGGTCGCCAGCGTCTGCGTGCTCGGCGCGTCGATCTGGCTGCTGCTGTTTGCCTATCAGGACGTGCCTTATAGCCATCAACTGTGGTGGCAGTTCACCCTCGACGCCAATGCCCCGCGTGGCCTGCGCTCGCTGCTGGGCGCCGCCATCCTGCTGGTGATTGTGTCGCTGACCTGGCTGTTGCGCACCGCTCGCCCGGTGATCCACCTGCCGACCGCCGATGAGCTGGAGCGCGCCACCAAGATCCTGATGGCTTCGTCGCAGCCCGATGGCGGCCTGGCCCTGACCGGCGACAAGGCCCTGCTGTTCCACCCCAACGACGAAGCCTTCCTGATGTACGCCCGGCGCGGCCGCAGCCTGGTGGCGCTGTACGACCCGATCGGCCCGACCCAGCCACGGGCCGAAATGATCTGGCAGTTCCGCGACCTGTGCGACATTCATCACGCCCGCCCGGTGTTCTACCAGGTGCGCGCCGAGAACCTGCCCTTCTATATGGACATCGGCCTGACCGCGATCAAGCTGGGCGAAGAAGCCCGGGTCGATCTCAAGCGCTTTGACCTGGAAGCCAAGGGCAAAGAGATGAAGGATTTGCGCTACACCTGGAACCGCGGGACCCGGGACGGCCTGTCCCTGGAAATCTTCGAGCCGGGCCAGGCGCCGATGGCGGCATTGAAAGTCATTTCCGATGCCTGGCTGACCGGCAAGAACGTGCGGGAAAAGGGCTTCTCCCTGGGGCGTTTCAGCGACGAGTACCTCAAGCATTTTCGCATTGCGGTGATTCGCTTTGAGGGGCAGCCGGTGGCCTTCGCCAACCTGCTGGAGACCTACAGCCATGACCTGGCCAGCCTCGACCTGATGCGCGCGCACCCCGAGGCGCCAAAGCTGACCATGGAGTTCATGATGATCGGCTTGATCCAGCACTATAAGAGCCACAACTATGCACGCTTTAGCCTCGGCATGGTGCCGTTGTCGGGCCTGCAGCCACGCCGTGGCGCACCGCTGACCCAGCGCCTGGGCTCGATGGTGTTCCGCCGTGGCGAGCAACTGTATAACTTCCAAGGTTTGCGCCGCTTCAAAGACAAGTTCCAGCCTGACTGGGAACCTCGTTACATGGCCGTGCCCGCAGGACTTGATCCGCTGGTGGCACTGGCCGATACCGCCGCCCTGATCGCGGGCGGCTTGACTGGATTGGTGAAACGCTGATGATTCGACGCTCCTGGCGATATGTATTGGTAAGTCTGGTGGCGCTGGCCCTGATCCTGGGTGGCGGCTACTGGTACTGGAACCGCCCCGCTCCCCTGCCGACCCTGGAGCAACTGCCCCAGGCCGACGGTTCGACCCTGACCCGGGTGACCCCTGGCACCACGATCAAGGCCCGCGTAGCGGTCGCCGTGCTGGCCGACGCCAGCCTTACCGACAACCAGCTGATTGCCTTGAGCCGGGGCGGTAGTGCCCAGATCGTGCAAGTGATCCTACCCAAGGAAGACTGCAAACTGCAGGAACAAGCCCTGCAAGCGGCCCTAGGCCAGCTCAAGGGCCCGGCCACCCTGGTCAGCGGCATCGGCCCTGGCGCGGCACTGGCCTGGCGCTGGCTGGCAACGCAGAACGACGACAAGGCCAACGCCATCTCCGTAGGCTTTGCCCTGGTCCAGGAAGGCTGCAAGGACCCGCTGCCCAAGACCGCTGCGCACGGCAACTGGCTGGTGGCCTGGAACGATAACCCTGACGACGAAAGCGCCAGCTTCGTACGCGACACCCCGCGCGCCACCACCAGCATCAGCGACTACGACATCAACTACCCACAGGTGCTGAACAACGAACTGCGCAAGCAGCTGGTGGGTTCGGACAATGGCGGCCTGGCGATCCCGGTGGTCGAAGTGCCGGCCGGCCAGGCCAAGGACACCGTGACCCTGTTCCTCTCCGGCGACGGCGGCTGGCGCGACCTGGACCGCGACGTGGCCGGCGAGATGGCGAAGATCGGCTACCCGGTGGTAGGCATCGATACCCTGCGCTACTACTGGCAGCACAAAAGCCCGGAACAGAGCGCCAAGGACCTGACCGAGCTGATGCAGCACTATCGGCAGAAATGGGGCTCCAAGCGTTTTGTGCTGACCGGGTATTCGTTCGGCGCCGATGTATTGCCAGCCATCTATAACCGCCTGCCGGAAGCCGAGCAGCAGCGGGTAGACGCCATAATCCTGCTGGCCTTTGCCCGCACCGGCAGCTTCGAGATCGAAGTGGAAGGCTGGCTGGGCAATGCCGGCAAGGAAGCCGCCACCGGCCCGGAAATGGCCCGGCTGCCTGCCGCCAAGGTGGTGTGCATCTATGGCGAGGAAGAGGTGGACGAGAGCGGCTGTACCGACAAGAGCGCTGTGGGCCAAGCCATGAAGCTTCCGGGTGGCCATCACTTCGACGAGAACTATCCGGCGCTGGCCAAGCGCCTGGTGGAGATCATCGAGAAGCGCCAGGCCAAGGCTGAGTAACGCCTGATGTAATCGGTCACCCATAAAAAAGCCCCCGCTGCCACCGGCAACGGGGGCTTTTTTGCAGGCCTCAGCGCACCGCTGCCGACGGCCCGGCAAGATCCCACACATCATCCTGCGCGTGACTGGCCTCCCAGGCTCGCACCTTGCGCCGCGCCTCATCAAACAGGCGCACATAGTTGCCATGGCTGATTTTTTCCGCGACCTGCGGCGGCAGTCGACTGAACAGTGGCCGAATCAGCTCGGGAAGCGCCAGGTACTGTTCGACCGTGAGGCGCTGGCCAGGCACCACCTTATCCGGCAGTTCCAGTGTGTTTTTGCTGAACATCACCGTATCGGAGCCCCATAACACCCGACTGCTGTATTGATTGAAAAAACCGATCCACTCATTGACCGGCGGCATGCCAGGCCCCGGGTGGATGATGCTCTCCTGGACCAGATCCCAGGAAATATCCACCACCCATGCCGGGCAGCTGTCCAGGATGCGGGCAACGGTCTTCAAGTGGCTGGACGTCGGCTTTACATAACGGCCCAGCCCGGTGTGCGCCCAGATCACCGAGGCCTGGGGCGCGGTGCTGCACAAATGCTTGAGAGCCGCCTCGTAGGTCCTGTCAGGGTAAATCGCTTCCACAGTGCCGTCGTAGTTGACTTCGGTCTGGTACAAGTCGTTGTGCAGCGTCACCACCAGGCCGGTCTCTTCGGCCACCTTCAGCAGGTCGGCCAGGGACTGCGCATACAGCGACATCGTGCCTTTCTTATCGAGGTCGGGGGGCAGCGGCACGGTGGCTGTGCTGCGGATGGTCTCGCCGGCGATCTTGCGTGACACCAGCTCCTTATGCACCGTGAACTCCCCAATACCGGCAAACGCCCCCGGGAAGGTCAGCAGCACCCGCTTGATGTGCTGGGCCCCATAGCGATCCATGGGGTTGAAGCCGGTAATCATAAGGTCCAGCCGACCCTGCTCCGCCGGGGACAGCTGCAGGTACTCCCTGGCATACATCGCGTCCGCGAAGGCGTAGTAGTACAAGTCCGCCCTGGGACCGATGTAGTAATTGGCGCCATACAAACGGCCGGAAGGGTCCGTCACCTGATAATTTTCAAAACTGTCCCAGCGCTGCTGCAACGGCAGCGGCATCACCACCGAACGGACCACGCTGGCCGATAAATAATCCGACAACAATGACTTCAGTGAAATGCCCTGATAGGCGTAGTTGGAAGGATGGAAGTGTGAGTCGGCGAACTGCAGTGCCTGGGGGACGACAGGCGGTGTCTCCATGGTGCTGGACGAACAACCTACGACTAAAAGCGTGATGCCTGACAGCAATCCTGAGAGTGCGCGTTTCATCTTTGGTTTTCCCTAACAGTGGATCCTCATGGGCCAGACGACAAACTTGGATAAAAAGACGTTAGCACACCCCCGGGCTTTAAAAGGCAATGAGTCCGCCACAGATCGGCAGGCCAAAAAAAACCGCGATGGCATACAGCCCATCGCGGTTTTATGTTTAACAGGGCCTACATTTCTACCTGGGTCCCCAGCTCAATCACCCGGTTCACCGGCAGCTTGAAGAAACGCAGGTTGCCGTTGGCATTCTTGAGCATGAAAGCAAACAGCCCTTCGCGCCAGCGCGCCATGCCTTCGAGCTTGGAGGCGATGACCGTCTCGCGGCTGAGGAAGTAGGTGGTGCGCATGGGGCTGAAGTCCAGGTCGTCCAAATGGCACAGCTTCAGCGCCTCGGGCACGTCTGGCTCATCGGTAAAGCCGAAGTGCAGGATCACCCGGAAGAAGCCGTCGCCATAGGAGTCCACCTCGAAGCGGCGCTGGGCCGGCACGCGCGGGATGTCTTCATAGACCACCGTCAGCAGCACCACCTGCTCGTGCAGCACCTGGTTATGCAACAGGTTATGCAGCAAGGCGTGGGGCACCGCATCCGGGCGGGCAGTCAGGAACACCGCCGTGCCCTGCACGCGATGGGGCGGCTGCACGCGGATGCTGCCGATAAAGATCGGCAGCGGCAACCCGCCCTCGTCCAGGCGCTCGACCAGCAATTGCTTGCCACGCTTCCAGGTGGTCATCAGCACAAACAGCACGATCCCCGCCAATACCGGGAACGCACCGCCCTGCACCACCTTCGGCACGTTGGCCGCAAAGAACAGGCCATCCACCAGTAAAAAGCCCAGCAACACCGGCACAGCCAGGACCGGCGGCCATTTCCACAGCAACAGCATCACGGCGGAGACAAGGATGGTGGTCATCAGCATGGTCCCGGTCACCGCCACCCCGTAAGCCGAGGCCAGGGCGCCCGAGGACTCGAAGCCCAGCACCAGCAGGATCACGCCGACCATCAGCGACCAGTTCACCGCGCCAATATAGATCTGGCCCTGCTCGGCGCTGGAGGTGTGCTGGATATGCATGCGCGGGATGTAGCCGAGCTGGATCGCCTGGCGCGTCAACGAGAACGCACCGGAAATCACCGCCTGGGAAGCAATCACCGTGGCCAGGGTGGACAAGCCCACCAGGGGCAGCAGCGCCCAGCTTGGCGCCAGCAGATAGAACGGGTTGCGCGCGGCCTCGGGGTCGCCCAGCAGTATCGCACCCTGGCCGAAATAGTTGAGCACCAGGGCCGGCAGCACCAGGATAAACCAGGCGCGGGCAATGGGTTTGCGGCCGAAATGCCCCATGTCGGCATACAACGCCTCGGCCCCGGTCAAGGCCAGCACCACGGCGCCGAGGATCGCCACGCCGATGCCCGGATGGACCATGAAGAAGCGCACGCCCCACACCGGGTTCATCGCATTAAGCACTTCGGGGTGCTGGACGATGCCATAGATACCCAGGCCGCCCAGCACTAAAAACCAGGTGACCATCACCGGCCCGAACAGCTTGCCGATGCGATCGGTGCCATGCTTCTGGATCAGGAACAAAGCCACCAGCACCACCAGCGACACAGGCACAACCCAATGCTCCAGGCCGTCGAACGCCAACTCCAGGCCCTCGATGGCCGACAACACGGAAATCGCCGGGGTGATCATGCTGTCGCCATAGAACAGCGCCGCGCCACACAGCCCGCACACCACCAGGAAACTGCGCAGCCGCGGGTGATTGCCTGCCGCCCGTCGGGCCAGCGCCGTCAGGGCCATGATGCCGCCCTCGCCCTGGTTGTCGGCGCGCAGCACAAACAGCATGTACTTGATGGACACCACCCAGATCAGCGACCAGAAAATCAGCGCCAGAATCCCCAGCACCCCGTCATGATTGACCTGCACCCCGTAGCTGCCGGAAAACACCTCTTTAAGGGTGTAGAGCGGGCTGGTGCCGATATCGCCGTAGACCACCCCGACTGCCGCCACCAACATGCCGATTGGCTTTGCGCTGGAATGCCCTGCACTTGCCGCCTGACTATTTGCCTGACCCATCAACCACTCCTGCCCTTTTGACCTGAGGTCTTATATAAACCGCACAGCTATACACTTAAGCCCGACGCTAAGCTATACACAGCATGTGCCGCTGTACTTTTAGTAACAGATTATTTGTTGACTGCTGACTTAGCCCCAGTGCAACTGGCGCGAAGCATAGCGCAGCACTCGTCGTATTTCCCTGCATAAAGCTGGTCAAGCGCGTTTCCCGTCGCTAGAATTGCGCACTTTTTGATCAGAGGCATATCAAGTGCCCATCCGCTGCCCTGTCGTGCCCGACTGGCGGCGTCATTCAATACCGAGGTTAGACATGTCCACCACCATCGCAAAAGCCAACCCCAAGGTTGGCTTTGTTTCCCTGGGTTGCCCGAAGGCTCTGGTCGACTCCGAGCGCATCCTCACGCAACTGCGCATGGAAGGCTACGACGTCGTGTCCACCTACCAGGACGCCGACGTGGTGGTGGTCAACACCTGCGGCTTTATTGACTCGGCCAAGGCAGAGTCCCTGGAAGTGATCGGCGAAGCCATCAAGGAAAACGGCAAGGTCATCGTCACCGGCTGCATGGGTGTGGAAGAAGGCAATATCCGCAACGTGCACCCCAGCGTGCTGGCCGTGACCGGTCCGCAGCAGTACGAGCAGGTAGTCAACGCCGTGCACGACGTGGTGCCGCCGCGCCAGGACCACAACCCGCTGATCGACCTGGTGCCACCCCAGGGCATCAAGCTGACCCCGCGCCACTATGCGTACCTGAAGATTTCCGAAGGCTGCAACCACAGCTGCAGCTTCTGCATCATCCCGTCGATGCGCGGCAAGCTGGTCAGCCGCCCGGTGGGCGATGTACTGGACGAGGCCCAGCGCCTGGTCAAGTCCGGCGTCAAAGAGCTGCTGGTGATCTCCCAGGACACCAGCGCCTACGGTGTCGACGTGAAATACCGCACCGGCTTCTGGAACGGCGCGCCGGTGAAAACCCGCATGACCGAACTGTGCGAAGCCTTGAGCAGCCTGGGGGTGTGGGTGCGCCTGCACTACGTGTACCCGTACCCGCACGTTGACGAGCTGATCCCCTTGATGGCCGCCGGCAAGATCCTGCCGTACCTGGACATCCCGTTCCAACACGCCAGCCCCAAAGTGCTCAAGGCCATGAAACGCCCAGCCTTTGAAGACAAGACCCTGGCACGCATCAAGAACTGGCGCCAGATCTGCCCCGAGCTGATCATCCGCTCGACCTTTATCGTCGGCTTCCCCGGCGAAACCGAAGAAGACTTCCAGTACCTGCTGGACTGGCTGACCGAAGCCCAGCTGGACCGCGTCGGCTGCTTCCAGTACTCGCCGGTGGAAGGTGCCCCGGCCAACCTGCTGGACCTGGCAGTGGTGCCGGATGACGTCAAGCAGGACCGTTGGGAGCGCTTCATGGCCCATCAACAGGCCATCAGCTCGGCCCGCCTGCAACTGCGCATCGGCAAGGAAATCGAAGTGCTGATCGACGAAGTGGACGAGCAAGGCGCGGTCGGCCGCTGCTTCTTCGACGCACCGGAAATCGACGGTAATGTATTTATCGACGATGCCAGCGGGCTCAAGCCTGGCGACAAGGTCTGGTGCACGGTCACCGACGCCGACGAGTACGACCTCTGGGCGCAAAAACGCGACTAAGCTGTAAAAAATTGAAAAAGCCCTGCTTCTGGACAAGATGCGGGGCTTTTTTAGGTCTATCGTTTGCCCCATCACCGCCAACAAGCAGCAAGGAGCAGCGGGCATGGGCCAGCACTCGGTTATCCACACCCCGAAAACCAGCGACTACCCGGAGCTGGCCCGGATCTGGGAGGCATCGGTGCGGGCCACCCATGACTTCTTGCCGGAAAGTTACATCCAGCGCCTGGGACACCTGGTGCTGACGCGCTACCTCGACGCGGTGATGCTGATCTGTACCAAGGACGCGCGCCAACGGATCACCGGGTTTGCCGGCGTCGCGGCAGGCAAGGTAGAGATGCTGTTCATCGACCCGCAACACCGGGGCCAGGGCCTGGGGCGGCAATTGCTGCACTATGCGGTTGCGTCGATGAATGCCGATGAACTGGACGTCAACGAACAAAACCCCCAGGCCCTGGGCTTCTACCTCAAGCAGGGTTTTGAAGTGATCGGGCGTACCGAGCATGACGGTATGGGGCAGCCCTACCCTTTGCTGCATATGCGTTTGCGCCAGGTCCAGCAAACACGCAGCGGCTGACCCTGTAGACGCTGGCTTGCCTGCGATACTGGCAACTTGGCGCATCAGCTATGCCGAGGTGATGCCATCGCAGGCAAGCCTGCTCCCACAAAAAGCCCCGGCACTGAAATGGGGCCGGGATTAACCGGCTCCAGGCAGGTACAATAGCGGCCCCCTTTTGTTACGGCCCTTGTCATGACTGACCCCATACGCCTCTCCAAACGCCTTATCGAACTGGTCGGTTGCTCCCGTCGGGAGGCCGAGCTGTTCATCGAAGGCGGCTGGGTCTCGGTGGATGGCGAAGTGATCGATGAGCCGCAGTTCAAGGTCACGACACAAAAAGTCGAACTTGATCCCGAGGCCAAGGCCACGGCTCCAGAGCCTGTGACTATCCTGTTTCATGCGCCGGCCGGCGTGGATGTCGACAGCGCGATGCAGTCCCTGAGCGCCGAGACCCTGTCCGAAGAACACCGCTTCAGCAAGCGCCCGCTCAAAGGCCACTTCCTGCGCCTGACCGCCAGCGCCGACCTGCAAGCCAAGGCCAGCGGCCTGTTGGTGTTTACCCAGGACTGGAAGATCCTGCGCAAGCTGACGGCCGACGCCGCCAAGATCGAGCAGGAATATGTGGTTGAAGTCGCAGGCGACGTGGCAGAGCACGGCCTGAACCGTCTCGCCCACGGTCTGATGTACAAAGGCAAGGAATTGCCTGCGGTCAAAGCCAGCTGGCAGAACGAGAACCGTCTGCGCTTTGCCCTGAAAAACCCGCAGCCCGGCGTCATCGCCCTGTTCTGCGAAGCCATTGGCTTGAAAGTTGTCGCCATTCGTCGCATCCGCATTGGCGGCGTGTCCATCGGCAAGGTGCCGGTCGGCCAATGGCGCTATATGTCCGGCAAAGAAAAGTTCTAAGCCGCCCTATCTCTCGACATCGCCCGCCCGGGCGATGTCTACAGTCGAAGACCAGGATTGCCCACCATGATTCACAACGACGTACTGCGCAGCGTGCGCTACATGCTCGACATCAGCGACAACAAGATGGTCGAGATCACCAAGCTCGGCGGCATGGACGTGACCAAGGAAGACCTGCTGACGTACCTCAAGAAAGATGAGGAAGAAGGCTTTGTGTTCTGCCCGGACGAGGTCATGGCGCATTTCCTCGATGGCCTGGTGATCTTCAAGCGCGGCAAGGACGAAAGCCGTCCACCGCAGCCGATCGAAACCCCGGTGACCAACAACATCATCCTCAAGAAGCTGCGCGTGGCCTTCGAGCTCAAGGAAGACGACATGCACGCCATCCTCAAGGCCGCCGAGTTCCCGGTATCCAAGCCTGAGTTGAGCGCGCTGTTCCGCAAGTTCGGCCACACCAACTACCGCACATGTGGCGACCAGTTGCTGCGCAATTTTCTCAAGGGCCTGACGCTGCGGGTTCGCGCGTAAGCCATGAGTTACAACGTCGCGCCCGTGGGCTTCGTACGCTCCTGCTTCAAGGAGAAGTTCGCCATCCCACGCCAGCCGCAACTGGCACCTGCCGCCCGGGGTGTGCTGGAACTGGTGGCGCCGTTCGACCAGGGTGAGGCCGTGCAGGGCCTGGAGCAGGTCAGCCATATATGGCTGCTGTTCCTGTTTCATCAGGCCCTGGAAGACAAGCCACGCCTGAAAGTGCGCCCGCCGCGCCTGGGCGGCAATACGTCCATGGGCGTATTCGCCACCCGCGCGACCCATCGCCCCAATGGCATTGGCCAGTCAGTGGTAAAGCTGGACAAGGTAGAACCGGGCCGGCTGTGGATTTCCGGGATCGATCTGCTCGATGGCACGCCGGTCTTGGATATCAAACCGTATGTGCCTTATGCCGATATCATCGACACGGCCACCAACAGCATCGCAAGCAGCGCGCCGCCGCTGATTCCCGTGCAATGGCTCAAGACCGCCCTGCACCAGGCCCACACCCACGCCCAGCGCCTGGGCGAGCCGCTGGTGGAGCTGATTGAGCAATGCCTGGCGCAGGATCCACGGCCGGCGTATCAGACGCCTGGGCCGGAGCGCGAATATGGTGTGCGGTTCTGGGATGTGGATGTGCGTTGGCACTATCCCGAGGCTGGGGTGATTTGTGTGCTTGAAGTGGTTGCGGCTGGCTAAACCGGAAACCAAATGTGGGAGGGGGCTTGTGTGGGAGCTGGCTTGCCTACGATGGCATCACCGTGATGTAGCTGATACACCGCGGTGCCTGTATCGCAGGCAAGCCAGCTCCCACACAAGCAGGCCCCCACATTTTTAGAGTCGTGCTTACTTCTCGACGAAGGCACGCTCGATCAGATAATCACCCGGCTCACGCATGCGTGGCGAAACCTTCAGGCCGAAGCTGTTCAGCACTTCGCTGGTCTCGTCGAGCATGCTTGGGCTGCCACACAGCATGGCGCGGTCGTCTTCAGGATTGATCGGCGGCAGGCCGATATCGCTGAACAGTTTGCCACTGCGCATCAGGTCGGTGAGGCGGCCTTCGTTTTCAAACGGCTCGCGGGTCACGGTTGGGTAGTAGATCAACTTTTCACGCAGCGCCTCGCCGAAAAACTCGTTCTGCGGCAGGTGCTCGGTGATGAACTCGCGATACGCGACTTCGTTGACGTAACGCACGCCGTGGCACAGGATCACTTTTTCAAAGCGCTCGTAGGTTTCCGGGTCCTGGATCACGCTCATGAAGGGGGCGAGGCCAGTGCCCGTGCTAAGCAGGTACAGGTGCTTGCCTGGCTTCAAATCGTCGAGCACCAGGGTGCCCGTCGGTTTTTTGCTGATGATGATCTCGTCGCCTTCCTTCAAATGCTGCAATTGGGAAGTCAGCGGGCCATCCGGGACCTTGATGCTGAAGAACTCCAGATGCTCTTCCCAGTTCGGGCTGGCAATGGAGTAAGCGCGCATGAGCGGGCGGCCGTTGGGCTGTTGCAGGCCGATCATCACGAACTGACCGTTCTCGAAGCGCAGGCCCGGGTCGCGGGTGCACTTGAAGCTGAACAGAGTGTCGTTCCAGTGATGAACACTGAGGACACGCTCGTGGTTCATGTTGCTCATGTACGGGGAACTCCTGGAAATGGGTCTACGCCAAAATGATAGGTGCGCAATTGCACAGTATTCTAATGGCGGCGACAATATCTGTTAACTGGATTATTAAGATAAGGGTTATCGGTTATATCGATATGCGATTTACTCTCCGTCAACTGCAAGTCTTCGTCGCCGTCGCCCAGCAGGAAAGTGTGTCACGCGCTGCTGGCCTTCTGGCCTTATCTCAATCCGCCGCCAGCACCTCGATCACCGAGCTGGAGCGCCAATCCAGCTGCCAATTGTTCGACCGCGCCGGTAAACGCCTGAGCCTCAACGCCCTCGGTCATCAGTTGCTGCCCCAGGCGGTGGCGCTGCTGGACCAGGCCAAGGAAATCGAAGACCTGCTCAACGGCAAGTCCGGCTTCGGTTCCCTGGCAGTCGGCGCGACCCTGACCATCGGCAATTACCTGGCCACGCTGCTGATCGGCAGTTTCATGCAGCAGCATCCCGAGAGCCAGGTGAAGCTGCATGTACAGAACACTGCGCATATCGTGCATCAGGTTGCGCATTACGAAATTGATCTGGGTCTAATCGAAGGTGACTGCAGCCACCCAGATATCGAAGTACAAACCTGGGTTGAGGACGAATTGGTGGTGTTCTGCGCGCCGCAGCACCCCCTGGCCCAGCGCGGCCAGGCGACCATGGAGCAGTTGACCCATGAAGCCTGGATCTTGCGGGAACAGGGCTCGGGAACGCGTCTGACCTTTGACCAGGCCATGCGCCATCATCGCAGTGCGTTGAACATCCGCCTGGAGCTGGAGCACACCGAGGCCATCAAGCGCGCAGTGGAGTCGGGGTTGGGGATTGGTTGTATTTCGCGCCTGGCGCTGCGGGATGCGTTCCGACGCGGCAGCCTGGTGCCGGTAGAGACCCCGGACCTGGACCTGGCCCGGCAGTTCTACTTTATCTGGCATAAACAGAAGTACCAGACCTCGGCCATGCGCGAGTTCCTCGAACTGTGCCGCGCCTTTACCGCCGGGGTGCAGCACAGCGACGAGATCGTGTTGCCGAATATCGCCTAGATCAGGATCACGGCCCACACCGCGGTAATCATGGTCAATGCCACGAATTGCGCGGCGCTGCCCATGTCCTTGGCGTTTTTCGACAAGGGGTGGCGGTCCAGGGAAATCCGGTCGATCGCCGCTTCCACGGCCGAGTTGAGCAACTCGACAATCAACGCCAGCAGGCAGACGGCAATCAGCAGTGCGCGCTCTACGCGGCTGACGTTGAGGACGAAGCTCAACGGAATCAGGATCGCGTTGAGCAACACCAACTGGCGAAAAGCCGCCTCGCCGGTGAAAGCCGCCCGCAGGCCATCGAGGGAATAGCCCCCTGCGTTGAAGATACGTTTGATACCGGTTTGACCCTTGAACGGCGACATAGGTAGGCAACTGAGCAAAAAAGATGGGAGGAAGCTAGAACACGCCAAGTCAAAAAAGCGTGAATCGAGCCGACCTATGGGTGGGAAATTGACTCAAGTTGTTGCAAGAGCAGCGCCGCCTGGGTACGGGTGCGCACGCCCAGCTTACGGAAAATCGCGGTAACGTGGGCCTTGATGGTCGCCTCGGACACACTCAACTCATAGGCGATCTGCTTGTTCAGCAAGCCTTCGCAGACCATGGTCAACACGCGAAACTGCTGGGGCGTCAGGCTGGCAAGCCCTGCCTGGGCAGCCTTGGCTTCGGCGGACACGTTGATCTCTTCAAATGCCTGGGGCGGCCATGAGACATCACCGTCCAGCACCGTCCGCACCGCCGCTTGAATCTGCTCCATGGAGCTGGACTTGGGGATAAAGCCACTGGCCCCGAACTCGCGGGAGCGCACCACCACGTCTGCTTCTTCCTGGGCCGACACCATCACCACCGGGATCTGCGGATATTGCCCGCGCAACAGCACCAGGCCGGAAAACCCATAGGCGCCGGGCATATTCAGGTCCAGCAGCACCAGGTCCCAATCGGTCTTGTCCGTCAGGCGGGTTTCCAGTTCAGCGATGCTGCCCACTTCCACCAGGCGTACATCCGGGCCCAGGCCCAGTGTGACCGCCTGGTGCAGTGCGCTGCGGAAAAGCGGGTGGTCATCGGCAATCAGGATTTCGTATGTGGCCATTGGTTAAATGATCCTGTTTTTTATGGGAGCGCCGATGGGTTCGGTGCTCACCAACGTACAAGGTGCCAGCCAGTGGCTGTCACGAACAGTTACGCTTGATGGCATTTTAGCCGGCTCAGGCGTTGCAGTGCCATCATGCAAAGGGCATCTGGCCTCGAACGCCTACAGATAAGGTGCAAGGCGCATATGGACGCTGTCCGTCGGGTCCAGCGCCAACTGGAACTTGGCCGCCAGGTAATGGGTACTGAACACATCCAGGTAGGCATCCAGCACTTCGCTGGCCTGCTGGTCCTCGGCCAGCTCCAGGCACAAGGCGGCCACTTCGGCGGTGCAGAAGTGATCATCGCGCTTGGAGCGGCGCAATTTGTAGCGCGAGAGCTGCTCCGGTTCCAGGCTCAGTACCGGCAGGTGTTCCAGGTAAGGACTCTTGCGGAACATCTTGCGTGCCTCGCTCCAGGTGCCGTCCAGCAGGATAAACAACGGGCGCTTGCCATCCGCCACCTTGACCTCGTTGACCACCCGCTGCGGCGCCACAAACTCGCCAGTGAAGACGATATAGGGCTGCCATTGCGGGTCGGCCAGCAGCGCCAGCAGCTCAGGCTCGACGGCCGTGCGCGCCCAGGGGAAGGCACTGGTGTCGTCGATGACATCGGCTATCAGCCAACCGGTATTGCTCGGTTTCATCGGCTCCACGTCATGCATCAACAGGCACATGGCCGACCTGGCCGCAACTTTTGGGCGCCAGGCACATAGGCAGTATTCGGGGATGACCCGGCACCTGGGGCAACGTTCGGCACGCGAGCCCCGCGCAACAAAGGGGCTGACGGCACGGGCCAGGCGCTGGGTACGCAGGCGGAACACCGCGTGGCTCATAGCGGGTGCCGCTGTGAAGCGATGAAAATCGACACGGACAAAACTCGGGGGCAGGCAAAAGTGCCGGCAGTTTACCAGAGCCGCCCAGCCAATACGCCTGGCCGTCGCGACTACAGGTCACCTATAATCCCGCGCCACTGAACGCACAGCGCAGTGACAGGTCTATGGACCAGTAACCGAATCAGGAGAGTTTCATGCTGCGTCTTATGTTGCGTCTTGCCGCCCCGACCATCGCCCTGGCGCTGGTATTGCCCCTGGGTGCCCAGGCAGCCTCCCTGGTGGAGCTGCAAATGAACAAGAAGCTGCAAAGCGTCGCGGCGGAAAGCAACAAGGACCTGCCCAGGGAGATTGATGAAAAAACCCTGGAAGTGGCCTACACCGTCGAAGGCATGCAACTGATTGACCACCTGAGCGTGATGCCCGACCGTGCCGAGCAAATGCGCGCCAACCCCAAGGCCGTGTATTTCCAGCTGGGACAAAGCGTTTGCCTGAACAAAGGCTATCGCGAATTGATGGCCAAGGGTGCCGTGATGCGCTACGAAATCACCGAAAACAAGACCAACCGCCCAGTGGCGTCGGTCAAGTTTGTCGAGGCTGATTGCCCGGCCCCGGCCAAGAAGAAAAAGTAAGGCCCCTCTCCACGCGCCGTTCGTCAACGGCGCGACAGCCCCCTTCTGCAAAACCTTCATCAACGCCTATTAAGTTATTGCCAGACAAGACTTTAGGGGCTCATGATCGAGCGATCCGGTAACATTTACAGGGCAAAAAAGGTTGCCCTCGCGTGACTTGCAGTGCAAAGGTTTTTAATCACAAGGAACAGACAGAGCCTGTTTCGTCGCCGTCAGCAGCCTGCAATAAGACGCCGGGGCTCTGTAACGAAGGAGAAGCTGAATGCCTGATCAACCGAACGACCTGCCGGTCCGTCCCGACCTCACACAGCAGGTCGAAGCGCAACTCAACCTGATTGCCCCCAGCAGCCCGAATATTGCGCTGTATCGCGACATGATCCTCACCGTGCTGCGCATGGCCCAGGACGACCGCGACCGCTGGAACGCCAAGATCACCTTGAAGGCGATAAATGAGCTGGACCATGCGTTTCGCGTGCTCGAACAGTTCAAGGGCCGGCGCAAGGTCACCGTCTTCGGCTCGGCCCGCACCCCAGTCGAAAGCCCGCTGTATGCCTTGGCCCGGGAAGTGGGCGCGGCCCTGGCCCGCTCAGACCTGATGGTCATCACCGGCGGCGGTGGCGGTATCATGGCCGCCGCCCACGAAGGCGCCGGCCTGGCGCACAGCCTGGGGTTCAATATCACCCTGCCTTTTGAACAGCATGCCAACCCGACCATTGATGGCACGGACAACCTGCTGTCGTTCCACTTCTTCTTTACCCGCAAACTGTTTTTCGTCAAGGAAGCCGATGGGCTGGTGCTGTGCCCAGGCGGCTTCGGCACCCTGGATGAAGCACTGGAAGTCTTGACCCTGATCCAGACCGGCAAGAGCCCGCTGGTGCCAGTGGTGCTGCTGGACGAGCCCGGCGGTGGTTTCTGGCAAGGGGCCCTGGACTTTATCCGCAACCAGCTGGAGGCCAACCGCTACATCTTGCCCACCGACCTCAAGCTCGTGCGCCTGGTACACAGTGCCGAAGAGGCGGTGCATGAAATCAACCAGTTCTATGCCAACTTCCACTCCACCCGCTGGCTGAAGCGTCAGTTTGTGGTACGCATGAACCACCCGCTCAGCGAGCATGCCTTGGCACATATGCAGACGGCGTTCGCTGACCTGCGCCTGAGTGAGGACTTCCAGCAACTGGCCTATGGGGGTGAAGAGCACGATGAAGCACGCTTCAGCCACCTGACGCGACTGGTGTTCAACTTCACCGGGCGCAACCAGGGGCGGCTGCGGGAGCTGGTGGACTACATCAACCTGCCGGAGAACTGGGCCCAAGCCCAGGGTAAAGCACAGCAACGGGTGGCGCCGGAACTGGCGTGATGCCGTAAAACGCAAAAAAGGCCCGCTATTTTCATAGCGGGCCTTTTGTTTTTGGGCTGTTTTTTGTGGGAGTTGTCGAGCCCAGCGGGGCCACGATCGTAGCCTCACAGCGAATACTGTATTGCCAGACCCGCCGCCATCGCAGCCTCGCTGGGGCTCGACAGCCCCCACTTTTGATCGTCATTGGCCTAAGAATCAGTCATCCAATTCTCGACCGCTCAACAAGCGGCTGATCATCTCCATTGAAAACCCGCGATAGCTCAAAAAGCGCCCTTGCTTGGCACGCTCACGGGCATCAATCGGCAGATGGCCGGCAAACTTGCGGCGCCAGGTGTCTTCCAGTTGCGTTTGCCAACTGATACCACACTCACGCAACGCCAGATCAATATCGGCACGTTGCAAGCCTCGCTGGCTCAGCTCCTCACGAATCCGTGCAGGGCCATAGCCCGAGCGCGCTCGATAGGAAACAAAACTTTCGAGATAACGGGCTTCGCAAAGTA
This sequence comes from Pseudomonas sp. ICMP 8385, assembly GCF_002699915.1. Taxonomy (NCBI): domain Bacteria; kingdom Pseudomonadati; phylum Pseudomonadota; class Gammaproteobacteria; order Pseudomonadales; family Pseudomonadaceae; genus Pseudomonas; species Pseudomonas sp. ICMP 8385. Next base: position 467,315 of record NZ_LKBY01000001.1, on the reverse strand, counting down.
GCCCCTCTTCCATCAGGCGGTCGAGGGCTGTTTCGATCATTTCGGGAGGGGCGCCACGCTGACGCAGTTTACGCGTCAGCTCGACACGACCATGCTCGCGTCGTGCGAGCAGGTCCATTGCCGTACGCCGTACGGCAACCAGAGTATCGAGTACAACTGTCATCGTTGGACTCAGATATCGGCGTCGGCTTCTGCCAGGTCATCAACAGGTTCACGGTTGGCCGCAGCCTTGACGTCTGGCGCCGGGGTCAGCAGCTTGTCGCGGATCTGCTTCTCAAGGGTCGCCGCGATATCCGGGTTGTCCTGCAGGAACTTGGCCGAATTGGCCTTGCCCTGACCGATCTTGCTGCCGTTGTAGGCATACCAGGCACCGGACTTCTCGACAAAACCGTGCAGCACGCCCAGGTCGATCATCTCGCCGTTCAGGTAGATACCCTTGCCGTAGAGAATCTGGAACTCGGCTTGACGGAATGGCGGGGCCACTTTGTTCTTCACAACCTTGACGCGGGTTTCGCTACCGACAACCTCGTCACCTTCCTTCACCGCGCCAGTACGACGGATGTCCAGACGGACCGAAGCGTAGAATTTCAGCGCGTTACCACCGGTGGTGGTTTCCGGGCTGCCGAACATCACGCCGATCTTCATGCGGATCTGGTTGATGAAGATCACCAGGCAGTTGGCGTTCTTGATGTTACCGGTGATTTTACGCAGGGCCTGGGACATCAGGCGGGCTTGCAGGCCGACGTGCATGTCGCCCATTTCGCCTTCGATCTCAGCCTTGGGCACCAGGGCTGCCACGGAGTCGACCACGATCACGTCGATGGCGTTGGAGCGCACCAGCATGTCGGTGATTTCCAGCGCCTGCTCGCCGGTGTCCGGCTGCGAAACCAGCAGGTCGTCGACATTGACGCCCAGCTTGCCAGCATATTCAGGATCCAGGGCGTGCTCGGCATCGACGAACGCACAGGTGGCGCCCATTTTTTGTGCCTGGGCAATCACCGACAGGGTCAGGGTGGTTTTACCAGAAGACTCCGGACCGTAGATTTCAACGATACGGCCTTTTGGCAGGCCGCCAATGCCGAGCGCGATGTCCAGACCCAGAGAGCCCGTGGAAATAGCCGGGATCGCCTGACGGTCGTGATCGCCCATACGCATTACGGCACCCTTGCCGAATTGACGTTCGATCTGACCCAGGGCCGCAGCCAAGGCTTTCTTCTTGTTGTCGTCCATTAAAGTCCTCACGTAATCAATAAGGCCTGACGGCCAACACCTGTATAAGTAGACAGTATTGTTCCATAAAGATCGGGGATCGCCTACCCCTGATTTTCTATTTCTGCTGCAGCTCGTCGTAATAGCCCCTCTAGCGCGGCCTTTACCGTTTGTCGGCGGACCTCGTCGCGGTTGCCGGGGAAATGCTGGCGCTCGGCCGTAATGTCATCACCCACGCCCCAGGCCAGCCATACGGTGCCCACCGGTTTGTCTGGCGAGCCGCCATCGGGGCCTGCCACGCCGCTGACCGCCACGGCAAACCGCGCCAGGCTTTGTTCCTGGGCGCCCCGGGCCATGGCCTCGACCACTTCACGGCTCACCGCGCCGACTTTGGGGAACAAGTCTTGCGGCACATTGAGCTGGCGGGTCTTCTGCCGATTGGAATAGGTCACATACCCGGCCTCGAACCAGGCCGAACTCCCGGGAATCCGTGTAATGGCTTCGGCGATGCCGCCACCGGTGCAGGATTCGGCGGTAGTGACGTGGGCATTGAGCGCCTGCAAGCGTCGGCCAAGTTCGGCGGCGAGCTGGGTAATTTCCTTCACGATCGTCTCCAGGAAAGTGCGGGGGTTTGCCTACCCTACAGGAGCCCATCGACCACGCAAGTGACAGAGGGCTTCAACAGATTACCGGGTGATGGCCCGAACATAGGCCTGGCAGGCCCGCAACGCGATCAATCCATGATCGCCGGCATCGGTGATGCCGATAATTCGTTGAGCATGCGCCGGGTCAAGTCGGCCTCGCGGGGCTCCATGAACCACGCTGCCGGTGGCGGCGGATGGCATTGCGTGGCCATTGGCGGGGTCGGCGGTGTCGAGAAGGACTGACAAGCGCACATCAGCAGTGGCCAGCCGGTCGCGCAGAGAAACCTGGTAACGCTGTGCATCGCTCAACTCCCGTGTATGTTGTTGATCGCTGGCGTGAAGCTGTTGCTCCAACGCCCGGCGCCTGTCCTGTTCGGCCCGGTATTGGCCCAGTGCTTCCTGGCTTTGCCGGTTGAGCAGTGCTGAATGCCGTGCGGCCTGGCGTTCAAAGGCCAGGCCATGACGCCAGGCCTGGACCTGCCAGCTGGCTGCCGCCGAGATAGCCATCAGCAGGGCAACCGCCAACAGGCGCCCGCTCAACGGCACAACACCGCCCTCGCCTTTTCCCACAACTGTTGGCGGTGCTCCAGCCCGTTGAGGCCACCATTGATACGGCGGGTGATGGTGGTGAATTGGTCCTGGTCCGCCAACTCATTCAAGCCATTGCTGTGCCAGAACCAGGCGGCGGATTCAGCCGCCCATTGCGGCTGCTCCAGCAGTTCGGGGAAATGCAGCAGGCGCTCATCGCCAAACAGCGCCCGGCTACAGGCCAGGTAATTGCGCCGCCCGGTAATCTGGATCAGGCCACGGCCACGATACTTCTGGCCGTCACCGTCGGCTGCGGGGGTGTTGCCCAGGCGTGCGGCCAGGGTGCCGGTGTCGTATTTGCCCAGGTAGCGCTCACCGCCCAGTTCACGCACGTAACGCAGTTCACCAGACTCGTGACCGACCTGGGCGATAAAGGCCGCCATGCGTTTGGGGGTGGTGATGTTGCGGTGGAGCATGGCGGCGTTCAGCGCCGAAATAAAAACGCCCGCTTGGGCGCGGGCGTTGGGCAGGATCTGTTGCAGTTGCGTAAGTGTCATCATCCTTGATCTCCAACCGTCTAAGACGCCAATCCACTGGCTATGATCGAGCTGCGATACCCGGTCGTCGTGTCGCCTGCGTGGGTCACCTTGTCAATCGACCAGCGCCCCTGCATATAGCCCGGCCAGGTTTCATCCAGCAACAACAGGCCTTCGGCAGACAGCAACGGGTTACCAGGGCAGTCGATGGCGATGCTCAGCCCTTCCCGCCCCACCCGGCGCAACTCGCCCTCGGCCACCGAGCGCGCTTCGGTTTCACTCTGGCAGCGCTGGCGCAAGGTCTTGAACGGCGCAATCCCCACCTCGACCACCCGCTGGCGAGAGGCCGCGGCATCCCACCAACTGACTCGGCAGCCCTGGTATTTGGCCCGTGCGCTGTCATCAACCCGGGCGCTGATAAAGGCCTGCTCGCCGGGGCGGTTGTCATGGGTCACCGACAACCGCACATCCGGCAGTTGCTGGCCCGAGAGCGATTTGACCTGGCCGCTTTGCGCCAGCACATACAGCTCGTTGACCGGCTTGGTCACCGCGTTGTAGCGCCCGGCCAGGCGGGTGATAAAGCCCATGTCGGTCTCGTTGGACTGGTCGATATGCTCAATCGCAATCCCATCCAGTGCCGGCGCCACCCGGGGGGAAAACCCATGCCGCGTGGCCAGTTGACGAAACAGCGCGCCAAGGGTCGTAGGGCCATGGCTGGCGGAGCGGCGCTGGCGGTAGCCGCTCTGGTCGGCCACGCTGAACGGTGCCGCCGTGGCCACAAGCGCCAGGCGCATGGGGAACAGGTATGGCGTGCGCTGGGTAATCACAAACTCGCCTTTTTCCACCAGCCCCGACTCGCGATAACCCACACGCAAACCGATCTTCGCGCCCAGGCTCGGCAGGCCTTCCAGGCCCTCGATATTGATGGTCAGTTCCAGGCGGTCAGACTCGATCCCCGCCGCATCGGTGTGTTTCCACTGCATCAGCCGTGGGTTGATCAGGGCCGCGTTGGCGCCATAGATCTCCACGACCGGGGTAAATCCCATTACCATGCTGCCTCCTTAATCCCAGGCCGAAACCGGCGTTGCAACACCCGGTTGCGCGTCCATCTCGGGCACGATCACCCCTACGCCCGCCGGCAACACCGGGCCATGTTCGGCAAGCCCGGGGTTCAAGCGCCACAGGGTTTCTTCGGCCGCATCATCGCAACGCCCCAGCTCGCGGTAGAGCAGCAGGTTGACCGAATCGCCGGCAATACTTCGTACTCTACGCATTGACGAATTCCTCCAGCACCAGCGACCACTTGATCACCATGGCGGTGCCGTCATCGATCACATTGGCCTGGTTTTCCGTGACTGCCGTAATGCGCCACAGGCCCCAGTTGCGGCCGATACCATCGACCAGCGGTAGCGGCGCCCGGGCATCCTGCAGGGCGCGCAATTGGTCCAGGCGCTGCATGCCAACGGCCGCCGTGGCGGTACCGGCGAAGGTCAGTTTTTCCAGCTTCTGGCCGTTCTGCCGCGACTGGGGCTTGCTGGCCATAATCTCCAGGTCGCCCCAGCCACCATCACTGCTGCGCTGGAGCGTGGAATAGGCGAACCCTCGGGACAGCCCGAAAATAAAGGCGCCCAGTACCATCTGCTGTCGCATTAATCACCTCCGTCGGTCAGTGCCGCGTTGCGCCGAACCGCCAAAGAGTCGGTGAGCATCGGCACGCATTGGTTTTGCAGGGTTTGCAGGACCCGGTCGACCACCTGCTGGGCGTCTGCGGGGTTGACGCCGGTGATCTGGATGCTCGGGGCCAGGGTGACCTGGACGTTGTCCGAGCGGGCACTGTTGAGGTCTTTGCTCAGGGCCTCGGGCGCTGGCAGGCGATTGCTGGAAGGGAAGAGTTTTTCACCCAACCAGGTGCCCGCCTCGCCACCCAACAGGCCGCCGATAACGCCACCGACGGCAGTGCCAACGCCTGGCAAAACCAGGGTGCCGAGGGCCGCGCCGGCAGTGGCGCCGGCCCACGCACCGCCGGCAGTGCCGAGGCTGCTGCCGACCGCTTGCAGGTCGCCGTTGCGCACACCCTGGACGAGGTTGATGGCGGTGTCGGCGTAGCGCAGCGGCGCAAGGGATCGAGTACCTACGGACTCCAGCTTACTCATCGTTGAAACCAGGCTGGAGGGGATAGCCTTGGGCAAAGCGGGCGCTGGAGTGCTGAGCAACACTGGCCCACGAACGGGTGAAACAAGCGCCTCGGATGAACGTTCGCCCAGGCGCGGAGCGGGCCGATCAGCTTGAAGCGGCGCGCCCTGAAAACCCATTTTGGGCCCGTCAAACGCCTGGCCGGCCCGCCCCAAAACACCCTGCAGCGTTGCCATGGATCCGACAAGGCGGCTACCGCTGCGGGTGGTTTTTTTCGACGACGACCGCTTCGTGGGTCTCTGGCGCAGCGTTTTTTTCGGCAGAAAACGCGCACGCCCCTGCAAGGTTTCGGTGGCCCCTGGGCAGCAGCAGTCCTTGCTATCGTCGCGGAACAGTTTGCCCACGCCGGGCAATTTGCCAAGCGTCACATCGACAGCCTTGCCAGTTAACCGGCCCCTGGCCGTATCAAGATAGCCCTCCCCCAACCACTTGGCCCCCTTGATGTACCAGGGATCCGCTGCCGGTTCCTTGTCTTTGGCGGCCTCTTGAGCCACAGGCGCGGGGCTTGCAGCGACGCTACCGAGCGGGGAGCCACCGGCGATAAACAGGGTGCTGTTGAGGGTTTCCAGACTCTCGCGCAACCGCACCTGTTCCTCGGTCAACGCGCGGATGTGCAGGCTGGCGTTGGCCAGTGCCAGGCCCAGTTCGGACGGTGGCGCTGTCGCCACATCCACACTGGATGGGCCAACCAGGCGTTCATCTTGCGCGTCTAGCAGGCCCGACAACTGCGAGGCACCGCTTTCGGCGAGCCCGGGAAAGCTCATCCAGCGTTTGTCTTCGTCCGCGAGCTTGAGCGTATATCGAGCGTCTTGCATCTCGCTCTCCTCCTATTTGACGCCAAGGCGAGTGATCGCGATGTCGTAGCGGCGCAATGCTTTTGCGGCATTCCATTCGAGAATTTCCGCTTCGTTTACCGAATAAACCAGCGGTACAACGTCGAGGATTACTTCGATGTCGCGCTGCGAAAGAAGTCCGCCGGTTTGTTTAAAAAATCGTCGATACGCTCCTGCAATTCCGTCCAGTCGGGCACGGTCAGGCCATCCAGGTCGGGGATCATCAGGCCGGTGCAGTGCGAGGTGATGAACTCGGCGCGCTCTTTGTTGGTGGCGAGTTTTTTCATCACTTTGGTGGCGCGCAGGGCGGGCATTTCCAGGGTGACGCTGGTCAACACACGGCCGGCCACTTCCAGCGGCAGCAGCAGTTGCACCTGCTCGCTGGGCTCAGTGGAGTCGCCCAGGAAGAACGAGGTCGGGCGCGTCGACATGTCGTGTACGTGTTGGGCAATGCTCACGTAGTCCGGGCGCTTGAGTTGGTCGAGTTCCTTTTCCGAAAGGCCGGTGGCCAGTTTGGCCAGCTCGAAGAACTGGTCGTCCTCGTCGTCGCCGGCACGGGCCAGGGCCTGTTTTTGTGAGGCATAAAACAAAGGCTTGAGTTGGATCTGCTCGATCGTCGCACCGCTGTCGGCGGTGATGGGCGCCAGCAGGAGATGCAGGGGTGGCTTCCAGGCCATGGGCGAAATTCCTTGATGAACAATGTTGAACATGTGAACACGGTCAATGTGGGAGCTGGCTTGCCTGCGATCGCGCAGTGTCAGCAGCCTCATTTGTCACTGCTAGACCGCTATCGCAGGCAAGCCAGCTCCCACACTGACCGTGCCTATTTCCGATCCGTGGAAAGGCTTACGGCATCAGCACCGCACGCCGGGCATCGCCGAGGATGTCGACGCCGTTGAGCACGAACTTCTGGGTACGCACGTCGATGTCGATCACCGGCACGCCGTTGTCCAGGCGATGGTAGGTGCGGCAGGACAGTTCCAGGGTGGTGATGGCCTTGTCGCCCATCTTCAGCTTGGCTTCCTCCAGGGATTTGAGCTTGCCGCCGACGGTGTGGTAGGTGAAGTAGGTCTTGCCGTCCTGGTCCTGGCCCGCTTCGCGCACGTTGAGCAGGATGTCTTCGCCCAGGCGCACACCCAGGGCCAGCATGATTTCGGGACCTGCGCCTTGCAGCACCAGCTTGGCGCTGAGCACCTTGGCGCTCTTGGCCATTTCCTCGGCGATAAAGCGCCCGCCGGACATAGCTTCCATGTCGAACTCGATCTTCGGCGGGGTGAACTCCTCGACGGTCGCCGACAGCGGCAGGCCCTGGAGGGTGGCCGCAATGGCCTGTCTGACTCGGTTGGTAAACATTAGAGAACGTCCTCCAGGAACTGCTCGATGATTTCATCGCGGGCATTGAGTTGATAAACCATGTGTTCGTTCGGCGCGTAGCGGCCATAGTCGATCACGATGAACCAGGTGCCGTTCTTGTACTTCTCGACACTGTTGAGTTCCGGGTGCAGGTACACACTGCCGCCCGGGATGGTTTCGTCGGCCACCAGGGTTTGCAGCCAGTCGTTGATGCGCTTGACCTCCTGGTCCATGAACGACTTGGTCAGGTTGTGCGCCATGGCTTTCTGCCCGGCCTTGACCAGCTTGCGGCTGATGGCATCTTCCAGGCCGATATAGCTGATGAATTTGCCGGTGACAGAGCGGTTACCCAGCAGCGAGAAACCGCCGAGGATGGTGCGCGCGTAGTAGCTCACGCCGTAGCGGTTGAGCAGGTCGCCTTCGGTGGAGGTGTCGAGGATGTTGTACTCGACCACGCGGGACACGTCTTCGGCAAAGGTCACCTGGTTGCCCGGGCTTTCCCATTGCTTGACCTTGGCCAATGCGGCGATGGCCAGGGACGACGGCGCAAGGAACACGTTTTTCTTCGCGGCCTTGGAGTACACCGACGGCATGTTGTGCACCAGCAGGCAGCGGTCGAAACCCAGGTCGGCGCCACCCAGCTCGCCGCTGTAGGTCACTTGGTCGGCGACGCTGGCGTCTTTGCCGTCCAGCACTACACGGGCCTTGATGCGCTTGCCGAACGCGGCAAACTCACCGGCCACCGCCTTGGTCCCGGTAAAGCCCGGGGCGCCAATGATGGTCAGGTCTTCGGGGACGCTGCCAAGCGCCGCGAGACCCAGCTTGCGACCGGTCACCGGCTCATTGCCGCCGATCACGTTGTTGAGGGTATCGGCCGGGGTCGCGCCCTCTTCGACGATCACCACATACACCGGCACCTTGACCACTTTGAGGATCTGGTACACCGCATGAAACAGCGTGCCCGACTCGGCGCCGGTGGGGTCCAGCAGCGCCTGGGCGGTGAAGCTATTGATACGGAACGGGGCGTTTTTCGGGATCGACAGGTGCGCATTGGGCGCGGTGCCCACCAGGCCGATCACGTTGTCACCCAGGCCACCCATGGCCTCGGGGGATTCGCTGGCATTGACGGTGATGCCGTTATGCTCGAAGTTCAAAACCTCAGCCATGATTATTCAGCCTTCTTGGTGACGGCCTTCTTGGCCGGTGGGGTGTCTTGGGCGGCAGCCAGCACGCTGGTCAGCTCCAGGCGGCCGGCAGTGCGCAGGGCGGTTGCTTCGACGTCCAGCAGCTCCAGTTCCTGGCCGACGGTGGACCAGTGGCCACCTCCGGTGGGGAATGGGATGAGGACGGTGTAGGTTTGGCGGTTGGCCATGGGGGACTCCAGAAACGCGAAAGCCCCAGCGATGGGGCTTTCTTGGATGCGAAAAAAAACCGCTTTCGCGGTGTTTATGATTGCTGCCGGTTTACTCACCCGGCAGTGGGTAACGAACCTTGATTTCGGCGACTTTAGCCCGCCATGCTTTCTCCTTGGCCTCGGTTTGATCGTACTGCCACTCCATATAGAGCGGGTCCGCATCTGCTCGGTAGGCCAGGCGACGATTGAAAGCCACATCAGCGGCCTGTTCGATCTGCAAAGCAGTGTCGACTTCGGCTTTAGAAAACCCCATCTCAAGCAACTGTTCTACAGTCACATTGTAGAAAGTCTGATCTTTATTTTTGAATTCTTTAATCATCATCAAACTCCAACAGCCACGACGTTACCGACATTACTCAGCAAATTGGACAAACTCCCTCCGGCATCTTTAACCACACCGCCAACAAGGTGCGCCCAAGTTTTATTTTGAGTAACTGCCGAAGCAAACACAGACAAAACCATTGTAGCGCCGACCAAATCCGCGAACTTCGTCGAGACCTCAGCATCTACAACAGAGTGCGTAAATTCCACCCTATAGTTCGCAGAATACCCTGACTGAAAAATATTGATCGCTCCCAGAGTCACCTTATTCCCTGAAAAGGTAACTGACCCCTGCACTGAAGCGGCAGAGCCATGCGCACGATGAAACAGAGATGAACCGAAGGAATACCATTCAGAGGTTCCTGGCTTCAATGCAGTAGGCATAACAACATCAACAACTCGAAAGTAAACGCTGCCTCCCTCAAGCGACAAAAAATGAATATTTGAACTACCGGCCATATATTCACCAACCTTGGGTGAAAAAACCGGATTACTCCCTGTACCGTACTTCATAAAAACCAGCTTATTCGCGATTGACCAATAAGGAGTTTGTTCAGTTGGCGCTGCGTACTCATGTGTCTGAGCAGCCTTCAGGTAAATTGTCACGTAAGGGGTAGTATTTGATCGCCCCATTGCTTCTTTAATTGTTTTAAGCGGTGCCTCCATTGTACCCAACGCCAGGTCGCTACCACCTACCGCATCAACATAAAACGACCTAGACATTTCAGGAATTGCACGAACCGCAGCCAACACAGAAGCATCTATCTCAGCCACTTTCCCATTTATCGCACTGGTTAATTTATTTGCAGCCGCGACCAAACTAGTGATCGTAGTTTCCATACTCATATTCAACTCCCTATATTGCTTATCTTATGAATCAGCTCGTCACTTGGCTTCCAGAGCCATGACTCTAAATAGAACACCGACATGCCGAGCCATATTGTCAACGCTGGCCGTAGCAAGCTCTGCAATCTCCTCGGTCAACAACACATTCAAGCTCTCACTCCCCACCACAATCGTCACGCTATCCACCGGCAACGGCGAAATATCCAACGTAAACTTCTGCAGCACCCGCGCAGCCGCCGCCTTATACGTCAGCAACTGCCCCGCCACCGAATACACGGCCAACAACGTGCCACTGGCGAGATAAAACCCAAACTCGCCAATCTCGTACTCGCCATCGCCATCAAACAGCGCGGCCATGCGCAGTTGGTGCTGGCCCAGGTCTTCGTAATCCACAATTGCCACGCGCTGGCGCTCATCGCGCAGGGCGGTTTCGTTGCCGGTGGGGTGGTAGCGGCCGGTGCCGGCGGCGATGTGGGTGATTTCGCCTTTCAAGCCTTGGTTCTTTGCCTGCAGCACTTCATCCAAACCCTTGGAGGTGAAGCGCACCAGGCGCGTAATGTCATCGGTCATGGCTGCGCCCTGAGGTCGTAGTCGTTAATGGTGTAGTGCTGGGCCAGGCCCGCACTGTTAAGCCTTGAACTCAACGCGAGTTCCGGCAAGGCGCCCCACAGCGACAGCTCGCCGTCGTTCAGCGCACGGTGGGCGGCGCCGGTCATCGGCAGCCCACCGAACACTTCGTGCACCAGGGTGATGGTGGCCAGGTCGCGCTCGCTCTTGGCCGCGTTGATGCGGCGGATCAGGCGGTTGTGGTCGCCACTGGACCAACTGCGGCCGATGATCGCCTGCACGTCAAAGGTGTAGGGCTGGGCCGGCGGGCGCTGTTGGTACCAGGCCAGGATATTGGGGGTGAACCCCAGGGACTCGACCGCGTGGCTCAAGGCCTTGGGCGTCCCGGCCTGGCGCTGGATCTGCCAGGACAGTGCCACCGTCAGGCGTTTTTCGGTTTCGCCGGCAGAGGCATCCCATTCGCTGACGCCACGGTCGGCGGCCAGGTAAGGCAGGAATGGCGCTGGCGTTTGCAGCGGGTTCATCAGCGCCGGGAATGGCGGGACGACCCGTTCGAGCAGGCGGCCAAAGCCCAGGTCCAGCGCCTTCTCCAGCGGTGAGCTGTTGGCGGGCAACAGGCTGGGTGATTGTTCATTCATAAGCTGCGCACCTGTACCTCGACACCCGTGCAATACGGCGCCTGGAACGCCGTGGTGATAATCGGCGCCAGCGGTTCGAGAATCTCCAGTTGCGCGGCCCCGGCGGTGTGGATGGTGTAGTCGATCCAGCTCGGGTCCACGCGCCCTTCCAGGCAGTGACAGGACTCAGCATAGGTCTGCAGTAACTGCTGGGCCGCCACTTGCGTCAGCCCCGAGTCGGGGCCGGCGTTGATCTTGGCCACTACGCGGATCTTGTACGGCACGATCTGCGCGCCCTGCACCGTCACCCAATCGGTTTCCGGGCGGACATCGGGCCGGGCGAAATGGCGCCGCACCCCGTCAAGCAAATCTGCCGACGGTGTGCCATTGCCGGCACGGGACAGCACGGTGACCATCACCTCTCCTGGCGCGGTGCGCCGGGCGTTGCCATCCTTGACCTGGGCGGCATAACCATCCGGGTCGAAGGTGTAGCTGACCGTGACCACGCCCGCAGCGGTACTGTGGACTTTGACCGCCGGCCGCTCGCCGAGGGTAAACACCTCGCGCCGATACTGCATGCGTGAACCGGCGGCCGGCGCGTGGGGTGCCAGGTAGTAACGCAGCCGGGCATCATCATCGCTTTCGAGGGTCGGCGGCACGGGCGGGAATGCCGCCGGGTCGCCGGGGTCGAGCACCTGGCGCTCCAGGCCCATATCGGCCAGGCGCGCGTCCAGGTTGCTGCCGGTGGCCCACCACGCCAGCATCTGCTGGATCCGCGCGTTGTACTTGCGCTCATGGGTTTGCAGGCGCACACAAAACGCCTCCAGGGCCAGGGTCAGCAACTCGCTTTCGTTGTCCAGGCTGACCTTGAGCTTGGCCGCGCTTTGCGGGGCGCGGGCGGCCACATAGTCGACGACAAACGCCTTGAACTGCGCCAGCAGCGGCTCGAATTCGTCGACGGCAATCAGGTCGGGCGGTGCCAATTGGTTCTGCCCGGGGATCAACATGCTCATGTCACCACCTCGAAGGATTGCTTGCGGTTTTTCCAAGTGCCGGCAAACCGCAGCAACAGGCCTGCGCCCTGGCGATTGGCGACGATGACTTGCGGCACAAAATCGCCGATGCCGTTCTGCGGGTTGTAAAAAGCCTGGGCGGCGTGGCTTTGGGCGAGGATCAGCAGATCGTCGCCCAGGTTCTGCCCCAGCAGTTGCGGGATCAGCGAACCGTATAGCGGGCGTTTCTGCCGTGTGCCCAACGGCGTGGTCAGGGCCCGGGTGGCGCGCTGGACAAATTGCGGCCAGTCGTCCACCACGGCCCCGGTGTTTCTCTCAATTCCGATCATGGCAAATCCTTATGCCGTGCTGATAACTCGGCCCTGGTGATCCACCACCGGGCCACTCAAGTGAACGCCGGACGCATCCAGCAGCATGCCGACTGCACCGACCTGCACACTGATGGCGGCGGCGGTCATGACCAAACGGGCGGCGCCCAGGCTTATTTCCACCTGCTCGCGAGAACCGCTGAAGACCGTGGGGCCATTGCTCCAATTCATGACATGGCCTGCGGCGTCATAAGCACTTTGCGTCCCGTCCGGGTAACGCCGGCTCGTCAGGCTGGCCACGCTGGACAGCGGTGGGAAGCGATCACTGTTCAGGCCAAACAGCGCCACTGACTGCCCCCCACCCTCGCCGCCGCCGTAGTTGAGCAACAGGCATTGCTCACCCACTGTGGGGATCCGCGTTTCCGTCTGCGCCCCGGCGCTGGGGTTGAAAAAGCGAATCGCCGGGGTCAGCAACTCGCCATGGCTGACCTTGCAGGTGTTGCTGGCCGCATCAACTTCCTGGCACACGCCGATCCGGCAAAAGCTCTCGGCCCGCCGATAGAGGTCTTCCAGCTGGGTTTCCATCTGTGCCAGGCGCTCGACAATGGGCGCCAATTGCAGGCGTAACAGTGCATCGAACATGGGCTACTCCTGCAATGGCCGGTATTGATCGGGGTCGTCGATATCCGACACTTCCCAGGTCCGGGCAAACAGCGGCTTGCCGATGGGGTCGTCGAGCAGCGGCGGGCCGAGGTAAAGGGTCTGGCTGAAGGACACGGTCCAACTGTCGTAGTTGGGTTCGGCCCCCACCGGGGTCGACGGCAGCGCAACGATATTCACCGGCACATCGCACTGGGCCGGCGGCAACTGCCAACGGTTATCCAGCACCAGGTCCATCAGCCGGCTTGCCAGGTCGCAGGCGTCAAAGGGCTGCGCGCCCTGGGCGGCCATGACCTTGAGCGAAATCGACAAGACATGGGCCTTGCGCCCTTCAAGGGAGCGTACGCCCGGGCCATTGCGCTCGACCATGATCGCCACGGCGGTTTCATCCGCCGCCAGAATGCCCGGCGGGCTGCCCACCCGTAGCTCGGGGAACGCTGCACGCAGGGCCTGGCCGACGGCAATCGGCAGCTGTGAAGGTTTTTCAATGAGGGTCATGGGTGGCTTCCTTGCAACAATCACTTTGAATCCGGGGGCGGGTTGACCCCGATGCGCCTGGCAGCCCAGCGCTCATAAAGGCCGATGGCGACGTCGGCACCGGCCATGGCGGTCAAGCACCCGAGCGCGCCGGCCGTCCAGATCGACATGCCAGCGGCGTACAGCAACATCAACGCTGAAACCCCGCACACCATGCAGGCCCCGGAACGCAGGGCCAGGCGGCGGACCAGCGACCAACCGCGGGCGCCCTCCTTGTCGGCGCGCCACATCTCCCCGGACACGCCGCCGATCAGGGCCAAAATAATCACCAGCCAGATAGGCATTTCTGCCAACGCTTGCTGCTCGTTTGTCATGTCACGCCTCCTGGAATGCGTAAAACCGGCAGGTGGCCGGTGCTTGGGTCAATAGATGGATGGGGTTGTCGGTAGGCATTCCAAAAAGCCCGGTGGCCCAGGCTTTTCAGTAATGCTGTCCTTAGGCGCTACTGGCGCGTTACGGATTCTTCCTTGATGTTTTTCCGACCACGATCCCTGTCTGCCGGATAACTGCTTCTGGTGCTTTACGCTGCACACCCGGGTCAGTTGCCAACCCTCTGAACCGTCAAGGCCGGTTCATCGCTGCCTGTTGTAAAACCGTGAAACTAAAGAGCGTCGGCATCCTTGCCGGTGTTGCCTGGCGTCCTTGCCATCACTCGGTGGCGTCCATGCCAGTGTTACGTGCCTTCCTTGTCTTCCTTGGCAGCATCCTTGCCGCCTCCACCAGGCCTTGTTGGCTGGCTTGAGATGGAGAATATGCATGTATGCATATACAGTCAATGCATAAATGCATTTTATTTTGCGAAATTTATGCGAATTCGCATAAAAGCCTTGAGGGGTGGCTACTTGGCGGTTTTCCACAGACGAAAAAAAGCCCGCTCTTGGGCGGGCTGCTTCTTACAAAGAAGGGTTAGCGGGCGTACATGCCCCACCAAAAAACGTGACCGAGGATGCTGATCTGCTCTTCCTGGATCTCCTGGAAGCTGTAGTCCTCATCGGGATGCTCATCCCGGTTGAAGCTGCGCAGGCGGATCCCCGAAGGCAGGCGATAGAGCTGTTTGACCCGCAATTGACCGTTGTGATTGATGGCATACAAGTCACCATCCACGATATCGCCGATCCCGCTCTTGCCGGCATTCACCCCTACCGTCGCCCCATCGCGCAGCACCGGCAGCATGCTGTTGCCGCGTACCGTCACACACTTGGCCTGGTCGAACTGCACACCGTTATGCCGCAGGCTGCGCTTACCAAAACGCAGGCTGGCCTTCTCGCTTTCCTCGATGACGAATCTTCCTGATCCAGCAGCCAATTCAACCTCGCGCAAAAAGGGGATCGACACCTCGTCATCATTAACGGGCGTGTCGTCGTCCCACAGGCTTATATCCTTGAGCTCCGAATGCATCGGATCGCGCTCATCCTGCCACGCCGCCCCCGCGCGCCCGCGCAACTGGTCGGTGCTTACGCGGAAATAATCGGCGATACGCGAGATGTGCTTGTCCGATGGATCAACGATCTTGCCGCTGAGAATCCGGGACAGAGTGGATTGAGGCACGCCGGTACGCCGGTGAAGCTCCGTGGGGGAGATCCCGTCGCGATCGAGCAGCTCTCTTAAGACGATTGAAACGTTGCGTTTTTGCATAACGGGGATAGTGACGGGAGTTTTGGGGGTTGGCAAATGCTAATTTGCATATTTCGTGCATGGGGTCTGCGGTTGTACCTGGCCGTTTGTGAACTGCGAAGCACTGACCTCGCGTGTTAACCTTGCCCCCATCGCAAAAAATGCTGGGCCAAGCGCCCCCTTTGCCCCATCACTTTCAACGAACTTGCCTACTACCCAATGAGTAAAAATACGTCCGATCTGTCCTCCCACACCCCGATGATGCAGCAGTATGGGCTGGAGAAGGTCGCACGCAGCTGACTGCGTGGCTTGCAGCGACTCACTGTCTAAAACTCTTATGAGAGATAGCGCCTGTTTCGCCCAATGAAACCGGGATAGGCCGAGGTAGTTTTAGACAGCTTTTTGAGTGTTGCGCTATCGACCATTTACCAGTTCATGATCGCCAGCTCGCCGGTTACCGCCGCCTTGCCCTGTCGTGGGTTTGCGGTGCTGTAGCGGATATCCATCGACTCAAACCGGAACCCATCAAACACGCGCCGGATATCTGGGTGGTCATTGATGCTGACCATCACCTTGCCCTGGCAGGCCCGCATGAACTCGGCCATTCGTTCGTATTGCTCAAAACCAAATTCAGCGCCATACCCTGCCGTTTTCCAGTAGGGCGGGTCCATGTAGTGGAAGGTGTGTGGCCGATCGTATTTCTCGGCACACCTCAACCACGGCAGATTCTCGACGTAGGTACCGGAAAGGCGCTGCCAGGCTTGTGACAGGTTTTCCTCGATCCGCAGCAGATTGATCGGCCGGCCCGTGGTCGCCGTGCCAAAGACCTGACCGGTTGTCTTGGCTCCGAAGGCATGGTGCTGGAGATAGAAGAACCGCGCCGCCCTCTGGATGTCCGTCAATGTTTCCGGCACCGCCATCTTCTGCCACTCGAAGATCTGCCGCGAGCTGAGCGCCCATTTGAACTGGCGCACAAACTCCTCGAGGTGGTGCTGAACCACGCGATACAGGTTCACAAGCTCGCCGTTTATATCATTTAGCACTTCCACCTTCGCGGGCTGCTCGCGCTTGAAGTACAGCGCGGCGCCGCCGGCGAATACCTCAACATAGCATTCATGCTCTGGGAACAGGGCCAGCAGGCGCTTCGAGAGGCGACGCTTGCCGCCCATCCATGGAACGATTGGGTTTGTCATTTTTGCAATCCTTTGCAAAGGGGGTGTTTGTTGGGGGCGTGTTAATTTTTTCGACCGGGAATGTAGGTCAGGGCGCAATGGCCCTGACGTACGCCTGGCACGCCCGCAGCGCGATCAATCCTTGGTCGCCGGCATCGGTGATGGCGATAATTCGTTGAGCATGCGCTGGGTCAAGTTGGGCTCGACGGGCTGCATGAACCACGCCGACGGCGCCGGAGGCGGGAGGCACGTTGCAGCCACTGGCTGAATCCGTGGCGTCGAGAAGGACTGACAGCCGCACATCAGCAGTAGCAAGGCGGTCACGCAGCAGAGCCTGGTTGCGTTGAGCATCGGAAAGTTCTCGGGTGTGTTGTTGATCGGAGGTGGCCAGGGTCTTCTCCAGGGCCAGGCGCCTGCCCTGCTCTTCGTTCACCTGCTTGGCGGCCGCCGCGCTGACGGCAGCCAGCTCGCCCTGGTGCAGGCCGGCCTGCTCGGCCAGCTTCTTACCCAGACGCCAGTCCTGCACCTGCCAGGTGACGCCGGCGGCGCTGGCCATCAGCACCAGGACCAGCACCACCAGCCCGGCCAGCTTCTGCACGGGCGTCATCACGGCACATCCTTGAAGAAGACGTGGTGCCCGAGGCGCAACGTCTGCTTGGCCTTCGCCGCCCAGGCCGGGGCCTTGGGCATCGTGGTTGCGTAGTAGTGCGTGGCCCCACCGGTTGGATCCGGTACCGCACCGGCCATCACCTGGTCAGCCGCACGCTGGGCCTGGGCGAACTGCGCGGCCGGGATCGGCTTGGCGCCGCTGAGGTAGGCGTAGTTCGGGTCGTTCTGGTTCCAGCAGCTGAACTGCCAGGGCTTCAGGCACACGCCGGCGTAGCCCTCCCCCCACCAGGACTTGGCCTTGCCGTCGAACACGCGGTTGCGGATGGTCCAGGCCACGGCGATCTGGCCGTCCAGCCCCTCGCCGCGGGCCTCACCCCAGAGCGTGCGCGCCAGGATGTCCCGGTCTTTATCGGAAGTGGTCATGCTTTTCTCCAGGCAAAAATAAACCCGCTCGATGGCGGGTGTGGTCGACGACAGCGCGGCGCTACGGCGCGGCGGGCCAATCAATGGCGAGTGGGTAGCCCTCCTGCTCAGGCACACGGTTCAGGGCCACACGGTATTTCTTCCAGGCCTTGAGGGTCGCCAGCTCTGTCTCGGTCCCTTCGTCGATATCGACGGCGTCCTGAAGTGGCGCGATTGCGTAATCCGCCTCGGCTCGCAGGTGCGCGATCTGGGTCTGTGCAGCCGCCACAGGATCAATTTCCGGCGCCGGCAGCTCTGCCTGTGGAGGGCGGTCAGGCACCAGGATGTGCAGAGTGATCATGACCTTCAAATCGTACGGCTTGCCCTCTTTCGTCACGGTGACCGTGAGCAGGCCGTCATCAAACGCAATGTCCACCTCGGCGGGGTTGTCCGAGGGGTGAAGCCCGTAGCCCCAGCCCTGATCGAGCGGCGGGAATGGGACCATGCCCAGGGTGCCAGTGACACAGTAAACGCCCACGCCCTGGCGATAACAGGTCACCTCGGTCCCTCCCAGCGAGACGAAATCGAACTTCTCACCCGTGCCGGTGATGTTAATTGCTGCTCTTGCCATGATCAGATCGCCCTCAGCGTGTTGTCGGCCATACGAGTAGTGTTGCCGGTGTGGTAAACCTGCACCCATGGGCCAAAGCCACCGAATGCAGACCGAAAGAAGAGCCGGCTATCGCCGTTGTAAATCATCAACTGGGCCCCTACCAGGCCGCCCCGCCGGAGGTTGATGCCAGTTGCGTTAATCGTTTCTCCCGTGCCACCAGGAGAGACAGCGTTGCCCGCGATGAACGCGCTACCAAGATTGTTGTAAGCATCGTTCCAGTCAGAGACGATTACGCAATCTGCGCCAACGCCAAAATCACCAACTTTCAACACTCGGCCCGGAGTGGTATCGACGTTACCCACGGTCACGGCCGCTGTTGCAGCAGTACCCAGCCCCAGGCCAGCACGTCCCTCAGTCGGGTTTCTGCCACCGGTGCCGCCCATGGCTACCGGCACGACATCCTGAGTGGACACATCACCCAAGCCCGCGAGCGTTGCGCCCCACTGCTGAACAAATTGATTCACCGCGTCGGCCAGGGCTTTGGGATATCCGTTAACGGGCACAATCCCGTACCCGGCGCCGCCAACGGCAGGCCCACGGTACGCCGGCGAAATGGCAAGCAACGTATCGCTTGCGGGGTTGATCACTTGATAGATGCCCTGGTCAGGGCCGACAAACATATCCCCGGCACGGCAGTTCGAGAACTTGGTGCCGACGCCCGTTACTGTCGGGCTCCCGTTCTGAACGCTCACAGTCCCTTCTGAAAACCAAGAAGCCATAGGTTTCTCCAGTTGAGTGCCCATATCGGCACTTGAAATTAGTTGTAGTAACGTTCTATTGGAAACTTGCAGACAGGTACGCCCAGAAAAAAACCGTCTGAGCCCTGCCAATAAAACCGGTCGAGGTACTGTTTCTGGTTGAATATCTGCAACACCGGAACGCCACCATCCAAAATGGTGATACCTGCATACTGCGAGTTATTTGCAAACCACATGATGCCGCGATCCATACTTGAAACACATATGAAGTCGCTTGCGTCAATCACCACATCGCTGTAGTAGGTATCTACAAAGGTCCCTCTGCCGACAGTCCATTTTTTTGCGAACTTCCCGAAGCGAACAACTCGATCACTTGAGATAAACACTATTCGATTTTGCTCATCCCGCACTTCAAGCCCGTACTCAGTCGAACTGCTTTGATCTGAGTACTTACAAGACACAAACTCCATTAAATAATCTTGCAATACGCTGCCGCCCCGAACGGCTGACGTGACATGGAAGCCGGTCCAGTTGCCCGACGATCCTTCGATTGAGATGTACAAGCCGAGGTTGTCGTGTGAGGCCGTTATCGTCCGCAAAAATATCTGGGGCGGCTCCACGGTGCGAATAGGTTTGGCAAAGTTAAACTGCCCTTTGCCGGGCTTATCCGTGTAGCGAGATTGAATCCTGAACTGCCCCCTTTCAGAGAACACCAGTACCTTGTAGGTGCTGCTGATGCTGACCGACCCATGATCGTTTACAGCGATAAAACCGTAGTCATCCATATCAATTCACCTTGACCACTTCCACAACGCTCTCTACGACATTGCGCGTCCACATCTCGCGGTTTTTACCACCGCCACCGCCATCTGGCTCGCGGTAGTTGATTTGGGTGTAAATCGCAATTCTCGTCCCTCCCAAATCGGTATAGGTAGGCAGTCCACCCCAAGTATCAGGGCGCCCAATCTGATCATATGGCGCGTAAACTTTGGGGGTGATCGTGACAAAGCAGGTGGCGGGGTCATAGCCTGGAACATCCATAAGGATGTACTCATAGTTAGACCCGCGCCCGCCACCCGTAGCCGCCGGGACTATCAATACCGCCAACTTCTGTAGAGTGAAATCCTCCATACCCAATGTTTTAATGCCGTTCGCATCAAACACACTTAAACCAAAGTCCATACCCACACCTCCCCTGCAACTTCAACCCAGTCAAAGTCTTAGATTGCCGGTCATTGTCCGACGTACGTCATTGCCGTCATACACAGCAAGGCCGTTGTTATTGAGCAGGATCGAGCCACCAGTACCATCGCCGCGAAGTACGAATGTGCCCGCCTTCACATTGATCTCCAGCAGCGGGCGCCCCCTGGAGTCGACAGCCTCAGATCGCAGCGTCATGCCCAGAATGATCTCCTGGATAAATGCCTTGTTGATCACCGCCTGGTTGATGAACACCTGACCGCCGCTCACAACGAACGGCGTAATCAACTGCCCACTGACCTCGTCGACAATCGCGAAGCGCTGCGCAAACGCCAGGATCTCCGACGTTTCCCCATCGCTACCCAGTGCCAGGGCCGCCATTACTGTTTTGCCGTTGGCGGTAGTCTTGGTTTTGATCGTGGTCTGCGCAGATACCTTGCCGTTGAGATCGACAACCGTCTCGCTCACTTGCTGAACCGAGGCATTCGTCTGTCCGATGCTCGACTGCAGGGTTTCCGAGGTTCTGGCCAGGGCCTGGTTGGCGGAAGCCTGGACCTTCTTCTCAACCTCAAAGCTGGCTGTCGACTCCCAGGCCTTGATCGCGCCGGCAAGATCACCGGAACCATCATCGCCGCGCACCGAAGCCCGCAGCGCCTCATTGCTGGACGCTTGAGACGTGACCTTACCGTCGAGGTTGGTGACCTTGGTGTCGAGGCCGGTAATGGCCTGGGAATTGCCGGCTACCTTCTCTTCGGTCAACTCCAAGTCGCTTTTGAGCTGAGTCAGTTGAGTGGCTGCCGTCTGCTTGTTGGTGGCCACCACCTGCTCCAGCACGGTCAGCCCGGACTGGTTCGCCCCCACCCGCGCCTCCATCGTGGTGAGTTGCCGCGCCATTGCATCGCTTTCAGAAGCCCGCGTGCGCTTCTCAATCCCGAGATCAGCGGTCGATTGCCACCCTTTCACCGCGTCCGCCAGATCGCCCGCGCCATCATCGCCACGGGCAGCCGAGCGCAGCGCCTCAACCGACGTCGCGGTGGCCACCACCTGGCCCTCGATCTCCTCGATCATGCTGGTGACCAGTTGAACCTGCTGGGCCAGCGCGTTGGTGGTTTGCAGGATTGTGCCGATATCCTTCCAGTACAGCGGGTTTGGCGGCGCTTCGCCGGCCGGTACCGGGCCAGTCGCCTGGTACAGGTGCCCATCCTTTTGCGTGAATGCGCCAGCGGTGTAGGGCTCATCCGGGTTGTACGGCTCTGCCCCGGTAATCTGGCCCAGCAACCCCTCCAGCTCTGCCTTGGCCTCCGTCAGCCGATCATTGACGGACCCAGGCCCATCGCCAGAGATCAGCTCGATCTCTTCGCGCAGGCTCTGGTACAGCGAACCTTTGCTGATCATCCCTTCGAAGTGTTTCTCGTATTCGCTTTGGACGGAACTTGATGCGCCGTTTACTGCGTCGGGTACCGGGTAGAACGGTCCGATATTTCCAGTGCGGTCGACCAGCCGAGCCCAAAAGAAGAACGACGCGCCGGCGACAGGGATGTACATCTCATGAGAAGCCTGCGGGTAGCTGAAGTCGCTCAACTTGATCGCCGTCGCCAGGTCCGGCGACTCGCTATACCAGACCTCCGTGCGCTGGGTGTCCTCTGCACCTGGTGGAAAACCCCACTGGATGCCGATGCCGTAGACCATGCTGGTGGTGCTCAGGAACGCCACCGCCGGCGGCACACCCTCTTTACCCTTCAGGTTGGTAAGGGTCGAGTTTCGCCATTGTGACGAGAAGTCAAAGGCGCTCACCGCCCGCACCCGGGCTACATAATCGCCCGCGTAAATACCGACCACGTCAACGTTAGTCTGTCCGGTTGGCAGCAACTTGATCCAGTTGCCACTGTCCTTGCGCCACTCCACGTCATATCCGACTGCACCGTCTACGGCGGGCCAGCTGATAGTCATTGTCGCCACCGCCAGGCCTTGCACGACCGAAGACGCCGCCGCAACCGAGACACTTGCAGGCGCTGGAACAACAGCGATAGGAATCACGCTGATCGGGCGCTCCTCCAATCGTGCTCCGGTGTCGATGCGCGCAAACTTGCTCGGTTCAAACTGCAACGCACTGATCTCGAAGTCGCCCTCGAGCGTGCGTTTTGTACGAATCACCCGGTACAGCGGAATGGCCAGATCATCAGCATCGAGCGCCCACTGCAACTGCGGCACAGGCGGCTCACTGTAGGCGATGGTCACGGTCACATCGCGGTCGCTGACGCTTTGCACGGTTCGCCCTTCGGCGCGGCCACCCGGCAGGTTGATGATCAATCGATCACCGGCCTTGGCCTGGGTGTTGCGATCAAGCGTCACCACACGACCAGAAGCTGCTGCTATTCGCCCGCCTACCTCGCGCCCAGCCAGCAACGAGTCGGCCACCGGGATGATGTGACCTGGCAGCGGAATCACGCCCTCCATGCCAGTTTTGAATGACACAGTGCGATCCTGGTTGTTACTCAGGATTGCCCATTTCCCGCGGCGCTGGGCTTCTGAAGCGCGAGTGCAACCAATGGCACTGAGTTCGGTAGGACGATCACCGTAGCGGCGCTGGAGATCAGGGTCGGCGAATGGAATGACATCGGTGTCGTAGTTGTTGGCCGGGTTATCGTAGCTGACCAGGGCCCGGGTATATCGAGTTTTGGCCGAGGCGCTGCCGTACGAAAACTTCCCGCCGATGACGTTCGACCTGGTGAATACATAGTCGAAGTCCTGCGCGCGAGGCATATCAGCCTGCATGACCAGTTGGCCCTGAGCCCAGTAGGTCATGCCTCGGTAAATGGCCGAGATATCGCGGAGCAGCGACCAGGCATCAGCCTTGCCTTGCAGGTTCATGTCACAAAGGAAGCGCGGCTCGGTACCGCCCAGGCCGTTCGGAACCAGTTGATCGCAATACTGGGCGATTCGGAAAAGCTCCCACTTATCAACCATGAACGACTTGATACGTTTACCAAGTCCAAAACGATCCTCCGTGCACACTCCGAACGTGATCCAGGCCGGGTTGTTGGTCCAGGCTGACTTCATAGTGCCGTCCCACGCTCCGCTGTAGGTGCGCTGGACTGGGTCGTAGTTGCTCGGCACCATCCACCGGCGCGCATTGCACTCCACGGTGACGGCCGGAATATTGGTGAACTGCTCGGCGTCGAACTCGATGTAAAGAAGCGCTGTGTTTGGGTAGCGCAGCTTGGCATCTATAACTTCCGTGATGCCCGCAATCAGCATGGTGTCAGCAATCCTGTTGCTGTTCTGATTCGGTGTCAGCCGCCTAACACGGATCAGCCAACCAGTGGTTGCTGTAGGCAAATCAACGCGGCGCGAGCGTTCGTAGCGTGTGGTCGTTTTGCCGTCTACAGCGTCGGGATAGACCTGTTGATATGGGCCGCCATCGGTGGCCACATCAATGGCGTAATCGATACGGTAGCCCACGACATTGCCTTGATCATCCTGCCGTTGTAATGCCGGCCATGCAAAACGTAGGCGCACGGCTGATAGCTGGATATTGGTGATCGAGCGCACCCACGGAGAATCACTGCGCAACTCGACGTTCAGCGATGTCTCGTTCTCTACCGCTGGAATTCCGGGGATGTAGGTCTGATCAACGGAGCCTGGGCGCCAATCCCACTTCACATTCGGGAAGTTGTAGTTGCCGCTGGCATCACGAATCGGTGTGTTATCCAGGTAGATGTCATAGTCGGTAGGAACGCCGTCAAACTCACCCTCACCAACAGCAATCAAGAGCTTTGCCAAGTTGGTCGAGCGCAAGCTATCGCTGGCTTCGGTCGGCGACTTCGGCTTGCTGCTACCGCCCTTCTCGCCATGAACATCGATTTGTGCAACTGCGCCCATGCTTTCCTCCAGGCAATAAAAAACCGCCACTTGGGCGGTCGCGGTGCGGCTCTTCTGCTTACGTTTTGTCCTCGGCATAGATCGA
Source organism: Pseudomonas sp. ICMP 8385 (assembly GCF_002699915.1). Lineage (NCBI taxonomy): Bacteria > Pseudomonadati > Pseudomonadota > Gammaproteobacteria > Pseudomonadales > Pseudomonadaceae > Pseudomonas > Pseudomonas sp. ICMP 8385. The sequence goes on along the minus strand of NZ_LKBY01000001.1, from coordinate 443,401 downwards.
GGCCGAGATAATCATGCCGCCCCACCGGCGGCGGCCGATGCAGATCGGCACCGGGTTGCCACTGGCGGTGGTGTTCTTGGCAGATCCAAACGCATAGCTGGGCATATTTTCCGGCGAAGCGCTTTGCTTGAGGCCTGATGCCTGGGGACTGAGCATTTGCATTGCGCCGCCCACCGCTAACCCAATACCAAGCTGAACGGCCCAAGGCTGTTTGAAATAGGTGCCCACAGCAATCAGGACAACCCCGAGCACCGTTTGGAGAAGCCCGGCGCGTTTGCTGCCAGCAATTATTGGCACGATTTTAAGAGTTTTTATTCCTCCCAGATCGAAGCCTTTCTCGCCAACGTTTTTTCCATTGCGGACAATGGCGAACCTCATGCCGAGCCTATCAAGACGGGCGACTTCTTCCGAAAAACCGTCAACTGTGACCCTCAGCGCCTTGAAAACCTCCCATGCGTTACCCGTTTCCAACTGGTAATCCTTCTGCCGGAAGAACTTTCTTCCCAGAATGCTGCCGAGCTGAATAGTTGTTCGTGGACTGTAATGCACTGCTGTTGCAGCCATCTCATTCTCCAGGCAATAAAAAACCGCCCTAGGGCGGCTTTCTTTCAGTAGGTCGTAGGTGATAAATCCATACTCATCGCTGAGTCGGTAGATATCCTGAAGCGCTTCGTGCCACCAGGCTTCAACAAGGCCTCGCGCTCTTTTAGCCCGCTGCCACAAGAGGTAGCGGAGACGATGTGATCGCCAGCTGGAACGTAAAACTTTGCAGTTTCCCCTGGCCCGATTTCTGCTGATTTGTGACCATCAATGCTGATCGTTGTATTACAGCCGCCGCCGACGAAACCCGTATCTCTGGTGATAATCAACACTGCATCGCCTTCACGTTGCGCTTGGTTCGCCAGCAGTCTTGAAGCAGGTACAGGGTCTGCCTTGTCGGATGGGATAGGGGAAGTTGCGCAGCCCGCGAGCAGCGTTACCGCCAACACGCCTATGATCAATTTCATGCGGTTCACTCCTGTGGAAGATGAGCCACCTTATCACCGAGCATCACGGTGACGCAGCACCAGGCGCGTGCGATCCAGCCAAGGGCCGCCAAAAACGATCAGCTCAGATGGCCTGCCGTAAAGGTGATGCAGGAGAAAAGGCCCGGGGCCGAACGTGCCCGAGTCTTCGCCGGGTAGCGATGGATCGGTGCCCAGGTATATGCCGGCATGATTCGGGTGAGCCGTCCGACCAACCTGCATCACGATCATGTCGCCACGCTGCGGACGGTCGACGCGCACGAATCCGGCGGCCTCGTAGTGCTGCTCGTACAGGCTGGCGTTATCCGCACTCTCCCACCAGCCATCGGCACGCTGGAAGGCTTCGAACTCAATCCCCCATTCGCGCTTATACCACTCGGCGCATACAGCCCAACAGTCCCAAGCCCCATGAACAAACGGTCGCTTGAGTAGCGGCACGCTGCCGGTCGGGGTGATCGTCCGTAGATCCCCCTCGGGCCACGACAGAATGTGCCAGGGCAAGGCCGTGGCCTCGCACATTGCCAAGTCACGCGGTGACGGCCTGCTGGTAGCGTCGGGATGCGAATGCACTACGCCAATCACCTCCCCAATATCTTCGGCCGCGGCGTACTCCTCCGGGTCGATCCGAAACTCTTCGTTCGGATCGGCGGCGATGTTCCTGCAAGGGAAGTACTTCTCCGCCCGGCCCACGGAAATCAAAAGCCCGCAGCACTCTTTCGGGTACTCGGCCGCCGCATGCGCCTGTATGGCTGCGATGATGTGTTTGCGCATTTTTCAGCTCCTGGCGATGAGGGACACAGCGGGAAATCCCCCGAATGGCATGGGGTTGTCCCGCCCAAATCGAGGGTCGCACCCCTTTCCAAGCGTGCCGTCGCATTCGTCCTGTTCGGGATCGTCTGTGGGTAAACCATCCTTCGTGACGTATGGCCCGGTGTAGTTGCAATTAGGGCCGCGATAACCACCAGTTAGGCACCAATGGCACAGCGTCGTGGCGTGCCGGCCGATTGACTCACCGCCAACGTCGCCTGGGCTGGCCAGCTCCCAACTGACCGTTTCCCCGTCTTCGTTCGTCTTCTGGTCGATGTACCAGACCTCGATCGTCTCCTGGGTTGGATCTGCCGTTGGGTTCCCTTCTGGGAAGTTCTCAGCGTCAAGGTAGCTGCCCAGCGTATGCCGCATGGTCAACTTGAAATCCGCGAGGTCCTGGAACGCCAGACACAGTGCAGTGATTCGCCCGTTAACGTTGCCGACAGACAACGTGGGGCGAACGGCCGTGCCGTCTCCGTTCGCCTCGATGCCGTCGATCTGCATCGGCCAGGCGTTGTACTCCTCGCCATTCCAGTAGATCGCCTTCGCCGGCAGTTGGTCAGCATCGGCGCCGGCGGCGATCAACTCAGCCGCCGTGTACGGGATGGCGTGACCGTGGAAGCGCAAAACGTCCGCGCCGAAGTCCGTGCCGTCCAACTCAAAGAGCAGCACTTCGCTGCCAGGTTCAAGAACCTGGATATCGCTGATCAGCGGCATGGTTGCCCCTTATGGAAGAAAAGATTGGGTGAAAGTGGTGGTCAGGGTGAACATTCCGGCGCCGTTCGGGGTGATCGAGGGCGCGGTACCACGGAAGAACGAAAGCTCTCCCAGTGGCGGTGTCCAGAAAAACGACTTGTGCCCAGCGTGCCGGTCGAGGAACTCCTTGATTTGCAGGGCGACCGCCTCTCTCACAACGAACGTAAGCGGCCAGGAATCGAGCCGATTATTCGGCCCGTCCCCAACAACCTGCTCATAGCCGCTCCCAAACTTTGAGGATCGATTGCGGTACTCGGGAATGCTGGTGGCCGAGATCGACGGACACCAACCAAAGACTTCAACGGCCATTCACAAGCCTCCAGATTTGCCCGCCGGGCTGAGTTTCCTTGGCGATTTCCGCTTGAGCCCCACGGCGGGCGATATCCGCGTAGGCCTGGCCGAGGGCCTGAGAGTCTTTCTGAGATGTGCCACTTTCCGCCCCCTGAACCACAAACGACTGCTGGATGACGACGCCCCCAGGGGCTGTCGGTGCTGACGATGACCCACCGGACAGCCCGACATAGCCACCGTCCGCATAACCCTTCTTGTTCAGGCGTTCCAGGTACCCGCGCATACCAGGTTGCTGAACCACCTCTTTGCGGATTACAAACTCATCGCCGTGCACAACACCCTTCGGCTCGTACTTACCACCAGGACCAGTCCAGCCCCCATCGGATAGGCCCGGCCATTTCGAAAGAACATCAGCGGAGTACCCGGCCGCTGTGCTGCCAGCTGACACCGCAGCGCCACCACCGCCACCAAATGCGCTACCGATTGCACTGCCGGCGATACTTGCGAACACGTTCGATGCCGCTGACTGCAAAGCCATCTTGGCAATCATCTTGGCAAAGCTCTTGGCCACATCACCAAAGCTCTGATCTGCCCCGAAAGCCCAATCGACGGCGGCGTCGGTAAGGCCGTCATACAGCGACGTGAACGCCGACTGCGTCTGCCCTGCGACATCCTTTGCCTGATCCATGTAGTTCTGGAAAGCCGAGGAAGCCCCCAGCGACCAATCGCTTCGGGCCTGATCTTCGTCCTCGTAGAACTTGTTTTGCATGGCCAGGCGCTGATCGAGCGCGGATTTAAGGGCCTGGGTTTCCTTGTTGTACAGCTCGGCGCTGAACTGATCCTTGCTGCTCTTGTTGTAGTCCGAGGTCAGCTTGTCCATTTGCGACTGATAGGACTGCTGAATGCCGCGCTGCTCCTGTAGGCGCTTGCGCTGTTCATCGCCCAGGCCAATACCGGCCAGGTTGTTGTCGAGGCCCTGCTGGGCGCTCGAAAGCTGGCTTTTCAGGTTTTCATCGAATGCCGCGAGTTTTTTCTGAGTTTCCAGGCCCTTCTCGCGAAGCGTGTTCTCAGCCTCGAGCGCTGCGTTGCGCTTGAGCTGGGCCGTGATCAAGTCCTGGCTGGCCAACAGCGACCGCTGCTCAGCCGTGAGTGTTTTCTTGGCCTTGATATCGGCCAACTGTTGCTCGAACTCGACCAGTTTTTTCGCATTCGCGCCAAGGGTCTGACTCGCTGCGGACTGATCGCCAATCAGGCCGTTTTGCCGCTGGAGGACGGCGTATTGCTGGCGGGCCTGGTCGAGCGCCCTGATCCCCGCATCCTCGCGATAGAGCGGCGTTCTGGCCACCTTCGGATCTTTGTACTTGTCGTTTATGTTGGCGATGTCTTTGGTCTGCTGCTCTGGGGAGATCAGCAGGGACTTATCGCCGGAGGCGCGGGCCTGGATGATTCGGCGCTCGACCAGCATCCGGTATTCGCCCAGCTCGCGTGCGCGCTTATCGGCGTTGGTCTCGGTCTCCTTGCGCAGTTTGTCCAGAGAGACCTGGTCCGACAGCGCTTGTTGCTGTTGCTGCTGCTGGAAGCCCCGGGCAGCCGCCCGGCGATCCTCCTCGGCCTTCAGAACAAGTTTCTGGGTTTTCTCAGCCTCTAATGCCTCGACACGGAAGCTGTCGTTTGGCACCAGATTGTCAAACCCATCGGATTTGTTCAGCTTTCGAGCGTTGGCAATGTCATTGAGCTGCTTGTCCAGCGCGGCGATCTGCTGGTCTAAGGTGTCCTCGCGGCCAACGTTGAGCGCAGCATCCCACGCTTCTTTCGCGGCGTTTTTTACAGCGCTCCAACTGCCCTCGAGGAGCCCGAGGTTCTTTTTGATCGAGTCGGATGTGCGGTTAAGCCCTTGCTCATAGGTGTCATTGGCAAGCGCGGCGGCCTCCTGAGTCTTGCCTTGCGCCTGGAGCGCCTTAATCTGTTCATAGGTGGTTGCCGTCAGAAAGTTCATCGACTCGTTGAGCTTCAGAATCTCCGCAGCAGGGTCCTTCGCGATCTTCTCGAAGTTCTTGACGGTCTCCTCGGCGGCCTGCCCTGTTGCCGATTCGAACCGGATAGCGGCCGCAGCAATGCCTTCGAAGGCCTGAATGGGAATGCGAGTAGAGCCCGCCAGTTGCGCCAGGACGCCAGACGCCTTGCCGATAGTGCCGTTGGCCAGGGCAATCTGCTGGGCAAGCGTGGAAAGCTGGCCAGCAGTGGTGCCTACGGTGTTCCCAGTCATGGCCAGGGAGGTGGTGTAGGCCGTGGCCTCGTCGCTTCCCTGCTTGTAAGCCAAGGCCAATACAGCGGCCGCAGCGGCGGCAACAGTAAACGGGTTGATCAGTCCGAGGACGTAGCCGCCCAAGGCCTGTGCTGCGGGCCCAATCCCGCCGAACATATCCTTGAGCTGTCCACCCTGCTGCAAGAACACCGTCATGGGGTTCTGGCCGGCCTGCAGCGATACGGCAATATCTGTGAACTGAGCCGGCACGCCCCGCAAGTTCGCGGCGTATTGCTTGGCGGTCTGTCCGTTTTTGAGCATTACCTTGTCGGTTTGCTCGATAGAAGCGCGCTGTTCATCGATCTTTTTCTTATAGAGGTCGAACTCAGCAGTGGGTAGTCGCCCAGCCTTGCGGTGGGCCTGCAGTTGCTCCTCCATCTTGTCGAGGCGACTGTATGCCGCCACAACAGGATCAATGCGACCAACGAGCTTATCCAGCTCCTTGGCCTGGTAGGCGGCCTCCTTGGTTGTGGACTTGAGCTTTCGCTCTGCACGGTCCATCCCCTTTTCAAAGCCGCCAGTGTTGGCCACCAGATCGACCGTTAGCTGGCCAAGTGAATCAACAGCCATAAATCACCTCTTGACCGACTGCAACAGCGCGAACAGGTCCTGCGCGGACGCCTCAACCTCTTCCTCTGGCTCCCCGCGTTTAGGCAGGAAGTCATCGAAATTTGCCTTGCCGCCGTGCACGTTGTTCAAAATGGTGGCGAGCAGGGCGACACCACGCTCAATTTTCAAGCCCAGGTTCAGCGTTCCGTTCTGCTCGACGTACGCCATCCACGAAAGCACCTCGGTGTAGCTGAGGCTGGCTTTCGCTTCAGCGACGGATCGCCCGCCGATGCCGTTGAGCACCAGCTCATGCCAGAACTCATCGGCGGGCCCTATTTTTTTTCTTCGGCGCCCTCACCAATGCCATTTGCTTCGTTGAGTGCAGCCAGAAGTGCCAGCGTCAACTGAGCGCACAGCGGGCCATTGCCAGAGTCGTTGGTGCCGAGCACATCCCCAACAGAGAACACTGGCGAGCCGTCTTTCTTGAGAATGTTGTTGGCAATACGCTCGGCGAGCACATCGCCGCCGGCGTCCTTCGACTCCCAGCGCTGGGTCAACTCGATGAAAGACTCTTGGCGCACGTAGATCGTGGCCTTCTGCGTTTTGCCACCGGAAAACCACTCGATGTCTTTTTTTACCGCCATGCCGGCGAATGCTCCGGCTGCGGCCAGGGCTTTAATGCTGAGATCCATGGTTATTCCTTATGGAGCGATGACTTTAGGGACAAATACCGGGTCGCCAGACACTTGGATGCCGACGGTGGACTTCACAACGTCATTCAGCGCGAAGCTGAACGGGAAGCTGTTCATGTAGCCCTCGAACGTGATCCAGGTGCGGGTGTTCGGCAGATCAAAATCGACTTCCAACCCAACGACAGCAGTTGCGGCCGCGCCGGTACCGCCGCCGCCACCAGTGAGCGCGATGGTTGGTGCGGAGGTGTAACCAGATCCGGCATTGGTGATGGTGAAACCGGTCACCGAGCCAGCCGAAACAGCTGCTGTTGCAGTAGCGCCAGTGCCGCCACCGCCGGTAATAGCGACAGTAGGTGCCGAGGTGTAGCCGGTGCCGCCACTGGTGAGTGAGATCGCCGAAAGCGCGCCGGCCTGGCTGACAGTCGGCGGGATTCCTTCCAGCTCGCCCTGGGCATTCACAATGCGGCCGTCAGACCAGCCAATCGCCCAGAGCAGTTTGGTACCGGCGGTTTTGAGCCGGTGCAGGCGGACGTGAGCCGCAGATTGCGGGTCGATGTTCAGGCCAAAAGAAGCCGAACCAGGCTCAGCGAGACCGGCCTCGTATTCCCGGGCGCTGGAGTTCATGCAGGTCGTTTCGATCTGCGCAATGCTGGTATCGATCCCGTCCAGGGAGGTAAAGCAGCCGACCACCAAAATAGCTTTGGTGAGCGGGTCAATGGCGTAGAGGTCCGTGCCTTGGGTCTTAATGGTCAATTTGTACTCCCCGATTTTCTTGGAAAATCACTTTTGAGCGGGCATAAAAAACCCGCCGAAGCGGGTGGTTCTTTTCTGATTTACGGCTACAAACTCACCAGCCAGGCAACGTCGAAACCTTTGCGGTAGCTGTGGGTGTCCTTGTCCTTGTCGTCGATCCCGAAGCCGGTGACATAAGCGTGCTGGGCAATAACCCGGCGCAGCACCATCACTACGTCATCAGCGGCAGAAGCTGTTTCTGCGTACACGTCGACCTGAAGGCCGTAACGATCCGTACTTGGTACGCAGTTGAGGAAGTTGATCGGCGAGCCGCTGACAACCTGCCAGACGGCATAGGGCCGCTCTACCCCCTCTGGCGCCTGGCCGTGCGGGTAAAGGCGCGTAGGGCCGGTGCCAAGCCGCGCAGTGACGGCCTGGCTCGCGGAGCACACCTGAAAAATGGGCGCGGTCATTCATTCACCCCCAGTTTGATCAGCTGATACTTCGCCGAGCTGAGGAATTCCTGGAACAGCTGCTCGCGGTTGTTGGCAAGGGCCGGCCGAAGGAATGGTTTTGCCCGGTTCTTCTCGGTACCGAGCTCCACCCACCACCAGTAGAACGTGTTGCCGCCCTTCTGGCCGCGCTTGCGCATTCGCACGCCCACCGAGATAACCACGGCGCCGAGCTCCTGCCCAAGCGCCTTGCGCTCAACCATGGCCAGGTTGGCCGGGATGAAGTTGGCAGTCTCCGGGTCATCGATGCGCGATGCACGGTCCTTCGCGTCGATCAGCACTATGTCCATTGCGTCCTTGGCCGCCGGCGTGACCACTTTGCGGCGCATTTCCTCCGTCAGTCCCTTGAACCTGGCTGACAGTGCATCGGCGCCCGTGAGGTTGTACGTGACCCAATCAGCCATCGGTCACCCCCGTTTTGCTCAATATCGTCAGGTATTCAAGGCCGGAATCCCGATCCGGGAGCGGTTCGCCCTCGATGCTGTAGAGCTTCCCGCGATGAACGATCCGCATCGTCGGCAGCAGGCCTGCCCAGTGGCGGATCACGAACCTGACCGTTGCCTGGGATTGCGCCGCCTGCGCGGAGAACAAATCCTTGGAGCTCAGCGGTTCGTATGCGGCCGGCACCTTTTCACGAACAGGGCGCCAGCCTGGAATCATTTCCCCGTTGTTCTGGTCTTGCACTAAAGCCCTTTCTTCAAAATCTATGCGGTGTCGCAAACGTCCGGCACGCATCACGCACCCATCCCGATGCGGTAGGGCATCAGCAGTGATTTGCTTGCCAGGGGAAGCTCAACAGCAGTGCTGCCGACCACCACCTCCTCACGATTGGCGAACAGATGACCAAGTTTGAGCAGACACGCGGCCTCGATCGCCTTGTTAATCACAATACCGAAGTCGTCCATGTCGATTGCTTCGAACGTGTCGGACAGCGTCCGGCGCGCCCTCTCGCGCAACCGGCACCGGTCTTCAACATTCTCCGGATCATCCGCTACTACCAGCGCAGCGCGGTATGCAGCGCGGGCGGCCTGAGTTCTCGGAATGGTCGCGGCCTTGGCAAGATCAACAGCGGCCTGATCGGCAAAGAACCGGCGCTGCAGGAACTGCTGTGCAGCCTCCTCGGCACCGTCAAGTTGCGACTGCACCAGCACCTGGTCCTCTGGCTCAGCCAGCAAATGCCTCATGGCCAGGTCGATGTCGATCACGCTCATGGTCAGTCGGCCTTTTTCTTGGTGGCGGGTTTGGCTGCCGCTTTATTCGCAGGGGTTGGGGCCTGCTTGTTTTCCGGGGCAGGAGCGTTCTTCACGTCGTATCCCTCGATCAGGCCATTACGGCGTAGATCGCGGGCCACTGATTCATCCACGGTGAATTCCGCGCCACGCTTCACATACTTTTCGCCTGAACCCAGGCCATCGGCATTGAAGCCCTTGATCGCTTTTACAGTGATGTCTGGCATCGATGTTCGCACCCGGTTTCCCGGGTGCGCTCCTGTGAGGTGTCGAAGCCTTACGGCGCGTCGAATTCACCGTGGACGAAGGATTCTTCACGGTACACAGCCATAGCCAGGCGCTCTTCCGCGCGAATCGTGACCATGTTGGTACGGAAGTTGTCGCCGTCTTCAGTCGAAACTTCGACGGCCGCCTCTTCGCGGTCGAAAATCTGAGCCGCGATGTTCATGGCGCCCACCAGGAATTCACCCTCTGGAACAGCGTTACTGTCCACAACAGGCAGCTTCCACAGGCGTTGTGCGCCGCCTTCCTGGACGTTGACCCAGATGTAGGAGCCAGTGCTGTCCTTGGTCAGCTCGATATCAGCCCAGTCGACGGGGTTGAGTGCGATCGCCGAGGCGCGGTATTCGGCGATTCGTACCTGCAGGATGGCGCGACGCAGCGTATCGATCTTGGTATCGCCGGCTTTGCGAAGGGCGTTGTTGAAGGCGGATGCCTGAGGGATCAGGCCGAGCATGTTCCCGCCCACGCCGTTACCGGCAAGGATCTGCTCTTCTTCCTTGTACTTCAGGCCGTAGATCGCGCGGCCGTTGATGTAGCTCTGCAACAGCGGGATATCGGACAGAACCTGCTTGGAGGCGCGGAACCAGTGAGCGATGGTAACGACGTTGGTCGTTTTCAGCGCAAACGAGATGTCAGACTGAGCTTTCGCTGCGCCTTCACCGGCCTGGATCGCCGCCATATTCTGGAAGCCGCTTTCTTGCACGAACTCGACAGCGTTAGAGTCGGTCCGGCCGGGCATGATCAAATCGCGGATGACGAATTGACGCTCCGGATCTGCAACGATGCCAGGTACCCGCGTTGGCTGGATGCCGACGCCCACGCCGCCAGTACCGGTGGTTGCGCTGGTGATGTTGGTGACGGCCTTGCGACCAATGCGGGCGATGCCACGGCCGCGAGTTTGCAGGGCCTTGAAGTCCTCCGAGTCGGACAGCTCTTCGCCTACCGACTTGGCATCAGTTGGATCGTTCGCCGCAAAGCGGCGAGTCAGCTTCTGCTCGATGTCCTGTAGGCGATCCTGCAAGCCCAGGCCATCCTTTACCAGGCCGTCGAGAACGGTCTTGGTATCGGCCAGAATGGTGCCGTGTTCTTTGATTTCTTTGTTCGCCTTCTCGGCGAACGCTTTGATTTCCTGGTCGCGCTGGTCCAGCAGGTCGGTTACCGCTTTCAGTTGGACCTTGTCGTCGGAGTGCTCCTTGCGTTGCATCTGACGGTTTTCGGCGCGAGCCTGGTTGCTCATGGCGTTATGCATGGTGAATCCTCAAAACGATGGGAGAGTCAGTGCCGGGCGCGATTTGATCGCCTCGACGAGTTCAGCTTCAGCCAGGTCGCCCGCGGACTCGCTCCGGAGCAGGTGTTGCAGTCCACGGTTGGCAATCACCGTTGACTGATTTTTCGAGAATCCTGCCTCGCGCAAGAGCAACTCGAATTCTTTCAGGGAAGGAAGGCCGCCATGTGCCAACTTCGACTTGATGGTGTCGGTGCGCGCCTCATCGTTGGCCGGCACCGTCACAATGGAAATTTCCACCAGGTCGAGCTTGGTCAGCGTGCGGATGCGGGTCTTCTCGTCGAAGCTCGATTCACGCACGTAATAGCCGATGGAAAGGCCAGTGATGGATCGGGACTTCATGCCGCGCATGGCGATACGCGCATACGGCGCATCAGCCAGCCAGAGCTCGCCATCGCCGAACAATCCCTTGGCATCCTCTTTCAGGGTGTCCATGGACCAGGAGCCGATTGGCTCGCCGGTGCGGTGCTGCCAGAGAACTGGCAACGATCGGCCTTTCGCTTTGAGATCGGCGATCGACTCAAGAAACGCCCCGGGCGCCACCACCTCGTTGTAGCTGTCGACGACACCAAACACCGATCCGTAGCCAGAAAAAAGGCCGTCATCGCTGACAGCCTTCACGTCGTAATCAAATGAGCGGTACTTCACCGCCAGGGACTGGTCTTTGCGTTTCATTCCTGGTTCCCCTTGGGTTTTTCATTGAGCCAGTCCAGCAGCGCGGAACGGGCTTGCTGGGCATCACCCGAGCCTTCGCCGAGCTTGTCGATCGGCAGCATGTTGGATTGAACGGTGAGCTTCGCCGCGTTACCGCCCATAGGCGCTAGGTTCTCCTTGATACGGCAGTCGTCTCGGGTGTAGATGCCGTTTTGCGTCATGGAGCTGTAAAACGCCGCACGTGCCGCACTGTCTGCGCGAAGCAGGCCTTCCGGGTTGAACTTGGCGTAAAACCGTCGGCGCTCATCGGGCCGTAGAAGGCGCCTGTTGATGCTTTGCTCAATACGTTTCATCCATGGCAGCAGGGTAAAACTGAGGAAACCGAGCATCTGCTGCTCCATCCCCGTCCCCCAACTGGTGCTGTTCGAGGTGTGCCCCACCATCCAAGGCGGAACACGGAACCAGCGGCAAATCTCCTCAACGTTGAACGCCCGGGTTTGCAGCATCTGGGCATCTTCAGGCGTCATGGAAACTTGCTGGTACTTCATGCCGGCTTCCAAAACCATGGTCTTGCCGGTGTTAACCGCGCCGGCAAATTTTGCCGCCATGTCCTCGCGGATATCGTTGCGCTGTTCCTTATTCAGGATCTGATCAGTAGACAAAACGCCGCCGAGCTTCATCCCGTTAGCAAACATCTTGCTAGCCGACTCATCCGCAGCCATTGCGGCGCCAAATACGTTGCGACCCATTGCGAGCGGGCTTAAACCGCTCATGGGGTCTGTGCCAAAGCCGCGGGTATGCATCATCTGCTCATCGAGAAGCGTGTGCGATTTGCCCTCGCTGTCGATGAACCGATACTCAATGGCGCCGCTGCTGGTCCGGCGCGGCGGTGATACCGCCTGAGGTAGCAGGAACTCCAGGGAAGAGAGCTCGCCACCTACCAGGTGCGGCTCGTTAAAGCTGTTCCCGGCCAAAAGTAGGCTAGCCACCACGCATTCCCAAAACTCAACTGGGGTTTGGTCGGCATTCGGCTGGATGCTGATGACGCGGTGCACCGGGTGCGATGAAGCCACTACGGGGACGCCGTCCTTGTCCTCATACAGCGCAATCGGCAGCGTGGCCAAGGTCTCAGCGATCAGACGAACGCAAGCCCAAACCGTGGACAGCTGAAGCGCTGTTTGCTGGCTTACCGTCTTGCCTGAGGCGGAATCGGTGCCGTAGTAACCGTTCCAGAATGACGTATCGCCAAGACCAATACGTCGCCCAACCCATCCGGCGAGCGAAGACTTCACGAATCCAGGCTCGGCCGATTTGAACAGAGCCTGGCGCAGGACTGATTTGATAGGTTTATTCACCAGTCAGCCCCTTGCGGATGAATCCAGCGGCCGCCAGGCAGCCGGCGCCCGCCGCCACAAGTGCCCAGCCGAGCCCGGCAAGTACGAAGACGCCGGCGACCAGCAGGCCAAGCGCAACGATGGCGACCACTAAAAAAAGGATCAGGCCGTTATCCATGGTTCGTTTATCCAATGATGATCGGGTTTGAGAAAAATTCGGTGATGTCTTGGCTCTGTGCCTGGGCGCCGGATATCCCCACAGCCATCAGTAGCGCGCACATATCGTCGATCTTGTCCGCTGAGCGCTTCTTGTTTGGCCCCATGTTCATGTTGTCGTCGTATTTGACGATGAGGTTTGATGCACACCAGTTAAGGAGCATGTCGCCACCGTGGCAGAACTTACCCGAGACATAAGCAAGCTCCAGCGCCTGCATGGCAGGGTGATACGACTTCGGCCCCTGGATGAACTCGATCATTGGAATGTCTGCAGCTACTAGTCGGTTGACTAGATCCCTGGCGTTCCAACTGTCATAGGCAATCTCCTTAACGTTGAAGCGCTCGTAGACCGACTTGATATCGGCCTCGATCACCGCATAGTCAGTGACATCACCCTCAGTCTGTTTGAGCAGTCCAGCCTCGACCCAAGACTCATAAGGAACGGTGCCCCGCTCAGTTCGAAAGGACACTGCACTCTCAGGTGCCCAGCGCCAACCGTAGGTATAGAGAACACCTTCGACATTCCATACCAAACGAAACGACGTGATGTCGGTTGTCGATGCCAGGTCTAAGCCACCCCAGCATGGATAATCACGCAGCCATTCAAGGTCGACCTCTCCACCACATTTCTGCCATTTGTTGAGATCTACCCAGCCATCTGCCGTTGATGCTGGCCGGTTCAAGCGCTTGATACGAAACTCAGCCATCTTCGACGGCATCTGCTTCGCCTCGACCGCCTCCTTGCGAATCGCCGCCATCAAATGCGGGTTCACATCCATCAGTGGGTTGGCTTTGATCCAGCAGGTCTCGTCGAACTCCTCGTCAGCCTTGATTCCGAGGCTCTTGTCCTCATCATCTACGGCGTAGAACACCACAAGGAAGTGATCGGCGGTGTTACCAAAAAGGCCAGACAACAGCTTTTTGGCAAACATCCTGATTTCAGCCCACGGCCCGGGGTTCGTGTAGCCCTCGGTTGTTGTGTAAAGCCAAAGCGGGTTGCCACGCGCACCGGCCGCCGATGTCAAAACGTTCAACAGGTCAGCGGTTTTGTGCGCGTGGATTTCATCCAGGCCGACGTGCGACGGGTTCAGACCGTCCTGGGTCGAGGCCTTGGCGTGAATCGGCTTGAAGCTCGCGCCCGTTTCCGCCCGGCTGATCGACTTTGCCCAAACCTCAAGCCCGAAGTGCTCCCGCAGGTCTGCGTTTTTCTCGACCATGCGCTTGGCGGCATTGAAGATGATTGCGGCCTGGCCGAACGTGGTGGCCGCGCTGACGATCTGGGCGCCCTCCTCCGGCTCGCAGCATTCGCAGTACAGAAGAATCGCCGAGGACAATGTGCTCTTGGCGTTCTTCCGTGCCACGGCGAACAGCGCCGAGGTGAATCGGCGAGGATGAAACATCCCGTCACCGCCCCAGCCTTCGGTGTATACCGCTTCGCGCTTTCGGAAACCGAACAACTGCACAACAAAGAAGATGTGCGACGGATGCATGACAATCGTCGGTTTGTCCCACTTCCCTTCAACGTGGTGCAACTTTTCAATGAAGTCGCATGGGTCGTTGGCGTGCCATGGGTCAAAGATGAAGGAGCAGTCCTTCTTTTTTGCTCGCTTCAGGTCATCCAGAAACCGCTTTGACGCCTCACGGATCAAGCGTCCGTGCTTCTTTCTCTTTTTGTCAGCTACCGCTGCCTTGGCGTAGTCGGTCGCGATCTTGACGAAATCACGCATTCCCACTCCAGACTGGACAGCCAGATCATTTGATTATTTAGCACCCTGCTTGCGGCCGTTCCCGGCGAAGGCGTTGCCCTTTGGTTTTTCGGAGCCAGACGAAACCTTCCGGCGACTGGCTGGCGTCATCCCGAACTCTGAAAAAAGCGCTTTCAACGCCGTGGTTTCTGCCGCTGTCGATTCCATGTCTGCCTTGGCTTTTTTCCGAAAGCACTGCCAGGCGAAGCAAAGTTGCTCCAGCGAATAAAGGTCAACGACTTGCAGCACCCTGGCGCTGACGAGTTGCCGGCCAAGTGATCGCCACATTTCCGAGCCATCAACATTCAGGTGCTGGGGCGGGTCTGGAAAGTCGGCGACTAGGTCGAACTCCGGCGCGTCCGTCTCCTCGCGATCCGGGCGAGTTGTACCGGCCAGAACCTTGAGGTGCGGGGCCGTTGGCTTCCGTCCTCTGGTCATTTGTGGTCCTTCAATTTTGAAAAGCTAATTTTGACGGCGCGAAAAAACGGCTCGGGCGCGGTCTAGAAGCGAAAAGCCCCAGACTATTGACCCACCCCCACCCATAGAGCCTGCCTAAGCCTGCTGCGAGGCCTCATCAGCCACGCCTGGAGTTGCCGAAGCCACCATCTTCCTTAGCTGTCTTGGCTGAGTGGCACGGATGGCAAAGGCCTTGCCAGTTGGTTCGATCCCAGAACAGAACCTTGTCGCCACGGTGCGGGACGATGTGGTCTACATCAGTCGCCACAACCACGCGGCCTTGCTGCTGGCAGTGAACGCACAACGGATGCTTGGCCAGGTAGCCCTTGCTCGATTGCTGCCACCGGTAGGTGTAGCCGCGCTCGTTGCTGGTACCGCGCTGCTGTTCGGGTGTCGTGTGCCTGGGCGTGGCTGGTGAAGCCGGCTTGTGTCGCGGTGGCCTTACCGGCATATCGGTTACTCGGTGTGTGGTCCGCTCTTGGCGGGCCTGTTGTCAGTGGGTTCAACAGGGGGAGCCGCAGGCACAAGGCCTGCACGCTCTGCTGCAATCCTCAGCCACTTGATCGCTCGGGAGCGTCGAGCGGCGCATCCGCTGCAAGCCATCACTCCACCCACTCAATTGCTACCGTGCCGACCAGTCGCCTGGTGTAAACCTCGTCGCAACCTGGCTTCTTGGGCCGCAGCGGGAGCGGGCAATAGATCGCAATGCCTCGGGCGGTATCGCACCACCTCACACGCTGAACCTCGTAGCCGTTGACGAACACACGCCGCCGGCCTCGACCATCCTCAAAGTGATGGAAGGTTTCTGTTCTACTCATGTCCAACCTCCGAGGCTCTTGATGCCCACCGCTTCCAGTAACGCAGCACGCCGCCAAGCTGAAGCAGCTCATTCATTGCCCTGGTGCGGAGTGGGCAGGTGCTGTTTAGGCGCCTACCGTGGTAGTAGTCAGCCTTGGCCATCGAAGCCATGGCATACCCAACCAGCCACTCAGGGGCGCCGACCTTGATGCATGCCTTCAGCTCTATCTCTGTCTTGCGCGTCAGGTCTCGGTATCGCATCACCAACCTCCTGCCACCTTGGCGCCTACCGCTACACCGGCAATGAACACCAGCACGATCAGCACTGACGCAAGACTTGCGACGTGCGCGGCGTTCGGGGTGCGCATGGGTGGTGGTGCTGGTGGCGCAGGGGCAGGATCTGGCCGGCGAAACCTCAGCCCACCATTCGGAACGTACCGATCAGGCTCCAGCACCAGGTGACCGTCGTTGACCAGGCTCTCGACCAGTCGCATCGCCACCCTTTGCTCCTCGCTGGGCTGGAAGCGCGGGCGACCTGTAAGAGTTCCCATCGTCACGCCTCCTGCGAAATCTTGATCATTGCCATGAGCGCGCCAACGAGCGCTTTGTCGGAACGTGTAGCGATAGCGGTCACTTCAGCTTCAGCCTTGAAGACCTCGGCCTGCTCCTCTGCTGACATCTCGGTGACCATGCCCTTCATCTGGTAGTACTCCGCACTAACTGTGCTCATGGGCTGTTCCTCATTGCGCGCCACGATTGGGCGCATTCGAAAACGTGGCGCGGATTAATCAACCTTGCGGCTGGGCAACTTGAAGTCGGTAACCCGGTCAGCAATAGCGCGGATCTTCTCCACACCCAGGAAGCCAACCCAGCCACCGACGAAGGTGGACATGGTCTGAGGTAGCCCGAAGAACTCCAGGCCGCTGATGATGGTCAGGGTTAAACCGCCGCAGATGGCACCCTCGACCAGCATCTGGCGTCGAGTGCCGCCACCGTAAGTGATCCGCAACACAGCCATCGCGGCAGACAACAAGGCGGCGCCGATCAAAGGGAAGTGCTGGCTAAACCATGCGAACGCGAACGCCCATGTGTCTGGTTTGTCTGGCATGTTCATCTCGATATCCTCCCGGTTAGGGAGTGAAGGAATGGATTAGCGGGATCGGTGAAGCAGGCCGCCAGGGAGAAGCTCAGAGCGGAGCACGTCCTTCACGACCTTGGCGAAGTCAGCCTCGAACCCTTCGACATCAACCACAAGCTGAGCTACGTGACGGGGTTCATCAGAAGCGGACGACACGGCGTTGAGCGCAGATGCGACACCGCCAGCCTTCAGAGCGGTGCCTGTATGCCAGTTACTGATCGCGTCAGCGAGGCTGCCATCATCTCCGCCTCTTGCGAATGAACTCACCAACTCGGTGTTTACGGTGAATTGCGGGGCGAGTGCGCCGTCGTGACTGATTTCTATCACGCCGGCCTTGATGCAGATGTGGGTGCCGGCCACCTTCGCCTTCTCCAGGCGATCAGCCAGTTCCTGCTCTGTTTCGAGGCGGGAGTAGCTCAGGAACAGACGAGCATTGAACGACTCCCTGCCGTAGCTCGCGTCGAACTCTTCGAACTCGGCGACGTGGCGATACTGCTCCGGCACCCGCTCAAGCTCTGCCTGCATGAACTGGAGCAGGTTGGCGGCATTCTTGGGCAAGTCGTACTTGCTCCAGCTGGCCACTTCGACCGACACCATCTGGCGCTCAGGCGCTTTGGCCGCGCTACCGAGGGTGCAGGAGTTGATTTCGAGCGTGCCCGCCTTCAGGTCGATCTTCAGGCCGGACATGCCCGGCACGTAGTCATGGGATTGCAATGAACCGGACATTTACTGTGCTCCAGAAACGACGAAGGCCCGCCGATATGGCGAGCCCTGGAATGGGTTCGATGTCTTTCCATCAGTCCACTTGAGCCAGCCCTAATAGCACAGGAATGAGCTGCTCATGCTGCCGGTGTTCTTCCGTAACGCGTGACTACCGGCTATACCGCGTCCAGGCCCGCCCGAAGGCCCACCCTGGCTATGGCTTCACGCGCTAAATTTTTGGCATAAAAAAAGCCCGACTCAATAGCCGGGCTTTCTCTGTTTGGGCGTCATCCTGTGATGCACCAAACCGCAGGTTCGAAATCTACGCGGTCACTCGGTCACTGTCAAGCAACCTGCTGAAGCAAAAGACCGCGCTCCTCGAGCAGCAGCTCAACAGCTATGTGCGCCGCGCTCACTTGGTCATCCAGCCAGCGCTTGGTGATCGAGCGCCAGCGGCGTAGCGTCCTTTCCGGCGTGCCATCGGCATCCCAACTGTGCAGCACATAGAAGGATCCTGGTAGCCCGTTCCGCCTCTCCGGAACCATCCAGGCCATAACGCACTTAGTCTTGAAAAGTTGGTGGGCGGGGCTGACAACCCTGGGGGTGAGATACGCGGCGGCGATCCTCACCTCATTCTGGTTGATCGAGTACTTGCCCACCAGCGCCTGCCACTGGATCTCCGGTAGCGCCCGCTTGATGGTCGCCCGAGTCATTGAATCCTGAGTCAGCCGCTCCTCCGGGGATAGATCATCGCTTACCGACCCTCCGGGCAACTCATCGTCGAAGGTGGCTTTGTACTTGCGCTGCCATGAGGCCTTTTTTGTGCCGTCGTGGATCTCGATAGACATCACCCGACTGATGCAGTGTGCAGCATCGCGATAGACAGTCATGCAGCCCTCCGAATGCGGCGTGGCGGTGGGTTGTCGTCCAGGCCAAGCAGGTTGCGCAACAGCTTGTCGGCCGATTTGCTCTTGGCGTTCCCCTCTGCCACCCAGCGTTTGCAGTAATCCCCAAACTCGATATTGACCCGGGTTGCGTGCCAACTGGCAACCATATCCAAGAGGCAGGCCATGGCTGCGGCGCCGCCAACCTTCTCCTGGGCCAGCCCCTCCCCGGCGATCTTCAAGAACTTACGCTCGTGTTCCTGCAGGCTTTTGCGCGGCAATGCCGCCGTTACGT
The DNA here is from genome assembly GCF_002699915.1 of Pseudomonas sp. ICMP 8385. Classification (NCBI taxonomy): domain Bacteria; kingdom Pseudomonadati; phylum Pseudomonadota; class Gammaproteobacteria; order Pseudomonadales; family Pseudomonadaceae; genus Pseudomonas; species Pseudomonas sp. ICMP 8385. Next base: position 424,714 of record NZ_LKBY01000001.1, on the reverse strand, counting down.
TATTCATTTGCGGCACTCCCGAGGCTTTTACAAACCTCCACTATGGTTAATTGTCGAATGTGGTTGCGGGCCTTGCTGTGCGTGGCCTGTAGGCGATTCTGTGAATCTCCGAATCTAACGCCTGTCTGCACGGCATCTGGGCCTTGGGCGGTTCTGTCTAACGATTTTCCGCCGTTCATAGCGTTGCACCCCGCACTTGCAGGTACTCGTTTGGCTTCATGTCGTTGCGCGCCTGGGCCGATACAGCGTGACGCCAGGCTCGATACGCCTCCTCCGGCGAATCGCCAACACCTGCCCACGGATGTTCCTTGGCAAAGCACCAGAAGGTGCCGCTGCGCCCGGTGATCCGCGCCTTCGGTAGCTGACCGGTAAACCCGACCTTGTGCCGCGCCAGCCAGCCCTCGACCGCCGGCCAGATGATCTCTTGCTCTGGCTTGGAGAAGGCGCCCTTCCCTCCGTTGCTGTAGACCTCGGCCAAGCCATAGCCCTGATTTGCCACCCATAGGACAAAGCCGCTGGGCGTGTGGATCAACTTGTAACCCTTCATCGTCCAAGCCCAATCCTCGGGATAGTCACGGATCGACTCGGCGATGCGTTCGGCTTCGGGGTGCCGAGGAACTTCAATAATCTTCATGCCGGGCTCTAGCGTGAAAGCCTCACCACGCAGCGCTGCTGCATAGGCCTTCTCGATCTCTGGCTTCCGCCCCAGTAAACGATCAATCAGATTAAAACTTCTCATCGTTCCTCCTCCCCTTGTACTGGCTGGCGAAGGGGCGCCCCATCTCCACCTCTTCGTTGGTCGGTGGCTTGCCCGCGAAGTCGACAAAGCGCACGTACTTGCCCTGCTGCTGCACAAGGCACGAACCGACCTTGGCGTGCCTGACTTTGCCGACAATGAGCTCGGTGACACCGTTTTGGCCTTCTTCGCTCTCCATGTCGCGATGCACCAGGATCACCACGTCGGCATCCTGCTCGATCTGGCCCGAGTCGCGGATATCGCTTGGACGCGGGCGCTTGTCTGGGCGGTTGGTCGATCCACGGTTGAGCTGAGCCAGCACGATCACCGGGATTTTCAGTTCTTTAGCCAGGTTCTTCAGGGCTGTGGATATCTTCCCGACTTCGATAGAACGGTTGGCGCCACCCTCTGCGGTGATCAGCTGGACGTAGTCCACCAGCAACACGTTGAGACCCTCGCGGCGCTGGCACTGGCGGGCGATAGAACGAATGCGGGGCATGGTCATGCCGGCCTGGTCGTTGACGAACAAATTTGCTTGGTCGAGAACGCTCACGGCGCCAGTCAACTTGGGCCAGTCGTGATCCTCCAGCTCACCACTGTCCAACTTGCTCAGGTTGACGCTACCAAGCGATGCCAGGCCGCGCGTTATGAGCTCCTCCTTGGTCATCTCCATGCTGAACGCCAAACCCGCGCCACCGAGCTTGCAGGTGACGTGCTGGGCGATTTGCAGGCCGAGGATTGTCTTGCCGGAGCCGGTGAGCCCGCCAACGACGATCATGTTGCCAGGGCGCAACCCGCGCACCAGTTCATCAAGATCTTTCAGTCCGGTGGAAAGCCCGGCGGGCATCGTCTTGTTGAACTTCGAGTCAATGGTGTCCACCACGCCCGGCAAGATCTCGCTGGCCCTGTAGTAATCCCGCTGGCCGTCGTCATCCAGATCTCGAAGGTCGGCGGTGGCCTGCTGGGCAAGTGCGATGATCTCCGCCAGCGGCAAATCTTCCGTGGCTTGCTCGCGAATAACGTCGCCAGCCTCAACCACTCGCCGCAATATCGCCCTCTCCCGAACGTGCTTGGCGTACGTCTTCCAGTTGGCGGTGCTGGTCACGTTATTGGCGATCTCGACTGCAAAGGCCAAGGTGCTATCGCCACTCGGCAATTTCGGACGCCAAAGCCCAACTGTGACCGGGTCAACCGGATCACCAGTGGCGTGACAGTCAATGATTGCCTGGAAAAGCGCGGCGTTTTCCAAGTCGTGGAAGTCGGAGACGCTGACCTTGCTGGTGACCTCATCGAACAGGTCCGGCTTCAACATGATTGCGCCGAGGATGCCATGCTCGGCTTCGATGCTGAACAGTTCGCGGCTCATGCGTAACCCCTCGCCGAAGCCCAACGGAACACCACCACGATGCCGCCCTTGTCCCGCAGACGATCAACAGCACGATCACCCAGACACTGGCGCAGCTCGGTCACGCCAAGGTTGCTCACCACGATGGTGGGCTTGATCTTCTCGTACCGGCCATTGACCACCTCGAAAAGCACCTGGCGCTCGAAGTCAGTCCCGTGCTGGACGCCAACCTCGTCGATGACCAGCAGGTCGGGGCGGATCAGGTCTGCGTAGACATCCGCCTCGGTGCGGCCACGATTGCCAAAGGTGGCCTTCACGTCGCGGATGATCGAGCCAGCAGTGGCGTAAAGCCCGACCAGCCCGGCGTGTGCGTGCTCACGAATCACCGCCTGCAGCATTGCCGTGGCCAGGTGCGTCTTGCCCGTGCCCACCGTGCCCAGCAGCATCGCAGAGCGGCCTACGCCAAAGTTCTCTTCGAAAGCCTCCACGAAACCACTGCACGCGGCCAGCGCCTGGGCCTGTGCAGGCGCTTCAGCGCTCCAGTTGGATAATGTGCAGCCCGTGAACCGCTCCGGGATGCCAGCGTCGAGCAGGCGCTCGTTCAGCAGCCTGTCGCGTTGAATCCCAGCAGCCTTCGAGCGCTGATCAAGGTCTTGCGAGTGGCGAGCGTCGAAGTGGCAGCGCGGGCAACCGAACCAAACCGGATCGGCGCCGAACTGTTGCACCAGGTTGTCGGGGAAGCGGCCATGCTCACGGCAGTCGCCCGCCCGGGTTTCAAGGGTGTAGTTGGGTTTTGTGGTCATGGGGTCACGCTCGCAATTCGGTAAGTTCCATCTGACTGTCGTTCAAGGCCGTCTTCGTGGTTGATCTGGTCGAGGTCGGTGTGGCGCGACTGCTTGCTACCGGCGGGAGTCAGTTCGTCCGTCCAGCGCTCGCCGTTCAGCCAGGTCGATGCCATCGGCACGTATTGCCCGTCGTCCTTCGTCCAGTCGCGGGAAACCCGTTGATTGCCCAGTGCGGTCATCAGCGTCAGGCGGAGTTCTGCGCTTGGCTTGAGCTTCTCCCAAGCCTTGCGAGCATCCTTCTTCGACTTCTTGTTCGGGTACAGCTTCCAGAACACCTCGAATGCTTCGGCCAATTCCACTTCCGATGTGCACAAGGTTTTAGGTTCCTTGACTGGTTCAGAAGAGTGACTGGTTCTGGGGGCGGCTGACGCCCCACCCCCTGGGGCAGCTCCCGCCCCAGGTAGGGCAGCTGACGCCCCACTACCAAGTTCAAGGTGGAAAAGGTTCGACTGGTTCAGTTCACCCTTTCGACGGTACTCGCGGCGAAGGAAACCAGCTTTCTCAAGCTCTCGAACGTGGACCTTCACCGTGGTGCGGCTGATTTCGCACTGGTCGGCGATATGCTGATACGACGGCCAGCACTCGCCCTGATCGCTGGCGTTGTCGGCCAGCTTGACAAGAACCAGCTTGCGCAGCGGGTTTCCGACCTTGGTTTTCATGGCCTTGACCATCAATTCCATGCTCATAGGTCAAGCTCCCGCGTTACACGGTGCACGAAGTCGTGATAAGCCTCAGACATAACGAACCCCTGCGCTTCCAGAGCTTCGCGATAGGCCTTTGCCGATCCGTACAGCACCCAGCGCTCGCGCTCGGGCAGATCCTTGAAGTGGTCGTAGGTCGGCCAAGGTCCTGCAATTATCGGCGCTGTACGAGCCTCCTGGGGGGGGGCATGAGGGTTGGTGATGGTCATTGCAAAGTCTCCCCGCGAGCCGTGGTGCGTTTCACTGTCGCCGAAGCATCACCTGGAGCGTCACCAGCAAGGCGCTGCTTCAAGACGTGCATGGCGGTGGTGGCATCGATGGAGAGCAACCGAGCCTCTGCCATATCCAGGGCTTCCGGCGAATGCGTCATGATCGATTCGCTGACTCGCCGGGCATAACTGAGGCTGGCGTTAGCCAACTGCAGATCCGTCAAGTCATCAAAGGCGCTAGGTGGATTAGGATTGCCGGGCACGGTGACGATGGGGATACGCTGCTCGGGCATGGGCGCACCCTCCAGCAGATGCCGCCCCATAGCCTCCCAATGCTCGCGGGCGACCACATCAGCGTCATGCCCAGTCTTGCGCCTGAACAGCACCTTGAGCGCGTAGAACGCCCGGATCAGATCAACGTGAGTGTCATCCCCATTTTCGATGGAGTACTCGGGCTCGCTGATCACTTCCAGGGTGTCTTTCACGATCTCGAAGCACCTGAGTAGTAGAGCCGCATCGCCATGCTTGGCCATGTTCTCCTCGTCGATGTGCTCCACGGGCAGCGACGATGGAAAATCAATAACGTTCTTCATTGGGCACGCTCCAGACGCTCAACCAAGTTGCGCAACTTGCGCTTGAGTCGTGTGGTGAGGGCGCGCTGATCAAACCAGCGGCTATAGGCACCTTGTGTGAACTCCACTACCCCGCGATACGCCGGGTCTTCGAAGTCGAAGCGGGTGCGTTCGCCGTTGCCTGGGCGACCGTGGGCGCGGAAATAGGTCGCATACATCGAACTCAGCTCGCGTTTGAGCGAATTGCGCAGGATCTCAGCCTGCTGGAAATCAATAGCGGCCTCGGCGATCAGGGTCATGAGTTGTTCGTAGGTAGGTTTCTTGTTCATGCTTGTTCTCCGTCGGCGCCAAACAGGTCAGCCAGGTCAATATCAAAAACAGCAGCCCAGGCAGCGGCAGGCCAGGCTTTAACGCCTTCGGCATAACGCTTATCAGGGACGGTCTCCGGGGTTACGCCATTCGCTTTGCACCAGCGCCGAAGGTTTACGAAGCTGAAGCTGCGGTCGGTCGCGGCCTCGACCTTGAGGATGGTGGCGTGGCGCGCACTGAAGCCCAGTTCGTCGCGAAGGCGAGCAGCTTCACGCACCGCCGCCGATGCCGTGGCCATTGCCGTGGCTTCGCGCTTGGTGCCGATCTGCGCTTTGGTTGCAACAGCATGATCACGCTGCTCGATCGCAAGCTTTTCGGAGCGCTTGGATTCCAGTAGGTGTTCCAGGGCTTGGATGTAGTCGCTTGGCAGCGCTGGCGACTGCGTCTGGCGTTCAAGGTTGTTGAGTTTGGTGGTGACTCGTCGGCGAACAGCCTTAGACTCGCGCATCAGTACCCACATGCACTGATCTCGGGTCATGCGAAGCTCTACCGACTCGGTCTTGTTCAAATTTTGAACTACGAAAGTTTCGTAGTGCTCGCCGACAAGCTCATCCCGGCAGCGGGCAGTAAAGTCGTTGCGGCGAACCTCTCCTTCGCCGAACTCAGAACGAGCTTCGTTGACCAGTTCAAGCAGCTCGATGCTGGTCATGGTGACGGCATCGCCGCCTTGGAATTTGGCGATGGTCATCAGTAAGCCCTCGAGCGAGAGTCGCGACGGTAGGTTCTTGGCCGGCGAGCCCGCTCAATAGCTGCCGAGGAGACGCCCGTCCCGATGAAGGAAACATGCAAGTCAGTCTTGAGCATCACCTCAGGGATGTGGAGGTAGCGACCGGCAGGAAGCGCCCGCGGCTGGCGCCGAACCCTGGGCATATGCTTGTCCATCAGCGCGATATCGGCGGCGACTTCTTCCTGGAGGCTCTTGCCGAGCTCGCACAGCGGGACGGGCTCGCCCGGGCGAATCTGGCTCCAGGCATAGCGATCAGCCAATACCTCGTTGATGCTGCGGATCACGCTTTCGCAGCGGGTGCGGACCTGGTGGTCATCAATACGACCGGTATCCCAGTAGCAGAAATTATCCACACGGTGCCCGATCTCATGAGCAACGATGAACGGATAGATTTCGTGATCTTCGAGGATTGACCAATCGATCTCGGGCCGCTGGACACGCCGCAGCCGGCCCGCATCTACGCTGGTTGAAAGCTCAATGCCGCATCCCTCAGTAAACGACAGCTCGTCTGCCGAGACATCCATGCAGACGAGAGTGGCGCGAGGGTCGAAGATGCCCCAGCAATTGCCCAGAGCACGGAAAGTCGAGAGACTCAGCGCGCAGCCTGCCTGCTTTGCCTGCTCGGCGAAGCTACGGTACTGGGTGCGAGTTAGGCGAAGCGTGGTGTCGGTTTTCATGGCCGCACCTCGATATCAATTCCAGGTCGCTCACCAACTACGCCGTAGGACGCGCCCAAGTGGCGATGCAGCCAGCAGAAGTTCCCGCTGAAGATCCGCACCTGCTCGACATGCCGACTAAGGTCACAGGCCAATTGGCTGTTGTGGTAGCCGCCCAAGGCAGGAACGATCTGGCCGAGAACGAGCGCCGCCAGGCGATTGAACTCATCGCGAGCGAAATTCATTGAGCACATGTCGTCAGCGTCGAGCACTGCTTCACGCAAGACTTCGCCTTCAAGTTGGCCAATAACAGAAAGGGAGGTGGTCATGGCTGCCCCTCCGAATTTCGCGCCACGTTTTGCGACTCAGCGTTTCGTGGCGCGAACTCGCTGCACGGATAGATCAAAGCGTTCAAGTGCCCGTCATAGGAGAGCATCGCCAGATTTGAAGCGCGACAATCAGCGTCATACTTACCGTATGAAGGGTGACTGCCGGCGCCCATCTTCAGGGCCCAGTCAGGAAGCAGTTTGCGGCAACGCATTTCGTTGAGGATCGTCCACCAGGTTGAAGCATGGGCGCGTTCGGCGATGAGAAGCGCCACGACGGCATGCTGTTTATCCTCAGGCACGATGGCAGCAACTTTCGGCGCAAGATCGGGGTCTCCCTGATCGGGGTATTGCGTATCTGATAGCGGGGTGCTATTTTTTGGGTGCATGAAATCGTCCTCTAGACGAAAAAGTACTGAATCACTCGCTGCGAACGAGTGGTTTGAGAAGCCCGCCTGCGAAGCGGGCTTTTTGTTGCCCGGAGAAAAGTCAGCCAGACAGCAAAAACTGGAATGGGTTGCGGGGATTCATGGGGGCGCCTGCTGGGTACTGTATGAATTCACAGCCATATTGGAGGCCTGTGCTAGACGGGCGACTTGGTCCAAAATTTGTTCAGGGTCGGGGCGAGCTTTGTGATTAGGTCCGGCGGATGGGAACCCCTTCAATTCGATCGCTTCGAATGAGCCACAAGGTTTTTCCGTGACGAATATGAGTCGCCCAGTCTTCAGGGCTTTGCATATCGCGGTTTGGCTTGAGCCAAGAGATTTTGCAGCTTCCTCTTGACCTATCCCCTCTACAAAGGAACTCAGTGGAATTGGCGTCATACGCTCACCTGAAAATGGCTTATGACACAAAAGATAACTTGCGGTGCTAGAATTGTAAAGACCGGCGGTCCTTTGCAAATCAAGACCACTGGTCTTAGGCTTCAATTATGAAAAAGCGCGAACTTACCTCCGTTGAAAAGGAAGAATGCCAAGCACTTAAGGCGATCTACCTTGCGAAGAAAAAACAGCTGGGACTCAGCCAAGAGAAGATGGCGGAAGACTTTGGGATGACTCAGACCGGCGTCAGCATGTATCTGAATGGAAAAAACTCGCTCAATGTCATGACGGCGGCCAAGTTCTCCAAGCTGCTGCAGGTGCCTATCTCTTCCTTTAGCCCGCGAATCGCGGCAACGGTTGAGAGGCTCGCAAAAATCAACGTCGCAACTGAGGCTGTGCCAGTAGAGTCCAATGCCGAGCATCTGGGAGATCTGTCGGTATGGGAGGATGGGGACCGTCTTGATGAAGATGATTGCGAGGTTCCCTATTACGCCGAGGTTGAGTTCGCCGGCGGGACTGGTATGACTGAAGTTATTGAGCTCACCGATAGAAAATTGCGATTCAGTCAAGCGACTCTTCGGGCGGCAGGCGTTGACTGTAGAAGCGCCGCGTGCGCTCGCGTCAAAGGCAAAAGCATGGAAAGGCTCATCCTTGACGGGGCGGCTATCGGCTTTGACAGATCCTGCACAGCGATCTTTGACGGTGAGATTTACGCCTTCAATCAAGAAGGGATGCTAAGGGTCAAATACTTGTACCGAATGCCTGGCGGCGGCGTACGAATCAGGAGCGAGAACTCCGACGAGTACCCTGATGAGATCATGAATGCGGAGACGTTCAACGAGCAGGTTCAAATGCTGGGACGCGTCTTCTGGTGGAGTACAGTCCGAAGGGCTCCGAGATTTTAACTGTCCACACCCAATCAACAAATCCCGGCCTGGCTGGGATTTTTTTTGCCTTCGGAAAATTATAAAACCGCAGGTGTTGACTTTAAATAGCACCGCAGGTACTTTTGCCTTACCGAATTTCAACACCGCAAGATTAAGGAAGTCTCATGGATATCGTTATCGGCAGCTGGAAGGGCACAGTCCGGGCAAAATTTTCCCCCAGGGAGATGGAAGCAGTTTTGCTTTGTGCGAACAACCTTACCGTGAAGCAGGCAGCCAAGCAGATGAGCATATCGCCAGATAGCGTTACCAAACGCCTATTAAGCGCAAAGTTTAAGGTAGGCGTATCCAGTATCCGCGCTCTTGTTCTTGAGTCGCTTCGCCTGGGTTTCATCGCGGACGCTTCGTATTCGGTTCCGGCCGATCCGGATAAACAGCCAAGGGAGCGGCAGCATGATGGGATTTTCCTTGCTTAAAGTAGCGGCGAGCGCCTTCGGCGAGGGCGCTGTCCGGTGCGAAAGCATCATGTGGCATGGCTAGGCATGGCAGGTTATGGCGATGCATGGCAGGGCACGGCTTGGCATGGGCTGCAAAGCAGCGTCATGCATCTTGGTAACAGGGTGCATGGCGGTGACAACGGTCACCCAAGGCGGGGCACGGCAAGGTGCGGTCCGGTTCGGCGCAGCTTGGCAAGGCATGGGCTGGATGTATCAGCGTACTGGTCACCACTTGGTGGTCAGTACAGTGAAACAACCATCAAGGCAGGGTACGGAAAATGCAGACAATCAAACTCAAACTCATTGGCCAGTCGCCGCTGCTGATGCACAGCGACCGGTTCGCCAATCCGCTGGACGAAGCGACCAAGGGTCACAAAGTGCTGACCAGCAAGCGCAAAAAGCTGGATGAGGACCACGCCGACATAGCCAAGTCTGAGTGGCTTGGCGCGCTCTATCACGACGCGGAGCTGGGCCCATTCCTGCCAGGCCAGAACATCAAGTCCGCGCTTGTAGGTGCAGCAAAAATCCAGCGCTTGGGTGCTGCATTCAAACGGGCCGTGTTGGTATTGGATGATCGCTGCAAGCTTGAGTACACCGGGCCCCGCGACCAAGAAAAGATGTTCGCGAACCCTCGATTCGTTGATGCGCGCAGCGTAGTGGTGGGCACCTCCAGGATTATCCGGTATCGCCCGAAGTTTTCGGACTGGACCACCACCGTTGAGATTATGTACTCCCCTGAAATGATCGAGCGTGAAGACGTGATTCGCGCAGCCGAGAACGCCGGGTTATTCGTTGGCCTATGCGACTACCGCCCAGAGAAAGGTGGCGCGTTCGGTCGCTTCAATGTCGAGGTGATGGAATGACCAAGACGACACTCCACCCGGAATGGCGCCAGGCAGCGAAAGATATCGCCGAGCAATTCAAGTACGGCGATCTGGTAAGCATGGTCTGGCTGCAAGAAGCGTTTCATCTGCAAGAACCCAAAAACATTGATGAGTTCAAGTCGTATCAATTTGATTTCCTCGCCAGTATGGACGCTCTACGCCAGGAACTTCTGGAAGAGCACAAGTTGATTCTCCGAAATGTTCGCGGGGCTGGCTATGAAGTTGTCGAGCCAAACGAGCAAGTTGAGTTCGCATGGCATTCTGCGTTTGGAAAGGTGAAGCAAGAACTGGGCAAGTTGGCAGGCGCAATTCGCAATATTCGCTATGACGAACTATCAGAAGAAAAGCGTCGAGAACACGCCGATGCTCAGGCGAAGCTGTGCGGCGTAACCGCTTTCGTACGGCGCGAAGGCAAGCGTAAAACCGGACTCCTTAAAGCGTCCTAAGACACATTTAACACCTCAAACTTTATTGATTGCCAAGTTATCGGCGGGCTACCGGCTTGCCTGGAGAAAACAAATGAGGTCTATGCGAGTTACACCTACACGGCTTTTCTTAATTTCGACAGTGATACTTTCCTACATCACTGCCTCGGGTATTTGGTTGATCCACTTCGCTCCAAACCTGATCGGGAGTTCATCAGAGTTTGAAGTTGTTGCTGGCTTCTTTGGCGTTTCCGTTTGGTTGATTGCCTCTGCGTGCCTAGCCTTGAGCGTGATCGGCGCCCCGCCTGCCCCACGACATCCCGCTGAGCCGTTCAACATCGACACGCACGTACACATGATCGTCGATGCTCGCCGGTACCAGTGGTTGCGCGATCGTGGCCGCGTTATCGATATCGACACCTGCCTTTGCGTTGGGAACGACGATAAATTTTACTTCGGGCATGAACTCGATAAGAACGTCGACGACGCGATGCGCCTGGCCCGCCTGAAGGAGTTGCACCCATGCGCGGACTAATCATCATTGCCCTGCTGCTGATCGTTGGCCAGGCCAGCGCCGAACAACTCACGACGGAAATCAGAACCTTCCACGACGTGAAGCGCGGCGTTACGTGCTGGGTCTTTGACGGACTGAGGAGAGGTGGAATCAGTTGCTTGCCGGACAGCTCGCTCCTACAGGCGCCCGCCAGCACCGCCACCGATGAAAGCCAGGCGGACCGGGCTTCTCTGGCAACTTCCATGTGCCAAATCGAGCAATTGCCCGCCACCCCGCTCCCACAGGAACAGGGGTTCCAGCTATGAATACTCGCATTGCGAATGGCGCAACCATGCATGTCGGCCGCAACCGTGCCGGCGAGCTGGCCAACCTCGGCTCCCGCTTGGTCCGCCTGGGCCAGATGCTGCAGGACGACCAGACCAAGATCGGCGATTTGATGCGCCTGGCGCAGGAGTGCCGCTTTAACCTGAACTTGCATGTGGCGACTGATTCGGATGGGCGCGGCGATGAACAAGGAAAGTGACGCGACACCATCTACAAATACCGAAAACGTGTCGCGACACGAAAACTAAAAGTGACCCAGGGTCACAATTAAAAGGAGGTAGGTATGTTTCTGACAGCGGAGGAAGTTGCAGACCTGACCGGCTACAAGAAGCCAGGGGCGCAGATAAAGTGGCTGACCGCCGAACGCTACGGGTTCGCGGTAGGTGGTGATGGGCACCCGAAGGTGCTGCGCCAGGTTGTCATCGGGCGGCTGGGTGGTATTCAATCAAGGAAGGGGCCAGAGCTTCGGCTGGGTTGAGGTGAAGATCGATGCGTCCGCGCAAGAAGGACCGGCACCTGCCGGCGTGCATGTACCAGAAGCATGGCGCTTATTACCTAGTCCGCAAGGGCAAGTGGAAACGCCTGGGCACCGACTTTCAGGCATCGCTGGCCGAGTACGCAAAGCTGCTGGACAAGGGCAGCCAGGGCGGAATGCCGAAACTGATCGACGACGCGCTCGAGCACATGCGCACCAGGACGAAGCCCCCCCTGAAGCCGAACACCCTCAAACAATATGAGGCGGCATGCGAACGGCTAAAGGAAAACTTCGCGGACTTTGAACCCCGTGAGGTGCTTCAGCGACACGTCGTCGCACTCAAGCTGCACATGGCAGACACGCCGAATATGTCGAACCGAGTTATCTCGGTGCTGCGGGCGGTGTTCACTTATGCCCTGGAGCAGCAGATCGTCGACTCGAATCCCTGCATCGGAGTTCGCCGGCACCTGGAACACAAGCGCGACCGGTACATCAGCCATGGCGAGTTTGAGGCCATCTGCGCCAATTCAAGCGACAACATGCGGGTTATTTACGAGATGTGCTACCTGACCGGTCAGCGCATCGGTGACGTTCTGGCGATCCGACTTGCCGACATCAGCGCTGACGGGATCGCGTTCAAACAGGAAAAGACCAATGCCAGGCTGCTGGTGCAGATGACACCAGACCTGGAGGCTCTGATCGCCCGGATCAAGGCGCTACCAAGGAAGATCCGGGGTCTCACACTATTCTGCTCCCCACGCGGCGGTAAACCGGTGCACTACAGCTCGGTAAAGGATGCCTTCGCCATCAGCTGCAGGAAGGCCGGCGTTGATGACGCAAGCCTTCACGACCTGCGCGCCAAATCCCTTTCCGATACCGACGACCAGGGCAACGATGCGCAAAAACTGGGCGGTCACACAGACGCCAAGATGACGCAGCGATATCTGCGCCTGCGAAAAATCAACATTGGACTGCCGCCTACAATGCCTAAAAAATCCCTGTAGTATTAGACAGATGTAAGTTGTCAAATAGACAGGAAGAGCTGAACCCCGCGTATGACTGACCTCTCCAGCCACACCCCGATGATGCAGCAGTACTGGCGCCTGAAAAACCAGCACCCTGATCAGTTGATGTTCTATCGCATGGGCGACTTCTACGAGATCTTCTATGAAGACGCGAAGAAGGCCGCCAAGCTGCTGGACATTACCCTGACCGCCCGCGGGCAGTCGGCTGGGCAGGCGATTCCGATGTGTGGGATTCCTTACCATTCGCTGGAAGGTTACCTGGCCAAGCTGGTCAAGCTCGGTGAGTCGGTGGTGATCTGCGAGCAGATCGGCGACCCAGCGACCAGCAAGGGGCCGGTGGAGCGCCAGGTGGTGCGGATCATTACGCCGGGGACGGTCAGTGATGAGGCGCTGCTGGATGAGCGGCGCGACAATCTGATCGCGGCGGTGCTGGGGGATGAGCGGCTGTTCGGCCTGGCGGTGCTGGATATCACCAGTGGCAATTTCACGGTCCTGGAGATCAAGGGCTGGGAGAACCTGCTGGCGGAGTTGGAGCGCATCAATCCGGTGGAGTTGATGATCCCGGATGATTGGCCAAAGGATTTGCCGGCGGAAAAACGCCGTGGGGCCAAGCGACGTGCGCCGTGGGATTTTGAACGCGATTCGGCGCTGAAAAGTCTGTGCCAGCAGTTCTCCGTACAGGATCTGAAGGGTTTTGGTTGCGAAACCCTGACCCTGGCCATCGGCGCCGCCGGTTGCCTGCTCAATTACGCCAAGGAAACCCAGCGCACCGCCCTGCCGCATTTGCGCAGCCTGCGCCATGAACGCCTGGACGATACGGTGGTGCTCGATGGCGCCAGCCGGCGCAACCTGGAACTGGACACCAACCTGGCCGGTGGCCGCGACAATACCCTGCAGTCGGTGGTGGACCGTTGCCAGACCGCCATGGGCAGCCGCTTGCTGACCCGCTGGCTGAACCGCCCGCTGCGCGACTTGAGCGTGCTGCAGGCGCGCCAGTCGTCCATTACCTGCCTGCTGGACGGCTACCGCTTTGAAAAGCTGCAACCGCAGCTCAAGGAAATCGGCGATATCGAGCGGATTCTGGCGCGAATCGGCCTGCGTAATGCCCGCCCGCGCGACCTGGCGCGCCTGCGTGACGCCCTGGGCGTGCTGCCCGAGTTGCAACAGGCGATGACCGAGCTGGAAGCGCCGCACCTGCAACAACTTGCCGTCACCGCCGGTACCTACCCGGAACTGGCTGCGCTGCTGGAAAAAGCCATTATCGACAACCCGCCCGCGATCATCCGCGACGGCGGCGTGCTCAAGACCGGTTACGACAGCGAGCTGGACGAGCTGCAAGCCTTGAGCGAGAACGCCGGGCAGTTCCTGATCGACCTGGAAGCCCGCGAAAAGGCCCGCACCGGCCTGGCCAACCTGAAGGTCGGCTACAACCGTGTGCACGGCTACTTTATCGAGTTGCCGAGCAAGCAGGCCGAGCAGGCCCCGATTGATTACCAGCGCCGCCAGACGCTCAAAGGTGCCGAACGCTTCATTACACCCGAGCTGAAAGCCTTTGAAGACAAGGCGCTGTCGGCCAAGAGCCGCGCCCTGGCCCGGGAAAAGATGCTCTACGAGGCCTTGCTCGAAGACCTGATCGGCAAGCTCGCGCCGTTGCAGGACACCGCCGCGGCCCTGGCCGAGCTGGATGTATTGAGCAACCTTGCCGAACGTGCGCTGAACCTTGACCTGAACTGCCCGCGTTTTGTCAGCGAGCCGTGCATGCGCATCGTCCAGGGTCGCCACCCGGTGGTGGAGCAAGTACTGACCACGCCGTTCGTGGCCAACGACCTGTCCCTGGACGACGACACGCGCATGCTGGTGATTACCGGTCCGAACATGGGCGGTAAATCCACCTACATGCGCCAGACCGCATTGATCGTGCTGCTGGCCCATATCGGCAGTTTCGTGCCGGCGGCCAGTTGCGAGTTGTCCCTGGTGGACCGCATCTTTACCCGTATCGGCTCCAGCGATGACCTGGCTGGTGGCCGTTCGACCTTTATGGTGGAAATGAGCGAAACCGCCAATATCCTGCACAACGCCAGCGACCGCAGCCTGGTGCTGATGGACGAAGTGGGGCGCGGCACCAGCACCTTCGACGGCCTGTCCCTGGCCTGGGCCGCCGCCGAGCGCCTGGCCCACCTGCGGGCCTATACGCTATTTGCCACCCACTACTTTGAACTGACCGTGCTACCGGAAAGCGAGCCGCTGGTGGCCAACGTGCATCTCAATGCCACCGAGCACAACGAGCGCATCGTGTTCCTGCACCATGTGCTGCCTGGGCCGGCCAGCCAGAGTTACGGCCTGGCCGTGGCCCAGTTGGCCGGTGTGCCGAACGACGTGATCCTGCGCGCCCGCGAGCACCTCAGCCGCCTGGAAACCACCGCCCTGCCCCACGAGACCGTGGTTGCCAGCCCAGCCAAGGCCGCCAGCAAACCCGGGGTGCCCATGCAGAGCGATATGTTCGCCAGCCTGCCCCACCCGGTATTGGATGAGTTGGCAAAGCTTGACCTGGATGACTTGACACCGCGTAAAGCGCTCGAAATGTTATATGCACTGAAGACTCGGATATAACGCAGACGCTTGCAAGCTGGTAGACTCTCGCGCGGTTTGGGATGCTGCAGGCTTTTAGCCTGGCCTGCAGACTATCGCTCCCAAACCTCGCGAACCCTGCCAGAAGGGGTTTCGCTGCCGCCGCCTGAGGAGAAAACTAGAAATGACCTTCGTCGTCACCGACAACTGCATCAAGTGCAAGTACACCGACTGCGTAGAAGTGTGTCCGGTGGACTGCTTTTACGAAGGCCCGAACTTCCTGGTCATCCACCCGGACGAGTGCATTGACTGCGCCCTGTGTGAACCAGAATGCCCGGCCGTTGCGATTTTCTCCGAGGATGAAGTCCCGGAGGACATGCAGGAATTTATTCAGTTGAATGTCGAGCTGGCGGAAATCTGGCCCAACATCACTGAAAAGAAAGAATCGCTGCCAGGCGCAGAAGAGTGGGATGGCGTGAAGGGCAAGATCAAAGACCTCGAACGCTAACAGCGTCGCGCCCCTCCAAAAGGCCCCTTGCGGGCCTTTTTGCGTTTCTGGAGGCCGGTCGTTTACTTTTCTGCAGGCAAAAAAAAGGGGCGGTTTGACCCGCCCACATTTTTTCCCTAGTCCCTGTGTTCCTTTTCATCGTCCTGATGAATCGCATCCTGCGAAGTTCCCTGAGTCATCGTTCCTTGATGACCGTGTCAATCCGTGGACACAGGGCTGATAGTAGAGACTTCCCGGACAAGTTCAACGGGATCCATTCCCAAGCGCGCCTTGCCATAGCGCCCGAATAAAAATAAATAAATCTTTTATTTCAATAACATAGAAATATGTCCGAGTGATTCGAGTCGTCCTGGGCCGGCTAAAAAACCAAACACTTACGAAAAAGTAAGCGAATGCTTACACCGCTCATTAGGGAAATGCTCAGTCGACCTCCCAAAAGGTTTACGCCAGACAAGAAAAAGCCCCGACAAGGTCGAGGCTTTTCTACCTGCAAGCTACTCAGTCGTCGCTGACAGTGATGGTCGGCATTGCCTGGGCACCGGCTTCCTGCAAGACAATCCGCGCGCCCACGTGACGGGCCAGTTCCTGGTAGACCATGGCGATCTGCCCATCGGGTTCGGCGGCGACCGTCGGCTTACCGCCATCGGCCTGTTCACGAATGCCCATCGACAGCGGCAACGAAGCCAGCAGTTCAACGTCATATTGGGTGGCCAGCTTTTCGCCGCCGCCTTCACCGAACAAATGCTCGGCATGCCCGCAGTTGGAGCAGATGTGCACCGCCATGTTCTCCACCACGCCCAGCACCGGGATGTTGACCTTGCGGAACATCTCCACGCCTTTGCGGGCATCGAGCAACGCCAGGTCCTGGGGCGTGGTAACGATCACCGCCCCGGCCACCGGCACTTTTTGCGCCAGGGTCAGCTGGATATCGCCGGTGCCTGGCGGCATATCGATCACCAGGTAATCCAGGTTGCCCCAGTCGGTTTGCATCACCAGTTGCATCAAAGCCCCGGAGACCATGGGCCCGCGCCACACCATCGGCGTGTTGTCATCGGTCAGGAAGGCCATCGACATGACTTCCACACCATGGGCCTGGATCGGCACGAACCACTTCTGGTCCTTGATCTTCGGCCGCGAACCTTCGGCAATGCCAAACATCACGCCCTGGCTGGGACCATAGATGTCCGCGTCGAGGATGCCCACGCGCGCCCCTTCCCGGGCCAGGGCCAGGGCCAGGTTGGCCGCGGTGGTCGATTTGCCCACGCCACCCTTGCCGGACGCCACGGCCACCACGTTCTTGACGTTGGCCAGGCCCGGGATCTGCGCCTGGGCCTTGTGCGCAGCGATCACGCATTGGATGTCGACCTTGGCCGAGCGCACGCCGTCCAGGCCTTCAATGGCCATTTGCAGCATCTGTGCCCAACCACTCTTGAACAGACCTGCCGCGTAGCCCAGTTCAAGCTGGACCGTGACCTGGTCGCCCTGCACATCAATGGCCCGGACACAGCCGGCGCTGACCGGGTCCTGGTTCAGATAGGGGTCGGTGTACTGGCGAAGAACGGCTTCCACCGCTGCGCGATTGACGGCGCTCATGGGCTACTCCCGGAAAAGACAGACTAAAACAGGCGGCTATCCTAACCGTTCCAACGCTTGAGGGGCATGCTTTCGCAACATTGGAAAACCCTGAAACAGCCTCACGGGGTGAAATAAATTTGCCGGCGCTTTATAGTGGCCGACCTCCGTTTCATCAAGTAGCCGAGCCCCATGTCCGAGCCACGCAAGATCCTCGTCACCAGCGCCCTGCCCTATGCCAATGGTTCCATCCATCTTGGCCATATGCTTGAGTACATCCAGACCGATATGTGGGTGCGCTTCCAGAAGCATCGCGGCAATCAATGCATTTATGTCTGCGCGGACGACGCCCACGGTTCGGCCATCATGTTGCGCGCCGAAAAGGAAGGCATCACCCCGGAACAACTGATCGCCAACGTCCAGGCTGAACACAGCGCCGACTTTGCCGAGTTCCTGGTGGATTTCGACAACTTCCACTCGACCCACGCCGAAGAAAACCGTGAGCTGTCGAGCCAGATCTACCTGAAGCTGCGGGATGCCGGGCACATCGCCACCCGCTCGATCACCCAGTATTTCGACCCGGAAAAGAAAATGTTCCTGGCCGACCGCTTCATCAAGGGCACCTGCCCCAAATGCGGCACCGAAGACCAGTACGGCGACAACTGCGAAAAATGCGGCGCCACCTACGCGCCCACCGACCTGAAGGATCCGAAGTCGGCGATCTCGGGCGCCACCCCGGTGCTCAAGGATTCCCAGCACTTCTTCTTCAAGCTCCCGGATTTCCAGGAGATGCTGCAAACCTGGACCCGCAGCGGCACCCTGCAGGACGCCGTGGCGAACAAGATCGCCGAATGGCTGGATGCCGGCCTGCAACAGTGGGATATCTCCCGCGATGCGCCGTATTTCGGCTTCGAGATCCCCGATGAGCCGGGCAAGTACTTCTATGTGTGGCTGGACGCGCCGATCGGCTACATGGCGAGCTTCAAGAACCTCTGCGACCGCACGCCAGAGTTGGACTTCGACGCGTTCTGGGGCAAGGACTCCACCGCCGAGCTGTACCATTTCATCGGCAAGGACATCGTCAACTTCCACGCCCTGTTCTGGCCGGCGATGCTCGAAGGTTCGGGCTACCGCAAGCCGACCGGCATCGCCGTGCACGGCTACCTGACGGTCAACGGGCAGAAAATGTCCAAGTCCCGTGGCACCTTTATCAAGGCCCGCACCTACCTGGACCACCTGTCGCCGGAATACCTGCGCTACTACTACGCGTCCAAGCTGGGCCGTGGCGTCGACGACCTGGACCTGAACCTGGAAGACTTCGTACAGAAGGTCAACTCGGACCTGGTGGGCAAGGTGGTCAACATCGCCAGCCGTTGCGCCGGGTTTATCCACAAGGGCAACGCCGGCCTGATGGTACCGGTCAACGCCGCACCGGAGCTGACCGACGCCTTCCTGGCCGCCGCGCCAAGCATCGCCGATGCCTATGAGGCCCGCGACTTTGCCCGCGCCATGCGCGAGATCATGGGCCTGGCCGACCGCGCCAACGCCTGGATCGCCGACAAGGCACCGTGGTCGCTGAACAAGCAGGAAGGCAAGCAGGATGAAGTCCAGGCCATCTGCGCCACCGGCATCAACCTGTTCCGCCAGTTGGTGATCTTCCTCAAGCCGGTGCTACCGTTGCTGGCCGCCGACGCCGAGGCCTTCCTCAACGTTGCGCCACTGACCTGGAATGACCACGCCAGCCTGCTCAACAATCATCAGCTCAATGAATTCAAGCCATTGATGACCCGTATCGACCCGGTCAAGGTGCAGGCCATGACGGATGCCTCCAAGGAAGACCTGACCGCCAGCCAGACCGACACCGGCGAAGCCGCCCCCGCCGGCAATGGCGAGTTGGCCAAGGACCCGTTGTCGCCGGAAATCGACTTCGACGCCTTTGCCGCCGTGGACCTGCGGGTGGCCTTGATCATCAAGGCCGAAGCCGTGGAAGGCGCCGACAAGCTGTTGCGCCTGACCCTGGATATCGGTGACGAGCAACGCAACGTGTTCTCCGGGATCAAGAGTGCTTACCCGGACCCGTCCAAGCTCGATGGTCGCCTGACCATGATGATTGCCAACCTCAAGCCACGCAAAATGAAGTTCGGCATCTCCGAAGGCATGGTGATGGCAGCCGGTCCCGGCGGCGAGGAAATCTACCTGCTCAGCCCGGACAGCGGCGCCAAGCCTGGCCAGCGCATCAAGTAACCCGAAGTGCCCTGTCGCGGTGATTGGCCGCGACAGGGCGGTTTGCGCTAGTACCCTCTCCCTGCTTGCCGGATAATCAGGCCCTGTTTGCTTAACCGGCCCGACCATGACCGAACTGCTTGTCGCCCTTCTCTGCGCCGCCCTGATCAGCCATTACCTGCTGCGTCTGGCGCTGCCTGGAGATCGGCCCCTGGAGCGACGGCGGATGCATGCCCTGGGGTTGGCGACCACACTTCTGGTCACCTTCAGCGGAGTTTCCAGCGACCTGCTGCTTCACTTTGTGTTGCAACCCTTGGCGCTGGACGCGTTATGGCTGTTTGCCTATGTGCCCGTGGCAATCCTGTTGAGCCAGCCCTTGCTGAATGCACTGTCCCGCCGCGTGCCCGCACTGCCCTTCGACGGGTTGTGGGTGCCGCTGCTGGCTAACGCCGGCGTGCTCAGCGTGGTACTCCTGGGCCCTGGCAATACCAGCCAACTGATCTATAGCCTGGGCATCGGCCCGGCGTTCTGGTTGACTCTCAGCCTGTTCAACGATTTGCGCCAGCGCATAGACCATAACGATATCCCCCAGCCCTTCAAAGGCCTGCCCGTGGACCTGTTCAGTGCCGGGCTGATGGCCGTGGCGTTGCTGGGCTTAAACGCAATGATCAAACCATGAGCCTGATTCAACGTATCGACGCCCTGCTGCCCCAGACCCAATGCGGCAAATGCGGGCACCCGGGCTGCAAACCCTACGCCGAAGGCATCGCCCAGGGCGAAGCCA
Organism: Pseudomonas sp. ICMP 8385; assembly: GCF_002699915.1. Taxonomy (NCBI): domain Bacteria; kingdom Pseudomonadati; phylum Pseudomonadota; class Gammaproteobacteria; order Pseudomonadales; family Pseudomonadaceae; genus Pseudomonas; species Pseudomonas sp. ICMP 8385. Next base: position 404,724 of record NZ_LKBY01000001.1, on the reverse strand, counting down.
TCAACAAGTGCCCGCCAGGCGGCACCGAAACCATCGCCGAGCTGGCGCAGCTGTTGAACCTGGTGCCCCTGGAGCTAGACAGCACCCGTGGGGAAGCCCCCGCGCAGATTGCCTTTATCCGTGAAGCCGAGTGCATCGGTTGCACCAAGTGCATCCAGGCCTGCCCGGTGGATGCCATCGTCGGCGCGGCCAAGTTGATGCACACCGTGATCGTGGATGAATGCACCGGCTGCGACTTGTGTGTCGCGCCCTGCCCGGTGGATTGCATCGACATGCTACCGCTGCCCCTGGCCACGGTGCTGCCGATTGTCGCGGGCTATGCCAGCACCGCCGAGGAGCGCCAGGCGCGCACGACCAAGCGTGACCGCGCCCGACGTCGCTTCGAGCAGCGCAATGCGCGGCTGCACCGCGAGCAAGAGCGCAAACTGGCGGAACGCCTGGCCCGCAACAAACGCCCGGCCCCCAGCGAAGAGGTCAACAGCAACCCGTTGCAGGCCGCCATCGAACGCGTGCGCGCACAAAAAGCCGCCGATATCGACGCCGCGCTCAAAAAGGCCAAGATCAACCTGGCGATGAGCCGGGCACAACTGCACAAATCCCTGAAAGCCTTTGGTCACCCGCCAACCTTTGAGCAGCAGTCGCAGTTGATCATCCTGCAACAGCAATTTGAATCCGCCGAACAGGCGTTGGCCGCCCTTGAAACGAACGCCCCACCAGCCGCGATCCAGCAGCCCCATAAAGATCCAGCGCTCAAGCGCGCCAAAATCCAACTGGCCATGCGCCGCGCCGAGCTGAAAAAAGCCCAGGACGCGATGGCCGATGCCGAACAACTAGCCACCCTGGGCGCAGCCCTGGCCACCGCTGAACAGGCCTTGCATGCGGCAGAGGAAAGCTCCGAGCAGCCCAGGCCCGATTTGCAACGTGTCGAGAAACGCCCCATCGACAGCCAACTGCGCCAGCTGAAGACCGCCCTGGCCTATGCCCGCGCCGACCTGAGCAAACTCGAACGCCAACCCGCCAGCAGTGCCGCCGAGTTGGTGGAGGCCCGGCGGCGCCTGGATGACGCCCAACGGCAAGTAGACACCTATGTCAGCGCCTGAGGTGGTTGATCGCCAGCAATACGCCATGCAGCGCCTGCTGCTGGCGACACTACCTGGGGTGCTGGTGCTGTTCTGGTTGTATGGCTGGGGCGTGTTGATCAACCTGTTGCTGGCCTGCACCTGTGCATGGGCCGTCGAAGGCGGTGTGCGCCGGCTGCGCGGCCAGCGCGCCGGTGACCTCAGCGGCCTGGTCAGCGCAGTGCTGCTGGCGCTGGCGCTGCCACCTTACTGCCCGTGGTGGTTATGCCTGGGCGCCGTCAGCAGTGGCTTGCTGCTGGGTAAACACCTGTATGGCGGCCAGCAGAACCCCTTCAACCCGGCCATGCTCGGCTATGCGCTGATGCTGCTGGCCTTTCCCCAGCCAATGACCCATTGGCCCGCGTCCCACGGCCTGGACCTGCTGGCCGGCCTGCAACAGGTGTTCGGCCTGCACGGCGAAACCGCCGATGCCTGGGCCCGGGCCACGGCGCTGGATGCCTTGCGCGTCAATAACAGCCTGACCATCGATGAGCTGTTTGCCCGCCACCCGGCATTCGGCCAGGTCGCCGGCAAAGGCAGCGAGTGGGTAAACCTGGCGTTTCTCGCCGGCGGCCTCTTCTTGCTGCAACAACGGGTCTTCAGTTGGCATGCACCGGTGGGCATGCTCGCCAGCCTGTTCGTGATCAGCCTGCTGTGCTGGAACGGCTCGGGTTCGGACTCCCATGGCTCACCGCTGTTTCACCTGCTGACCGGGGCCAGCATGCTCGGGGCGTTCTTTATCATCACCGAACCGGTGTCGGGCGCAAGAAATGCGCGGGCGCGCCTGCTGTTTGGCGTGGGGGTGGGCCTGCTGACCTACCTGATCCGCACCTGGGGCAGCTACCCGGATGGCGTGGCGTTCGCCGTGCTGATGATGAACCTGGCAGTGCCGGCACTGGAGCGCTGGACGCGACCGCAGGCGGTGGCGGCATGAAGCGCAGCTCTCAAGCCTTGAGCGTGCTGCTGATCGCCGTCGGCGCGGCGGGCCTGACCCTTGGCCTGCAACAGTTGACGGCCAAGCCCATTGCCGCGCAGCAGCGTGAGATGCAAAGTCGGGCGTTGCTGGATGTGCTGCCCGCCGGCAGTTATGACAATCAACCGCTGGAGCACCCCCTCGGCATCACCTCGGGCCTGCTGGACAACAGCCAACTGCTGGGGGGTTATCTTGCGACCTTGGCCGGCACACCCAATGCCGTCGTGCTGCGCTCGCAGGTCAATGGTTATGGTGGGCGTATCGAATTACTGATTGCCATCGACCGCAACGCCAGGCTGCTCGGGGTAAAGACCCTGGCGCACGCAGAAACACCGACACTGGGCGGGCATATTGGCGAGCCCGGCAATGCGTGGCTGGCCTCATTCAAGGGGCTGTCGCGGGGAAATCCACAAGCCTGGGCATTGAAGAAAGACAGCGGCCAATTCGACCAACTGGCCGGCGCGACCATCACCTCCCGCGCAGTGATCAACGCCATCCACGATGCCTTGCGGTATTTTGACGAGCATCGCCAGGCCCTGCTGGAGCCCACCGGCCATGACTAAGCCATTCGCCCTCGCCAGCCTGTTATGGCTGCCTGCGCTGCTGGGGGTCAGTGCCACCCCGGCGGGCGCCGCCATATTCTGGGGGTTGTGGGCACTGACCATGACGCTGCATGGCTGGAGCTGTGGCTGGGTGCGCAATCGCCTCAGTGCTCATGGGTGGCTGACGGCCAATGTATTGCTGGCCACCACCTGGGCCAGTTGTGCACACTTGGTGGCCCAGGCCCTGGCCTTTGCGCCGTCTACAGGCCTGGGGGCATACCTGGCGTTGATCGGCGTGCAATGCGTACTGCTTGAACATGACCGCCCGTTCGCCGCCAACCCGCGCAGGGCACGGCTTCAACTGTTCGCGATATCCGCCGGACTGCTGGCGGCCATCACCCTTTTACGCTTGTTGCCCGGCAGCGGTATTGCCACTCTCGCCCCCACAGGGTTTATCCTGCTCGGATTGCTGCTTGCCGGGTGGCAGGCCTGGACCCAACGCCGCACACCCCATTGAAGGAACCGCTCGCCCCATGAATGCCGCAAAACGCCTGGAGATCTTTCGTCGGTTTCACGAGGACAACCCGGAGCCCAAGACCGAACTGGCCTACGCATCGCCGTTCGAGTTGCTGATTGCCGTGATCCTGTCTGCGCAATCGACGGATGTGGGCGTCAACAAGGCCACGGCCAAGCTGTTTCCCGTGGCCAACACCCCCGCCGCGATCCATGCCCTGGGGGTTGAAGGGCTGTCGCAGTACATCAAGACCATTGGTTTGTACAACAGCAAGGCGAAAAACGTCATTGAAACCTGCCGATTGCTGGTGGAGCTGCATGGCGGTGAAGTGCCCCAGACCCGCGAAGCGCTTGAGGCGCTGCCCGGCGTAGGCCGCAAAACGGCCAATGTGGTGCTCAATACGGCGTTTCGCCAATTGACCATGGCGGTGGACACCCACATTTTCCGCGTCAGCAACCGCACAGGGCTGGCGCCCGGCAAAAATGTGGTGGAGGTGGAGAAGCAATTGATGAAGTTTGTACCCAAACCTTACCTGCTCGACTCTCACCACTGGCTGATCCTGCACGGCCGTTATGTGTGCCAGGCTCGCAAACCACGCTGTGGCAGCTGTCGCATCGAAGATTTGTGTGAATACAAGGAAAAGACGTCGGACGATTGAGCAATCATTGATTTTATTGATCAGTCGATTGAAAAAATCTTTTTTACCCGGTGCACGATTGTCGATATAAGGAGCGCCAACGGCAGTCTTAGCCTGGAGTTAACCTTATGAGCACTGGCAAAGAACAATTGGATGTAGAAGACGACTTTGTTGCCGCAGACACTGAAGAGACAGTCGATGCACCTGTAGAAGTAGCCAAGACCAATTTGAGCAAACGCCGCACCATCGACAACCTGCTGGAAGAACGACGCTTGCAAAAACAGTTGGCCGATTACGATTTCGATCTCTAGCCAAGCGATCACACAGAAGCCTCCGCTCTGGAGGCTTTTCCTGCCTGTTGCTCCCTGCTTCCTAAACCAGGCCGTTACGCTGGGCGAGCTCGATCAGGTCCACCAGGGACCGGGCATTGAGCTTGAGCAACAAGCGCGTCTTGTAGGTGCTCACGGTTTTGTTGCTGAGGAACATGCCGTCGGCGATTTCCTTGTTGGTTTTCCCCTGGGCCAGTTGCTGCAACACCATCATCTCCCGGCCTGAGAGCCGCTCGACCATATCCGCTTCGCTGGTGTTGCCCTGGGTGGAACGCACCGAGTTGAGTGCCTGGTTGGGGAAGTAGCTGTAGCCAGACAGCACCGCCTTGATCGCGCTCAGCAACTCAGTGAGATCCTGCTGCTTGCACACATAGCCCGCTGCGCCCGCCTGCATGCAGCGCATGGAAAAGTGACCTGGCGCCTGTGACGTCAGCACCAACACCTTGAAGGGTTGCGCCTGCTTTGTGGAAGACAAGCGACAAATAACTTCCAAACCGTCAAGTTTGGGAATTCCAATATCCAGGATGACAATATCCGGCATATGCTCCCGCGCTAGTTGCAATGCGTCGACTCCGTTATCGGTCTCTGCAACGACCTCATAACCATGACGCTCCATTAGCATGCGTACAGCAAGGCGAATGACGGGATGATCATCCACGATCAGCACTTTATTCATGGGCAAGTCCAATTTCGCTGTTCGAATTATTCAGAACCCGCACAATAGCCTAGTCGTTTCCTCCTTGGCATAGCACTCCCCCCCAAGTAATAACAAGCAGAGACCCAACCCACAAAGTTATAAGAATAAGCCTACAAAAAAACGCCTATATGGATGTGTCGGTTATTGTTCAGCCTTTCAGAACTTTCCGTGGGCAAACATATTTTGATCAAAAAAAGCACCACCAACCCCGGAAAAGTAAACAGACCGCACGCTATCTTCAGGAAATGCCCCTTGCACGGGTTACACCCAGGGTGTGATGGCGCCGAAAAACCGCCTCCAAAAAAGTTCCCTTGGTGTAACAGCGACTAACAATACCTAGAATCATCTGACAGATATTTCTACAAATAAAATTGAACCCGTCATCTTTCCTACTCAATAAACGAATGATTTCAAACACAAACAATGCCGCACGCTTAAAACGCCAACTTCCAGATACAAAAATCAAAAGCCAAAATAATAAACAGTAACAACCTCAAACTTCAGAAAAACATTAAACATTGATAAACGAAACCGGGCACCCTGAATTACAGGCAAAAAAACGGCCCCTTTTCGAGGGGCCATTCTTTATGCGGCTTCAGGCACTTCAGAACAACTTGCGGCCCTTGTTGGCCGCAATGCGCATGCGCAGTGCGTTGAGTTTGATGAAGCCGGCGGCGTCGGCCTGGTTGTAGGCACCGCCATCCTCTTCAAAGGTCGCGATGTTGGCATCGAACAGCGACTCATCAGACTTGCGCCCGGTAACGATCACGTTGCCCTTGTACAGCTTCAAGCGCACAACACCGTTCACGTGGACCTGGGAAGCATCGATCATCTGTTGCAGCATCAGGCGCTCAGGGCTCCACCAGTAGCCGGTGTAGATCAGGCTGGCGTACTTGGGCATCAGCTCATCCTTGAGGTGAGCCACTTCGCGGTCCAGGGTGATGGACTCGATGGCGCGGTGAGCGCGCAGCATGATAGTGCCGCCCGGGGTTTCGTAGCAGCCACGGGACTTCATGCCCACGTAGCGGTTTTCCACGATGTCCAGGCGACCGATACCGTGTTCGCCACCGATACGGTTGAGGGTCGCCAGCACGGTGGCCGGGGTCATTTCGACGCCGTCCAGCGCGACGATGTCGCCGTTGCGGTAGGTCAGTTCCAGGTACTGCGGCTTGTCGGGAGCGTTCTCCGGGGAGACGGTCCACTTCCACATGTCTTCTTCGTGCTCGGTCCAGGTGTCTTCCAGCACGCCACCTTCATAGGAGATGTGCAGCAGGTTGGCGTCCATCGAGTACGGGGACTTTTTCTTACCGTGGCGTTCGATCGGGATGGCGTGCTTTTCAGCGTAATCCATCAGCTTTTCACGGGACAGCAGGTCCCATTCACGCCAGGGAGCAATCACTTTTACGCCTGGCTTCAAGGCATAGGCACCCAGCTCGAAACGCACCTGGTCGTTGCCCTTGCCGGTGGCGCCATGGGAAATGGCGTCTGCGCCGGTTTCGTTGGCAATTTCGATCAGGCGCTTGGCAATCAGCGGACGTGCGATGGAAGTACCCAGCAGGTACTCGCCTTCGTAGACAGTGTTGGCGCGAAACATCGGGAAAACGAAATCGCGGACGAATTCTTCGCGCAGGTCGTCAATGTAGATCTCTTTGACGCCCATGGCTTGCGCCTTGGCTCGTGCAGGTTCGACCTCTTCGCCCTGACCCAGGTCAGCGGTAAAGGTCACCACTTCACAGTTATAAGTATCCTGCAGCCACTTGAGGATCACCGAAGTGTCCAGGCCGCCGGAATACGCGAGAACGACCTTGTTTACGTCGGCCATGCCATCACTCCACGGGGTTTTACGGAAAGGCGTCGATTCTACCGATCAAAACCGTGAAATTACAGGGGCGCGACAGCAAATGAAGATAAAGCGACAGATTATGTCGGGCGAGCGACGAATGGCCGCACCTAAGAGGTCGCCGCCGCATTCGCCGGGGCCGTGGCCTGGGGGGCCGGTTTCTCGGGAGCCGGCACGCGGTCGAGGTGGATATTCACCCGCCGGTTCTTCGCCCGGTTGGCTGGATTGGTATTGGGCACCAGGGGGTAACGTTCACCGTGGAAACGCAGCACGATCTGCGACTCGGGGATGCCGTTGGCCTTGAAGAAGTCCATCACGGCCAGGCCGCGACGGCGGGACAGGTCGCGATTGGTCAGGCGATTGCCGCTGTTGTCCGAATGGCCGTCCAGTTCGATATGGTTGACGGTAGGGTCGGCCTTGATGAACTCAAGCATCACCATCAACTTGGCCTTGGCGGCCGGATCCAGGTCGATACCGCCGCCCGGAAAGCCGACTTCAGCCTGCTTGACCTGCTCGAAATTCATCGGCAGCAATTTCGCGGTACATAACTGGTAATCGCTGTAGGCCTTGTTGAAGCGCACCGGCAGCAAGCGGATTTCCGAATAGCCGCCATCCCGGGAATAGTGGCGCACGGTGGGGCTGCGGCCATCGAGCAAGCCATTGAACAGACGCCCAGCCTGGGCCTGGGAGCTGTTGAACAACACATCGCCGCTGCCTGCCCGCACGGCACCGAGGTTGATATCACCGCGCCCGGGCTGCCACGGCGCAGCCGCCGCCAATAGTGTTGCGGAGCCAACGCCCAGCGCACTGTTATAGGCTTTGAGACGGAATGTCGCCTGCTCGCCGGCCCGGCGCACGAACTCACCCGAGCCAAAATCGGTGATTGGCTGGCTCAAGCGGCACTCGAACTTGTCGCCTTCCACCTTCCACTCAATATTTTCCAGGCGCGTCTGGAACGTCAGGGCCATCGCGGGCAGGCTGGCGAACACGCTGAGCAGGGCTAGATATTGCTGGCGCACGGGAGGCTCCACTGGTTTCTACAACACAACAAGGCGTCATACATCGTTAAGGCATACCCAGGGATATCGGTCACGCCCTGCAAAACTTGATAGCGAGTGCCTGCAAGAGTCTTTTCCGGTAGCATTCCCACCAGATTGACCCGCCTGGAATCCCCAATGTCCGACCGCCTGACCCTGCTGCGTCCCGACGACTGGCATATTCATCTTCGCGATGGTGCTGCGTTGCCCCAAACCGTGGCCGATGTAGCGCGCACGTTTGGCCGCGCCATCATCATGCCTAACCTGGTACCTCCGGTACGCAATGCCGCAGAAGCCGACGCCTATCGCCAGCGCATCCTCGCTGCACGACCGGCCGGCAGCCGCTTTGAACCGTTGATGGTGCTCTACCTGACCGACCGCACCCAGCCCGCCGAAATCCGCGCGGCCAAGGCCAGCGGTTTCGTGCATGCCGCCAAGCTGTACCCGGCCGGTGCCACGACCAACTCCGACTCCGGCGTGACCAGTATCGACAAGATCCTGCCCGCCATCGAAGCCATGGCCGAAGTGGGCATGCCGCTGCTGATCCACGGGGAAGTGACCCGGGGCGATGTCGATGTGTTCGATCGTGAGAAGATCTTTATCGACGAACACATGCGCCGTGTGGTCGAGCTGTTTCCGACCCTCAAGGTGGTGTTCGAGCACATCACCACCGCAGACGCCGTGCAGTTCGTCACCGAGGCTTCGGCCAACGTCGGCGCGACCATCACCGCGCATCACCTGCTGTACAACCGCAATCACATGTTGGTGGGCGGGATCCGGCCGCACTTCTATTGCCTGCCGATCCTCAAGCGCAACACCCACCAGGTGGCGTTGCTCGATGCCGCCACCAGTGGCAGCGCGAAATTCTTCCTCGGCACCGACTCGGCGCCCCACGCCCAGCATGCCAAAGAAGCGGCCTGTGGCTGTGCTGGCTGCTACACCGCCTATGCGGCGATCGAGCTGTACGCCGAAGCCTTCGAGGCGCGCAACGCCCTGGACAAACTCGAGGCCTTCGCCAGCCTCAATGGCCCGCGTTTCTACGGCCTGCCGGCGAATACCGACCGTATTACCCTGGTCCGTGAAGACTGGACCGCCCCCACCAGCCTGCCATTTGGCGAGCTGACCGTTATCCCGCTGCGCGCCGGTGAAACACTGCGCTGGCGCCTGCTGGAGGAACACCCGTGAGTGAAGACCATTACGACGACGAACAGGAACACGGTGGCGGCGGTTCGCGCCACCCGATGGCCGAGCGCTTTCGCGGCTATCTGCCTGTCGTTATCGACGTAGAAACCGGCGGCTTCAATTGCGCCACCGATGCACTGCTGGAAATTGCCGCGACTACCATCGGCATGGACGAACAGGGTTTTGTGTATCCCGAACACACCCATTTCTTCCGCGTCGAGCCGTTTGAAGGCGCCAATATCGAAGCCGCGGCCCTGGAGTTCACCGGAATCAAGCTCGACCATCCGTTGCGCATGGCCGTCAGCGAAGAAACGGCCTTGACCGACATCTTCCGTGGCGTACGCAAGGCCTTGAAGGCCAACGGCTGCAAACGCGCGATCCTGGTCGGCCACAACAGCAGCTTCGACCTGGGCTTCCTCAACGCCGCCGTGGCGCGCCTGGACATGAAGCGCAACCCGTTCCACCCATTCTCCAGCTTTGACACCGCCACCCTGGCTGGCCTGGCTTATGGCCAGACCGTACTGGCCAAGGCATGTCAGGCAGCCGGTATTGACTTCGACGGCCGTGAGGCCCACTCGGCTCGCTACGACACCGAGAAGACCGCCGACCTGTTCTGCGGCATCGTCAACCGCTGGAAACAGATGGGCGGCTGGGAAGACTTCAGCGACTGATTACATCGCTAAATCCCGCGCATAAAAAAACCGGCCCTCTCAGGCCGGTTTTTTTTCACCGCGAACCTGGCTTACAGCTTGCCAGCGTTCTCGGTCAGGTAAGCCGCAACACCTGCTGGCGAAGCGTTCATGCCTTTGTCGCCTTTTTTCCAGTTGGCCGGGCAGACTTCGCCATGCTCTTCGTGGAATTGCAGAGCGTCGACCAGGCGGATCAGCTCTTCCATGTTACGGCCCAGCGGCAGGTCGTTGATGATCTGCGAGCGCACAACGCCCTTGTCGTCGATCAGGAACGCGCCACGGAAAGCCACGCCGCCTTCGGACTCAACGTCGTAGGCCTTGGCAATGTCGTGCTTCATGTCGGCAGCCATGGTGTATTTGACTTTGCCGATGCCGCCATCATTGATGGCGGTGTTGCGCCAGGCGTTGTGGGTGAAATGGGAGTCGATGGAAACGGCAACCACTTCAACGTTACGCGCCTTGAAATCGTCCATGCGGTGATCCAGGGCGATCAGCTCGGATGGGCAGACGAAGGTGAAGTCCAGCGGGTAGAAGAACACCAGGCCGTATTTACCTTTGATGGCTTCAGACAGCTTGAAGCTGTCAACGATTTCGCCATTGCCGAGGACGGCCGGGACGTCGAAATCCGGGGCTTGTTTGCCGACGAGTACGCTCATGGGTTATCTCCTGATGGTAATTGAAGTAAATGGACCGCCCTTGAGTCTGCCGTGCATTGACGACAGGCCTGTGACGCGATCACGCTTCGTAAAGACCGACCATCATACCTGAAAAAAACCGTTCGTCAGTGAGGGCCCCATGGCAGGCAACGGTTTGAGAAAGCACTTTGACAATCATTCTCGTTAACATTAAGATCCATCGCACTTAAGCCTTAAACCGCGATGGTTCTCCCTTATGTATGTCTGCCTCTGCACTGGCGTCACCGACGGACAAATCCGCGAAGCGATCTATGAAGGTTGCTGCAGCTACAAAGAAGTGCGTGAAACCACCGGCGTTGCCAGCCAATGCGGCAAATGTGCCTGCCTTGCCAAGCAAGTGGTACGGGAAACCCTGACAAAGCTGCAGGTGGCCCAGGCCGCGATCCCCTACTCGGCAGAATTTACACACGCCTAATTTGACGTGTTTTAAAGAACCGGACTTAGTGTCCGGTTTTTTTATGCCTGTAATTCAAACAGTTAGCGCCAAGACGCGGAACACAAACATTCTTATTCCGATTAATTTTCATTTATTATTCAATAACTTAGGTTTGACACTCGTCATTGTGCCGCTCAAACTCCGCCCTATATACAACGAACACAGGGCAGGACCCCAATCATGAAAGGCGACATCTCAGTCATCCAGCAACTCAACAAAATCCTTGCCAATGAACTGGTCGCGATCAATCAGTACTTCCTGCATGCCCGCATGTATGACGATTGGGGCCTGGAAAAGCTCGGCAAGCGTGAGTACAAGGAATCGATCAAGGCCATGAAGGACGCAGACGCGCTGATCAAGCGCATCCTGTTCCTCGAAGGCCTGCCGAACGTCCAGGACCTGGGCAAGCTGAACATCGGCGAGCACACCCTGGAAATGCTCAACAGCGACCTGGGCTTCGAGCGCAAGAGCCATGCCGACCTCAAGGCCGCCATCGCTCACTGCGAAACCAAGGGCGACTTCGGTAGCCGCGAACTGCTGGAAGATATCCTGGAAGACCAGGAAGAACATATCGACTGGCTGGAAACCCAAGTTGGCCTGATCGACAAAGTGACCCTGGAGAACTACCTGCAATCGCAGATGGGTGAGTAACCCATCGCCTGCCGGTAAACATCAGGCACAAAAAAGCCCCGCTCTCGCATGAGAAGCGGGGCTTTTTATTGTGCGCCAGTTACGCTTCGGTCTTGGCCGCCGCTTTTTCGGCAGCGTCCTTGATCAGCGCCTGCAACGAACCATCAGCCGCCATTTCGGTGATGATGTCGCTACCGCCGACCAGCTCACCGGCTACCCACAGTTGTGGGAAAGTAGGCCAGTTGGCGTACTTGGGCAGGTTGGCGCGGATTTCCGGGTTTTGCAGGATATCGACGTAGGCGAACTTTTCGCCACACTGCATCACGGCCTGGGAGGCCTTTGCGGAGAAGCCGCACTGCGGGGCATTCGGTGCGCCCTTCATGTAAAGCAGAATGGTGTTGTTAGCAATCTGCTCTTTAATCGTTTCGATGATATCCATGGAACACCTCGGCTGGAACTTTGCGACTCACAGGTCGGCACGGTGGCGCATTGTAACGCAAAATCCCAGCGTGGTGCTCGGGCTCCCCGACAGACTCACTGCGTCACGCCGCCGCGACCTGCACCGGCACACCGTTCAACGCCGCGTTGCCCGACAACTCGTCCAACTGCCGTTCATCCGTCAGGTCGTTGGCACTGGCCCCCGGCTGCGCGCTGGCAATGCTCATGTGCACGCCCGGGCGGTCATGACCCCAGCCGTGGGGCAGGCTGACCACGCCGGGCATCATCTCCAGGCTGGCCTGCACTTGCACTTCGATCATGCCGATCCGCGAACTGACCCGCACCCGCTGCCCGTCACTGAGCTGGCGACTGGCGAGGTCATCCGGGTGCATCAGCAGTTGATGCCGCGGCTTGCCCTTCACCAGCCGGTGATAGTTATGCATCCATGAATTATTGCTGCGTACGTGCCGGCGGCCGATCAACAGCAACTCATCGACCTTGGGCAGCGGTAAGGCGGCAAACCGCGCCAGGTCCGCCAGGATCACTGCCGGTGCTGCCTGCACCCGACCACTGGCGGTTTTCAAGCGCCCGGCCAGGTTGGCCTTCAGTGGCCCCAGGTCCAGGCCATGGGGATGTTCGGCCAGCATCGCCACCGACAGCTTGTGCGTGGAGGCGTCGCCATAGGCCCCCGCCCGCAGGCCGAGGTCAATCATCTGCGCCGGTGCCAGGGTCGGCTTGAGCGGGTGGCCGGTGCGGGCCGCAAACGCCTGGGCCAGGCCGACGAAAATCTCCCAGTCGTGCAACGCCCCCTCGGGCTTGGGCAGAATCGCCCGGTTGAAGCGCGTGACATTACGCACCGCAAACATATTGAACGTGGTGTCGTAGTGGTCGTTTTCCAGGGCCGAGGTCGATGGCAGGATCAGGTCGGCATAACGGGTGGTTTCGTTGATATACAGGTCCACGCTGACCATGAACGCCAAGCCATCCAGGGCCTGCTCCAGTTGCCGCCCGTTGGGGGTGGACAACACCGGGTTACCGGCCACCGTCACCAGTGCACGGATTTGTCCTTCGCCCTCGGTGAGCATTTCTTCGGCCAGGGCCGACACCGGCAGCTCGCCGCTGTATTCCGGGCGCCCGGACACCCGGCTCTGCCAACGGTTGAAGTGCCCACCGGAGGTGGCCGCCACCAGGTCCACCGCAGGTTCGGTACACAAGGCGCCGCCGACCCGGTCCAGGTTACCGGTGACCAGGTTGATCAACTGCACCAGCCAGTGACACAAGGTGCCGAATGCCTGGGTCGACACCCCCATGCGCCCGTAGCAGACCGCCTTGTCTGCCGCCGCAAAATCCCGCGCCAACTGGCGGATCTGTTCGGCCGGCACCGCGCACCGGGCGCTCATGGCCTCGGCGGTCAAGCCCGCGACGGCGCGGCGCACCTCGTCCAGGCCGTCCACTGGCAAGTGGCTGTCACGGGTCAGGTGCTCGCTGAACAACGTGTTGAGCAACCCGAACAGCAACGCCGCATCGCCACCGGGGCGCACAAACAGATGCTGGTCGGCCATGGCCGCCGTCTCGCTGCGCCGAGGGTCGACCACCACCACGCGGCCGCCCCGAGCCTGGATGGCTTTCAAGCGTTTTTCCACGTCCGGCACGGTCATGATGCTGCCATTGGAGGCCAGTGGATTGCCGCCCAGGATCAGCATGAAGTCGGTCTGGTCGATATCCGGGATCGGCAGCAACAGGCCATGGCCATACATCAGGTGGCTGGTGAGGTGATGGGGCAACTGGTCCACGGACGTCGCGGAAAAGCGATTGCGCGTCTTCAACTGCCCGAGGAAGTAGTTGCTGTGGGTCATCAAGCCATAGTTATGCACGCTGGGGTTGCCCTGGTACACCGCCACCGCATTCTGCCCATGCTGCGCCTGGATCCCCGCCAGCCGCTCGGCTACCAGGGCAAAAGCCTCGTCCCAGGGGATCGGCTGCCATTCGCTGCCCACCCGCAACATGGGTTGGTGCAGGCGATCGGGATCGTTCTGGATATCCTGCAGGGCCACAGCCTTGGGGCAGATATGGCCACGGCTGAAGGTGTCCTGGGCATCCCCTTTGATCGAGGTGATGGCAATGCTGCCATCATCCGAGGTGGTGGTTTCCAGGGTCAGGCCGCAAATGGCTTCGCACAGGTGGCAGGCACGGTGATGGAGAGTCTTGGTCATGGCCAGTCTCTTTATTAGGGCTTTGGCCCGACTATGGGCCGCACTCCTCAGGGGCGCCAGCAACGTTCGCCCCGTGAATCAATGGGCATCAGGCCAGGCCATGGGTAAGCATGAGCAAATGTTTCAAAAACCTCCCACCCCGCCCTGGAAACCGACACAACCGGGTCCGGCGCCGTCATCACGCATTGCAAAAGGTCGCGACGCCAGTGTACAAATGACCCGCTGCTGTCCGTAAACAGGCCTCAAAAGTGCAATTCCCGCCCCTTTGAACACCCCTAAAAAACCGTAGCCTATTGGTAAGACGCGACATTTAGTGTCAATATCGCGCCTTCCCCTATTTCGTCGCCCCGTGCGGCTTTCGCCGCAGGTCTCGCCCGTTGTCACAATAAACAAGGCTTTGAGTATCTGCGGTCTGTTGCAAAAAGGTAGTTAATGATGAGCGCAAGGCACTTTCTCTCCCTGATGGATTGCACGCCCGAAGAGCTGGTCAGCGTGATCCGTCGAGGCATTGAGCTTAAAGACCTGCGTAATCGCGGCGTACTGTTCGAGCCTTTGAAAAACCGCGTACTCGGGATGATTTTCGAGAAGTCGTCCACCCGTACCCGCCTGTCCTTTGAAGCCGGCATGATCCAGCTTGGCGGTCAGGCCATCTTTCTGTCGCCACGGGACACCCAACTGGGCCGTGGCGAGCCGATCAGCGATTGCGCCATTGTCATGTCGCGCATGCTCGATGCCGTGATGATCCGTACCTTTGCCCACAGCACCCTCACCGAATTTGCCGCCAACTCGCGGGTGCCGGTGATCAACGGGCTGTCCGATGACCTGCATCCGTGCCAGTTGCTCGCCGATATGCAGACGTTCCTCGAACATCGCGGCTCGATCCAGGGCAAGACCGTGGCCTGGATCGGTGATGGCAACAATATGTGCAACAGTTATATAGAAGCGGCGATCCAGTTCGACTTCCACCTGCGCATTGCCTGCCCCGAGGGCTACGAGCCGAGCGCCGAATTCCTGGCCAAGGCCGACGCCCGCGTACAAATCGTGCGCGACCCGAAAGACGCCGTGATCGGCGCGCACCTGGTGAGCACCGACGTCTGGACCTCCATGGGCCAGGAAGACGAGACCGCCAAGCGCCTGGCCCTGTTTGCGCCGTATCAAGTTACCCGTGAGTTGCTCGACCTCGCCGCGCCGGATGTGCTGTTCATGCACTGCCTGCCGGCCCATCGCGGCGAAGAAATCAGCCTCGACCTGTTGGACGACCCACGCTCTGTTGCCTGGGACCAGGCAGAAAACCGCCTGCACGCGCAGAAGGCCCTGCTGGAGTTCCTCGTGCCGCCGGCGTACCACCACGCATGAGCCAGCCACTTCTGCTGAATCTGCGCAATCTGGCATGCGGCTATCAGGACCAACGGGTGGTGCAGAACCTCAACCTGCACCTCAACGCCGGCGATATCGGTTGCCTGCTGGGCTCCTCGGGTTGCGGCAAGACCACCACCCTGCGCGCGATTGCCGGGTTTGAGCCGGTGCACGAAGGTGAGATCAACCTGGCGGGCGAAGTGATCTCCAGCGCCGGCTTTACCCTGGCACCCGAGAAACGTCGCATTGGCATGGTGTTCCAGGACTACGCACTGTTTCCCCATCTCAGCGTGGCCGACAACATCGGCTTCGGCATTCGCAAACACCCGCGCAAAGAGCGCGTGGTCGCCGAACTGCTGGAGTTGGTCAACCTGAAGAACCTGGGCAAGCGCTTCCCCCACGAACTGTCCGGTGGCCAGCAACAGCGCGTGGCCCTGGCCCGTGCATTGGCACCGGAACCGCAATTGCTGCTGCTCGACGAGCCATTCTCCAACCTTGACGGTGAACTGCGGCGCAAGCTCAGCCATGAAGTGCGGGACATCCTCAAGGCCCGTGGCACCAGTGCGATCCTGGTCACCCATGACCAGGAAGAAGCGTTTGCCGTGAGCGATCACGTCGGCGTGTTCAAGGAAGGCCGGCTGGAACAGTGGGATACGCCCTACAACCTCTATCACGAACCGCTGACGCCCTATGTCGCGAGCTTTATTGGCCAGGGTTACTTTATCCGTGGCCAGTTGAGCTCGCCGGAATCGGTCAGTACCGAACTGGGCGAATTGCGCGGTAATCGTGCCTATACCTGGCCAACCGGCTGCGCGGTGGATGTCTTGCTACGCCCGGATGACATCGTGTATGCACCGGACAGCGCCTTGAAAGCACAGATTGTCGGCAAGACCTTCCTGGGCGCCTCGACCTTGTACCGCTTGCAGTTGCCGACCGGCGCCCAGTTGGAGTCGATTTTCCCCAGCCATGCCGATCACCTGGTAGGGGCGCAAGTGGGGATTCGCGTGGCGGCCGAGCACCTGGTGTTGTTCCAGGCCTCGGGGAGCACGGCGGCGCAGATTGCGCAGATAGAGTCCGGTGTGCGGCGCTATAGCACCGCCAGCTGAAGAAGCCGAATCCACCATGTGGGAGCGGCTTGCTCGCGATGGCGGTGTGTCAGTCAACTTTCTATCAACTGACACACCGCCATCGCGAGCAAGCCCGCTCCCACATTTGGACCGCCAACACCGTCCAAATTGAGGTCAAGCCCGGCCAATCGGCGCAAATGCCCCCTGGGTATGTTCGGCCAACACCATCGCCGCCAACTCCACTTCCAACCCTCTCCTGCCCGCGCTGACAAAAATTGTCGCAAAAGACTGCGCGCTCACATCGATGAACGTGCGCAGGCGCTTCTTCTGCCCCAACGGGCTGATCCCTCCCAACAAATAGCCGGTCGCGCGCTGCGCCGCCGCCGGGTCGGCCATTTCGACTTTCTTCACGCCTGCCGCGTGCGCCAGGGCCTTCAAATCCAGGCTTCCGACGACCGGCACCACCGCCACCAATAACTCATTTTTTTCACTGCTGGCGAGCAAGGTCTTGAACACCCGCGCCGGGTCGAGACTCAACTTTTCCGCGGCCTCCAGGCCATAAGAGGCCGCCTTGGGGTCATGTTCGTAACTGTGGATACGATGTTCGGCGCGAACTTTTTTCAACAAGTCCAATGCAGGGGTCATGGGGGCTCCAGGCTTGGGGGAGACGTGGAAAAGCAGACCGCCGATTCTAGGACAAACCCAGGTAAAACGCTCTAGTGCAGGGGGCTGTGCGACGAATCCGCGCAGAGTCTGGCCATGCTTGCCACCCGTTGCGTCGCCGTGTTGCCGCGATCATTCATCACATTAATAGTTTGAAAATGACCAACCGTTCACTTTCGACCTTTGACAGCGGTGTTTCTTGTCTATATTTTTTCGTTTCCGAATACTGCGGAAATCTATCCACAGTGTCCGAGCAGTAAGCCGTGGCCAGGATGGGGGTCCTTGCCACGGTGAAAATCGCGCACCGCCCGTTGTGGCACCGCGCCAGACAAGAAAAAAAACCGAGGTTTTCAATGACAACTGCTCTTCAACAGCCTTCACTTTCAAGCCAATGCATGGCCGAGTTTCTCGGCACCGCGCTGCTGATCTTCTTCGGCACCGGTTGCGTCGCTGCGCTCAAGGTCGCGGGTGCCAGCTTTGGCTTGTGGGAAATCAGCATTATCTGGGGGATCGGCGTGAGCATGGCGATCTACCTGAGCGCCGGCATTTCCGGGGCTCATCTCAACCCCGCAGTGAGTATCGCGCTGTGCCTCTTCGCCGATTTCGACAAGCGCAAACTGCCCTTCTATATCATCGCCCAGGTTGCCGGCGCCTTTTGCTCCGCCGCGCTGGTCTACATGCTCTACAGCAACCTGTTTTTCGATTACGAACAAACTCACCAGATGGTCCGAGGCTCGGCAGCCAGCCTGGAACTGGCCTCGGTGTTTTCCACCTATCCTCACGCCCTGTTGAATACGGCCCAGGCATTCCTGGTAGAAATGGTCATCACCGCCATCCTGATGGGCGTGATCATGGCCCTGACCGATGACAACAACGGCTTGCCCCGTGGCCCGCTGGCCCCACTGCTGATCGGCTTGCTGATCGCGGTGATCGGCAGCGCCATGGGCCCGCTGACCGGGTTTGCGATGAACCCGGCCCGGGATTTCGGGCCCAAGCTGATGACCTTTTTCGCCGGCTGGGGTGAAATGGCCTTCACTGGCGGGCGCGATATTCCTTACTTTTTGATTCCGATCTTTGCACCGATTGTCGGTGCCTGCCTCGGTGCTGCGGCCTATCGTGGGTTGATTGCCCGCCATCTGCCCAGCGCCGCAATGCCTGCTACAACTGTTGCACCCGAAACCGCCGCCAACGGCAACACCCGAACGTCCTGAAACGCTAGCCTGGGCCCCCTGCCCCTTGTGGCCCAGGCTACTGACCCATTCCTTTTTCCGTCCAAGGCAATCGACATGACCGACACACAGAATAAGAACTACATCATTGCCCTTGATCAGGGCACCACCAGTTCGCGGGCGATCATCTTTGATCGTGATGCCAACGTGGTGTGCACCGCCCAGCGCGAATTCGTCCAGCATTACCCACAAGCCGGCTGGGTCGAGCATGACCCGATGGAAATCTTCGCCACCCAGAGCGCCGTGATGGTCGAAGCCCTGGCACAAGCCGGCCTGCACCACGATCAGGTCGCCGCCATCGGCATCACCAACCAGCGTGAAACCACAGTGGTCTGGGACAAGATCACCGGCCGCCCGATCTACAACGCCATTGTCTGGCAGTGCCGGCGCAGTACCGAGATCTGCCAGCAGCTCAAGCGCGACGGCCATGAGCAGTACATCAGCGACACCACCGGCCTGGTCACCGACCCGTACTTCTCCGGCACCAAGCTCAAATGGAT
This sequence comes from Pseudomonas sp. ICMP 8385, assembly GCF_002699915.1. Lineage (NCBI taxonomy): Bacteria > Pseudomonadati > Pseudomonadota > Gammaproteobacteria > Pseudomonadales > Pseudomonadaceae > Pseudomonas > Pseudomonas sp. ICMP 8385. The sequence continues at coordinate 385,939 of NZ_LKBY01000001.1, read as the reverse complement.
CCTCGATAACGTCGAAGGCAGCCGCGAACGTGCGCGCAACGGCGAGTTGCTGTTCGGCACCATCGACAGCTGGCTGATCTGGAAATTCACCGGCGGCAAGACCCACGTCACCGACTACACCAACGCCTCACGCACCATGCTCTTCAACATCCACACCCTGGAGTGGGACGCGAAGATGCTGGAGGTGCTGGACATCCCGCGCGAGATGCTGCCAGAGGTTAAGTCCTCCTCCGAAATTTACGGCCGCACCAAAAGCGGGATTGCCATCGGCGGCATTGCCGGCGACCAGCAAGCGGCGCTGTTCGGCCAGATGTGTGTCGAGCCGGGCCAGGCGAAAAACACCTACGGCACCGGCTGCTTCCTGCTGATGAATACCGGCGACAAGGCGGTCAAATCCCAGCACGGCATGCTGACCACCATCGCTTGCGGCCCCCGTGGCGAAGTGGCCTACGCCCTGGAAGGCGCGGTATTCAACGGCGGCTCCACCGTGCAGTGGCTGCGCGACGAGCTGAAGATCATCAATGACGCCCACGACACCGAATACTTCGCCAACAAGGTCAAGGACAGCAACGGCGTGTACCTGGTGCCGGCCTTCACCGGCCTGGGCGCTCCGTACTGGGACCCCTATGCCCGTGGCGCGCTGTTCGGCCTGACCCGTGGCGTACGGGTCGATCACATTATTCGTGCGGCCCTGGAGTCGATTGCCTACCAGACCCGCGACGTGCTCGACGCCATGCAGCAGGATTCCGGCGAACGCCTCAAATCCCTGCGGGTGGACGGCGGCGCCGTGGCCAACAACTTCCTGATGCAGTTCCAGGCCGACATCCTCGGCACCCAGGTCGAGCGCCCGCAAATGCGCGAGACCACAGCATTGGGCGCGGCCTACCTGGCCGGCCTGGCCTGTGGTTTCTGGGGCAGCCTGGAAGAGTTGCGGGGCAAGGCGGTGATCGAGCGCGAATTTGCACCGCAACTGGACGAGCCCGCCAAAGAAAAACTCTACGCCGGCTGGAAAAAAGCGGTCAGCCGCACCCGCGACTGGGAACCCCACGAAGGCGCTGAATAAGCCAAGCGCTGGACCCACTTAGGGTTGTAACTGGCAGGGAGCAGATTCCTGCGTCATCATGGGCCACTTTTTTGTACGGCAGCCCAAAGGACGCCCCATGAATCTGCCTCCCCGTCAGCAGCAAATCCTCGAACTGGTCCGCGAACGCGGCTACGTCAGTATCGAGGAAATGGCGCAGCTGTTCGTTGTGACCCCGCAAACCATCCGCCGCGATATCAATCAACTGGCCGAAGCCAACCTGCTGCGTCGCTACCACGGCGGCGCCGCCTATGACTCCAGCGTCGAAAACACCGAGTACGCCATGCGTGCCGACCAGATGCGCGATGAAAAACAGCGTATCGGCGAAGCCATTGCCGCCCAGATCCCCGACCATGCCTCGTTGTTCATCAATATCGGCACCACCACCGAATCCATCGCCAGGGCGCTGCTCAACCACAGCCACCTGAAGATCATCACCAATAACCTCAACGTCGCCATGATGCTCAGCGCCAAGGACGACTTCGACGTGCTGCTGACCGGCGGCAATGTGCGCCGCGACGGCGGCGTGGTGGGCCAGGCCAGCGTGGACTTTATCAACCAGTTCAAGGTCGATTTTGCCCTGGTGGGGATCAGCGGCATCGACGAGGACGGCAGCCTGCTGGACTTCGACTATCAGGAAGTGCGGGTTTCCCAGGCGATCATTGCCAATGCGCGCAAGGTGATCCTGGCGGCGGACTCCAGCAAGTTCGGGCGCAATGCCATGATTCGCCTGGGGCCCATCAGCTTGATTGATTGCCTGGTTACCGATCAGCAGCCGGTGCCGGCGCTGGTGCAGTTGTTGAACCAGAACAAGATTCGCCTGGAAGTCGTGTAACCGCCCGCACCTCTAGCGCCTGCACCGGCGCCATCGCGGGCAAGCCCGCTCCCACAGGTTGAACACATTCCAAATGTGGGAGCGGGCTTGCCCGCGATGGCGGCCTAAAGGGCCACAACTCTCTTGAGCCAACACAAGGCTCAATGTTCACAATTCTTCCTTTCCCTACCCTTCGATGAGTTTTTTCAATCGAATTCGACTGGCTGCGTCCGCCTTTATAAGCTACCATTTTCGCAAACGAACATTAATGTTCAAATTCAAATATAAATAAAGATCGCGAGGCCAGCCGATGACCCCTTCTACCTTGCCTGCCCCACCCCTTGCCGAAGTCTATGATGTTGCCGTTATTGGCGGCGGGATCAATGGCGTGGGCATCGCGGCAGATGCGGCCGGGCGCGGCCTGTCGGTGTTCCTTTGCGAAAAGGATGACCTGGCCAGCCACACCTCGTCCGCCAGCAGCAAGCTGATCCATGGCGGCCTGCGTTATCTTGAACATTACGAATTCCGCCTGGTGCGCGAAGCCCTGGCCGAACGCGAAGTGCTGCTGGCCAAGGCCCCGCACATCGTCAAGCAGATGCGCTTTGTGTTGCCCCATCGCCCACACCTGCGCCCGGCCTGGATGATCCGTGCCGGCCTGTTCCTGTATGACCACCTCGGCAAACGCGAAAAGCTCGCAGGCTCCAAAAGCCTGAAGTTCGGCGCCGACAGCCCGCTGAAAAGCGAAATCACCAAGGGCTTTGAATACTCCGATTGCTGGGTCGATGACGCACGCCTGGTGGTGCTCAATGCCATGGCCGCCCGGGAAAAGGGCGCGCATATCCACACCCAGACCCGCTGCGTCAGCGCCCGCCGCAGCAAGGGCCTGTGGCACCTGCACCTGGAGCGCGCCGATGGCAGCCTGTTGTCGATCCGCGCCAAGGCCCTGGTGAATGCGGCCGGCCCGTGGGTCGCCAAGTTCATCAAGGATGACCTCAAGCTCGATTCGCCCTATGGCATCCGCCTGATCCAGGGCAGCCACCTGATCGTGCCGAAGCTGTACGAAGGCGCCCATGCACACATCCTGCAGAATGAAGACGGGCGTATCGTCTTCACCATTCCGTACCTCAATCACCTGACCATCATCGGCACCACCGACCGTGAGTACACCGGCGACCCGGCGAAAGTGGCAATTACCGAGGGTGAAACGGACTACATGCTCAAGGTGGTCAATGCCCACTTCAAGCAGCAACTGAGCCGCGACGATATCGTGCACACCTATTCCGGCGTGCGCCCGCTGTGCAACGACGAGTCGGATAACCCATCGGCCATCACCCGCGACTACACCCTGGCGCTGTCCGGCACCGGCGAAGAAGCGCCGATCCTGTCGGTATTCGGCGGCAAGCTGACCACCTACCGCAAGCTGGCGGAGTCGGCCCTGGCGCAACTGGCCCCCTACTTCCCCCATATCAAGCCAAGCTGGACCGCCACCGCGAGCCTGCCCGGCGGCGAAGACATGAGCACGCCTGAAGCCCTGGCTACGGACATTCGCAACAAGTTCGAGTGGATTCCCAGCGAAATCGCCCGCCGCTGGTCCACCACCTATGGCAGCCGCACCTGGCGCCTGCTCGAGGGCGTGCAAGCGCTGGCCGACCTGGGCGAACACCTGGGTGGCGGCCTGTACACCCGGGAAGTCGACTACCTGTGCGCCGAAGAATGGGCGACCCAGGCCTACGACATCCTGTGGCGTCGCACCAAACTGGGGCTGTTCACCACCCCCGAGGAACAGGAAAACCTGCAGCGCTACCTGATCAAGGTCGAGCAGAACCGCAGCAAGATCGAAGCGGCCTGATGCACCCAGCCCCTGCACCGAAAGGTCCAGGGGCTTTTTTTGGCGCGGGCACTGTACGCAAACTCCTACAGATTCGGTTTTCCGAACGTGATACCACCCCCTATTCGGTTTGCCGGACTTAAACCCCGGATAAACCCCGTCACATAAAGTTAATCACTATATAAATCATATATTTATATCTTTATTCACAGTCTGGCACGACTCATGCTCTACACTTGGGACGTGTTTGCCTGAGATGCTTCAGGAGCCGTCACAGGCATTCGCTGTATCGAAAGAGCCGTCCAGGCTTCATAAAAAAAACAAATGTCGAGGAAGTATTGATGCGTATCGTTCCCCATATTTTGGGCGCAGCTATTGCTGCCGCTCTGATTAGCACTCCCGTCTTCGCCGCCGAACTGACTGGCACACTGAAGAAAATCAAAGAGTCGGGCACCATCACCCTGGGCCACCGCGACGCCTCCATCCCGTTCTCCTACATCGCGGACGGTTCCGGCAAGCCAGTGGGCTACTCCCACGACATTCAACTGGCCATCGTCAAAGCGGTCGAAAAAGACCTCGGCATGAAGGAAGGCGAGCTGAAGGTCAAATACAACCTGGTCACCTCGCAAACCCGTATCCCGCTGGTGCAGAACGGCACCGTGGACGTTGAGTGTGGCTCCACCACCAACAACGTCGAGCGTCAGCAACAAGTCGACTTCTCCGTCGGCATCTTCGAAATCGGTACCCGTCTGCTGTCCAAAAAGAACTCGACCTACAAGGATTTCGCTGACCTCAAGGGCAAGAACGTCGTAACCACCGCCGGCACCACGTCCGAGCGCATCCTCAAGTCCATGAACGCTGACAAGCAAATGGGCATGAACGTTATCTCCGCCAAAGACCACGGTGAGTCCTTCCAGATGCTGGAAAGCGGCCGCGCCGTTGCCTTCATGATGGACGACGCACTGCTGGCCGGTGAAATGGCCAAGGCCAAGCAGCCAACTGACTGGGCCGTGACCGGCACGCCACAATCCTTTGAAATCTACGGCTGCATGGTTCGCAAAGGCGATGCTCCGTTCAAGAAGGCTGTGGATGACGCCATCGTCGCCACCTACAAGTCCGGCGAAATCAACAACATCTACACCAAGTGGTTCAGCTCGCCGATCCCACCAAAAGGCCTGAACCTGATGTTCCCGATGAGCGACGAACTCAAGGCCCTGATCGCCAACCCGACTGACAAAGCGGCTGACGACAAAACGGCTGAAAAAAAGTCCTGATTCCGAACTAACCTTATCTCCTGAGGGAGCCAACCCTCCCTCAGGCGTCTGTTACTACCTGCTGGCATTATTTGGAACACTCGACCTGGCGGTTTCCGAGCCGATCGCGTGTGCCTGACGTTCACCGTCAGGCGGGAATGGATCTTCCCCAAGCGGGTGCTTGTACATCGATCGATTTCGGGGGAGACCCTAATGAATTACAACTGGGACTGGGGCGTATTCTTCAAGTCCACCGGCGTGGGCAGCGAGACCTATCTCGACTGGTTCATCTCCGGTTTGGGCTGGACCATCGCCATCGCCATCGTGGCCTGGATCGTCGCCTTGCTGCTGGGCTCGGTATTGGGCGTGATGCGCACGATGCCTAATCGCCTCGTGGCCGGCATTGCCACCTGCTACGTGGAACTGTTTCGTAACGTGCCCCTGCTGGTTCAGCTGTTTATCTGGTACTTCCTGGTGCCCGACCTGCTGCCGCAAAACCTGCAGGACTGGTACAAACAAGACTTGAACCCGACCACCTCGGCCTACCTGAGCGTTGTCGTGTGCCTGGGCCTGTTCACCGCCGCCCGCGTATGTGAACAAGTGCGTACCGGTATCCAGGCGCTGCCCCGTGGCCAGGAAGCCGCCGCACGCGCCATGGGCTTCAGCCTGTCGCAGATCTACTGGAATGTGCTGCTACCCCAGGCCTATCGGATCATCATTCCGCCGCTTACCTCGGAATTCCTCAACGTCTTCAAGAACTCCTCCGTGGCGTCCCTGATCGGCCTGATGGAACTGCTGGCACAAACCAAGCAAACCGCCGAGTTCTCGGCCAACCTGTTTGAAGCCTTCACCCTGGCCACGCTGATCTACTTCACCCTGAACATGAGCCTGATGCTGCTGATGCGCGTGGTCGAGAAGAAAGTCGCCGTGCCCGGCCTGATTTCCGTGGGGGGCAAATAATGGACTTCGATTTCAGCGGTATCATCCCAGCCATGCCCGGCCTGTGGAACGGCATGGTCATGACCTTGAAGCTGATGGTCATGGGCGTGGTCGGCGGCATCATTCTCGGTACTATCCTGGCCTTGATGCGCCTGTCCTCCAGCAAACTGCTGTCGCGCGTGGCCGGCGCCTATGTGAACTACTTCCGCTCGATCCCACTGCTGTTGGTGATCACCTGGTTCTACCTGGCGGTGCCGTTCGTGTTGCGCTGGATCACAGGTGAAGACACGCCGATTGGTGCGTTCACCTCCTGCGTCGTGGCGTTCATGATGTTCGAGGCGGCGTATTTCTGCGAAATCGTGCGGGCCGGCGTGCAGTCGATCCCCAAAGGCCAGATGGCCGCCGCACAAGCGATGGGCATGACCTACGGCCAGACCATGCGCCTGATCATCCTGCCCCAGGCGTTCCGCAAGATGACCCCGCTGCTGCTACAGCAGAGCATCATCCTGTTCCAGGACACCTCGCTGGTCTACACCGTGGGCCTGGTGGACTTCCTCAACTCCGCCCGTTCCAACGGCGACATTATCGGCCGCTCCAATGAGTTCCTGATCTTCGCCGGTGTCGTCTACTTCATCATCAGCTTTGCCGCCTCGCTGCTGGTCAAGCGTCTGCAAAAAAGGTTTGCCGTATGATCTCTATCAAGAACATCAACAAGTGGTATGGCGACTTCCAGGTGCTGACCGATTGCAGCACCGAGGTCAAGAAAGGCGAAGTGATCGTGGTGTGCGGGCCGTCCGGCTCGGGCAAGTCCACTCTGATCAAGTGCGTCAACGCCCTGGAACCGTTCCAGAAAGGTGACGTGGTAGTGGACGGCACCTCGATTGCCGACCCGAAGACCAACCTGCCGAAACTGCGCTCGCGCGTGGGCATGGTGTTCCAGCACTTTGAACTGTTCCCGCACATGACCATCACCGAAAACCTGACTGTCGCGCAGATCAAGGTGTTGGGCCGCAGCAAGGAAGAAGCCACCAAGAAAGGCCTGCAACTGCTGGAGCGCGTGGGCCTGTCGGCGCACGCCCACAAGCATCCCGGCCAACTTTCCGGTGGTCAGCAGCAGCGCGTGGCAATTGCCCGTGCCCTGGCCATGGACCCAATTGTCATGCTGTTCGACGAACCGACTTCGGCCCTGGACCCGGAGATGGTCAACGAAGTACTGGACGTGATGGTGCAACTGGCCCAGGAAGGCATGACCATGATGTGCGTAACCCACGAAATGGGCTTTGCCCGTAAAGTGGCCGACCGCGTGATCTTCATGGACGCCGGCAAGATCATCGAAGACTGCCCGAAAGAAGAGTTCTTCGGCGACATCAGCGCCCGCTCCGAACGTGCGCAGCACTTCCTCGAGAAAATCCTGCAGCACTAAGCACGACACAGCGTCCACTGTAGAAACCGGGCCCTGTGGGAGCGGGCTTGCCCGCGATTGCGGCATATCAGTCAACCTCTCTGTGGCTGACCTACCGTCATCGCGGGCAAGCCCGCTCCCACACGGTTCCAGGCAAGCGCTGGTTGACCCAAGGCATCTGTGATGAAATGCGACCCCACCCTCTATCGCGCCGCACCGCCATCCCTTGCCGTGAAGCCTCGTCTGATTCGCCAACTGTTCCTGCCGCCCCTGATCATCCTGTTGATGATCGGCCTGGGCTTTATCGGCTTCTGGACCAGCGAGCACTACGGCATCCGCACCCTGGGCGAGAACGGCGAGCGCCAGCTGGAGCTGCATGCGCGCACGGTCGAGAGTGAGATCAGCAAGTACACCTACCTGCCCAGCCTGCTGGAGCTGGAATCCAGCGTCTCCAAATTGCTGGCCGACCCGACCCCGGAACACCGGCAAACGGTTAACGACTACCTCGAAGGCCTGAACCGGCGCAGCCGCAGCCGGGCGATTTATGTGATGGACACCACCGGCCGCGTAATGGCCACCAGCAACTGGCGCGATGTCGACAGTTACCTCGGTGAAGACCTGTCGTTCCGCGCCTATTTCCAGAATGCCGTGCGTGGCCAGCCAGGGCGTTTCTATGGCATCGGCAGCACCAACGGCGAACCCGGCTACTACCTGGCCCATGGCCTGGAAGAACGCGGCAAGATCATCGGCGTGGCGGTGGTCAAGGTGCGCCTCGAAGCGTTGGAAGAACGCTGGCAGCGCGCGCGCCTGGAAGCCTTCGTCAGTGACGAGAACGGCATCATCATCCTCTCCAGCGACCCGGCGCGCCGGCTCAAGGCGGTGCGTCCACTGAGCGACGAGACCAAGGAACGCCTGGCCCGCAGCCTGCAATATTACTGGGCGACCCTTAACGAACTGCAACCCCTGGCCCGCGAGCACCTCAACACAGGCACCGAAAAACTGACCTTCCCGGCCAACAGTGAAGTGGTGGCCGACGACCGGGAAGTCACCTACCTGGCCCAGACCCGGCCCCTGAACGACACACCGTGGAACTTCACCCTGCTCACCCCGCTCAACGACCTGCGCCAGGCCGCGATCAACCAGGGCATCCTCGTCGCGGTGGCCTTTGCCCTGGTGGCGTTCCTGCTGATTGCCTGGAATGAGCGGCGCAAAGTGATCGCCACGCGCCTGGCCGCCCGCGAGGCCTTGCAAGAGGCCAATAACCAGCTGGAGCGGCGGATTGCCGAACGCACGACCGACCTGCGGGCCAGCAACGAACGGCTCAAGGCGCAGATCCGCGAACGGCGCCAGGCCGAAGAAACCCTGCGCCGGGCCCAGGACGAATTGGTCCAGGCCGGCAAGCTGGCGGCCATCGGCCAGATGTCCACCAGCATCGCCCATGAACTGAACCAGCCCCTGGCGGCCCTGCGCACCTTGTCCGGCAACACTGTGCGCTTCCTGGAGCGCGGGGCCCTGGATACCGCCAGCACCAACCTCAAGACCATCAATGAACTGATCGATCGCATGGGCCGCATCACCGCCAGCCTGCGCTCGTTTGCCCGGCGCGGTGACGACCAGGGCGAAGCCAGCCTGGGCAAGGCCGTGGACGCCGCATTCCAGGTGCTGGGCAGCCGCCTCGACAGCCTGCCGTTGACCGTGCACCGCGGCTTCAGCCAGGCCATGCTGCAGATCGACCAGACGCGCCTGGAGCAGATCCTGGTCAACCTGATCGGCAACGCCCTGGATGCGATGCACGCCCAACCCACCCCCCAGCTGTGGCTGGAAAGTGACAGCAGCGAAGGCAAATACCGCCTGCGGGTGCGAGACAACGGGCATGGCATCGACCCGGAGACCCGCAAGCACTTGTTTGAACCCTTTTTTACCACCAAACCCGGCGAACAAGGGTTGGGCCTGGGCCTGACCCTGTCGGCCAGCCTTGCGGCGGCCACCGGCGGCAGCCTGGCCGTCGAACATCCGGCTGCGGGTGGTACAGCCTTTGTCCTGAGCCTGCCCCTGGCAGGCCATCAACCCGGCGAGTCGATATGAACAGCCAATCCAACACCGAGCTGACCGTGCTGATTGTCGAAGACGATCCCCATGTGTTGCTCGGCTGCCAGCAAGCCCTGGCCCTGGAAGATATTCCCAGCGTCGGCGTGGCCAGCGCCGAAGAGGCCCTTAAACGTGTCGGCGAGAACTTTGCCGGCATTGTGATCAGTGATATCCGCCTGCCCGGCATCGACGGCCTGGAGTTGCTGACCCGCCTCAAGGCCCTGGATAAAAGCCTGCCGGTGGTGCTGATCACCGGCCACGGCGATATTTCCATGGCCGTGGGCGCGATGCGCAACGGCGCCTATGACTTCATGGAAAAACCCTTCTCCCCGGAACGCCTGGTGGACGTGGTGCGCCGCGCCCTCGAACAGCGCGGCCTGGCCCGGGAAGTGTGGTCGCTGCGCCGGCAACTGGCCGAGCGTGACTCCCTGGAAGGTCGGATCATCGGGCGCTCGCCGGCGATGCAGAACCTGCGTGAATTGATCGCCAACGTCGCCGACACCTCGGCCAACGTGCTGATCGAAGGCGAGACCGGCACCGGCAAGGAACTGGTCGCCCGTTGCCTGCACGACTTCAGCCGCCGCCACGCCCACCAGTTCGTGGCCCTGAACTGCGGCGGCCTGCCGGAAAACCTGTTTGAAAGCGAGATTTTCGGTCACGAAGCCAACGCCTTTACCGGCGCGGGCAAACGGCGGATCGGCAAGATCGAACATGCCCACGAAGGCACATTGTTCCTCGACGAAGTGGAAAGCATGCCGATGAACCTGCAGATCAAACTGCTACGGGTCTTGCAGGAGCGCACCCTGGAACGCCTGGGCTCGAACCAGAGCGTGGCGGTGGATTGCCGGGTGATTGCCGCCACCAAGTCCGACCTCAACGAATTGAGCCGCGCCAACCAGTTCCGCAGCGACCTGTACTACCGCCTGAACGTGGTGACCCTGGAACTGCCGCCGCTGCGCGAGCGTCGCGAAGATATCCTGCAGCTGTTTGAACACTTCCTGCAGCAGTCCTCCCTGCGCTTCGACCGCATCGCCCCGGAGCTGGACAACCAGACCCTGTCCAGCCTGATGAGCCATGACTGGCCCGGTAACGTGCGTGAACTGCGCAACGTCGCCGAACGTTTTGCCCTGGGCCTGCCGGCCTTCAAGAAAAGCGGCACCAGCCCCGACAACCATGGCCTGGCCTTTACCGAAGCGGTGGAAGCCTTTGAACGCAACCTGCTCAGCGACGCCCTGCAACGCAGTGGCGGCAACCTGACCCAGGCCAGCCTGGAACTGGGGATGGCCAAGACCACCCTGTTCGACAAGGTCAAGAAATACGGCCTGAGCCACTAAGGAGCCATACGTGGATTTAGTCTTCAAGGCCGCCCTCGGTGCGGCGGTGGTCTTGCTCCTGGCCGTACTGGCCAAGACCAGGAACTACTACATCGCCGGCCTGGTGCCGCTGTTTCCGACCTTCGCGCTGATCGCCCACTACATCGTCGGCAAAGGCCGCTCGGTGGACGATCTGAAGACCACCATTGTGTTCGGCATGTGGTCGATCATTCCCTACTTTGTGTACCTGGCGACCTTGTATGTGCTGGTCGACCGCATGCGCCTGGAGGCCTCGCTGGCAGTGGCGGCGCTGGCGTGGTTGATGGCGGCGACGGTGCTGGTCAGCGTGTGGGTGCGGATCCATGCCTGACCCCATGGTCTACCTGCAAACCGAGTTGCCCGCATCGCCGCCTCGCTAAAGCTCGACAGCTCCCACATTTGATCCGCGTGGTTCCCAGGATTCTGCGCACTGTCTGTCGAGCCAAATCCCTGTGGGAGCTGTCGAGCCCCGGCGAGGCTGCGATGGGATCGACTCGGTACACCTGCAAAACCGAGTTGCCTGCATCGCAGCCTCGCTAAAGCTCGACAGCTCCCACATTTGATTCGTGTGGTTCCCAGGATTCTGCGCACTGTCTGTCGAGCCGAATCCCTGTGGGAGCTGTCGAGCCCCGGCGAGGCGGCGATGGGATCGACTCGGTACATCTGCAAAACCGAGTTGCCCGCATCGCAGCCTCGCTAAAGCTCGACAGCTCCCACATTTGATCCGGGGGATTCCCAGGGCTCTGCGCACTGTCTGTCGAGCCGAATCCCTGTGGGATCGACTCGGTACACCTGCAAAACCGAGCTGCCTGCATCGCAGCCTCGCTAAAGCTCGACAGCTCCTACATTTGATCCAGGGGGATTCCTAGGATTCAGCGCACGATCTTGTCGATCTGGATCCCCAGCTTTTTCAAGCGGTACCAGAAGCTGCGCTCGGAGATGCCGATCCTCGATGCCGCTGCCGCCTGTACGCCATTGCTCTCTTGCAAGGCTGCCAGGATGTAGGCTTTTTCTACCTCGGCCAGTGCTGCGTCCAAGTCCTGGGGCACGCCTGGGCCTTCGCTGAGGATTGTCGTCACATCCCGCTCGGTCGGCTGGGACGCGAACAGGTAGGCCGGCAAGTCGATATCTTCAATCAGCGGGCTGGCGGCGACGATGGTCGCGCGCTCTACGCAGTTTTGTAGCTCGCGGATATTGCCCGGCCAGTTGTAGGCGGCCATAGCCTGCAAGGCGTCGGGGCTGAAGCCGGTGATGCGCTTGCCGGCGTTGGCGCTCAGGCTGCGGGCAAAGTGGCGAGCCAGCGGGGCGATGTCTTCGACGCGCTCGCGCAGGGCGGGCAGCGGGATCGGGAATACATTGAGGCGGTAGTAGAGGTCCTCGCGAAACGTCTTGTTCGCCACCGCTTCCAAAAGGTTCTTGTTGGTGGCAGCGATCACCCGCACATCCACCTTGCGCTCGCGTGGGTCACCCACCGGTTCGATCACCCGCTCCTGCAAGGCGCGTAGGATCTTGGCCTGCAACGCCAAGGGCATATCCCCCACTTCATCGAGAAACAGCGTGCCCTTGTCGGCCTGCATAAAGCGCCCTACCCGGTCAGCCACGGCGCCGGTAAACGCGCCCTTGCGATGGCCGAACATTTCGCTTTCCAGCAAGCCTTCGGGGATCGCCGCGCAGTTGACCGCCACAAAGGGCTTGTCTGCACGGTTGCCATGCTTGTGAATGGCGCGGGCCACCATTTCCTTGCCAGTGCCGCTTTCGCCGGTCAACAGGATCGTCGCGCTGCTCTCGCGTACCGAGTCCACCGCCTGCAGCACCCGGCGGAATGCCGGGCTATCCCCCACCAGGCTATCGAACTGCGCGTGCTCATCGAGCTCGGCGCGCAGCCGTGCGTTGTCGCGCATGATGTCGCGAAACTGCAAGGCCTTGGCCACGGTGATGTCCAGCTCGTCGATATCGAAGGGCTTGGCAATGTAGTCGTAGGCGCCGTTGCGCATCGACTGCACGGCATTTTTCACGGTGCTGTAGGCCGTCATCACGATCACCGGCAACTGCGGGTAACGCACCTTGATCTCGGCCAGCAGTTGCGGGCCGTCCATGCCGGGCATGCGCCAGTCGCTGATCACCAGGTCGATCTCTTCCTGCTCCAGCACCTTGAGCGCATGCAGGCCATTGCCGGCGATAAACACCTGGATATCGTTCTGGCTCAGGGCCGACGACAGCAAGTCGCAGAGCTTGGGCTCGTCGTCGACCACCAATATGTTATGTGTCATGACTGTCCTCGTCGTCGCCGTCATCTGCACCGTTGGCCGGAATGTACAAGGTGAAGGTGGCCCCGGCATCTTTCTCGCTGGTGCATTCGATGCGGCCATCGTGACTTTCCATGATCGAATAGACTTTCGCCAGGCCCAGGCCGGTGCCCGAGGCCTTGGTGGTGACAAAGGGGGTAAAGATCCGCTCGATCATTTCAGGCGGGATACCCTGGCCGCTGTCGCTGATGCTGATCACCGTGGAGTGCCCGGCACGGCTGATGCCCAGGGTCAGGCGCCCGCCCTGGGGCATGGCGTCGATGGCGTTGAGGATCAGGTTCAGGCACGCCTGCTTGAATTGCTTGGCGTCCACATACAGGGTCGCGCCGGGCGCCTGGTCATCGAGGTGCGCGTCAATGGCGTGGCTGGCCAGTTCCGGCGCGCAAAAGCCAAGGATTTCCTCCACCAACGGCCGCGCCAGTTGCTGGCTGCGCAGCGGCTCGCTGGGCTTGGCGAAGTCGAGGAAGTCGGTGATCAGGTCATTGATCCGGCTGACTTCGCTGATCACGTATTCCAGGTGGCGCTTGTCGGTCTCCGGCAGGTCCGTGCGGCGGTGCAGCAATTGGGTCGCGGTCTTGATGATGCCCAGGGGGTTGCGGATTTCATGGGCCAGGCCCATCGCCACTTCGCCCAGGGCATGCAGGCGGTCGCGGCGGCGCAGTTGGGCTTCGAGGTGATGCAGCTCACTCAGGCGCTCGGTCATATGGTTGAAGGTGCTGCTCAGTTGCGCCAGCTCGTCGCCGCCAATGACCGCCACGCGGTGCTGGTAGTTGCCGCTGATCACCGCGCTCACGCCCTGGGACAACTCACGCAGTGGCCGGGTCAGGTGCCGGGAGACCAGCACACCGGCGCCCAGGGACAAGGCGGAGCTGAGCAGGAAGATCAGCACAAACAGATTGCTCTGGTTCACCAGCCCCACCAGGCTGGTGTGGCGCAGCAGGCCGCTGAAGATCACGCCCTGCAACTCGCCGGTGTCATTGAAGATCGGCCAGTACAGGCCGCTGTAGTTGCTGGTGAACTGTTCGCTGGGCTGCTTGGTGCTGCGCAGCAGGGTTTCCACGGATTTCGGCACGCGGGTCGGGTGGTCTTCAAAACGCTGGGTGGAGAAGATCTCCGAGAAACCATCGGTATTGGCCAGGTACAGGCGCAAGTCCAGGGAGTGCACCTCGGCGACACTGGTCAGGAAGCTGCTGTCCAGGTAGGTGCCGACCAGCAGTTCATAGTCGACGCCATCCTGGCGGGTCGCGAAGGTGGAGATCACCACGCCGGTGGCCACGCCGCCGATCTGCACGGTTTGCAGCACCGCATTGGGTGCCAGGCTGATCTGGTTCACCACCTCATCGCCGACGGTACTGAACATCACCTTGCGGTCGTCAAGACGGATCAGCGTCACCACGTCGATATCGGTGGCGCGGGCAATGTCGGCAATCAAGCGGTCGTGCCGCGCCGCTTCCTGGCTGGAAGGCGAGCGCACATACCGCAGGAAGATCTGCGCCACACGGGCGTTGTCGTGCAGGATGTCACTGACTTCGTCCTTGACGATACGGGTCGACTCTTGCAGCCAGATGCGCACGTTGCTGTCGAAAATCTGCGACAGGGTGGTGGCCGCCAGTTCGGCGGCGATCATCGTCGGGATCACCGTCACCAGCCAGAACGCCAACACCAGCTTGCGCTGCAGGCTCCAGCGGGAAATGGCAAACGGGCGGGTTTTCTGGCGGGTTCTGGCGGTCATCGGGTTTCGCTTATTGCAGCAGCCATGGCAGGGTCGGATCGGTCCGGGCGAATAAATATTTTTACCAGCTTGAGCAGGGTGTCGAGCAGCCGGTTACGGTGCTGGAAGAACAGCGTATTGCCGGCAAACTCACAGCCCAGGCGTAGCTTACTGGCATACCCGGCCTGCCCGCACTCATACAACGCAATATTGTGCTCGATGCAGTAGGCGACGTTGGCCAGCCAACTGCGAAAGTACAGGTTATGTTCGCGGCTGTGGGCCAGGTCATGGGCAAAGAATTTGTCGATCAACCGGTGCTGGTCCAGCAGTACCAGGTTGAACGCCACCAGTTGCCCATCCACCCAGTAAAGTACACAGCGCGCCCGTTGTTCAAGCTGGGCAAGCACCTGGCTGAAATACCCGGCGGGCAGGCGTTCAAATTGCAGGTCGGCGCGGGCCAGGGTCGCTTCGTAGAGGCGCATGATGTCCGGCAGCACGTCATCGACATTGTCCCGCCACTCCACCTGTGGCCCCGGCGCACGCAGCTTGCGCCGCAGGTCCTTGCGCGTGGATTTGCCCAGGGAGCCCAGGTAGGCATCCACCGAGCCGTAGGGCAGCGGCAGCAACCCAGTGGGCAGGCTCGGCATGCTGTGCAGGCCGGTGGCCTGGCAGCTGTCGGCCCAGTCCTGGTCCCGGGTCGGGGCATCCTTGACCGCCAGCAGGCCGATGCCGAATGCATCGGCGTCCCGACGCGCGGCGACCAGTAGTTGCTCCAACAGCACCCCGCGCCGCGCAGCGGGTACATGGCTGGCGACACCGGCATGGCATTGCTCGGCCACCGGCGAGCCGATGGCGTACAGGCCCAGCCGCAAAACCCCGGGCCGCCAGCGCTCCAGGCGTTGGGTAAAGCGTTTGGCGATGCCCGACACGGTGGTATCGAGGCGGTAATGGGTGATGAACGCCGGGGCGACCGCCAGCAGTTGCCCGTCCTCATAGAGGGCCAGGTAACGCCATTGGAAGTCGTCGATGGCGGCGTTTTCCACGGCCACGTAGTAATCCCAATCTTCCAATGCCAGGGGAAAGCAGTCATTCCAGACACTGCGGTCGATGGCTTGGATAGTTGAATAGGCTTTAGTGCTGATCACAGCGTTTCCTTCATCTAAAAACACCGCGTAAACCGGACCATATGCGTCATCGTTCACGACCATCGCGGGCAAGCCCGCTCCCACAGGGGACGGTGTCAAGCCCGGAGATATTCGTCCACAGGGGTGGCGTGTTGCTCGATAAAGCCGGCACTCAACTCGATCACCCGGCGGTATTGCAGGTCGACGGTGATCATGTGGTAGCAGTTGTCCAGCAGGATCTTGGTCACCGGGCCGCCCAGGTGGCGTTCCACGTAGTCGGCGTTCCAGCGGCTGGTGATGTCGTCCTCGATGGAGTGCAGCACCAGCGCCGGGGTCTTGATCGACGGCATGCGTTTTTTCACCACCGCGTTCATCCAGTGCAGCTCGCGCACGGTGACGCCCTCCATGGTCAACAACCCGGCCTCGCTGCTCTCGCCCTCTTTCATCTGCCGCTCGACAATGGCCCGCAGGCGTTCGTTCTTGATGCCGTAGGGCGGCTTCTCGGTAAAGCGGAACAGGCGCACGCCGAAGGGAATGCGGATCAGCAACGGCGTGATGAAGGCAAATTTGTTGATGCTCCAGCCGTCGTACTTGAGGGTCGTGGAGTACATCAGCAACCCCGCGACCTGGCCCGGGAACTCCGAAGCCAGGTACATCGACATCACCGCGCCCATGGACAAGCCACCGACAAACACCTGGGTATGGCGCTGCTGCACGCCGACAAAGGTCTTGCGCACGCCCTCGTACCAGTCGCGCCAACCGGTGGCCTGCAGGTCTTCGTTGCCCCCGCAGTGCCCGGCCAGGGTCGGCACATACACGGTGCAGTTGCCCGCCTTGGCCAGGCCCTGGGCCACCCGCCGCAACTCGGTCGGGGTGCCGGTCAGGCCGTGGATCAACAAGACCCCGACCGGACCGTTGCCGAGAACGAAGCCGGCGTTGCCTTCGCCGAGATCGATATCGGCCTGGTTCACCGCTTCATCGCTCGGGTCAGCAGTTGCTCCAGCAGCTTCAGGCCCAGGTCGATTTCCGGGTAGCTGATTTCCAGGGACGGCGCCAGGGTGATCACGTTCTTGTAGTAGCCGCCCACATCGAGGATCAACCCCAGTTTCTGGCCGTCGACCAGCATGTCGCCTTTCATGCCCTCGTCAACCATGTAGTCCAGGGTCGCCTTGTCCGGGGTGAAACCATCGGGGCCGCAGATTTCACAGCGCAGGGCCAGGCCCAGGCCATCGACGTCGCCGATGATCGGGAAGCGCTTTTGCAACTCTTGCAGGCCTTCAAGGAAATATTTGCCCTTGGCCATGACCATCGCGCCGTAGTCGACTTCGCTGGTCATCTTGAACATTTCCAGGCCCACCGCCGTACCCAGCGGGTTGGAGGCGAAGGTGGAGTGGGTGGAGCCCGGCGGGAAGATTTTCGGGTTGATCAACTCTTCCTTGGCCCAGATGCCGCCCAGGGGGTTGAGGCCGTTGGTCAGGGCCTTACCGAACACGATCACATCCGGCTGCACGTCGAAGTGCTCGATCGACCACAACTTACCGGTGCGCCAGAAGCCCATCTGGATTTCATCGACCACCATCAGGATGCCGTGCTGGTCGAGCACCTGCTTGAGTTCGCTATAGAAGTTCATCGGCGGGATCACGTAGCCGCCAGTGCCCTGGATCGGCTCGACGTAGAACGCGGCGTACTCGCTCTGGCCGACTTTCGGGTCCCACACACCGTTGTATTCAGTCTCGAACAGGCGCGCGAACTGCTGCACGCAGTGGCTGCCGTATTCTTCCTTGGTCATGCCCTTGGGCCCACGGAAGTGGTACGGGAACGGGATGAAGTTGGCGCGCTCGCCAAAGTGGCCGTAGCGGCGGCGATAGCGGTAGCTGGAGGTGATGGACGACGCGCCGAGAGTACGCCCGTGGTAGCCGCCCTCGAAGGCGAACATCAGGCTCTTGCCGTTGCTGGCGTTACGCACCACCTTCAGCGAATCCTCGATGGACTGCGAACCGCCGACGTTGAAGTGCACCCGGCCATCGAGACCGAATTTTTTCTTGGCATCCACCGCGATCATTTCCGACAGCTCGATCTTGCCCTTGTGCAGGTACTGGCTGGCGATTTGCGGCAGGGTGTCGATCTGCTGTTTCAGCGCATTGTTCAGGCGCGGGTTGGCATAGCCGAAGTTGACCGCCGAATACCACATTTGCAGGTCGAGGTAGGCCTGGTCTTCGGTGTCCCACACGTAGGAGCCTTCGCAACGGCTGAAGATACGCGGCGGGTCGATGTAGTGGACGGTGTCGCCGTAGGAGCAATACTTGGCTTCTTTATCCAGCAGAACCTGGTCTTCGGCGGTAGCGATACGGATATCAGACATGATGAAAGAGTTCCTGAGTGTCGGAGGTAAAGTGGGTGGCGTTGGCGGCGATGCCCTGGGGCAGCCTGGCCAGCAAGGCCGGGAGTTCGGCAAAGCTGTCGAAACGCAGATGGGGGATGGCGTGGGCCTGGCAGTACTGGGCCAGGCTGCCCTTGGCGAAGACGAAATCGGCGGTGGTCGACACGCACATATCGGACTTGCCATCGCCGATCACCAGCACCCGTTTGTTGCGCGGGGTGGACTTGCATTTGCAGTTGCCCGAGGCCGCGCGGCAGGCGTCACTGGCATGGGGGAAGTCGATGCGCCAGCTGTCCTGGTCAACCTGGCGCAGGCGGTTGGCGATGATCGGCAGCAAGGTCACGTAGTTGCGCGACAGGATCCGCGCGATGCCTTGCTCGATGCCGTCGCTGACCACTTCAAGGGAGGCGCCAAGGCCAAGGACATGGTCGACGAAATCCGGGAAGTCCGGGTCGATCTCGACCGTGTCGAAATACGCCAGCAGTTCGGCCGGGGTCGCCTTGATCAGCGCCAATTGGCGGCTCAGGCATTCCCGGGAACCGATATGGCCATCCAGCCATTGCTGCTCGATGGTTTCCCACTCGGGGCCGGCGAAGCGTTGGAGAACATTGTCGATGACATCGGTGGGTGTGATGGTCCCATCGAAGTCACACACGATATGCCAGTCATTCATCTGCGTTTACCTTGGAGATGACAGCGCGGATGCGCTTGTACCAGGGTTAGAGCAGGGACTGTGCCAAGTAGGCAAAACCCAATAGGGCCGGGCTTGCGGCGGATGCCTAAGGGAAATACCCGTGGCCCAGGCTACAATTTTTGTAGGTCGCTACAAACAAGATGAGTGCTTGCGTGAGCCCCCGCGCCTGCGCGTTCATGCGCGTATGTTTTCGAGAGGGCAGTACCATGATGTGCAGGATGAGTTCGGCGCTGTTCGCCGGTTTGCTTGGCCTTTGGGCGGGCTCGGCGTTGGCTCAAGGCATTAGCGGCGAGGTCGGCCTTGGCGCCAGCTACCAGCCCCGCGAGCCCACTGGCAGCCGCTATCACACGGTGCCGGTGCCCTACTTCGACCTGGAGTGGGGCGATGTCAGCCTCGATACCGATGACGGCCTGACCTGGAGCGCGCTCAACCACCAGGGTTTCAGCGCTGGCCCCTACCTCAACTACTTGCCGGGACGCGCGGCCAATGGCCCGCTACGGGGTTTGCGGGACGTGTCGGACATGGCCGAGATCGGCGGGTTTATCCAGTACGCACCGGCCGATTTCTGGCGGGTCTATGCGCAACTGGGCCGGGCCGTGGGCGGCGCCCGCGAGCAGAGCGGCGTGCTCGGCAAGCTCGGCGGGGAACTGGGTTACCCGCTGGGCGGCGGGGTGATTGGCAGCAGTGGCCTGGTCGCACACTTTGCCGATGGCCGCCAGACCCAGACGTTTTTCGGGGTGGATGAGCATGAGGCGGCAAACTCCGGGATTCGCCCCTACAGCGCCAGCGGCGGGTTCCAGAACCTGACCCTGACCCAGAGCCTGCAGATCCCCCTGGCACCCAAGTGGACGCTGCTGACCAGTGCCAGTTGGATACACCTGACAGGTTCGGCGGCCGATAGCAGCCTCGTGCGCCAGACCGGCGAGGTGAACCAGGGGCAGGTGCAGACGGCGATCAGCTATACCTTCGATTGATTGTCTCAAGGGCGACACCCATCAAAATGTGGGAGCAAGCTTGTGTGGGAGCCAGCTCCCACACAAGCCAGCTATTGCAGTCTGAGCTCAGTTTTCCTCGCCCTCGGCCAACAGCGCAATCCCGCCAATAATCACCACCACGCCCACCCAGTGCAGGAAGCTGATGTGCTCGCCCAACCCCAGCCACGAGCCCAGCAGCACCACCACAAACACCAACGAACTCAGAGGGAAGGCCAGGGACAGGCTGCTGCGCCGTAGGATCAGCATCCACACAAAAAATGCGCCGATATAGCAGGCGATCGCCGCGAGAACCCCCGGGTTGACCGCCACCGCCGCCAACCATTGCCAGTTGAAATCCATCTGCCCCAATTGATCGCCAGCCACCTTGGTAAACAACTGGCCGGCGCTTTCGGTGAGGATCAATAACGCCCACAGCACCACGGTGCCCAGGCGCCCATGCAGCCAGCCAACCGGGCGCAGGGCCATCTCTTGCGAATTCATGATTGTGCTCCCGCTATTGCCACCAACATCACCCCGGCGGTAATCACCAGCGTGCCCAGCCAGCGCCGACGGCTGACGGTTTCGCCCAGCACCACCTTGCCCGCCAGCACCACCCCGCAATAGGCCAGGGCGGCGGCCGGGAACAGCAGGCTCAACGGCGCGCGGGACAAGGCTTCGAGCCAGACGAAAAACTCGATCACATAGGCGCCGATGCCCGCCCACAGCAACGGCGCATTGAACACCTGGCCCCAGAAGGCATTCAGGCGAAACCCGCCCTCCAGCTCCGGCAAACGGTCCAGGCCCAGTTTGAAACACAGCTGGCCGATCACATCGAGCACGATGGAAAAGGCCACCAGCAACACCACAGTCAGGGTCACGGAAACAGCTCCTCGAACAGGTTGATCAACGCTTCATTGGTGGTCGCGTTACGCAGCAGGTCGTCCGCGCTCCAGCGCTCGGCCGGGGGTTGGTCGGACTTGGCTTCCCACCGTTTGAAGGCGTTGCTGAACGCCGGCTGGGCAAACTCGCCACACACGTCGATGCCGACGATCCGTTTGCTCGCCGCCAGCATCCGCAGCGCCTGCAACAGGTGGGTCAGGCGCATGCCGCCCTGGTCCCAGTTGGTGGCCGCGTCCTCGCTGGCCAGCACATCCTTGTCGAGGGTGATCCACACCGCCTCGGTGGGCAGGCTGGCGATCATCTGCTCAAGGAATGCGGGCCAATCAAGCTCAGCGAGGTTGCGCCAGTGCAGGTGGTTCTCCTGTTGTGCATGGCCGGCGCCATCCCCTACCCGGCCCCAGACTTTCGACGGCGCGTGCTGCCAGGGAAACAACTGCAAGTGCCCACGCTTGAGGGCGCCGAGGTTGCCGCCGCGCAGTTGCGGGTTGTGCAGGTCGTCGCTGCACGGGCCGAGGGTGACGATGCGCTGGATCGCCGGCATCTTCAGGGCCTGGTTGACCCACGAACCGCAGTGCCGGCGCGGAGCCAGGCGTACCCAGTCGGGGTGGTTGTCGAAGTGGATCAGGCTGATGGGCTCCTGCACCTCGGCGAGAAAAGCCGGGGTCAGGTGGTGATAGTCGCCGGAGCCGACAAAGAAGATTTCCGGGCGCGCCGTGCCTGGCCGGGGCCGTTGGGCCAGGCGCTGGGCAAAGCGCTTCCAGGTTTTTTCGGTGGACCACAGGCGCAGCTTCGGACCCAGGTCGAGCAGGTCCAGGCGCGTGGCCTGACCACTGGCCAAACGCCGGGCGATGGGCGCCTGGGCCGTGAGGCTGTGGTCGAGATCGAGGATATTCAAGGTAATGTGCCCCCCTGGCAGTGCCCAGCCGCCTACCGGCTGGGCTTTAGGGGGGTAATGCAAGGGATGGGCCAGGGTTGGATGATTACACAATGAACCCATGTGTGGCGCGGGCTTGTGTGGGAGCGGGCTTGCCCGCGATGGCGGTGGGCCAGTTGAAAGATACTTAGCTGATACACCGCCATCGCAGGCAAGCCAGCTCCCA
This sequence comes from Pseudomonas sp. ICMP 8385, assembly GCF_002699915.1. Taxonomy (NCBI): domain Bacteria; kingdom Pseudomonadati; phylum Pseudomonadota; class Gammaproteobacteria; order Pseudomonadales; family Pseudomonadaceae; genus Pseudomonas; species Pseudomonas sp. ICMP 8385. The sequence goes on along the minus strand of NZ_LKBY01000001.1, from coordinate 363,993 downwards.
CATTTTGCTTTGCGCTCGGCTTTAGGCCTTGGACTCGTTGATGATCTGGCGGATAGCACCGACAAACGCCTCAACCGGCTGCCCGCCGCTGACCGCGTACTGGTCGTTGAACACGATGGTCGGCACCGAACTCACCCCGCGCGATACCCACAGTTGCTCCTGCTCGCGCACCTCGGCGGCGTACTCGTCCGAGGCCAGGATCTCGGCTGCGCGCTGGAGGTCCAGGCCAACGCTTTCGGCAATGATCGCCAACGTGGCGTGGTCGGACGGGTCCTGGCCATCGCTGAAGTAAGCCTTGAACAGCGCTTCCTTGAGGTTGTACTGCAAGCCCTCGAGGCCGGCCCAATGCAGCAGGCGATGGGCGTCGAAGGTGTTGTAGATACGGCTTTGGCCATCGGTGCGAAACGCAAAGCCCAGGGCGGCGCCCATGTCGCGGATGCGCGCGCGGTTGGCCTGGGACTCTTCGGCACTGGAGCCGTATTTTTCGGTGATGTGTTCCACGATGTTTTGCCCTTCGGCGGGCATGTTCGGGTTCAGCTCGAAAGGCTGGAAGTGGATCTGGGCCTGCACTTCGGCGCCCAGTTGGTCCAGGGCCTCGGTCAGGCCGCGCAGGCCGATGACGCACCAGGGGCAGGACACGTCGCTGACAAAATCGATTTTCAGGGAAGTACTCATTCAGGCAACCTCGCAGGCATTACACGCCACAAAGTTCGCACCATACACCTCTACGCGGCCGTCATAAAACCTTGGCGGGGGCCAGCGGTTCGACCTGCGCCCAATGCGCCGCCTCTGCGCGGTGGGCTTGCAGGTACGGCAACACCGCCGCCAGCAACGGCGCCTTGAAGGCCTCCTGGAAACGATGGGCCAGGCCCGGGATCAGCCGCAACTGGCTGCCCTGGATATGCGCCGCCAGGTGCACGCCATGCATCACCGGCAGCAACGGGTCGGCCGTGCCGTGTACCACCAGGGTCGGCACCCGCAGTTGGTTGAGCAGCGGCACCCGGCTCGGCTCCGCGAGGATCGCCATGATCTGGCGCTTCACCCCCTCGGGGTTGAACGCGCGGTCATAGGACTGCGCCGCCTGCTGCAACAACGCCTGGCGATCATCCTGGACCTGGGGGCTGCCCAGGGCCGCCAGCAAGTCGGCCTGTTGCTCCAGGGCCACTGCGCGGTTGGGCGCGCTGCGCCGTGACAGCAGTTGCACCAGCGCGGCATTCGGCGCGGGCAAGCCTTCGGCGCCGGAGCTGGTCATGATCAGGGTCAGGCTTTCCACGCGCTGCGGCGCCATGGCCGCCAGGTGCTGGGCGATCATCCCGCCCATGCTGGCGCCCAGCACATGGAACTGGCGGATCTGTAGCGCATCCATCAACCCCAGGGCATCGTCGGCCATATCGGTCAGGGTGTAGGGCGCGGCCACCGGCAGGCCCAGTTTGTAGCGCAACACTTCAAAGGTCAGGTTGGCGCTGGCCGGGGCCTGGCGCCAGGTGGACAGACCGACGTCGCGGTTGTCGTAGCGAATCACCCGAAAACCTTGTTGGCACAGGGCGACCACCACTTCGTCCGGCCAATGGATCAACTGCCCGCCCAAGCCCATCACCAGCAGCAACGCCGGATCGGAAGCACGGCCAATGCTCTGGTACGCCAGGCTCACCGTGGCCAGGTCGACCCGCTCAGTCGGGACATTGACATCACATCGAGACGCCGCAAACGACGGCAGGCCGAACAAGAGAGCGGCCAGTAAAAACAACACGCGCATGGAAAACACCGAAACACAGAACCCCAGTAGAGCGCGAGTCTGATGAAGTTTGTTCAAGCGCGCTGCCACAGTTACGTGACAGTTTGATGAAGAGTGCCCAGCGGTCATGGTCGACAGCCTGCTCAACATGAGACAGACTCACGCTATCCAAACTTGTCACAAATTGTCTTCATGGAGAGCCCGTGCTCGAAATCCGCCACCTCAAGACCCTGCACGCCCTGCGCGAAGCCGACAGCCTGGTAGAAGCCGCCGAGCGCCTGCACCTGACCCAGTCGGCGTTGTCCCACCAGTTCAAGGAGCTGGAAGAGCGCCTGGGCATGCCGCTGTTTGTGCGCAAGACCAAGCCGGTGCGCTTCACCAGCGCCGGCCTGCGCCTGCTGCAACTGGCGGATGCCACCCTGCCGCTGCTGCGCGGTGCCGAACGGGATATTGCGCGCCTGGCCGGGGGCACCGCCGGGCGCCTGCATATGGCGATCGAATGCCACAGCTGCTTCCAGTGGCTGATGCCAACCATCGACCAGTTCCGCGATGCCTGGCCGGAAGTCGAGCTGGACCTGGCCTCGGGGTTTGCCTTTGCCCCGCTGCCAGCCCTGGCCCGTGGCGACCTGGACCTGGTGGTGACCTCCGACCCGCTGGAGCTGGCGGGCATCACCTATGTGCCGTTGTTCACCTACGAAGCCATGCTCGCCGTGGCCAACCAGCACGCCCTGGCGCACAAGCCGTATATCGTGCCCGAGGATTTGCTCAGCGAAACCCTGATCACCTACCCGGTGGAGCGCGACCGCCTGGACATCTTCACCCGTTTCCTGGAACCGGCCGACGTCGAGCCGGCCCAGGTGCGCACCGCGGAACTGACGGTGATGATGATGCAACTGGTGGCCAGCGGACGCGGCGTGTGTGGCATGCCCCACTGGGCGCTGCATGAGTACAGCTCGCGGGGTTATGTGAAGGCCAAGCGGCTGGGGGAGAAAGGGCTGTTCGCCACGCTGTACGCCGGGATCCGTGCGGATATGCTGGATGCGCCGTACATGCGTGACTTTTTGCTGACCGCCAAGGACACGTCGTTTTCCACCCTGGATGGGGTCAGCGCGGTCCGCTGAGTGTTTACGCGCTGCGCCGTTGCTCCAGCATCAGGCGCACCGCCAGGGCGGCCAGCACAAACCCCATGAAATAACGCTGCACCGCCAGCCACGTGGGGTTGTGGATAAACCAGGCGGCAATGCTCGCGGCGCCCAGCGAGATCAGCAGGTTGACCACAAAGCTGACACTGATCTGGGTAAAGCCCAGCATCAGGCTCTGGGTAAAGATCGAACCGTGCTCCGGGGTGATGAACTGCGGGAACACCGACAGGTAGAACACCGCGATTTTCGGGTTCAGCGCACTGGTCAAAAAGCCCATGGTCACCAGCTTGCGTGGCGAATCGGCAGGCAGTTGCTGGGCCTCGAACGGCGAACGGGCGCCTGGCTTCACCGCCTGCCAGGCCAGCCACAACAGGTACAGCGCGCCCGCCCATTTCAGCACTTCATAGGCCATCGGCACCGTAAGAAACACGGCGGTCAAACCCGCGGCGGCGGCGAACAAATGCACAAAGAACCCCGCGACCACACCCAACAGCGACGTCACCCCGGCCTTGCGGCCCTGGCAGATCGAACGGGAAATCAGGTAGATCATGTTCGGGCCGGGTGTGAGTACCAGCAATAGCGAGGCGGCGGCAAAAATCAGCAAGTCATTGAGGGGGATCACGGGTCAGTCCTTGGCGCCCGACAGCTCAGGCAGTAGTGGTCAGCGATGAGCGATAGAACGGCAGGATCAGGTCGCGTGTCAAGGGCGCCAAGGCCAGGCCGCCGTCGCCCATCGGGTCGATCCAGCGCACTTCCTCAATCTCGGCGGCGGGGGTCACCGGCACGTCGATACGCACCTCAAACAGCTCGGCCGCCACGGTAAACCCCGGCTCATTGGCCGCCGGTGCCGAGAAGTGGCCAAGGTAGTGCGCCGCCGCCGGCTCGATACGCAACCCCAGCTCTTCGTACAGCTCGCGCGCCAGGGCCTGCGCCGGTTGCTCGCCCGCATCGATCTTGCCGCCCGGTTGCATGAAGGCCTGGGTGCCGCGCTTGCGCACCAGCAGGGTCTGGCCGTCGCTGCCGATCAACAGGGCAGCGGCGATACGGATGGTCTTGGACATGAAGTCAACGCCTTGGAGTAAAGGGCGCAAAGGATCACATGCCCCTGCACTGCGCCGCAATGCCCGCTGGCCCTACAGCGAGGGCGCAGGTTCCTCGGGCTCCTTGATAAACACGCTGTACTTGGCGCCCTCCATGGCTTCAAAGGCGATCAGCTTGTCCACCAGCGGCAGGTTAAGCACCTTGCCGGCGTTGAGCAGCAGCATGCCATTGTCGGCGTTGAGGTTGCGCGCCAGGACCATGCCGGCGGCCAGCTCACGGGTGCCCAGGACCTTGACGCTCGGGTCGCCCAGGGTCACGTCACTGAGGAACGCGGCACAGGCCTGGACAAAGTCTTCCACCATGTCCGGGTCATACAGGCGGCCCGCGTATTTGCGGATATACAGCAGCGCTTCGTCGCTGTTCATGTTGCGCTCAAGGATCAAGCCGCGCTGCAACTCGATAAAGTCCACCGCCAGCTTCAATAGCCGTGAGCCAAAGGGAATCCCGTCCCCCTTGAGGTGGTCGGGAAAGCCACTGCCGTCCCAGCGTTCCTGGTGGTGACGGATGATGCGCGCCGCATCCTTCATCGGCTCCAGGGTCATCAGCAGCGATTCGCTCTGGGTCGGGTAAGTGCGATACAGCTCGCGGTCGGTGCTGTGCAGCAGGTCAGAGGGGGCGATCATCATGCGGTCGGCCCAACTCAACTTGCCGACGTTGTAGAGCGCCGCAGCCATGGTCAGGTCGCGCACACTGGACTCATCCATCGACTGGGCCTTGCAGTAGACCCGGATCAGCTCGATCAGCGGGCGGTTGGTCTGCTTTTCCTTGGGCAGGCGCAGGTTGGCCAGCAGGGAAAACACCTCGGTGCCGGTCACGTAGCTGCGCTTGAGCTCATCGTAGGCCAGGTCCAGCATGTCAGCGGTCTGTTGCAGCTCGCTGGTGCGCGAGAGCACGCGTTTTTCCAGGGTGGCATTGAGCGCCTTGAGCTGATCGTTCTGTTCGCGGGTCAGGTGCTCCAGGCGCAGCCTTTCGCGCTCGGAAAACTGATGCTCCAGGGACTGGCGCAAAACCAGGAGCATCTCTTCATCGTTCCACGGCTTGCTGATGTAGCGGTGGATCTGCCCCTCGTTGATGGCCTTGATGATCATCGTCAGGTCGGCGTAGCCCGTCAGCAGGATGCGCGAGGTTGCCGGGTACAGGCGGTGGGTTTCGGCCAGCAACGTCGCACCGTCCATGGCTGGCATCCGGGCGTCGGTCATTACCAGGTCGATGGGCTGGGCCGCCATGATCTCCAGGGCCTGGGCACCGCTGCCGGCCAGCACCACCTCATAGGGCTGGCCGCGCAGCAGGCGGCGCAGGCTGTTGAGGATCGATTCTTCGTCATCGACCAGCAACACCGTGGGTTTATAGGCGGAAGGGGTAGCGAGTTGCTCATCCATGGCGACACCTGCTCAAACTTGAACTAGATTAAACCCCTGCACCTTGCCGTTGACTGCAGGCGGCGCTTGCCCAGGCAATCAGCGCACGAGGTCAAAGGGTGAACTGCGGCTTATTTGACGCCAACTGACCGACTATTTCAAGGGAGTAGGCTACCCTTGAAGATAAAGTAATTGGCTCACTCAACCCCGCCATTGAGGAAAGGACGCCTTATGTGCCCATCCATGCTGTTGCGCCTAAGTGAGTGGCAGTCATGAGCCCCCAGGGCGAACGTGCGAACCGCCGCATCCTGATCGTCGACGATACCGCGTCGATCCATCAGGACTTTCGCAAGATCCTCTGTGCCGAGACCATTGCCGAGCAGACGCTGGAAAGCATCGAACAAAACCTGTTCGGTACTTCGCCCCCTGTGCACCAGAGCTATTCCCTGGACTCCGCCTACCAGGGCCAGGAAGCCCTGGCCCTGGTACACCAGGCGCTGGCCGACAACACGCCGTACGCCCTGGCCTTTATCGACATGCGCATGCCGCCGGGGTGGGATGGCCTGGAAACCATCGAGCAGTTGTGGAATATCGACCCCAACCTGCAGATCGCCTTGTGTACGGCCTACTCTGACTACTCCTTTGAAGCGATTGAAGCGCGCCTGAAGTTCAACGATCAGCTGCTGATCCTGAAAAAGCCTTTCGACCACCTGGAAATCCGCCAGATGGCCAGTGCCCTGACCTGGAAATGGCAATTGGCACAGGATGCACTGCTCAAGGTGTTGAGCCTGGAACGCACGATCGAGGAGCGGGTCCAGGAGCTCCTCAAGGTCTCGCACCTGCTGCAATACGATGCCCTCACCAGCCTGCCCAACAGCACACTGCTGGGCGACCGGCTGACCCAGGCCATTGCCCTGGGCAGGCGCCACGATACGCAACTGGCCGTTATGTTCATTGGCCTGGACCGCTTCAAGCGCATCAACAATGCCTTGGGCCACCCGGTGGGCGACGAAGTGCTGCAACAGGTCAGCCAGGACCTGGTGGCTGCGGTCCGTGCATCCGACTCGGTGTTCCGCTACGGCTCGGATGAGTTCGTGATGATCCTCAACGACATTCATCACCCCCAGCAAACCCAGGGCATTGCCGAGAAAGTCCTCACGGCCGTGGGGCGTACCCGCCATATCGCCGGCCATGACCTGCGTGTCACCGCCAGCCTTGGCATCAGCATTTACCCCAATGACAGTTTCAACGCCGTGGACCTGATCAAGAAGGCGGAAACCGCCATGAGCAACGTCAAGGAGCACGGGCCTGACAGCTTCAGCTTCTTTATCGAAGACATGAACCTGATCGCGCGCCAGCAACAAAACCTGGAGGCCGCGATTCGCCTGGCCCTGGAGCGCGACGAGTTTGTCTTGCACTACCAGCCGAAACTGGACTTGAAAAGCGGGCGGATTGTCGGTGCCGAAGCCCTGATCCGCTGGTATCAACCTGGCCATGGCTGGGTCTACCCATCCGCCTTTATCCCGATGGCCGAAGACAGTGGCCTGATCGTGCCCTTGAGCCAGTGGGTATTGCGCCAGGCCTGCGCACAGGCCCAACGCTGGCGGGCCCAGGGCTTGGCGCCCATTTGTGTTTCGGTGAATATTTCGGCTATCGATTTCCGCCAGCGCGACTTTGTCCCCAACCTCGCCGCCACCCTTGAGCAGACGGGCCTGGCGCCCGCCCTGTTGGAGCTGGAGATCACCGAAAGCGTACTGATGCAGAACGTCGAGGAGACCGTGACAACCCTGCGCGAGATCAAAAAAATGGGCGTGCGGCTGGCCATCGATGACTTTGGCACCGGTTATTCCAGCCTCAGTTACCTGCGGCGCTTTCCCGTCGATGTGCTAAAAATCGACCAATCGTTTATTCGCGGCATGGCCGAGAGTTCCCAGGACCTGCAATTGATCAGTGCCATTATCAGCCTGGGCAAGAGCCTGGACCTGAATATCATTGCCGAAGGCGTGGAGACTCTGGAGCAGTTGGAGTTCCTCAAAACCAGGAACTGCGAGGAGGGCCAGGGCTACCTGTTCAGCAAAGCCGTGGCGGCCGAGGATTTTGCCCTGCTGCTGGAACCCGGCCGAAGTCATCTGATGCCGGATCAATAATCCTCTGCTCACAAGGAATTCAAGTTGAGCAATACACCATCGCGTTACCCGCTGGCATGGGGCACAAGCCTTGTGCTCGGCATCTGGCTGGGCAGTTCGGCGGCACTGGCCGCCCCCCTCGATGAGGCGCTCAAGCCCCTGCCCGAGGTGCCCGCCCTGGACGCGGCACAGGTCGAGTTGGGGCGTCGGCTGTTCAATGAAACGCGTCTTTCGATCAATAACACGCTGTCTTGCGCCAGTTGCCATCGCCTGGATAAAGGTGGCGCCGATGACAAACCCTTCTCCCTGGGCTTTGACGGCAAGCCCGTGGCCCTCAACACGCCCACAGTGTTCAACGCCACCTTGAACTTCAAACAGTTCTGGAATGCCCGGGTGGACACCCTGGAGGCCCAGATCGAGCAAGTGGTGATCAGCCCCGTGGAAATGGGCAACACCTGGCAAAACGTCGTCACGACCTTGGCCGCCGTGCCTGAATACCAGCACGCCTTCACCCAGGCCTACGCCGATGGCGTCACGGCCAGCAACGTGCAGAGCGCCCTGGCAACGTATGAGCGCTCCCTGCTCACACCCAACTCACGCTTCGACCGGTACCTGCTGGGCAATACCGATATCCTCAGCTACGACGAAAAACAGGGCTACCTGCGCTTCAAGGAATACGGTTGTATTGCCTGCCATCAAGGGGTCAACATCGGGGGCAACATGTACCAGAAGTTCGGCGTGATGGGGGACTACTTCAAGGACCGCGGCAACCCGGTGGAAGCTGACCTGGGGCGCTACCTCCTGACCCAGGATGAAGAGGACCGCCATGTGTTCAAGGTGCCGAGCCTGCGTAATGTCGCCGTCACCGCCCCGTACTTTCACGACGCCTCGGCCAAGACCCTGGAAGAGGCCGTTGCCGTGATGTTCAAGTATCAGTTGGGACGCATCCCCACCAGCGAGGACAAGACCCTGATCGTGCAGTTTCTCAAGACGTTGACCGGCGAGTGGGCAGGCAAACCGCTATGAAGCTGACCCGCCGCTCCAGCCTGGCCCTGCTGGGCGCCATCACCCTCGTGCTGGCCTCGATCCTGGTGTTCCTGTACGTCAAGTCCTCGTCGGACCTGAGCACCAACTACACACAATCGCGCGACTTGATCCGCCATATCAAGCAATTGAACGCGCAATGGGACAGCGAGGTACTCAAGGCACGGATTGCCCTGACCCACAATTATGACCCGCTGGTTGCCCCCCTCAACGAAATGAACAGCCTCTGGGCCACCCTGACGCAGCAGGAGTCGCTGCACGCCCATGCCGACCCCACCCACTGGCAGGCGCTGCAAAGCACCTATCAGGCAGCGGTTCAGGAAAAGGCGCGGCTGGTGGACCAGTTCAAGGCCCATAACGCGGTTTTGCGCAACTCACTGGCCTTCCTGCCAAACGCCGAAGACGATATCCAGGCGCAATTCGGCCTGCTGGACGACCAACTTCGACTGCAGTTGCAAGACATTGCCACCGACACCTACGACCTGTTGCTCAGCAGTCTTGAGTTCGCCCTGGTAGCCAGTGATGACAAGGCAGCGGATATTCTGGTCGGGTTGAACAAACTGGCGGTCAACAAGGAACACCTGCCACCAGATTTCCAGGGCCCGATCGAAATTCTCAGTAACCACATCTCCCTGATCATGCGCGAGCAGCCGGTGGTCAACAGTTTGCTGGAGCGCATCGCCGTGATCCCGCTGGCCGAGCAGTTGGATGAGCTGACCACCCAACTCAACCAGGACCAACAGGCCGCCGACCTTATCGACCAGAAATACCACCGCTACCTGCTGGTCTTTTCGGCCTTGCTGATGCTGGTACTGGTGTACCTGGCCGTGCACCTGTTGCGCAGCTTCGCCGAGATCAACCGGGTCAACCGGGCCTTGCAGGCCTCCAACGAAAGCCTCGAACAACGGGTCGAAGCGCGTACCCGGGAACTCAAGGACGCCCAGAGCGAGCTGCTCGACAGCGCCCGCCAGGCCGGCATGGCGGAAATTGCCACCAACGTGCTGCACAACGTCGGCAACGTGCTCAACAGCGTGAACGTCTCCGCCGACCTGGTCACCCGCAAGCTGCGGGCCAGCAAGGCCCTGGGGCTGGGCAAGGCCATGCAGTTGATCAACGAGCACCCCCATGACCTAGGCACCTTCCTCACAGAAGATGACAAGGGCAAATTACTGCCGGGGTATTTGAATCAGTTGGTCGACGCCATTGCTATCGAGCAGCAAGGCATGGCCGATGAACTGGGGCAACTGACCAAGAGCGTCGACCACATCAAAGAGATCGTGTCGACCCAGCAATCCTATGCCGGGGCCTCCAAGCTGCTGGAGCCGGTGCATATCAGCGCCCTGGTCGAAGACGCGCTGCGCATGAACTCCGGCGCCTTGAACCGCCACCACGTCACGGTGGTCAAGGACTTTCACCCGGTCCCCGAGGTCATGGCCGACAAACACCGCTTGCTGCTGATCCTGGTGAACCTGATCAGCAACGCCAAGTACGCCATGTCCAACCTCAGCGATCGGCCACGCCAGATAACCCTGACGGTCCAGGCCGTGGCAGACGACACCTTGCAGATCAGCGTCAAGGACGACGGCGAAGGCATCCCAGCAGAGAACATGACGCGGATCTTTACCCACGGTTTCACCACCCGCAAGGAAGGCCATGGCTTCGGCCTACACAGCTGTGCCCTGGCGGCCATCGAAATGAATGGCCACCTGACCGTACACAGCGATGGACCCGGCCTGGGCGCCGTGTTTACCCTGCAAATCCCTCTTGAGCGTGCCGAGACCTGACCATGAATCAACCCCCGAACCGGCGCATCCTGCTGATTGACGACACCCCCTCGATCCACGAAGACTTTCGCAAGATCCTCATGCCGCCTGTGGAACAGAACGCGGCACTGGACGACATGGAAAGCGCCCTGTTTGGCGAGGCCGCCAAACCCCAGGCCCCAACGTTTGAGCTGGACTCGGCCTATGGTGGCCAGGAGGGCCTGCAACAACTGTGTACCGCCATGGAACAAGCCCGGCCCTACGCCCTGGCCTTTGTCGACATGCGCATGCCCCAGGGCTGGGACGGCGCACAGACCATGGAAGAACTCTGGAAAGTCGACCCGGACCTGCAAGTGGTGGTGTGTACCGCCTACTCGGACTATTCCTGGGAAGAACTGCTGTCGCGCCTCAAGGGCCACGACCGGCTGCTGATCCTGAAAAAGCCCTTCGACAATATCGAAGTCCAACAGATGGCCAACACCCTGGCGGCCAAATGGGACATGGCCCGCCGCGCCCGCCTGAAAACCATCAACCTCGAACAGCTGGTCGAACAGCGCACCCAGGCACTGACCCTTGCCAGCCAGGCCTTGCAACTGGAAATCGACGAACGCAAGCAGCTGGAAAGCCAGTTGATCCAATCGGAAAAACTCGCCTCCCTGGGGCAGATGGCTGCCGGGGTGGCGCACGAAATCAATAACCCGGTCGGCTTCGTCACCTCCAACCTTGGCACGCTGGAGGGTTACTTCAAGCAATTGCAGCGCATGCTCGACGCCTATCAACAGGCTGAGGCGGCCCTGGCGCCCGGTGGCGGCCTTGAACAACTGAGCGCCTTGCGCAAAGAGTTGGACCTGGAGTTCCTCAAGGACGATATCCCGATCCTGATCCGCGAATCCAAGGATGGCATCGGTCGGGTGACGCAGATCGTCAAGGACCTGAAGAACTTCTCCCGGGTCGATAACGACGAAGCCTGGCAATGGGCGAACCTGCAGCAAGGGATCGACTCGACCCTGAACATCGTGGCCAGCGAGCTCAGGCACAAGGCGGATGTGATCAAGCATTACCAGCCCTTGCCCGAGATCGAATGCCTGGCCTCGCAAATCAACCAGGTAGTAATGAACCTGGTGATCAACGCCGCCCAGGCCATGGGGCCGGAGCGCGGCACAATCACCTTGAGCAATGGGGTCGAGGGCGATCAGGTCTGGCTGGAGGTTGCAGACAACGGCTGCGGGATTGCCCCGCACAGCCTGCAGAAAATCTTCGACCCGTTTTTCACCACCAAGCCGGTGGGCGAAGGCACGGGCCTGGGGCTGTCGCTGTCCTATGGCATCGTCAAGAAACACCATGGGGATATTTCGGTGAGGAGTGAAGTGGGCAGCGGCACCACCTTCCGGGTGGTGCTGCCGATCCGCCAGACCGCGGCGTGACAGCCCTGGCGGTTCAGGCTTGAGCGGGCTTGGGACTGGAACCAAACGAGGCAAACCGTTTGTTGAACCCGGCAATCCGCCCTTCGACCTGGGTCTTGCGCTGCTGGCCGGTGTAGATCGGGTGGGAAGCGCTGGACACGTCCAGGGCCATGTAGGGGTAAGTGTTGCCATCGCTGTGTCGGTGGGTGCGGTCGGTGTCGACAGTGGAGCCGATCAGGAAAAACACATCGGCGGCAGTATCGTGGAACAGCACGGTGCGGTAGTCGGGATGGATACCAGCTTTCATGGGGCCTCCGGGGCGTTTTGGCAGAATCAATACGTTATACAGTAACGTAAATAATGCACCTAAACGAGAACGTATTGCAATACCCGTCGTGGCTTGGGCTCTATGCGGTTGCCCCGGCAAGGAACTCGCCCGTAAGCTTGGGCTCAGTGTGAACCGTGAACACCCTAAAGAAATAGAACCTTGTAGGAGCCGGCTCCTACAGGTCATAGAGAGTCCGAACCCAAGGAAACCGTATGAGCCTGTCGTTGCTTAGCCGTTATGCATTCTTTGCCGTGTGTGTCATTTTCACCCTCGCCAGCCTCCCCTTTATCCAACACGAATGGCTCTGGCCGATAACCCTGGTGACCGGCGTGCTCAGCCTGATCGGCGTGTTCGACCTGCTGCAAAGCCCCCACGCGGTGCGCCGCAACTACCCGATCCTGGGCAATATCCGCTACCTGGTGGAAGGCATCCGCCCGGAAATCCGCCAGTACCTGCTGGAGTCCGACAGCGACGCCCTGCCCTTCTCCCGGGCCCAGCGCTCGCTGGTGTATTCGCGGGCCAAGAATGAAAGCGCCGACAAACCCTTCGGCACCCTGATCGATGTGTACCAGTCCGGCTTCGAGTTTATCGGCCACTCCATGCGCCCGGCCCCGTTGAGCGACCCCAGCGCCTTTCGCGTGATGGTCGGCGGCCCGCAGTGCACCCAGCCGTATTCGGCGTCGGTGTTCAATATCTCGGCCATGAGTTTCGGCTCGTTGAGCGCCAATGCCATCCGCGCCCTCAACCAGGGCGCCAAGCTCGGCAACTTCGCCCACGACACCGGCGAGGGCAGCATCAGCGCCTACCACCGGGAACACGGCGGCGACCTGACCTGGGAGCTGGGCAGCGGCTACTTCGGCTGCCGCACCCGCGACGGCCGTTTCGACCCGCAACGCTTTGCGGTGCAGGCGCAAAACCCGCAAGTACGGATGATTGAAATCAAGATGAGCCAGGGCGCCAAGCCCGGCCACGGCGGGATCCTGCCCAAGCACAAGGTAACCCAGGAAATCGCCGAGACCCGCGGCATTCTGATGGGCGAAGATTGCATCTCGCCATCACGCCACAGCGCGTTTTCCACGCCGATTGAACTGATGCAATTCATCGCGCAATTGCGTGAGCTGTCCGGTGGCAAACCGGTGGGCTTCAAGTTCTGCCTGGGCCACCCGTGGGAGTTCATGGGCATTGCCAAGGCCATGCTGGAAACCGGGATCCTGCCGGACTTTATTGTGGTCGACGGCAAGGAAGGTGGCACCGGCGCTGCGCCCGTGGAGTTCACCGACCATATCGGCGTGCCCCTGCGCGAAGGCCTGCTGTTTGTGCACAACACCCTGGTGGGCCTGAACCTGCGTGACAAGATCAAGCTCGGCGCCAGCGGCAAGATCGTCAGCGCCTTCGATATCGCCAGCGTGCTGGCCATCGGCGCCGACTGGGCCAACTCGGCCCGGGGCTTTATGTTCGCCATCGGCTGCATTCAGTCGCAAAGCTGCCACACCAACAAATGCCCGACCGGCGTGGCCACCCAGGACCCCTTGCGCCAACGCGCACTGGTGGTGCCGGACAAGGCCCAGCGCGTGTTCAACTTCCACCGCAACACCCTCAAGGCCCTGGCGGAAATGCTCGCGGCGGCCGGCCTGGATCATCCATCGCAACTGTCGGCCAAACACCTGGTGCGGCGCATGTCGGCCACCGAGATCAAGCTGTTCTCGCAGTTGCATGTGTTCTTAAAGCCTGGGGAATTGTTGACCGGCGAAGTGAACGGCGAGTTCTATTCGCGCATGTGGCAAATGGCCCGGGCCGACAGTTTCGAGCCCCATGAAGTAGACGCTGCCTAAAAGGACCGCTGTGATGTTGAAGGTAATCGCTGAAGACTTTATCCAACCCGAACACTTGGACACCGTACGCCCCTGGTACGCCGAACTGGTGGAAAAAACCCGCCAGGAACCGCTGTGCATTGCCTACGATCTGTTTGTCGACCAAAAAGACCCGGGGCACTTTATCTTTATCGAGCAATGGCCGGACCAGGCCGCGCTGGATGCACACTGCCAGACCGAGCACTTCACCCGGCTGGTGCCGCAGATAAACGCGCATCAGGCCAAGGCGTGTCGGGTGCTGTTGATGGATGGGTTTTAAACAATCCCCCGCTGCTGAACCGGACCACCGACGGCATCGTTGAAACAAGGAGGTTCACCATGCCGTTACTCGATTTTGTCTCGCTCGCTCAGCAATTGCCTGATAGCTGGACATCCACACGGGGCCCCTTCAAAGGACTGCCTCATCATATTACGGGTGTTACTGACTGATATAAACATCACCGAGATCCATTAACTTCATTACGACATAGCCAGACTCACCTACAGTACACACATCATAAAATTTGTTTGCAACTATAATATTTTCCTGACAACGAACAGAAACCGACCTAAATTTTTTTTCTTCCATAGACAACACATTGTTGACACCCCCGATTCTAGGCAACATCTCCGGGAGCAGGATAAAGCTCATATTCACTACATACCGCATAAAAGGCAACGCAGACATTGTGCCATCGCCACCAACAAGCCAGCCCTTCGTAGAGTTTCTCACCATGTAAAAAACCTTTACACGGCGCAAATCAGCATGACTTATAAGATCATAGGAAAGATAACGCGCAACACTTTCCCCCAAGGTCTTATGCAAACTCAACATACGCCCATGGGCATATGAAAAAGAAAGCATTGCCATCAAGGGCACCACCAACAACAAAGCACCATTTACATGAATCAACCTAAGCGCACGATAACTCAAAAATAATATCAGCACCAAGAGTGTCGATACGCCCATCATCAACCGGGCCTCATCGTTAAAATAATCAAAAGCCAGAGCTATACCGGGGATTGATAACAGCACCACCGGAACAACACATATACACAGCAAACAATGAATAATTTTATGAGACACCCTATCCGCAGAAAGCAGAACACCTCGCACCACAATACAAAACCCGGCAACCGCTAATAAAATAAGCAGCCCGCACAACCAAGCGTTATCTTCGTGATAGAGCAATCCCACCCGCTGGCTAGCCAACTTCAAATCTGCTACCAGTTTGACTGGCCACCCATCAGCGAACTGGCGCATAGCCGTCCGCTCCTCCGTCATGAGTTGGAAGGCCGTCGCCAAATATATAAGCAGCGCAACCAACAACTGCAGCAACCGATCCCTTAACCTGATCAAATTTACATATAGGCTTTGTTGATCATGTGCAATCATCAGCCGTTCAATACACACCAGACCAATATAAACATTTATCACTACCTGATAAAAACTCAGGCCTACTGCCAGCAATATGGCAGGCACTACTATATTAGAAAATAGCGACCGCCCCTTGTAGGCAATAGAAAATATAACAGCCGCAACCCCTAGCCCCATAGCAGGGCCGTCATACTGATAGGATAGACTCTGCAAAAAGTAAGGACTGTACCAAAGCGGCAACACCACAAAACAACTACTGAGTGTCGGACGTAAAAAGAAACTTACAACCAAAGCCCTTAATGCAAAAGCCATCACCACGACGCAAATCAAAAGCGGCAGCGGGAAAATATTCGGTGCAGCACTCGTAAAGCTTAGCCCTTTATATAACCATTCAACCAGTATTCTCCCACTGTCTGCCCACCCCAGACCTGCCGACTGAGTACGCCAACTATCATCGATATATAAATAATCGGCCAACATCAACGGAATTACAAAAATCAGATTCGCCACGCAGAAAAAACTCAGCATCTGACTCGATGACAGCTCCATGTCAACAATTTTCACTTAGTACCTCCCACGCGCACTGTCCTTCGACACTGCAAGGCTAGTCTTTCAAATTGTTTGCTTTCGCGAAATCACATCCTTAATCACATACCGCGGCCGATGCTTGGCCTCCATATAAATCCGCCCCACATACTCCCCCAAAATACCGATCCCGATCAGTTGCACGCCGCCCAAAAACAGAATCGCCGTCATCAACGACGGATAACCCGGCACATCATTGCCAAACAGCAACTTGTCGATGATCAAATACCCCGCATACCCCAGCGCCAGTAACGAAATGCAGGCACCGATATAACTCCATAGCCGCAGCGGCAAGGTACTGAACGACGTAATGCCCTCCAGCGCCAGGTTCCATAGTTTCCAGGCGTTGAACTTGCTCTGGCCGAGCACCCGCGATGCCCGGTCATATTCGACAATGGCCACCGTGAACCCCGCCCACGACAGCACGCCTTTCATAAACAGTTGCTGCTCCGGCAACGCCTTGATCACGTCCACCACCTTGCGGTCCATGAGGCGGAAGTCACCGACGTTTTCTTCGATATGGGTGTAGGCGATGCGATTGAGCAGGTGGTAGAACAGCGAGGCGCTGTGGCGTTTGAGGTAGCTGTCGCTGGAACGGTCGCGGCGCTTGGCCAGGACCACATCGGCGCCCTTGTGCCACTCATCAATCAAGCGGGCAACCACTGGCACCGGGTCTTGCAGGTCGACATCCATCGGCACCACCGCCTCGCCACTGGCGTATTCCAGGCCGGCGAACAGCGCCGCCTCCTTACCGAAGTTGCGGGAGAAGTTGATCAGCACCACGTTGCGATCGAGCAGGGCAATCTCCCTGGCGATAGTCTGCGTGCGATCCGTGCTGCCGTCGTTGATAAAGACGATCTCGACGTCATACGCCTGCAGCGACGGCTCGCTGTGTACGGCCCGGTAAAATGTCTCGATCGCCTGCTCTTCATTGAACAACGGCACGATCAGCGAGAGCCTCATGGTTCAGGCCTGCGAAACACCAGGTACTTGGCCAGCAAGAAGCCACACACCAGGCTGCTAAGGGAAAACACCACCACCGTGACGAGCCCGGGCAAACGCCAATAGTCCCCCATCCAGCCCACCGCCAGGCTCAGGCTGCCCAGGCACAGCATGAACACCAGGTAACGGCCAACCGAAGCCGCTACGCCAAAGGTGAACGTGGCATTCACAAAAAACGAGAAGGTCGCGGCTACGCAAAAAGCCAGAAGGTTGCTGAGCGCCTGGCTGAGGTCCAAGGCGGCCCTGAGCACGAAAAAGACCTGCCAGTGGATCACGGTGTTGGCGATGCCGATCACCGTGTAGCTGGAGAACCCCGTCCATAGCCTGCTCATGCCACCGTCACGCCTCATTATCCATTAGCCGATGGGCAAGCAAGCCATGCGCAAAACAGCGCGTCTACTGTCATAAATAACAGGTAGAGGCGGTTATACGACGAACGGCAGCAGCCCATCCCACAATTGAGACATTCAGTAATACCCAACCTTTGCAATTGCTTACAAATACCGCCAACCTGCGCCCGCCCGACGTGCGGCTCGACCACTGCCAAGCCCCACGGGTCACTATTTCACTCAATTGTTCAAGAGCCCGCAGCCATGCTTAACGGACGCGACCCACGCATCGATTTTTTTCGGGGCCTGGCGTTGATCTTCATTTTCTGGGATCACGTGCCCCACAACCCTCTCGGCCAGATCACCCTGCGTAACTTCGGTTTCAGCGATGCCGCCGAGGTCTTCGTGTTCCTTGCCGGCTACGCCTCGGTACTGGCCTACAGCAAGGTGTTGCAGCGCGAAGGCTACTGGATGGCCTGCCTGAAAATCCTGCGCCGCGCCTGGGTGTTGTATGTGGTGCATATCTTCTTGCTGGCGATGCTGATGGGCATCGTGTTCTTCGCCAACAGCAAGGTGGAAACCCGCGACCTGGTCCAGGAAATGGGCCTGACGCACTTCATCACCAACCCGCAACAAGCCCTGACCGATGAGTTGCTGCTGCGCTTCAAACCCAACCTGATGGACCCGTTGCCGTTGTATATCGTGCTCTTGCTCGGCTTGCCGCTGGTGCTGCCGGTGCTGGTGCGCAAGCCCCTGGCGGTGGTGGCGGTGTCACTGGTGGTGTACCTGCTGGCGCCAAGGCTGGGCTGGAACCTGGCGGCAATTGCCGATGGGGTGTGGTACTTCAACCCGGTGACCTGGCAGTTTCTGTTCGTACTCGGCGGCGCGGCGGCGATCCACGCCGGCCAGCCACGGGCGCCGCAAACCCGGGCCTTGCACCAGCAGCCCGTGTTTCTGGCCGCGGCGACCTACACACTGCTGGCTGGGGTGATCACCCTGTCCTGGCGTTGGCCCCAGATCCATGATGCCGTGATGCCCGCCGTGTTGAGCGAGCTACTGTACCCCATCAGCAAGACCGACCTGTCCCCCGTACGTTTACTGCACTTCCTGGCCCTGGCCTATGTCACCGCCAAGCTGCTGCCCGGCCGTGGCTGGACGCACAACTGGCTGGCGCAACAAAGCTGTCGCATGGGCCGCTATTCCCTGGAAGTGTTCTGCCTGGGGGTGTTGCTCGCGCCACTGGCGGACATGCTCAACGCCCAGGTCAACGACGCCTGGCCGATGCAGATTTTCAGTGCCCTGCTGGGGCTGGTACTGATGGCCGGGTTGGCAGCGTGGCTGGAGTTCAACAAGCGCTTGAACCAGACCCCGCGCCGGGACGGCCACCCGTTAAATAGTTAGCCCCCCCGGCGGCATGCGCGGTGATTCCATCTGCCCTCCACTTATCGTGAAAGGTAGAGCGCATGCCGACTCATCAATTACTCAACGGCCTGTCCGGCAATCTGCAATCGAGTACCTCTTGGGCCCAGCAACAGGCGCTGGCGCTGATCCAGCGCAATGTGCTCCAGGCCCTGGAGGGCCTGGACACCGAGGAAAAACAACGTTTCCTGCACTTGCAACGCCAGGCCCTCACGGCCCTGGCGGCCGTTGAAACCGAAAAGGAACGGCTTGTCCGCACCTTCAAGGCCGGCGGCCTGGCGCAGTTGCGTAACAGGATCGGTGGACGCGACCCGGAGCAGTATCGCTTCGAGACCACCTACCTGGAGAAGGTCGAGCAACCCTTGCCCTGGGAGCGACAGCCAGGCAGCCATATCAGGCTGCCCCGGCGCTCCGATCAGGATCTGCGCTACGTCGAACACATCAAGAGCCTGTCGTTGTGGGACGCGGCCTGTGTGAACTTCGGCTTCACTTCCGCCATTCGCCAGGACTCCGGCTATAGCCTGGTGGACGCCAGCACAGTGGTCGGCCCCGACGGCGATCGCAGCCTCGGCGCCCGGGAGTTCATCACCATTGCCCGTGAGCTGGACCTGGGCCATCAATTGCAAGGGAAGATCAGGGCCGCCCTTGGCGAGAACGGCACGTTGCGCCGGTTGATGGGCGAGGCGGCGCTGGCCCTGTTGCACTTTGACGTGCTGGACGCCTGGCGCAACCGTGCGCAAAACGGCCTGACCCAGGTGGTGTACAACAGCCTCAGGGCATCGCTCGACGGCAGCGGCCCGCAACTGCCTGTCGACAGCCTGAGCTTGACCGGCGGCGTCACCCCCCTGATCGCCGTGCCCTTCGTACCCTGGGAAAGTGCGATTCCAGTGCCCTTGCTGCTGATCAGGGTGGCCAGCCTCGGGGTGCTGTCATATTTCCCTTTCCGCCCCGGCGGCGCATTTCGCTACCACAGCGACGCCCGTTCGGCCGAAGCCGACTTCCGCCAGCAGTTGCTCGACAGTCACCAGCAAGGCGACCTGGGCTGGTTCTCCCGACAATTGCCGCTGGTGGGCCTGTCGGTGTTCAAGTCCTTACTGACCCAGGAACCACGTCCCGAGGGCATGAGCTGGCTGGGCGGGCTCCTGTATGACGGCTTTCACAAAGCCTTCCCGGAACAGACGCTCAACGATATTCGCTTCGCCACCGACCCACCCTCCGGCCCTGCCAAAACCATCCTGCAAGTCCTGACCTATCGCCAGATCCAACGCTGCCAGGCCGATATGGACACCCTGGCCAACACCCGCTCCGAGGCCGACTGGCAAGCCGTCAAGGACGCCACCGCCGCCATCGCCTCCGAAATCCTGCAACTGCTGCTCACCCCGCTGCCCGGCGGGGTCACGGGGATGAACCGGGGCATGCAACTGGCGGTGCTGGGCAGCATGACCTACAGCGTCAGCGTGGGCCTGAATGAAGCCGTCAAGGGCGACGCCAGCAGCTTCGCCCAGACCCTGACGGATGTCGCCGACCTGGCCATCAGCGGGCGCTTGATCAGCGTCGCCGGCAGCGCCCATCGCCAGCGCATGCTGGAGCACCTGCGGCGGCTGGGCAACCCACGCAAAGTCACGCGCCCCGACGGCGTGGATGAATTGTGGAAACCCGACGCCCGCCCCTACGCCCACGACCAGCAATACCTGCTTGAAGGGCAAAACCCCGATGCCCTGTGCGTGTTCACGGTGCAAGGCAAGCAATACGTCAAGCTGCACCACGAACACCAGACCCTGGTAGCAGAGGTCACCCACGACCAACACCATCAGCGCTACGTGCTCAAGAACAGTCGCAGCCCCTACAAGCCCCCGATTGTGCTGGATCCGGCACTGCAGGCCTGGACCTTCGACCTGCATGACGCCCGGGCCCTGTCAGATACCCAGTTGCTGCAACGGATGCTGCCCAATGGTTCGTCGATCATCCCCGTGCTCGACCTGGAGCGCATGCTGCGCAGCACCGCCACCTCCCGCATCGCCCTGGAAAATGTCTGGCGCGGCGAACCGGCCCCCCTGAACCTGATCGAAGGCGTGCGGCGCCTGCAGGCCGACCAGATGATCCAACAGATCATCGAGCACTTTGATCAAGCCGGCTACTTGCCGCCCTATGGCGACAGTGTGGTGCTCTGCCTGCTCACCCAGTTGCCCGAATGGCCCGCCGCGACCCTGCTGAGCATCAGCGACCCACAACACAGCGTGATCGAAACCTTCGGCAAGACCGTACCGCCGATGCCCGAGACCACGACCCTTACGATCATCCGTAACGAAGACGGCAGCTACCAGGCCGAACAGGATCGCAGCCCACCGCCCTATCGCGCCGACCCCTTGTTGGGCCTGGTCATCAGCCTGCAACCCGATACCTCGCAACTGGGTCTGGCGACCCAAGCCGATGCCACGCCCACACAGCGGATCATGGCGGTACGCCGTGCCATCGTAGACTTGGCGCGGCGTGAACGCCTGGCCCTGTTCGCCGCGCTGGTGAGTTACGCCGGTTATGAAAAAAGCGAGCAACTGCCACCGCCCAGCGTCAGGCGCTTCCTACCGGTCAAGGCATCGGAGTCGCCGGTTGCCGTCACGCCTTTTCTGAAAAAGCTGCGTGACCTCAACAGCCCACTGTCACCGGCCCTGCTGGTGCGGCTGCTGGAACAGCATCCGCTGACCCCGCGCCAACAGCAGGCCTACCTGCAAGAAGGGGTATTGCCGGTGGCCTTTTTTGAACGCTTGGATAACCACCGCACCGCCCTGCGCATCGACGCCGCCATCGACGCGCTGTATCACCCCCGACAGTTCAACAACGATGCCGATCAATGGGGCCGGGAGTTCGCCTCGGCGTTGATCCGCCGCCGCCTCAAGCGCCACTTCGTCATCACCGAAGTGCTCGCGGGGGCCATTGCCAAGCCCTATCGCTCCAGTGGCCCGGATGACCTCACCGTGGAGTTGCGCCACTTCGGCGAGGGCGTCTATGAGGCCTATGACATGCGCAATGCCGGCACGATTGCCGTATCACCAGCAGTGGACAGTTTCTACCTGGCCATCGGTTCGGTCCTGCAACCCCATGAGCGACAACGCTTGGGCATGGCCAGCGCAACCGACGCCATGGGCCTGCGCACCACCCTGGGCGACTACATGAGCCACCAGCGCGGCCCGGAAGGCTTTGTCAGGCTGGCCAGCGGCTCACTGGCACAATACGAGCACACCCTGGCCCTACCACAAAAGCTGCAGCCCGACGCCCTCGGCCTGTTCCCCCTTGAAGGCGACCATTACCTGCCCCTGTTCGGCTCCTGGTACCGGATTGTCTATGACAACCGGGCTTTCAAATGGCGGCTCAAGCACCCGCAAAAAATCGGCGTCGACACCCCGACCCTGGAGCACAACGGTCATGGGGCGTGGCGCCTGTCCAGCGAAAATCCCATGGGGTGGGACGATCACAGCCTGCTCTATCGCCTCGGGGGCGACCACTATGCGCTCCCCAAGAACACCGCCAAAACCATTCTGGCCCTGACCGACACCCCGCCCCATGTGTTGCGCCAGATACACCGAAGCGGCCGGCCGTCGCCGCCACTACTGGCCGATACCTGCAAGCGTTTGCGCCTCGACCAGGAAATCAACCGGTTTATCGAGGCGATGTATGAGCTGTCCACCCATGCCCCCTTCGCCCACCCGAACCTGCTGTTGCTGGTGATCTCCAGCCTGCCCGGTTGGCCCGACAGCCACGTTCTGGAAGTTGCCGGCCGGGACACGCCCCTCAGATACCCCGCCCGGCATCGGCCCGACGCCCAGGTGGTGAGTGCCACCGACCAGGACCTGGAGAGCTCCGGGCTCCTGGACAAACTCGTCAGCGATGACGACCTGGCCCAGGCTCTGCTCGGTGAGCTGCCCAAGACCCAGGAACAGCGCCTGTTCCAGTTGATTACCCGGATCGTTGAATACACCGACCGGGAGCGCACGCAAATCCTGCAATCCTTGTACCTGCGCAGCGAGTCCGACGGCACCGCGCAAGAACGCCGTTTCAAGGCCAAGCACCCGGAGTTGCCCAACAGTACGGTCAAGGCGATTCTCGGCCACGCCACGTCGCGCGAGCTCAAACAGTTGCATGAGAAAGACCAGTTGAGCCTGCGCCTTCATGAACAGGCGCGCCTGAGTGCCCACGACTTGCGCCTCAATCGTGCCTTTGAAGGCCTGTTTGTAGACGCCTGCGCCAATGCCGACAGCGACCGGATTACTCTGTACCTGCTCCGCTCCCTACCCGCATGGCCAAGCAACCTGCGTATCGATATCCGTGAACGGGACAACCAGGGGCGCTTGCTGGAAACGGCGGGGTCGTTGGTCGGTTCATCACGCAAGACCGTGGCCCGGACCAATCGCGGTTATCAAGCCTACGACCAGCAGGGTGCGCGCCTGGGCCAACCCTCGATCAGGTTGCTGCGGGTCATTCTCAGTACCTTGTCTACCGCCGAGCAGGTCAGCCTTGAGGTGGACACTGAAGCCGGCATCATCGATTTACACCACCAGCTCGCCGAACTGGCCTTCGCCCGCCGCGTAGAAATCAAGGGCCTGCTGGATATCCCGCATCTGCAACCCTGGATGCAACCGGCCATGGGCCTGGACCGCTCGTTCCTGGTGTATCCGCTCTGGCAGCGCATCTGGCCGTTTCGTGGGCCCCGGCCACCGGACCTGGTGGCCAAGACCCAGGAGCTCTACCCCCATTTCAATAATGATGACGCCCGGCGTTTCTTGCAGTCATTGAACATGACTGACCCGGAAAAACTGCTCGAGCTGGAACGCCGCCAGGCCGAGTATCAGGCCATGGATGTGGAGCTGTCGCGCTGGAGCGAAACTCTGACCCCGGCCGACAACGAACTCAACGACCCCCTGGGCATCAACCGCGGCAGGCGCCGGCATATCGCCTACCAACTGCGCAGTGCATGGCGCCGCGAAAACGCCACGTTCTACATTGCCGGGCTGTTCAACGTGCCGTCCCTGGAGCTGCAACTGGACGACGAGGGCTTGCCGCCGGCCTCCTTCCTGGCGGGCACCAGCGGCTTCAATCACATTCAATACCTGCGTATTTCCGGTAATGCTTTCCCCGACTCGGGGCCGCAGTTCCTGGCCAAATTCACCCAGCTCAAGGCCCTGCGCCTCGATTGTCGCCTGGCCGAACTGCCCAGTGCGATCACCGAGATGACCAGCCTCACCCACCTTGACCTGAACGACAACGACCTGCGGTTGACCGCAGAGTCCGTGCAACGCCTGGCAGGCATGGTCAACCTGCAGAAACTGGACCTGAACGACAACCCGGACCTGAGCCTCGTGCCGGATGTCAGCCGGATGGTGCACTTGGATACGCTACGTCTGGCCAATACCGGCATCACGCAATGGCCCATCGGCGCCAGCGCACTGCCGCGCCTGGTGGAACTGCACTTGCAGGCCAATGCGATCACCACCATTCCCGACGAGGTCTTCACCAACCCCTGGTTGCAAACGGCCAATCGCAATACCCTGCTGCACGAAAACCCACTGTCCGCCGAGACCCTGGCCAGCATCGACGCCTACCGCCTCAGCACCGGTATTCGCCTGGGCGGGCAGTTGCAGACACCCGCCCACGCCCCGGCAATGGCCAATGATCTCGACACTTGGCTGACAGGCGTTGCGGCTGACGACGTGGCGGCACGTCGACAACTGTGGGAGCAGTTGAAAGCCAATGAAACAGCAAGTGCCGATGATGTGTTCCGGGTGCTGCGTGATTTGAAGAGGACCCATGCCTACCGCAACACCGCCTCCAGAATACGCCTGACCGAGCGGGTCTGGACCCTGCTGATCGCCATGGGCGAGTCAACGCAGTTGCGCAACACGGTCTGCCTCAACACCTACGGTTCCGGCAACTGTGGCGACAGTGTGCTGCTGGCCTTTACCAATATGGAGCTGCATCACCGTATCCATCAGGCCAAGCTACAGCCCAGGAGCTACCTGGCCGACCGCACCTTGCTGGAGCTGGCCAAGAGCTGCTTCTACCTCAATCAGCTGGATCACTTTGCCGACCAGTTCGTGCTTGCACGCGAGCGGGCCGGGCTGGAAGTCGATCCGGCCGAGGTCACCGTGTACCTGCGCAGCAAACTGGCCGGTGAATTCAACTTGCCGTTTTACCCACTGGATCTGCTGTACACCGTTGATGACTATGTCACCGACGAGGTGGTCGGTGACGCACGCAGAACCCTGCAGCGCCTCGGTCGATCAGCGGCCCTACAGGAGGCGATCCTGATGACTGAGTTCTGGATCGAGTATCTGGCCAGCAGCGAGCCGGAGGCCTTTTTCACCGTCAAGGGCACCATCACCTACAAGGTCAATGTGCTGGATCAGGAAGTGTCAGACCACCGTTCGCAGGAGTATCTAGAGCGGCGCCAGTTGCTGGCCGATGAGGAAACGAACGAACACAACCGGCTGGTGCGCCAGTTGACCGAGGGCACGCAACGGACGTTGCTGCATGTCTGAGCCGGTGTTGGCCTGCCTGTCGCAAAACAGGCAGGCCAGGCGTCAAGAGGTTATGCCGAACGCTGGGAACCCTGGCCGGCCTGGGTCGGTTGCAGCTTGAACACGTAGAACAGCACGGTCAGGAACAGCAGGAACACCGGCCCGACATACAGCGCCACGCGGGTATCCGGGAAGTACGCCATCAGGCCCACCACCAGTACCAGGAATGCCAGGGCCAGGTACGAACTGACCGGATACAGCCACATGCGATACTTCAGGGCTTTCTGCTCGGCGGGGCTCAGGCTTTTGCGGAACTTGAGCTGGGCCAGCAGGATCATCACCCAGGTCCAGATCGCGCCGAAGGTGGCGATGGACGTGACCCACACAAAGACTTTGTCCGGCACCAGGTAGTTGAGCAGCACGCCCAACAGCAAGGCGAAGATCGACAACAGCAGCGCATTGCGCGGTACGCCATTGCTGGAGGTGGTGCCGAAGGTCGCCGGGGCCTGGCCGTTCTGCGCCAGGCTGTAGAGCATGCGCCCGGTGCTGAAGATCCCGCCGTTGCACGACGACAACGCAGCGGTGATCACCACGAAGTTGATGATACCGGCGGCGGTCTTGATGCCCAGGCGCTCGAAGGTCATCACAAACGGGCTGCCCTGGGTGCCGATCTCATTCCACGGGTAGATCGACAGGATCACGAACAACGCACCGACGTAGAACAGCAGGATGCGCCAGAACACCGAGCCAATGGCATTGGGGATGGTCTTCTGTGGGTTCTTCGCTTCACCGGCGGTCAGGCCGATCATTTCCACGCCCAGGTAGGCGAACATCACCATTTGCAGGGACATCAACACCCCCTGCACACCATTGGGCATAAAGCCGCCATGGGTCCACAGGTTGGAAATCCCCAGCGCCACGCCGTCGTTGCCAAAGCCAAAGGCAATGATGCCGACGCCGCCAATGACCATGGCAATGATGGTGACGATCTTGATCAGGGCGAACCAGAACTCGAACTCACCAAAGGCCTTCACGGCGATCAGGTTGATGGTGCCCATGCTGAGCAGGGCGGCCAGGGCCCAGATCCAGCGTGGCGTATCGGGGAACCAGACGCCCATGTACACGGCCACCGCCGTGATTTCCGCCACACAGGTCACCAGCCACAGGAACCAGTAGTTCCAGCCGGTCAGAAAGCCCGCCAACGGGCCGAGGTAGTCCTGGGCGTAGCGGCTGAAGGAGCCGGCCACCGGGTTATGCACAGCCATCTCGCCAAGGGCGCGCATGATCACCAGGATCGCCAGGCCGCCGATGATGTACGACAGCATGATTGCCGGGCCGGCCATTTCGATGGCCTTGGCCGAGCCAAGGAACAGGCCGACACCGATACAGGCGCCGAGCGCCATCAAGCGAATATGCCGTTCGCCGAGTTCGCGTTTGAGCGGGCCGCCTGAAGCGGTCTCGCCGTGGGGCAGGTGGTTGCCAGCAGGCATAGGGGTACAACCTCATTTTGTTATTGGATTGAACCACCGAGTATCAGGCGTACCAGCGGGTGGGCTCGTACGCCTCGGTAACCGGACCTGCCTTATGGGCAGATCCGTCTGACAGGAAAAACCGGCCAGATCAGCGGGTATGCAGTATAAAAAGCCCGCTACAGAGCTTTTCACTCAATAAACGGCAATATTCAGCGAGAACTCTCGGCAAAAGCCGATATGACGGCGGCGCAATATCTGCCCGGATCGCCATTCTCCGCGGAAAACGGCGGCGAGTATTGCACAGCCATGGTGCAGCGTCATGCCCCTACCCTAGTCGCATTTACCAATTGCAAGGGCTCTAGAACGGTACTTCGCCGTCAACCCAGGCCGCAGTGGTCGTCGGTTATGGGCTGCGTGGTCCGTGCGCAGACAAATTCCTTGCGGGCGCCAATCAGCGGCTAAGCTTCAGGCAAGTGCGATCAATCTGCGTGAATGGATCAATCGACTATGGGCGCTCTCTGGCAAACCGATTCGACCCAGGCTGCGGTGCCAACCGACAGCACGGATGAACCGCCATTGCCCCAAAACCCCCGCAAGCCGCGCTTTGCCTGGCGCCTGTTGTGGCTGTTGCTGCTGATGGGCGTGCTGGCACTGGCTTATGCCGCCTCTCGAGAAATGCGTACATCCACATGGCAGGCCCGTGAACTCAGCCGGTTCGCGGCCACCTTGACCTATCAGGTGCGGCCCGGCCCCAGCGACGCCATTGTCTACCCCGGCAACGGCCCCTTCGACAAACGCCTGGGCTACAGCGCGCTGGGGGAGTTCCTGCCGCGCTTGCTCAAGCGCAATTACCGGGTCGAGCAGCAGGCGCAGTTCTCTACGGCCCTGCTCGACTACACCGGCCATGGCCTGTTCGTGCCCTATCGCGAGAAGATCCAGGCCGGCCTGTCGATCACCGATTGCCGCGCCCAGGCACTGTACCAATACCGTTACCCGCAACAGTTTTATCCAAGCTTTGCCGCCATCCCACCCGTGGTGGTCGACAGCCTGCTGTTTATCGAAAACCGCGACCTGCTGGACCCGGCCCAGCCCCAGGCCAACCCCGCCGTGGACTGGCCGCGTTTTGCCAAGGCGGCCTGGTCGCAACTGGCGCGCTGGCTGCACCTGCCGGGCCAGACAGCGGGCGGCAGTACCCTGGCCACCCAGCTGGAGAAGTATCGTCACTCCCCCGAGGGGCTGACGCTGTCCGGCGGCGAGAAAATCCGCCAGATGATTTCCGCCAGTGTGCGCACCTACCAGGGCGGCCCGCAGACGCTGGCGGCCCGGCAAGACATCGTGCGCGACTACCTCAATAGCGTGCCGCTGTCCGCCGTGCCCGGCCACGGCGAGGTGCACGGCATGGCCGAGGGCCTGCGCGTGTGGTACGGCGCCGACTTCAACCAGACCAATACCTTGCTCAACGACCACACCGCCAACAACCTCGCGCTCAAAGGCTTGGCCCTGCGTGAGGTGTTGTCCCTGATGATTGCCCAGCGCCGGCCTTCCCACTATCTGTCCAAGGGCCGGGATGAACTGGCGAGCCTGACCGACAGCCATATCCGCCTGCTGGCGCAAAACACGGTAATCGACCCGGCGCTGGCCAAGGCTGCACTGGCCAGCACGGTGAGCTACCGCGATTGGCAGCAGCAACCAACGCTGCAGCCGATCGAGACCAACAAGGGCATCAGCGTTGCCCGCAGCCGCCTGGCCGCCCTGCTCGATCGCCCGCTGTACGACCTCGACCGCCTCGACCTGGCCGCCACCAGCACCCTGCAAAGCGACCTGCAAACCCAGGCCACCGCGTACCTCAAGCACCTGGCCGACCCGGCCTTCGCCGGCCAGCTCGGGCTGCTCGGCCCACGCCTGTTGACCCCCGCCAGCACCGCGCAAGTACGCTACAGCTTCACCCTGTACGAGATGACCGCAGACGGCGCCCGGGTCCGGGTGCAGACCGACAACACTGACCAGCCATTCGACCTCAACGAGAGCAGCAAGCTGGAGCTGGGCTCCACCGCCAAGTTGCGGGTGCTGACCACTTACCTGCAAATCATCAGTGAACTGCACGGCCGCTACGCCGGGCAAACCCCCGCCGCCCTGCAAAAAACCCACATCGACGAGCAGGACCGCCTGTCACGCTGGGCCCTGGATTACCTGGCGCAAAACCGCGACCAGGGCCTGCCCAAAATGCTCGATGCCGCCCTGGACCGGCATTACTCCGCCAGCCCCGGCGAAAGCTTCTTCACCGGCGGCGGCCTGCATCATTTCCATAATTTCCGCAATGAAGACAATGGCCGCAACCCGACCCTGCGCGAAGCCTTGCGCGAGTCGATCAACCTGCCGTTCATTCGCCTGATGCGCGACCTGGTGCGCTACAGCACCTACCAGGGCCCGCACAACAGCGCCGAGTTGCTCAAGGACGACAGCGACCCGCGCCGCCAGGAATACCTGGCCCGGTTCGCCGACCGCGAGGGCACCACGTTTCTCCTGCGTTTCTGGAAAAAATACCGCAACAAGAACACCCAGGCGCGGCTCGACACCTTCCTCGACAGCCTGCACCCCACTGCCATCCGCCTGGCCGCCGTGCACCGTTACCTGCTGCCCCAGGCCAGCCAGCAGAGCTTCAACCGCTTTGTGCGGGCCCACTTAGGTGGCGCCCAGACCCGCGAAAAACTCACTGACGAACGCCTCGCCACGCTGTACCAGGCCTATGGCCCCGGGGCCTATGACTTGCCGGACCAGGGCTATATCGCCAAGGTCCACCCCCTGGATTTATGGCTGCTCGGCTACCTGCTCCAGCACCCCGATGCCACCTTCACCCAGGCGGTCGCGGCCAGCCGGCACGAGCGCCAGGAAGTCTACAGTTGGCTGTTCAAGAGCCGGCACAAGAGCGCCCGGGACAGTCGCATCCGCACCATGCTAGAGGTCGAGGCCTTCCTCGATATCCATCAGCGCTGGCAGCAGGTCGGCTACCCCTTCGACCATCTGGTGCCGTCCCTCGCCACGGCCATCGGCAGCTCGGGCGATCGCCCGGCCGCGCTTGCAGAACTGGT
Organism: Pseudomonas sp. ICMP 8385; assembly: GCF_002699915.1. Taxonomy (NCBI): domain Bacteria; kingdom Pseudomonadati; phylum Pseudomonadota; class Gammaproteobacteria; order Pseudomonadales; family Pseudomonadaceae; genus Pseudomonas; species Pseudomonas sp. ICMP 8385. Next base: position 334,360 of record NZ_LKBY01000001.1, on the reverse strand, counting down.
GGGGATTATTCTCAACGACGGCATCCGTCAGCCGACGCTGCGGATCGACAGCCTGCATTTTGCCGCCGGCACGCCGTATGAAACCCGCCTGGTCAACGACCCCGCTCGCGGCAAGCGGGTGATGCCCAGCGCAGTCGCCCAGGCCCTGCGCGAGGCACTGTCCCAGGTGGTGGATGCCGGGACCGCCAAGCGCGTGGCCGGCAGTTTCAAGCTGGCCGACGGCACGCCACTGGCCATGGGCGGCAAGACCGGCACCGGTGATAACCGCCTCGAAGCCATCGGTGCCGGTGGCCGGGTCCTCAGTTCCAAGGCCATCAACCGCACTGCGACCTTTGTGTTCTACATCGGCGAGCGCCACTTTGGCACCCTGACCGCCTTCGTCCCCGGCAGCTCGGCGCAGAACTTCACCTTTACCTCGGCCCTGCCGGTGCAGGTCCTCAAGGGCATGGCGCCGGTACTCACGCCCTTCCTGCAACCGGGCAGCCAGACCTTGTGCCGCGTGCAACGATAACGCGGGAAGCTTCGTGAGCACGCTCGCGCCGACATGGGTTTAGCCGTTGATCTCGATCACTTTCTCGCTAGTGCCTTCCACCAGGAAGAACCGATAGATGCGCCCGGCCTGTTTATCGAAAGAAAACACCCGGCCCGGGAAGATGTGGTTCTTGGTGATCGGCGCACAATCGCTGCGGTCGCCCACGGCACAATCCTGGAACTCATCCACCACCACCACGGTGTTGCCAGCATTGCGCAAGGTGTAGCGCCGGCCGCCGTTTTCGACGCGGGTGTCGAAACGGCTTTCGGTAGGCCGCACGAAGAACACCGTGCCGTAGCCGGACATCACCCGCACGCCCGCCGCCAGGGAGGCTTCATAGGCGGCGCGGTCTTCCTCGTTGATGCCGAAGTCATCGTCCTTCTCCGGCGCCACCGGCAGGTAACGCACGCGGAAGTAGCGTTCACGGTCGCGCTCGCCCATAAACAGGAAGCGCGTGCTCTGCATGGCATTGGCCGGCACGATCAGGCGCGCCGGGCTGGCCATCAGGCCATCGCGCACCACGCCATTGGCCTGGTCCTTGAGCGGCACCTCGTCATAGCTGCCATCGGGTTTGTAGAGCATTTCGGTGATATTGACCTTGACGAAGGCGGTGCTGGTCCCGCCATTGAACACGCGCTTGAGGTAGGTGTTTTTATCGGCGTTCATGTAGTCGTAGAAATCGCCGACATTGATGGCCGGGCCCGCCTGGACATTCAGGGACCACAGGCACAGGCCCAGTGCTGCATACAGGTATTTCATAAGCACCTCGTTGTTTACGGTAGCAACGCGTCGAAGATCAGATGCACGCTGCCAAAATAGTCACCCGGGACATAGCCGTCCGGGGGCTCTACGGCGGCAATTTCCAACAGCACCCGCTTGCCGGCCCGCGCTTCATCGGCGGGCACCACCAGGCTGTCCGCTAGGTCCAGCCATTGGCCGTTGAACGAGACATTCAGCAGGATCTGGCGCCGGCCGTTGGACAAGGTGGGCAGTTGGCCCAGGCGGGCGACAATCCCGCCGGCGCTGTTCTTCACGTCGAAGTGTTCGCGCAGGGGCTTGAGGGTCCTGGTCACCAGGTTCCAGGCCATTTCCTGCTCGCGCTCCAGAAACTGCGAGTTGATCGGCACTACATAAAAGTCGGCGGTCGGGATGGTGACCGACACGTCGAACACCTGCTCTTCACGGATCGCCAGGGCCTGGGCGCTGAGCAAGGCCGCACCGAGCAGCAACAACGTCCCCAGGATGAATTTGGACAACTTGCCCGACCGATAACGGGCAGCATGGGCCTTCTCACGGTTCATCAGCCTTTGACCTCATAGGGTTGTTTCTCGCGGCCCTCGACCAGGGTGAAGCGATAGGTTCGCCCGGCCTGCTTGGAAAAGCTGAAAGCACGCCCCGGCAGGATGTGGTTCTTGGTCACCGGCAGGCAGTCCTGGGCATCGCCGCTGGCGCAGTCCTTGAACTGATCCACCACCACCACGCTGTTACCGTCGTTGCGCAGCCCATATTCACCGGCGCGCTCCTCTACCCGCGTGGCAAAGCGCGTGTCCTTGGGCCGCACGAAGAACACCGTGCCAAACCCCGCCAATACCGTGACCCCGGCCGACAGGCTGTTTTTGTAGGCTTCGCGCTCCTCACTGGAAACCACAAACTCATCCTCGGCCTCGGGCATCACCGGTACGAAACGCAGGCGGAAATAGCGCTCTTTGTCCCGCGCCCCCAGGTACAACAACCGCGTGCCCTGCATGCCATTGGCCGGGACAATCATCCGCGCCGGCGTGGCCATCAGGCCATCGCGGGCGGTGTTCTCGGGGTTGCTCTTGAGCTCGACTTCTTCGGAGCTGCCATCGGCGTTGTAGAGGATTTCCATCACCGAGACCTTGATAAAGGCGGTGCTGTCACCGCCATTGAAGACCCGCTTGAGGTAGGTCGTCTTGTCGCCATCCAGATAGTCATAGAACACCCCCACATTGATATTGGGAGCGGCCGGGGCCGACAGCGGCAACCAGCACAGCGCACACAGCGCCAACAGATGTTTCATTGCCATAAACCTCATTTAGAGTTCCGAATCCCAGACCACCGTGACCTGGCCCGAATAGGTGGTGCCGCCACGACTGAGCATCTGGTCGGCGTAGTCTTTCTTGACCTCGAAATGCAAGGTGCCGGGCCGGCGGTTGATGTAGAAGCCTGGCTGGAACAGTTCAGTACCGGCACCGCTGAGCAGCAGCGGCTGGCGGCTCACGCCGGCGCCATCCGCCCGGGTCAGGCCGTGGGGCAGGCTGACGCTGACATCCAGCGGCACTTCGTGGCCGTCGGTGGTGTTTTTCAAGGCACAGGTGTCACCGATGATCCGCTCGCAGCTCATTTGCATCTTGAAACGCGACGAGGCCGAGACGTTGAAGGTCTGGTCACGGAACAGCCGTGCAGGCTTGCGTCCCTGGTTCAGCCAGGCCTGCCAGCCGCCCTGGGGCACCAGTTCGATACGGTTTGCCCCGGGCGGGACTTCGACTTTGAGCTCATGCTGTACAGACAGGGTGAAGTTCAGGGTCAGCGTCGGGCTGCTGGGCATCATCAGGTTGCCCAAATCAAAATCCTGCCCGGGGCCCACGGTGTATTGATGACTACCGGTGTACTCCCCTGAAGACATGCCTAAAGGGTTAGGCGTGCTGAGTTCGTAGGCAAACTCCAGGTAGTTGTAGCGCATGCTGGGAATATCGAACCTGGCCTGTTTGGCACAGAGCGAGTCAAGCGGGGTTCTCCAGAAAAATGTATACGAAATCGACCCATACGCACTGATCCCGGTGCCCAGGCAAGACCTCGGTGGGTACACCCAGCTGGAACCGGTCCATAACAGCCCATGCGCCTGCAACGGGGTCACGCCCCCGCCGACCAGGCTGACCAGGTTCGGTACCCCATACGTTGATCCAACCCCCATTATCCGGACCCTGACCGTTTCCACTTCTTGGGTCTGTCGATGGATGACGGTCAGGTCCTGCCACTGCGTCGGCACTTTAAACATTGCGCCTTGCCGTGGATCCGTATGAAAAGCGGCAATCGGCCCAGTGGAATTAGCCGAGATGCTGGCCCTGAGACTGAATAGATTCAAGGCGGCACATTGCGCGGGAAACCCCAGGCAGTAACCAACGCTCGGGGTTTTATTCTCGAACTTATTCAAATGCGGGTTTGCAGGGTCCGGCCGAAACTCAGCCTGGATGTTCATTTGTACCGCCATGACGGGCATGGCCAGCAATGCTAATAGCGTATAGGCGGCAACGCACCGTCCTATCCGTGTTAATACGTTCATCTCTCGACCCCAACAGCTTTGCACCACGGACAGCACCTCATACTTGCGAATCCCAGACCACCGTGACCTGGCCCGAGTAGGTACTGCCGCCCCGCTCCAGCATCTGGTCGGCGTAGTCTTTCTTGACCTCGAAATGCAGGGTGCCGGGCCGGCGGTTGACGTAGAACCCCGGTTGAAACAACTCGGTGCCCACACCGCTCAACAGCAATGGCTGGCGACTCACTGCCCCTCCGTCGTCACGACTCAGGCCATGGGGCAGGCTGACGCTGACATCCACCGGCACTTCGTGACCGTCGGTGGTGTTTCTCAAGGCACAGGTGTCGCCGATGACCCGTTCGCAGGCCATCTGCATCTTGAAACGCGACGACGCGGAGATATTGAAGGTCTGGTCACGGAACAACCGCGCCGGCTTGCGGCCCCGGTTCAACCAGGCTTGCCAGCCGCCCTGGGGCACCAGCTCGACACGATTGCCGCCGGGGGGGACTTCCACCTGGAGTTGGTGTTGCACCTCCAGGGCGAAGTTGAAGGTCAGTTGGTTGTCCGACGGAATCAGCACATCGCCGAAGTCATAATCCCCCCCAGGCCCCATGGTGTAGGTGAGGCTGCCAGAGTATTCGCCACTGGACATGCCTAGCGGATTGGGGGTTTTAAGCTCATAGGCATACTCGAGTTGGAACAGGCGCAACCTGGGGATATCCAGCGAGGGCTTGCGACCACAGGCGCCTGCTCCTTCAGGGACCAGCCAGAAATACGTGGCAGAGGAACTAGTAAACCTAAGGTGACCTGTGCTTCGGCACGGGCTCGGGGCGTTTACCCATTGAGCCTGCCAGCCACCTCCAGGTTGCGCCCAAGCCACGCTCCCCGGCGGATTGGCCGCAGTCCAAACGCCACCGAGCCCGGCAATACGCATCTGTACGGTCTCGACTTCCCCGGTTCTGCTATGCGTCACCAGCACATCCCGCCACTCGGACGGCACTTTTACGTAATAGCCCTGGCGGTCATTCTCATGGTTGGCCAGGATCGGCCCGTTGGATAACGCCTCAAAGTTCCACTCCCGCAGGCTGAAGATATTCAACGCCTTGCACTGGTTTGGAATATGAGACTCGCAAATAGAACTGATGGGCGTTGTATTACGAAACTGGTTCACAAACGGGTTGCTGGGGTCCGGCGTGAACACTGCGCTAATGTTCTGTGTCAGGCCAGCCGCAGTCGAACTGAACAACAGCGCAGCACCTATTCCTCCCAACTGGCTGATCACAGTTCTGATACGTTTCATAGTGATCTCAAATCTCGTCATGGCACTCAACCTGCGGTCTGAGTGGTGAAGGTGGAATCGGCCAGGGTGTCCGGCGTACAACGCAGGTCGCCGATCATCAGCACATCGTTTTCATTGCGCGCCTGGGTGGTATCGAGGCGGAACTGGCACAGCAACTGGTTGTTGCGCCGCACTTCCAAGGTCGGCGAGCTGGCGTTCATTTCCAGGGAGAAGAACCCATCGACCTCGCTCACCCCACGGCTGGCGTGGTTGATGATGTGATGGCCCTTGAGCGGTTTACCCTGGGGGTCCACCAGGCGACCGAGCACGGTGACGCTGCGCATCACGCTGATCTTGCGGTAGTCCACACCGCCCTTGTTCAGGTGGTAGGCGGTACGCGGTGGCTGGATATTCGCCGCCGGGGCGTGGTTGCCGTCAAAGTCGAAGCTCACCGAACTGCCCTTGTAGGCGGTGATCGGGATAAAGTTGCGCCCGGCCCGCAGCAGGGTGCTGCCGCCGCTCAAGTCATCGGCGCGCAGGACGATGTCCTCTACATCGCTTTCAACATCGACAATCATCCCCGAGCCGCTGCCGGCGTACTGGCTGGTCAGCACCATCCGTTGCCCGCCGAGGGCGAAGGTGCTGTCCAGGTTCAGGCCACCGGTCAGGTCGTTGTTGAACGAGGAGCGCTGCACAAAGCCGTCGCCATTGACCGCATCGGTCTGGAAGCTGGCCATGCCGGACAGGCCCACGCCATAGGTGTCGGCCAGCACCGTGCCGGAGACGCTTTGCAGCACATGGTCTTGCAGGTCGCGGCGGTAGGTCAGCGAGCCGTTGTTGTCACGCGTGCCTTCGCGGGAGGTGCGGGTGCCGATGCTGGCGGACCACTGCTCACCGGGGCTGCCGAGGGCCAGGCTGACACTCAGGTCGACCCCGCGGTTGCGCTTGTCGCCGGTGCTGGAGCTGGCCGGACGGTCGAACAGCGACAAGCGCCAGTTGGCATCGCTGCCGAACAGGTGGGTGCGTTCGGTCCAGCCCAGGTCCAGGCCAGTGCCTTGGGTATTGCCTTCGCTGTAGGACAGCCGTGCGCTGATGGAGCGCAGGTTGCTCAAGCGGTGGTTGACGGACAGCGCTGAGAGGCTGGTCTGGCCGACAAACACATCGCGCTGGCGAATGCGGGTGCCGTCGGGCAGGACTTCGTAGGTGTTGCGGTTGTCCAGCCAGCTGCGGGTGTGGTTCAGCACCACGCTGCCCAGGCCGTAATTGTAGAGGCTGTTGAAGTCGACGCCGGTGCCGTAGTTATCGGTCTGGTAGACGTTGGCATAGAGGCTGGCATTGTTGGCCAGGGTCCAGTCGATGGACGTGCCGTACTGCATGTTGTCCTTGACCTGGCGCCCGGACAGCCCCAGTACCACCCGTGGGTGGGCCAGGTAGTTGACGGACGCGCCGGCGGTCAGGTCGCCACTGGGCTGTTCATCCCAGTTGCTCAGCAGCTTGCTTTCCTGCCCGGCAAACACGTTGTAGCGCCAACGGTTGTCGAGGTTGCGCCAGTTGTTGGGCTTGTACACCAATTCCTGGGTGGTGCTGGTGGTCTGGCCATCTTCCACCAGGCGCACTTCCACCTCATAAATGCCGCCCGGCAGGGGGCGCGTGTCCAGGCTTTGCAGGCCAGTGGCGACCGCCTGGGTGTTGATCAGCAGGCCATTGCGGTAGATCTCCACCGAACCCTGGCGGTTGGCGGTGACATAAATGGGGTAGATGCTCGGCTTGGGGTTGGCGATCATCAGGCTGTCGGAACTGCCGTACATCACGCCCACGGCGGTGTCCGGGCTGGCGCCGAAGGTGCGCAACTGGCGGGTCAGGCCTTCGGCATTGGGGGTGAAGTAGCCCAGGCGCAGGAACTCGCCGTGCATTTCACGCTGGCCATACAGGGAGTACACCGCATGGTTGAGGGCATCGTCGTCCGGCCCGCCCAGGCGCGAGAACTGCATGTTCAACACCTGGCTCCAGTTGCCCAGGCTGGCGTTGGCATCCAGCCCCAGGCGCCCGCCCAGGTCCTGGCCCTGGCCGCCGCTGATATTGAGTTGGTTACGCACGATCAGGCCGGTGCTGCCGCCGGTGGGCAGGGAGTAATACTGCGGCTCGAACCCTTCGCGCTCGGCGTTCTCGGTCAACAGGGTGACCAGGGACTTTTCCAGGTTGTAGTGGACCGCCAGCAGTTGCTCCGGGCAGCTGCTTTGGCAAGCGCCCAACGGCACGCCCTGCTTGAGGTAGTCACCCCAGCGGTCACGTTCGATATCCTTGATCACACTGCCTTCGTGATCGGTGAAATCCAGCAAGGTCAGGCGGTCGTCACGGGTCAGGACAATCATCGCCTCAGAGACGAACTCCTGGTCCAGTTCAACCCGCACCGCCAGCGGCACATCAAAAAAATGTTCTTCAAAATCCGCCGGTAAACCCTTGGCCTGGGACAGCAAACTTCTGGGGGTTGTGCCAGTTGCCGCGTCAGCTGCAAACGCTCCCGTACAAAACAACAAGGCAAGCGCTGCCGCGATGAAAATCATCGGGAACATGAACGGATACTCTGAATACGCACAGGAAATACTTGAATACCGATCAACCGACAGCGGCTGCCTGTCGATCGGTAGGCGCTAAGCAATAAGCCGATGCTTATTGGTCAACAGGTCATCTTCACGGGGTTACGCGCGGCTCATGGTCGAACACCACGGTGTAGTTGGTGGTGAACAGGCCCGCATCGGTGTCGGCCGGCTTGGCCGCCACCACCACCATGTCGGCCTGGGTGCCAGGGGTGGAGCTGGCGTCATCCACGACTTCCAGCGGCGAACCGGTCAGGGTCACGCCGTTGAAGGTGGTGGTCAGGGGAATGGAAGAAGTGCCGTTGGTCAGGGAAGCCGGACCGCCTTCGATGTAGGCCTTGATCGAACCGTCGGTATTTTTGACCGCGTAGGTCGCACGGATGGGGTTCAACAGGCCGGTAACAGTGTTGTAGGCCATGGTTTCATCCTTACCGAACTCTGGATCCAACGGCTGGGCATGGAACTGTTTGGTAGGAATCGTCGCCTTGATGTTGATGACGCTGGTGGCTTCACCAGCTGCAAACACGCTGGAAGAACCGATGGCCAACATCACCAGAGGCAGGACGAAAGCAGTCTTTTTCAGCATCATTAAATACCTGTTGTCACTAATTAAGTTAAAGGTTCGAGTTGATCGAAACTTCATTCCACGCCAAATACCCAACTATCACTTTATGAGTTGAGTCTTAAGACGCGAGTAAATGATCAACCGAATTTAACTTCAGGTAAGCCAGCCAATTCCTTGTAACTCGTAGCTTCAAGTCCTTATGTTGCATGGAAAAAAACCTGAAACCCGAAAAAACCAATTACTGGCTGTAATACCTGGAGGACAACTATTACCAACTTAACCCACACCCAACGAACAATGTTCCGTAAGAAAAGTAGCACACGGCCATCCACCACTAAGTATCGCTGCAATTAGAGCAAAGACTCCAGAGTTCATTTAAACCGACAATCTATTAATTGCCAGTGGATAAGCGCAGCGGCACCCTACCGTTCGTCGGCAAGCGTTGCTCCGGCATTAAGATATATCTTACGTTATGTCTTAGAAATCCACAGAGAGCATCCCAATGAGAGACCCTCATTCCCACCGTGAACCCGGTGACAGCCGCGACGGCTTCGAGAAACGCCCAGGCCGCGAGCGCGGTGGCCGAGGCCCGCGGGTCTTCGCCCCGGGCGACCTGAAAATCCTCCTGCCGGCGCTGATCGCCCAGCAGCCGTGCCATGGCTACGACCTGATCCGCCAGATCGAGGCCTTGTTCGACGGCGCCTACAGCCCCAGCCCCGGGGTGATCTACCCCACCCTGACCTTTCTGGAAGAGAGCGAATTGATCAGCGGCGACGCCGAGGGCGGGAAAAAACGCTACACAATCACCGACGCCGGACGTCTCTTCTTGAGCGAACAGAGCATTGCCCTGGACGGTGTGCGCATGCGCATCGACGTGAGCAAGCGTTCGCTGCGCGGCCATGACCGGCCACCGGAGATCCACGAGGCGGTGCATAACCTGCGCCATGCCTTGCAGCTGCATCACGGCCGCTGGAGCCCGGAAGAAATCACGCGTGTCGCGGGGCTGCTCAACAGCACCGCCCAAGCCATTGTGGATGGCCCGCCCGTCCAACCTGTACAGGGGAAAAGTGCATGAACAAGCCCGTCATCCACCGTGTTACCCACGAAATTAAACGCCGCTGCCTGGAGGTACTGCGGGTGGTCGATATCACCCCGCGCATGCGCCGCATCACCCTGGGTGGCGAGCAACTGGCCGGGTTTGTCAGCCTGGGCAGCGACGACCATATCAAGCTGCTGTTCCCGCAGAACGCCGCCGAACTGGCCGCGCTGCAAAGCCCGACCTTCGCCATCAAGGGCGAAGGCCCACAACCGGCGATGCGCGACTACACGCCACGGCGCTTCGACCTGGCCATTGGCGAGTTGGATATCGACTTTGTGCTGCATGGCGATGGCCCGGCATCGACCTGGGCCGAGCAGGCGGCCGTCGGCCAACACCTGTACATCGGCGGGCCCCGGGGCTCGATGATCGTGCCGGATATCTTCGACAGCTACCTGCTGGTGGGCGACGAAACCGCGATCCCGGCCATTGCCCGGCGCCTGGAAGAACTGCCGGCCGGGCGCACGGTGCTGGCGGTGATTGAAATTGCCGATGTGCATGAAAAGCAGGCACTTGGCAGTGCGGCGGATGTCGAGGTGATCTGGGTGGTGCGCGGGGTCGATGACCTGCTGGCCACGGTGACGAACCTACAGCTACCGGCTGGGGCGCTGTATGCCTGGGTCGCCACCGAGACCAGGCTGTCGCGCCAGGTGCGGCGGGTGCTGCTGGATAAGCACCGGCTTGACGATGAGTTCGTCAAGGCGGTGGGCTACTGGCGGGCCGAGGGCAGTAGCGAAGAATAGGACTTACTCGGTCAAAATGTGGGAGCGGGCTTGCCCGCGATTGCGCTGTATCAGTCGGCACATTTGCTACTGATCCACTGCAATCGCGAGCAAGCCCGCTCCCACATTAGTTCTTCGTTGCCTTGGGGAGCTTGTCCAGCCCCACTATCGCCAGCGCCACCAGCACAAACCCGAGCAATATCCCCCCGGCATTCATAAACACCTGTGGATAACCCAAGGTCCCCACATCAATAAACGGGTACTGATACTGCCCCAGCACATGCCCGCGCAGCAGCACATAAATGAAATACACCAACGGGTAAATCACCCAATACCCAATGTGCCGCAGGCGCAGCGTGCCCCTGGGGACGCACCACCACCAATAGCCGAGGAACAGCAGCGGCATCACATCGTGGAGTAATTCGTCGGCGATAAACTGCCAGCCCTCGGGGCTCCACAAATGCCGCAGCAGCAGGCTATAGGCCAGCCCTACGACCACGATGCTCACGGCGATCCCGCTGCTGACCGCAGGCTGTAGGAAAAAGCGACGCCCAGCCGAAGGGCGATTCACCAGTGCATAACTCAGCACCACCGCCGCCAGGGTGTTGGTCAGCACCGTGAAAAAGCTGAAAAAATTCACCAACCCACCCAACAGGCTGGCATCGGCCAGCCAGCGTGACGAGAGGATCAGGTATTGCTGGATCGCCAGGCCTGCCCAACCGGCCAGTGCCGCTGCCGCGACAAAGCGCTTCATGGGATCAGTCCAGCGGGCGTTTGGTGCGCATCAGCTTGACGTACAGGCCTTCGACCTTCTCCCGCGCCCACGGGGTCTTGCGCAGGAACGTGAGGCTGGACTTGATGCTCGGGTCGTTCTTGAAGCAGCGGATATCGATGCGCTCGGCCAGGCCTTCCCATTCGTAGTGCGCCACCAGTGCAGTGAGCACCTGTTCCAGGGTAACGCCGTGCAGGGGGTTGTTGTTCGATGCGGTCATGCCGGGCCTTTGCCAAGTAAATAAAGAGGAAGCCGCGCACCTTAGCCGAGAGGCCAGGCAGGCGGAAGCACCGCGTTCACTATAGCCGCTGAAAAAGTTCCGCTTCCCGGAGCAAAAAGAGATGTTATATTGTAACTATTCATATCCAACCTCTCTGCTTTGCCAAGGAACCCCCGATGTCCCTCTCCCCTCTCTGGCGCCTGACCCCGCTGGCCGCTGCCCTGCTGATCGGCACCCAGGCCCACGCCCTGGAACTGCAACCCCAAGTCATCACCGGCAACCCGCTGGGCAGCCAACAACTGGCCTCGCCAAGCACCGTGCTGGAAGGCGATGACCTGACCCTGCAACAAAAAGGCAGCCTGGGCGAAACCCTGAATAAGCAGCCTGGGGTGTCGTCGTCGTACTTCGGCCCTGGCGCCAGCCGCCCGATCATCCGCGGCCAGGATGGCGACCGCATTCGCATCCTGCGCAATGGCGTCGGCGCGCTGGATGCCTCGTCGCTGTCCTATGACCATGCGGTGCCGCTGGACCCGGTCAACGTCGAGCGCATCGAAATCGTCCGGGGCCCGGCCGCCCTGCTCTACGGCGGCAGCGCCATCGGCGGGGTGGTCAATACCTTCGACAACCGCATCCCCACCGAAGCCATCGAAGGCATCCACGGCGCGGGCGAGTTGCGCTACGGCGGCGCCGACACCACCCGCAGCAGCGCCGGCAAACTGGAAGCCGGCAACGGCAGCTTCGCCCTGCACCTGGATGCCAGCGCACGGCAATTCAACGACCTGAAAATCCCAGGTTACGCCCGCAGCCGCCACGCTGCGGAAAGCGAAAACGGCCCCGGCAAAAACGGCCGCCTGGGCAACAGCGACGGGCGTCAGGACAGTGGTGCAGTGGGCGGTTCCTACACGTGGGACGACGGTTACGCCGGGCTGTCCTACAGCAACTCCGACAGCAACTACGGCTCACCCGCCGAACAGGACGTGCGCATCCGCATGCAACAGGAGCACTACGCCTTCGCCTCCGAGATCCGCAACCTGCAAGGCCCGTTTACCTCGGTCAAACTCGACGCCGGCTACACCGATTACGAACACCGGGAAATCGAAGGCGGCGAAACCGGCACCACCTTCAAGAACAAGGGCTATGAGGCGCGTATCGAAGCGCGGCACCAGGCGATGGGGCCTTTTGATGGCATCGTCGGTGCCCAGGTCAGCCGTAGCGAATTTTCCGCCTTGGGCGAGGAAGCCTTTGTACCGCAGACCGATACCAATGCCGGCGCGCTGTTTATCCTCGAAGAAATGCAGGCCACCGAGCGCCTGAAGCTGAGCCTGGGCGGGCGCCTGGAACACACCACCGTCGACCCGGATGGCAAAGGCAACGAGCGGTTTGCCAATGCCAACCGCTCCAGTAGCTTCACCGCTGGCAGCCTGTCGTCGGGCGCGGTCTACACCCTGACCCCCATCTGGTCGCTGGCCGCGACCCTGGGCTACACCGAACGCGCCCCGACCTTCTACGAGCTGTATGCCAACGGCGCCCATGTCGCCACCGGTACTTATGAAGTGGGCGATGCCAAGCTGTCCAAGGAAAAAGCCGTGGCCAGCGACCTGGCGCTGCGTTTTGACAATGGTACGCACAAGGGCAGTGTTGGCGTGTTCTACAGCCACTTCTCCAACTACATCGGCCTGCTGAACAGCGGTCGCACCTTGAATGACGAAGGCGAAGAAGACGCCAGCGGCATCCCGGAATACACCTACTCAGGTGTGCGCGCACGTTTCGTCGGCTTTGAAGCCCAGGATCACTGGAAACTGGGTGAAAGTGCCTACGGCAAATTTGCCCTGGAACTGTCGGGCGACTACACCCGCGCCACCAACCTGGACACCGGCGAAGCCCTGCCCCGTATTGCCCCGCTGCGCCTGAACAGTGGCTTGCTGTGGGAACTGGACCGCTGGCAGGCGCGGATCGACGTCCAGCATGCTGCTGGCCAAGGCCGCGTCCCGGCCAATGAAAGCGGCACCGATGGCTACACCACGTTGGGCGCCAGTGCCGGCTATCGCTTCAACCTGGGTGGTAGCCAGTGGCTGGCGTTTGTTGATGGCGAGAACCTGACCAACCAGACCGTACGCTATGCCAGCTCAATCCTGCGCGATATCGCGCCGGCGCCGGGGCGCAGTGTGCAGGTGGGCTTGCGCACGACCTTCTAACAGACACTGATATTCACCTGTGGGAGCTGGCTTGCCTGCGATAGCGGTGGGTCAGTCACTGAAAATAGTGGCTGACCCACCGCTATCGCAGGCAAGCCAGCTCCCACACTGGTTTTGCGGTGCTTGCACGCACTGTTACCAAATCCGAAAGAATCCATCTTGCGATTAGCCCTTTCTCTCCCCGAGCCGGCGCTTTATCCTTGTCCGTAACAAACTGAAACGTTTCATCTTTCAGCCAGACCTGACGCGCGTCCACCCCCCGGCCGCCGTTTGCGTACCAAAAACCAAAACTATTAAGACCTGCCCTTGCCTATGCCTGCTTTCCCAACACTGCGCCAGTGCGCTGCGCTGCTGCCTTTGTGCCTGATCCCCTGTGCCCAGGCCGCGCCGGCCTTTGACCGTGAGTCGCCGTGGATGCTGGGTGATTTCGGCGGTTCCCGGACAGCGCTGTCTGAACAAGGTTACGACTTCAAGATCGACTACACCGGCGAGATGGGCAGCAACCTGCACGGAGGCTCGGACCATGACCGCACGGCGCGCTACAGCGACCAATGGGCCTTCGGCAGTCACCTGGACCTGCAGAAGATCCTTGGCTGGCACAACGCCGAGTTCCAACTGACGATCACCGAGCGCAGTGGCAATAACATCACTAACGATCGCATCAACGACCCACGGGTCGGCGGTTTTACTTCGTCCCAGGAAGTCTGGGGCCGGGGCCAGACCTGGCGCCTGACGCAGATGTGGTACCAGCAGCAATTCTTCGACCAGACGCTCGACATCAAGGCCGGGCGCTTTGGCGAAGGCGAAGACTTCAACAGCTTCCCCTGCGACTTCCAGAACCTGGCGTTCTGCGGCTCCCAGGTGGGCAACTGGGTCGGTGGCATCTGGTACAACTGGCCGGTGAGCCAATGGGCGCTGCGGGTCAAATACCACCTGACGCCCGAGTTGTACGCGCAAATCGGCGCCTATGAGCAGAACCCGTCCAACCTCGATCGCGGCAATGGCTTCAAGCTCAGCGGCAGCGGCACCCAGGGCGCCCTGCTGCCGGTGGAGCTGGTGTGGACGCCAAAGGTCCACGGCCTGCCGGGCGAATACCGCGCCGGTTACTACTACAGCAGCGCCAAGGCCAGCGACGTGTACAAGGACCGCAATGACCAGCCCGCCGCCGTCAGTGGCGAGGCCTATCGCAGCGCCTCCAGCAAGCACGGCGTGTGGCTGGGCGTGCAGCAGCAGGTCACCAGCCTGGCCAGTGACCACTCCCGTGGCTTGAGTGTGTTCGCCAACGCGACGATGCACGATAAGAAAACCAACGCTGTGGATAACTATGTGCAGGCCGGGGTGGTCTACAAAGGCCCCTTCGATGCCCGCGCCCGCGACGATATCGGCTTTGCCGTGGCCCGCGTGCACGTCAACCCGGCCTATCGCAAGAACGCCCAGGCCAGCAACCAGGCCCGTGCGGTCTACGACTTTGACGACGCCGCCTACCTGCCGGTGCAAGACACCGAATACAGCGCCGAGCTCTATTACGGCGTGCATGTCAGCAACTGGCTGACGGTGCGCCCGAACCTGCAATACATCCGTCATCCGGGGGCCGTCGCCCAGGTGGATGACGCGCTGGTCGGCGGGATCAAGCTGCAAGCGTCCTTCTGAATCTGAATAAACGCAATGAGACCTGAACCAAGCCTGCGCACAAACGTCATCTACAGTGAACAAGCGCGGGACTACCTTAAACGTCACGGAGAATCACACTATGAGCACTGATGGTGCTTCAAGTCCAAGCCGCCTGCTGCCCAGGTTGCTGGGGATCTTGCTGCTGATCATGGGCCTGGCCTTGTTGGCCGGGGGCATCAAGCTGAGCATGCTCGGCGGGTCGCTGTACTACCTGCTGGCGGGTATTGGCCTCACCTTGACCGGCATCCTGCTGCTGGCCACGCGCCGCGCGGCGCTGGGCTTGTACGCTGTGGTGCTGTTCGCCAGCACGGTGTGGGCCCTGTGGGAAGTCGGCCTGGACTGGTGGCAGTTGGTGCCGCGCCTGGCCCTGCTGTTCGGCCTGGGCATTGTCATGCTGCTGCCGTGGTTCCGCCGCCCCCTGCTGCGTGGCCAACCGGCCCCGCTGGGCACCGGCGCACTGAGCGTGGCCGTGGTGCTGGCCGGCGCCACCGCCGTGGCCAGCCAGTTCACCAACCCCGGTGAAATCAAAGGCCAACTGGACCGCGACGCGGTGCCGGGCATGACCAACGCCGCCCCGGCCCAGGCCGATGGCGACTGGAATTCCTATGGCCGCTCGGCCTTCGGTGACCGTTACTCGCCGCTGGCGCAGATCACCCCTGAGAACGCGCACAAGCTGGTGCCGGCCTGGACCTATCGCACCGGCGACCTGCCTGGCCCGGGCGATCCCGGTGAAACCACCGCGGAAAACACCCCGCTGAAAGTCAACGGCATGCTCTACGTGTGTACGCCGCACAGCCAGGTAATCGCCCTTGACCCGGACACCGGCAAGGAAATCTGGCGTTTCGACCCCAAGCTCTCGACGCAAAAAGCCGCGAACTTCAAGGGTTGGGCGCACATGACCTGCCGTGGCGTGACCTATCACGATGACGCCGCCTACGCCGCCACCGCGCAAAGCCCGGCCACCGGTGCCGCTGCGCCAGTGGCCAATGCCTGCCCGCGTCGCATCTTCCTGCCGACCGCCGACACCCGTCTGATCGCCCTGAACGCCGACACCGGCAAGATGTGCGAAGACTTCGGCGACAAAGGCCAGGTCGACCTGGGTGCCAATATCGGCACCTTCGCCCCCGGTGGCTACTACTCCACCTCGCCGCCGGCCGTGACCCAGAACCTGGTGGTGATTGGCGGTCACGTCACCGATAACGTCTCCACCGACGAGCCCAGCGGCGTGATCCGCGCGTTCGACGTGCACACCGGCAAGCTGGTGTGGAACTGGGACAGCGGCAACCCGGACGACACCACGCCGATTGCCGAAGGCAAGACCTATACCCGCAACTCGCCCAACATGTGGTCGATGTTCGCCGTCGATGAAAAACTCGGCATGCTCTACCTGCCCATGGGCAACCAGACCCCGGACCAGTTCGGTGGCTACCGCACACCGGCTTCCGAGCTGCATGCTGCCGGCCTGACGGCCCTGGATATCAACACCGGTAAAGTGCGCTGGCACTACCAGTTCACCCACCATGACCTGTGGGACATGGACGTGGGCGGCCAGCCAAGCCTGATCGACATCAAGACCGCCGCCGGCGTGAAGCAAGCCGTGATGGCCTCGACCAAACAAGGCAGCATCTATGTGCTAGACCGTGCAACGGGCGAGCCGGTGGTGCCGATCAACGAAATCCCGGTGCCGCAAGGCGCTGTGGCCGGTGATCACACCTCGCCCACCCAACCCAAGTCCGACCTCAACTTCATGCCACCGCCCCTCAAGGAGCGTGACATGTGGGGCGTGACCCCGTTCGACCAACTGCTGTGCCGGATCGACTTCAAGTCCCTGCGCTACGACGGCCCGTTCACCCCGCCATCGCTGCAAGGCTCGATCGTCTACCCGGGCAACTTCGGCGTGTTCGACTGGGGCGGCATTTCGGTTGACCCGGTGCGCCAGATCGCCTTCGTCAACCCAAGCTACATGGCGTTCAAGTCGACCATGATCCCGGCGGAAAAAATCGCCGCCATGGGCCCGCGGGTCAGCGAGACCGAAGGCGTGCAGCCGAACAAAGGCACGCCGTATGGCGTGGTCCTGGAAGCGATGCTCTCGCCCATGGGCCTGCCGTGCCAGGCGCCGGCCTGGGGTTATGTGGCCGCTGTGGACTTGACCAACAACAAGACCATCTGGATGCACAAGAACGGCACCGTGCGTGACAGCTCGCCAGTGCCCATCCCTCTGAGCATGGGCGTGCCCAGCCTGGGCGGGACCTTCACCACGGCCGGTGGCGTGTCCTTCCTCAGCGGCACCCTCGACCAGTACCTGCGTGCCTATGACGTGAAAAACGGCAAGCAACTGTGGGAAGGCCGCCTGCCTGCAGGCGCGCAAACCACCCCAATGACCTACACCGGCAAGGACGGCAAGCAGTACGTGCTGGTCGTGGCGGGCGGTCACGGTTCCCTGGGGACCCGGCAGGGTGACTATGTGATGGCGTTCAAGCTGGCGGATTAAGCCAGGTAGACGCAAAAAAGCCCCGGAACCCCGGGGCTTTTTATTTGAAATACAACTCAAATGTGGGAGCTGGCTTGCCTGCGATAGCGGTGGATCCGTTGGCATATGTTGCACTGACCCACCGCTATCGCAGGCAAGCCAGCTCCCACACAAGCCCTCTCCCATATTTTGACCGCGCAGGCCCCGTCACACCGTACTGCGATCCCGGCGCATCCACATCTCGAAGGCCCTGGCATTCAACGGCCGGCTGATCAGGTAGCCCTGGGCGGTGTCGCAATTCCATTGTTTGAGCAGTGCCAGGCTGGGCTCGAACTCCACCCCTTCGGCCACCACCTTGAGCCCCAGGTTGTGGCTCATCTCGATGGTCGAACGCACGATCACCGCGTCGCCGCTGGTGCTGTCGAGGTTGCGCACAAAGGACTGGTCGATCTTCAATTCCTGCACCGGCAGGCGCTGCAACTGGGCCAGGGACGAGTAGCCGGTGCCGAAGTCGTCCACCGACAGGCTGATGCCACAGCCGCGCAGTTGCTCAAGGATGCGCAAGGCCTGTTCCGGGTTGTGCATGATCGCGCTTTCGGTGATCTCGAAAATCAACTGCCCGGCCTGCACCCCATGCCGCTCCAGCAATTCGGTCACCCGTGGCGCCAGCCCTTCGTCGCCCAGGTCGTCCACCGAGATATTCAGCGACAGCTGCACCTCCAGCCCGCGCACGCTCCACTCTGCCAACTGGCGGATCGCCTCTTCGATCACCCAATGGGTCAGGCTGGCCATGCTGCCGGAGCGCTCGGCCAGGGGGATGAATTCGGCGGGCGACACCAGGCCCAGGGTCGGGTGCTGCCAGCGCAACAGCGCCTCGGCCTGGCGCACATAGCCATGGCGCAGGTCGAGCTTGGGCTGATAGCACAGGAACAGTTCGTCTTCGATGGCGGCGCGGCGCAGGTCGCGGATCAGGCTGATCTGGCGTTGATGGGCGAGGTCGCGGTCCTGTTGATAGATCTGCAAGTAGCCAGGCAACGCGGCCGCATCGTGGCGGGCAATGGCGGCGCGGCTGATCAGTTCTTCGACCTGCTGGCCATCTTCGGGGTAGGCGGCAATGCCCATGCTCACTTCGTGGCGCAGCTCGTCGCCACCGACCCGCTGCGGTTCGGTCAACAGGCTGTACAGGCGGTCGGCGCGGGCCACGGCGCTGTCGAGCTTGGTGTTTTCCAGCAACACGAGGAATTCACTGCCGGTAATGCGCGCCGCCGAATCCCCCGCCGCCAGGCTCGACAGCAGGCAGCGGCTGGCCTCACGCAGCATTTCCTCGACGCCCTGGGGGCCGAAGCCTTCGTTGATCACCCGGTAGTTTTCGATCCCCAGGTACAGCAACACCACCGGTCGCCGCGCACTGATCGCACTGCCCAGGCGCTCCATGGCCAGGGCGCGGTTGGGCAGGCCGGTCAATGCATCGTGCAGGGCGTTGTGTGCCAGTTGCCGTTCGCGCACGGCGATGCCGCTCTGCATCGCGTTGAAGGCCCGGGCCAACAGGCCGAACTCATCCTTGCCGCGCACCGCCACCGGCGTGCGGTAGTCACCGGCGCCGATGCGCTCGGCCGCCTGCACCAGGGCATCGAGCGGGCGCGACACCCGGCGCGCCATCAACAGTGCGCCCACCAGCGAGACCAGCAAGGCCGCCAGGGCAATGCCGAGAAATTGCCGGTCCAGCGGCGCGAAGGATTGCAGGGCCTGGTCCAGCGGGCTTTGCAGCAAGGCCATGACGTGCCCGCCATCCCCGGTGTTGGCCAGGGGCAGCACCTGGCTGAGAAAGCGCTGGCCGTGCAGTTGGCTCATCTGCGCCAGTTCGCTGGGGTTGGGGTCATACAGCGCCTGGATAATGGCCGGGCGGTCGGCCAGGGGCTGGGTGCTGAACAAGGTGCCTGGCTGGCCCTGGTCCACGCTCATGAACGACACTTCCAGGTTGCTCAACGAGCGCAACTCGGCGGCAAACGCCTCATCCATGGAAAAACCCATGACCACCCGGGCAATGGGCAGTGGATCCAGCACCTCTTCCTGCACCAGCAGGAACGGCTGGCCGGCCAGGGCCACAATCAGCATTTGCAGGGAGTTGCGCCGGGCGTGGCGCAGCGCCTGGGCATAGGGAAAGACTTGCTGCGCAGGCACGCCGGCCAGGGTGCTGACGATGACCTGCCCATCGAGCCCCAGCACAAACACCTCGCTGGCACGGATCCCGCTGCCATGATGGCGCAGGGCGGCAAGGATCTGTGCCGGCTCGCCCGCAGCGACTGCCCGGCGAAACTGCGCATCCACCGTCAGCCAGTCCAGGCCGTATTGCAGGCGCCGCCCGCGCAAGTCCAGCAACCGCTCGAACACTCGGCTGCCGGTCTCCAGTTGCACCTGGGCCTGGTTCTCCACGGCATGGGTAGTGGCCACTTTCACAGCAAAGTACACCGCGCCTACCACCACCAGCAGCAATAACGCCAACACCCCGGCCAGCCGCGCCTGGAAGGCGTGGCGCCATTTCATCCGCTTGCCTCCTGGTAACGTGCCCGCGCCCCAGCTCAAGCGTCCTTTTGTCATACGCATCCCTCGCGACTGCAGGCCCGGCGTCAAATAAATGCCCGTTCATTCAGAACATTTGGAAAACCCAGATTAGCCGTCGCAGGGCAGAAGTAAACCTAATAAATACGGGCGGTGGGCTGACATTATTTTGACGACAAATCACCGGCTACACGGCGCGAGCCCGCATAAAATCGCCCCAGCGGCGCACCAGGTAGTTGTGCTCGTCCATCACCGAGTTCCACACGGCGATATGTCCCATGCGCTGCTCATAGGAGCCGCCATCGCGCACCTCGCCGACCTCGATCAGCGGCAGGCCATCGCTGCCCGGCAGCTCTTCGCGGGCGGGCAGGCCGGCGTACCAGTAGTCCCACTCGGCACGGCTCAGGTGGTCACGGCTGCGTGCCGGGTTGCCGATGTAGTAACCCTGGCGGGCCATCACCGCGCCGGGCCAACCCGACAGCCACCAGTTGAGGTAGGCGTAGGCGGCGTCCAGCACCGGACCTTTAGCGTGACGCGACAGCGACAGGCCGCCGAACCAGGCGCGGTAGCCTTCGCGGGGCACCGCCAGGCGGTATTTGACCCCGGCCCGATGCAGGCGCATCAAGGTCGGCGACCACAGGCTTTGGATATCGATGCTGGGGCTGAGCATCAAGTGCGCCGCTTCTTCATCGTCGGACCAGAACGCGGCGAAATGCCCTTCCTTCTGCTTGCGCACCAGGATCTCAGCCAGCACATCGATCTCTTCGATGCTCATATTGCCGATGTCGTTGAAGTGGGCCAGCCCCGCCCCCTGCACCGCCAACGCGGCATCCAGGGCGCCGATGGCCGCATCGCTTTGCAACGCGGTGCGTGCACGCCAGGCCGGGTCCAGCAGCCAGCCCCAGCTTTCGTTGCGGCGGCAAAAGCCGTCGGGCAAACGCTCGGGGCGGTAGGCAAAGCTGTCGGCGTTGTGGGTCAGGGGCAGCATGCTGATGCGCTCGGTAACGGCGCTGCCGAGGCTGCCGTCGTGCTGCACGAACAGGCGCTCGCTGGGCACGCTGCCGCTGCCCAGGCGGTCATTGGCACTCAGGCGCCCGCGCTTGGGCAGGTCGTTGATCTCGTGCCACAGGGCAATGCGTCGGGTGTCGATGGGCTGGATCGCCCGCGCCGGCCATACAAAATCGACGTTGTGAAACCACTGGTCGTAGAGGTCGTAGCTGTCGGGCTGCATCACCGCAATGCGCTGCGCCTGTGCTACATCGTGCACCTGGTACACCAGGCGGATGCCCAGCTCCTGTTCGGCGCGCACGCGCAACGCTTCGAGCAGGGTCACTGAAGTACCGAGGACACGTAGGGTAATCATGCTGCCAACCGCCGTGAGAACACCTCAAAGGAACGGCGCAACAACGCCGGGTCCAGGCCGCGCAGGATAAACACCAGGCGCGACTGGCGCTCCGTGCCCGGCCATGCAGGCAAATGAACCGGGGCATGCAGGCAATGCTGCACGCCATGAATGACGATGGGGGCCGAGCTTGCGTTCACGTTGAGCAGTCCTTTGACGCGAAGAATGCGTTCGCCATGGCATCTTAACAGCATCGACAACCAGACCCCGAAGCCCACCCAGTCCAGGGGTTGGTCGAAGGTCAGGCAACACACCTGCGCCGCACCGTGGGTAGAGGGCGTGGAAGACGCCTGATGCAGCCGCCAGCGCCCGACTTCCACGGCCGGCGTCGCGCTGCGCAGGCCCTCGCCCAGCAGCAGTTGATCGCCGCTATGCACCTCGCAGGCATTCAGGATCGGCGTGCCGGCGTTCAGCGCGGCCAGGTGCTGGCGCAGGCCATCGCAGTTATCCACCCGATCGATCTTGCTCAGCAGCAGGCGATCGGCCGCCGCCACCTGGGCCAGCCATTCCGGGTGCAGGCGCTCTTGCAGGGCGGCGTGGCTAGCATCGACCAGGGTCACCACCAGGCCGATATGAAAGCGCCCGCGCAGTTGCACGTCGTTGTTCAAGGTGGCTAGGATCGGCGCCGGGTCGGCGAGGCCGGTGGTTTCCAGGATCACCCGTTTGAACGCCGGGATTTCCCCGCGCTCGCGGCGTTGCAGCAGGCCCAGCAGCGCGTCTTTCAACTCGCCGCGAATGGAACAGCAGATACAGCCGCTGGGCAGCAGCACGGTGTCGGGCGCGACGGCTTCGACCAGCAGGTGATCGATGCCGACATCGCCGAACTCATTGATCAGCAGCGCAGTCTCGCCGAGGCTTTCGCCTTGTAGCAGGCGCTTGAGCAAGGTGGTCTTGCCACTGCCGAGGAAGCCGGTGATGACATTCAGTGCGATGCTCATATTTATACCTCCCGCTCCAAATGTGGGAGCGGGCTTGCCCGCGATGGCATCACTACGGTTTGCCTGATACACCGAGGCGCCAGCATCGCGGGCAAGCCCACTCCCACATTTGATCTTCGCTGCTTTGAGTATTCTGAACGGCACCCAGATTTAAAGGCGTTGCGGGGTAGCTTCCAGGTGATCGAGCAGTTTGGGATCGAGGGGGTCCAGCGGGCGGCCGAGCATGCCTTCTGCCGCGCGCCACAACGCGTCCAGACCACTGGCCAATTCCTGCTTGCCGGTGGCGCCAAGCAGCAGGTAGGACGCGCCCTGGAAGTCTTCGACCTTGAGCCGGAACACCGCCAGCACCTGGTTGATCGCGGCAATCCGGCGCAGGCGTTCGCGGCGCCGGGGCAGTTCGTCGCCCAAAGGATCGCTCCAGTGCAGGTCTTCGCCCAGCAGTCCGCAGAGTCCGCACATGGTCAGGCCCCGGTCATGGCATGACATCGCCAGCGTTCGGCCCCAGCGTCTGGCCGACAAACAGGTTGCCGCCCGGTTCGCTGGCCAGCAGCACCGCCGTGGGCGCCACTTCAGCGGCCAGGCCGAACCGCCCCAGGGGCAGCTCGGCGGCCTTGGCGCGCTTCCAGGTGTCGCTGATGCCGCTCACCAGGGGCGTCTCGATGGGGCCGGGGGCGATGGCGTTGACCAGCACATTGTCCTTGGCCACTTCCAGGGCCAGGGACTTGGTAAAACCCATCACCCCGGCCTTGGCCGCCGCGTAATGGGTGAGTTCGGCGCCGCCCTTGATCCCCAGTTGCGAGGCGATATTGATAATCCGCCCCCAGCGCTGGGCGAGCATATGGGGCAAGGCGCGCTGGCTGGCGATAAACACACTGGTCAGATCCACGCGCAGCATGTCGTTCCACTGCTCGATGGACAGGTCGACACAGCGCGCCTGGGTCAGCATGCCGGCGTTGTTGACCAGGATATCGATGCCGCCCCAATGCGCGACGCAGGCATCGACACTGGCCTGGGCACCGTCGACGCTGCCGACATCGGCCAGGCATTCAAATACCTCGGCGCCGAGGTTGCGGCAGGTGATGGCGGTTTCGGCCAGGCTCGCGGCATCGCGGTCGGCCAGCAGCAGGCGGGCGCCTTCGACGGCATAGGCGCGGGCGATGGCAGCGCCTATGCCGCTGCCGGCGCCGGTGATCACGGCGCGGCGGTTGCTGAGTTGCGGCATGCGGATTCTCCTGTTGCTGAGACGGGTGAGCTTCCCTGTGGGAGCGGGCTTGCCCGCGATAGCGGCGTGTCAGCCAGCAAATCTGTCACTGACATACCGCTATCGCGGGCAAGCCCGCTCCCACATTTGGACTGCTTAGGGTTCAAGGGGGGTCAGTCGGGCCAGCGCACGGTCAGGCCACCATCAATCACGATGCTCTGCCCGGTCAGGTAGCTGGACGCCTCACTGGTCAAGAACTGCACCAGCGACGCCACTTCATCCGCCCGCCCGACCCGGCCCAACGGGATCGCCCGTGCGGCTTTTGCCAGGCCTTCGGGGCCGAGGGAGTTCTTGGCGTCCAGCGACTGCGGTGTCTCGATCAAC
Organism: Pseudomonas sp. ICMP 8385; assembly: GCF_002699915.1. Classification (NCBI taxonomy): domain Bacteria; kingdom Pseudomonadati; phylum Pseudomonadota; class Gammaproteobacteria; order Pseudomonadales; family Pseudomonadaceae; genus Pseudomonas; species Pseudomonas sp. ICMP 8385. The sequence continues at coordinate 310,477 of NZ_LKBY01000001.1, read as the reverse complement.
CCCGGGATCACCGCGTTGCAACGGATCCCCAACGGCGCCAGTTCCACCGCCAGCGAGCGGCACAAACCCGGTACGCCAGCCTTGGCCGCGGCGTAATGGGCGTGCTCCTGCCACCCGTACACGCCACCGGCAATCGACGAGATCGCCACCAGCGCCCCGCCCTCTTTCATCTGCCCGGTTGCCGCGCGGAAGGTGCGCATCACCCCGGTCAGGTCGACGTTGAGCATCTCGTCCCACAGCGCGTCGGTCATCTCCAGCAAGGGCGCGCGGCGCAACAGGCCGGCGTTGGCCACGGCGTAGTCGAGGCGGCCAAAATGCTGGGTGGCCTGCGCCGCCAGGTTATCCACCGAGGCGCTATCCCCCACGTCCAGCGGCAACATCAGGCATTCGCCAGCGGCCGCTTGCACCAGGCCCACGGTGGCTTGCGGGTCATGGGGATCGGCCGGATAGTACCCGCCCACCACCGCCACGCCGGCGCGGGCATAGACCACGGCGAGGGCTTGGCCGATGCCGCTGGCGGCACCGGTAATCAAGGCGACTTTACGGTTCATCAAACACTCCTTACTGGACGGTTTCCGGGCGCACATGGCGGGCGGCAAACATCAGCGCGCCAGAGAGCAAGCACGGCAGCGCGCCGAAATACAGGGCGGCGGTCTGCCAATCGCTGCCTGAGGACAGCACCTGGGTCGCGCCAAAGCCGGCGACTACCGCGCCCAGCGGGCCCATGGCATGGATGATCGCGCCGCCGGTGGCGCGGATGCTGGTGGGGAAACTTTCACTGATAAAAAACAGCGCCGCCGAGTACGGGCCGATCAAAAAGAACAGGCCCAGGCTGTACAGCCCGACCACCATGGGCATCGTGCTCGGGCCGTAGAGCATGCCGGCAAACGCCAGGCCGCCGAGCATCCAGCCCAGGCCGATGACATTGCGCCGGCCGATCTTGTCGCCCATCCAGCCGTGGCACAGGTAGCCGCAGTAGCCCACCAGGTTGGACAGCACCAGGATGATCAGCGAGTTCTCGAACGAGATCTGGTGCACGCTGATGATCACCGAGGTGCCCAGCACGCTGAACACCTGGATCGCCGCCCAGTTGAGCAGGATCGCCGCGCCGATCACCAGGGTCGCCCGGCGTGCCGGACCACGGAAGGCCGCCTTGAGGCCGGCCTTGCTGTGTTCGTCGTAGTCCACGCCGTAGGTCAGCGCGACGTTCTGCGCCTCGCTCACCGCGCCGCGCTTGCGCAATTGGGTGATGCGCTGGTGGATCTGGAACTGCGGGCTCTCCTTGAGCTTGCGCGCCATGACCGCAATGACGATGGCCGGGATTGCAGCGAAGATAAAGCAGCCCTGCCAGCCGATGATCGGCAACAGCAGCGCCGTCAGGCCCGCCGCGATCAGCGCGCCGACCGGCCAGCCGCCCTGTACCAGGCTGTAGATAAAGCCGCGACGCTTGGCCAGTTTCGGGTCGTCGGAGGCCGCATACAGCTCGCTCAGGTAGGTGGCGTTGACCGTTTCCTCGGCATAGCCCAGGCCACCCAGGGAGCGGATCAGAATCAGTGGCGACTTGCCCCACGCGCCGCCGATGGCAGTCAGCGCCGAGCACACGGCAGAGCCGGCGACGGTGAAGATAATCCCGGTGCGCCGCCCCAGCCTGTCCACCAGCGGGCCGATGGCCAGGGCGACGACCGCCGTCCCCACCGCGACCCAGGTCGCGATCTCGGCTTGCTCCACTTCACCCCAGCCAAAGTGCCGGCCGATTTCCGGCAACAGCGTGCCGAACAGGATGAAGTCATACACCGCGAACACCCAGGCAAAAAATGCAATCCAGGTGGCAAAGCGTACCTCCTTGGCCGTCAGTTGCCGGGGTTTCCAGCCAGTCAGGTCGAGCTTGTTGTAGATAGACATGGATCGCGCCTCGATGGGGGCAAAGGGTCAGGTACGGGGTTGGCGGCGGATAAAGTCGTCGGCGATTTCGTCGAAGGTGACAAAGCGCACGCCGGCATGGCCCTGGATGTGTTCGATCAAGCGTTCCAGCATCAACAGCACTTGCGGACGGCCCGACACATCGGGGTGGATAGTCATGGTGAACACGGCGTGTTCGTGTTCGCGGTAGACCCAGTCGAACTGGTCGCGCCACATTTCTTCAAGGTGCCGCGGGTTGACGAAGCCGTGGCTGTTGGGCGCCTTCTTGATAAACATCATGGGCGGCAGGTCGTCGAGGTACCAGTTGGCAGGGATCTCCACCAGGTCGGTTTCTGCGCCGCGCACCAGGGGTTTCATCCAGGTGTCGGGGTGCTGGCTGTAGTCGATCTTGGTCCAGCTGTCGCCCTTGCGTACGTAATAGGGGTGGAAGTCGTTGTGCATCAGGCTGTGGTCATACTTGATGCCCTTTTTCAGCAGCAGCTCGTTGGTCACCTTGCTAAATTCCCACCAGGGCGCGACGTAGCCGGTGGGGCGCTTGCCAGTGACCTGGGTGATCAGTTCGATGGACTTGTCGAGGACGATTTCTTCCTGCTCGGCCGTCATCGCGATGGGGTTTTCATGGCTGTAGCCATGCACGCCGATTTCGTGGCCGGCATCGGCCACAGCCTTCATCTGCTCGGGGAAGGTTTCCATCGAATGCCCGGGGATAAACCAGGTGGTGCGCAGGCCGTAGCGCTCGAACAACTTGAGCAGGCGTGGCGCGCCGATTTCACCGGCGAACAGGCCACGGGAAATGTCATCGGGTGAGTCTTCACCACCGTAGGAACCGAGCCAGCCGGCGACGGCGTCAACGTCGACGCCAAATGCACAGAGAATGTCTTTAGCCATGGTGTGTCTCCTTGAAGCGTGAGTGCTCGTCGCGGCCGCTGGCAAAATCCCCGGCCATTGCAGGGGCCTTTGACATCCAGCTCACCTAAAACGTACATATTAATAAAATGTACATTTTATAAAGGCAGGTTTCGTGCCAGCCGTTCAGCACACGGCAGCCTGGGCTCTGGCGATATCGCCAAAACCTACGGGCTAGGGGGTGTCGAGTCCGGGAAAAAATCGTGCAAGGCTTCAGGGATGGGTCTTCAATGAAATAATGTATCTTTTATAAAGAAATACATTTTAGTGCAGAAAAGTAACAGCCCTAGATTCCAGGCCCCAAAAAAGCGCCGCCGATGTGGCGCAGAGTGACAGGCGCATCTATGAGAGAATCCCCGGCCACCGTCCTACATGCCCCAGAGAAAGCAATGAAAGCAGTGTCCGCCTCGGCCTCCCGTTACGCGATGATTCACCAGTTGTTGCGGGATGCGATCGTCAGCGGCACCGCGCGCCACGGGTTGGTCCTGCTGGAGGCGCCGCTGGCCGAACTGTTCGGCACCAGCCGCGTGCCGGTGCGCAAGGCCCTGGACCTGCTGCATACAGAAGGCCTGATCTGCCGTTTCGATGGCCGGGGCTACCTGATCAACCCCGAAGGCCTGGCGCTGGAGCCGCTGCGCCTGCCCCTGAGCCCTGCACACCTGGGCCTGAACGGCGACGATGAGCTGGTAGACACCCGGCCCCTGGGCGAGCGGATCGTCGAGGAAATCGGCGCGGCGCTGTCCACTTGTGTCGCCTTCGGCCACTACCGCCTCGATGAACAGGCCGCCGCCGATCACTATGGCGTCAGCCGCGCGGTGGTGCGTGAAGCCTTGATGCGCCTGCGCGACCGTGGCCTGGTGGAAAAGGAGCCGTACTCGCAATGGCTGGCCGGGCCGCTGACCGCCCGGGAAGTCACCGAAGACTACGAACTGCGCGCCTGCCTGGAGCCCGAAGCCCTGCGCCAGAGCGCCCCAGGCCTGGCGCGCGAGGTGCTCGAAGCCATGTTGCAACGGGTGATCGACGCGCAAGACCGCGCCCATTGCAGCCTGGAAGATATCGAACAGCTGGAAGCCGACCTGCACCAGCACTGCCTGGCAGGCCTGCAGAACCGCAAGATCGCCGCCCTGATCCGCCAAGGCCAGAGCCCGATGATCATCAGCCGGATTTTCTATCGCCTGCTGGGCATCGGCGCCGATCCTGCGATGCTCGCCGAACACCGGTTGATCCTGGAATTGCTGCTGCATGGGGCGTTCGATGCGGCGGCGCTGAACCTACGCGAGCATTTGCAGCGGGCACGGCAACGCATGTTGCAGCGCTTGAAGGTGTTGTCGGTCTTACCGGAGCAGCCGTTGCCGGGCTACCTCAAGAAGCTCAGCTGACCTGCTCGTTCCCACGCTCCGCGTGGGAATGCCGCCTTGGACGCTCTGCGTCCGCTCTTGGGACGCGGAGCGTCCTGGGGATGCATTCCCACGCAGAGCGTGGGAACGAGCAGGCGAGCAGCTGGGGTTAATATCATGCAATTTGTTGCTAAGCACCCCGCGCCATTGAAACCACCGCCGACCCGCCCCATCTAACCTCCATACTTCCCTATGCAGGTGCCCCATGAGCGACCAGCAAGAATTCCCCGATATCGACCTCAACGACTACGCCGACCCCGAAAACGCCCAAACCCCGTCGTCCAACACCGGCCTGGCCCTGCCTGGGCAAAACCTGCCGGACAAGGTCTATATCATCCCGATCCACAACCGCCCGTTCTTCCCGGCGCAAGTGTTGCCGGTGATCGTCAATGAAGAGCCCTGGGCCGAGACCCTGGAGCTGGTGAGCAAATCCGACCATCACTCCCTGGCGCTGTTCTTCATGGACACCCCACCCGAAGACCCGCGGCATTTCGATACCTCCGCCCTGCCGCTGTACGGCACCCTGGTCAAGGTGCATCACGCCAGCCGCGAAAACGGCAAGCTGCAATTCGTCGCCCAGGGCCTGACCCGCGTGCGCATCAAGACCTGGCTCAAGCACCATCGCCCACCGTACCTGGTGGAAGTCGAATACCCGCACCAGCCCAGCGAGCCGACCGACGAGGTCAAGGCCTACGGCATGGCGCTGATCAATGCGATCAAGGAGCTGCTGCCGCTCAACCCGCTGTACAGCGAAGAGTTGAAGAACTACCTCAACCGCTTCAGCCCCAACGACCCGTCGCCCCTGACCGACTTCGCCGCCGCGCTGACCTCGGCCACCGGTAACGAGTTGCAGGAAGTGCTGGACTGCGTGCCGATGCTCAAGCGCATGGAAAAAGTGTTGCCGATGCTGCGCAAAGAGGTGGAAGTTGCGCGCCTGCAAAAGGAAATCTCCGCCGAGGTGAACCGCAAGATCGGTGAGCACCAACGCGAATTCTTCCTCAAGGAACAGCTCAAGGTGATCCAGCAGGAGCTGGGGCTGACCAAGGACGACCGCAGCGCCGACGTCGAGCAGTTCGAGCAACGCCTGGAAGGCAAGGTGCTGCCGGCCCAGGCGCGCAAGCGCATCGATGAAGAACTCAACAAGCTGTCGATCCTGGAAACCGGCTCGCCGGAATACGCGGTGACACGCAACTACCTGGACTGGGCCACCTCGGTGCCGTGGGGCGTGTATGGCGAGGACAAGCTCGACCTCAAGCACGCGCGCAAAGTCCTGGATAAACACCATGCGGGGCTGGACGACATCAAGAGTCGCATCCTCGAATTCCTCGCCGTGGGCGCCTATAAAGGCGAAGTCGCCGGTTCCATCGTGCTGCTGGTGGGCCCGCCGGGCGTGGGCAAGACCAGTGTCGGCAAATCGATTGCCGAGTCCCTGGGCCGGCCGTTCTACCGCTTCAGCGTCGGCGGCATGCGCGACGAGGCCGAGATCAAGGGCCATCGCCGTACCTACATCGGCGCCCTGCCGGGCAAGCTGGTGCAGGCACTCAAAGATGTGGAAGTGATGAACCCGGTGATCATGCTCGACGAGATCGACAAGATGGGCCAGAGCTTCCAGGGCGACCCGGCGTCGGCCCTGCTGGAAACCCTCGACCCGGAACAGAACGTCGAATTCCTCGACCACTACCTGGACCTGCGCCTGGACCTGTCCAAAGTGCTGTTCGTGTGCACCGCCAACACCCTGGACTCGATCCCCGGCCCGTTGCTGGACCGCATGGAAGTGATTCGCCTGTCGGGCTATATCACCGAAGAAAAAGTCGCCATCGCCAAGCGCCACCTGTGGCCCAAGCAGTTGGAAAAAGCCGGCGTGGCAAAAACCAGCCTGAGCATCACCGACGGCGCCCTGCGCGCCCTGATCGACGGCTATGCCCGCGAAGCCGGGGTGCGCCAGCTGGAGAAGCAACTGGGCAAGCTGGTGCGCAAGGCGGTGGTCAAGTTGCTGGACGAGCCGGACTCGGTGATCAAGATCGGCAACAAGGACCTGGAAAGCTCCCTGGGCATGCCGGTGTTCCGCAACGAGCAAGTGCTGTCGGGCACCGGGGTGATTACCGGCCTGGCCTGGACCAGCATGGGCGGCGCGACCTTGCCGATCGAGGCGACGCGCATCCACACGCTCAATCGCGGCTTCAAGCTCACCGGGCAGTTGGGTGACGTGATGAAGGAATCCGCCGAAATCGCCTACAGCTACATCAGCTCCAACCTGAAGTCGTTTGGCGGTGACCCGAAGTTCTTCGATGAAGCCTTCGTGCACCTGCATGTGCCGGAAGGCGCTACGCCCAAAGACGGCCCGAGTGCCGGGGTGACCATGGCCAGTGCGTTGCTGTCGCTGGCGCGCAACCAGCCGCCGAAAAAAGGCGTGGCCATGACCGGCGAACTGACCCTGACCGGGCATGTACTGCCGATTGGCGGCGTGCGCGAGAAGGTGATTGCGGCGCGGCGCCAGAAGATCCATGAACTGATCCTGCCCGAGCCCAACCGGGGCAGCTTTGAAGAGTTGCCGGAATACCTCAAGGACGGCATGACAGTGCACTTTGCCAAGCGGTTTGCGGATGTGGCCAAGGTGTTGTTCTGATAGATCTGTAGCGTCGGCACTGGCCTCATCGCGGGCAAGCCCGCTCCCACATTTTGATGTGTGAACACATTCAAGTGTGGGAGCGGGCTTGCCCGCGATGAGGCCGGCACAGCCAACATAAATACCACCCTGTAACACCTTGTCTCATCTTCGGTTATGCTCGCCCTTCGTCGCCAATAAACGGAGCCTTCATGACCGCTGCCCGCCTGCTTCTTGCCCTAAGCCTCGCCCTGCTCGCGGCTTGCGCCAGTGCACCGAAGCAAAACGTCACCGTGGAAAAACAAAGCGCCTGCCCGCTCAAGCTCAAGGCCGGGCAAAACCTGACCCTGACCTTGCCGAGCAACCCCACCACCGGTTATCGCTGGGCGATCCAGGATTCGGCCGGCGGCGTGCTGCGCAGCCTCGGCCCCGAGGTCTACAGCAACCCCGAGGACGCCGGCGTGGTCGGTGCTGCCGGGCAATCCACCTGGCGCTTCCAGGCCTTTACCGCCGGTAGCGGCCGCCTGCGCCTGACCTCCCAACAACCCTGGGCCCCGGAAGTGAATCCGGTGGACACCTTTGACTGCGCCATTACGGTGAACTGATATGCCATGGATGATTCTTGCGTTGATGGGTGCGGCTACCTTTATCTACGGTCTGAGCACGCACGCCACCTTGCTGTGCCTGTTGGTCAAGCCGCTGCCGGTCTTGGCGCTGTTGGGTTGGCTGCATGATGCGCCGCCCAGCGACTATCGACGCTGGATCAGCCTGGGGCTGATTTTCTCCCTGGTGGGCGATGTGTTGCTGGCCTGGCCCGGCGACCTGTTTATCTTTGGCCTGGGCGCGTTTTTGTTCGCGCACCTGGCGTACCTCAAGGCCTACTTCAGCGACTGCCGCCGTGCAGCGCTGCCTGCCTTGATACTGGCGCTGGTGGTTGGCGCAATCTTGCTGAGCATCCTGATTTCCCACGGTCTGGGCGACTTGCTGATTCCGGTGGTGGTGTATGCGCTGGTGATCAGCGCCATGCTCTGGCGTGCGTTGGCCCGATTGGGCAGCGATGTGCCCAAGCGCTCGGCACAACTGGCGGCGGCCGGGGCGGCGTCGTTTGTGTTTTCCGACACGCTGATCGGCATCAACCGCTTTGTGGTGACCTTCGATGCCGCGCCGTATCTGTTGATCATTACCTATTGGTTGGGGCAATGGGGCATCACCGCATCGGCTTTCCATCAGACAACCCGCGCATCGCCTCGCCAACCTGGCTAAAATGCCGGCCTTTTCCACTTCGTCGCCGGAACAGCCGTGAGCAAAGAACCCGATCGCCTATTCGCCCAGCCCTTGCCCCAGGTGCCGGACTTCGCCTTTAACGAGGACGTGGTACGGGTGTTCCCGGACATGATCAAGCGTTCGGTGCCCGGTTACCCGACCATTGTCGAGAACCTCGGCGTGCTGGCGGCGCAGTTCGCCCAGCCGGGCAGCGTGCTGTATGACCTGGGTTCGTCCCTGGGCGCGGTGACCCAGGCCCTGCGGCGCCATGTGCGCACCGACGGCTGCCGGGTGATCGCGGTGGATAACTCGGCGGCGATGGTCGAGCGCTGCCGCGAATACCTCAACGGCCAGGACTCGATGTTCCAGGAGCTGTTGCCGGTGCAGGTGATCGAAGGCGATATCCTCGCCCTGCAGTTTCAGCCGGCCTCGGTGGTGGCGCTGAACTTCACCCTGCAATTCATTGCCCCCGAGGAGCGCCTGGCGCTGCTTGGGCGGATTCGCCAGGCGCTGCTGCCCGGTGGCGCGCTGATTCTCTCGGAAAAACTGCGCTTCAATGATGCCGAGGAACACGCGCTGCTCACCGACCTGCATGTGGCGTTCAAGCGCGCCAACGGCTACAGCGAACTGGAAATCGCCCAGAAGCGTAGCGCCATCGAAAACGTCATGAAGCCCGACAGCCTCGAAGAACACCGCGAACGCCTGCTGGCGGCCGGGTTCTCGAAAGTCGTGCCGTGGTTCCAGTGTCTTAACTTTGCCTCGTTGATTGCCTTGCCATGATTGATCTGTCTCCCCTCGCCCGCCATCTGGTCGGCACTCCCCTGGCCGTATGGGCCCAGGGCCTGCAAGCACAACTCGATGCAAAAATGGAAAAGGGCCATGGCGACCTGGCGCGCTGGCAAAGTGCGCTGGACGCATTGCCCAAGATTCTGCCTAGCGAAGTCGACCTGCTGAACGGCCTGACCCTCGACACCGCTTGCGATGACGCCACCCGTGAGCAGATGCATGCCGCGCTGATGGGCCTGAGCCCGTGGCGCAAAGGCCCGTTCAACCTGTTCGGGGTGCATGTGGACACCGAATGGCGCTCGGACTGGAAATGGTCGCGGGTCGCGCCGCACCTGAACCTTGCAGGCAAGCGCATCCTCGATGTGGGCTGTGGCAACGGCTATTACATGTGGCGCATGCTCGGCGCCGGGGCCGACAGCGTGATTGGCGTCGACCCCAACTGGCTGTTCTTTTGCCAGTTCCAGGCGGTGCAGCGCTACCTGTCGGCCCCTAACGCCTGGCACCTGCCGTTCCCCTTCGAGGACCTGCCGCCGAACATGGAAGGTTTCGACACGGTGTTCTCCATGGGCGTGTTCTACCACCGCCGCTCGCCCATCGAGCATTTGCTGGCGCTCAAGGACTGCCTGGTCAAGGGCGGCGAACTGGTGCTGGAAACATTGGTGATCGAGGGTGATCAACAACAGGTACTGGTGCCAGAAGACCGTTACGCACAGATGCGTAATGTGTGGTTCCTGCCTTCGGTGCCGGCGCTGATGCTATGGCTGCGGCGTGCCGGGTTCAGTGAGGTGCGTTGCGTGGATGTGAGCGTGACCACGGTCGAGGAACAGCGTGGCACCGAGTGGATGAAGTATCAGTCCTTGAGTGACTTCCTCGATCCTGAGGACCACAGCAAGACGATTGAAGGGCTGCCGGCGCCGATGCGGGCGGTGATCATCGCCAAGAAGTAACTCCCAATCTCCCTGAGAAAATGCAGATCAAAAATGTGGGAGCAGGCAAGCCAGCTCCCACATTGATTGGGTTTTCACCTTGAGATCAGGTGCTGGGCTTGGCCCTTCTGGCCTTGAAGAACTCACTCAACACCGCCCCGCACTCTTCAGCCAACACCCCACCTTCAAACAACACCCGGTGATTGAGAAAGCCCTGGGTAAAGAACTGCCCCTGGCTCTGCACAATCCCAGCCTTGGGCTCCAGCGCGCCGTACACCACCCGGGCGATGCGCGAGTGGACGATCAGCCCGGCGCACATGCTGCACGGTTCCAGGGTCACATACAGGGTGCTGCCCGGCAGGCGGTAGTTGCTGACGGCCTGGGCCGCCGCGCGGATGGCGACCATCTCGGCATGGGCGCTCGGGTCGCTGCCGCTGATCGGGCAATTGAAGCCGCGGCCGATGATTGCGCCGTCCTGCACCAGCACCGCGCCCACCGGTACTTCGCCGAGGGCCGCGCCCTGGGCGGCGAGGGCCAGGGCTTGGCGCATAAAGTCCTGGTCGCGGCTGCGGTCGATGATGGCCGTGGGGCGAACCTGGCGCATCACGCCACCTCGATGGCGGCCATCAGGCCGGTTTCCATATGGTCGATCACATGGCAATGGAACATCCACACCCCGGGGTTATCCGCCACCAACGCCACGCGGGCGCGCTCGTTCTTGCCCAGCAGGTAGGTGTCGGTGAAGTACGGCGTGACCTTGTGGCGGTTTGACGCGATGACCTTGAAGCTCATGCCATGCAAGTGGATCGGGTGCTGGTACTGGGTCATGTTCTTCAATTCAAAAATATAGCTCTTGCCCAATTGCAGCTTGGCAATCGGGCGGTCGGCGCAGGTCTTGTCGGTGATGTCCCAGGCCTGGCCGTTGATCTGCCACAGGCTCGGCGGTTTACCGTTCTCGACATTGACCGAGACCTGGCCGACCCATTCAAAATTGAAGTTGAGTTTCTCGGCATTGGCCAGGTCCGGCTCGGCAATCGGGTTGGCCGGCAACGCAGGTGGCCACTCGCCGGGCGCCTCGGTGTTGGCCACCGAGCGGAAGGTGCCCAGGCGTACCGGGCCATTGCGGATCGACAGTTCTTCGCCGGCCGGCGGGGCCTTGATCGCCAGGCAGATGCGCATGCCCGGGCCCAGCCAGTATTCCTTGCCCAGGGGCCGGGGCTCGATGGGGTTGCCATCCAGGGCGTAGATCTGCGCCTCGGCGTTGGGGATATTCAGGCGATAGGTCAGGGTGTTGTCGAGGTTGAGCAGGCGCACCCGGGTGATTTGCCCGGCCGGCAGGTCAATGACCGCCTGCGGCACACCGTTGATGGTCGACAGGCGCCCGGCCGTACCGCCACGGGCGGCTTCGCGGGGGATGCTGAATTCGACAAATTCGCCCTGTTCGTCGATATGCCAGTTTTTCAGGCTCAGGGTGCGCTCATGCTGGAAGCCGGTGGGCTCGCGCTCTTCGACAATCAACGGCCCGACCAGGCCACGGCCCAGCTCTTCGCTGCTGCTGACATGGGGGTGATACCAGTAGCTGCCGGCATCCGGCACGCGGAACTGGTAGTCGAAATACTCGCCGGGCAATACCGGCAGTTGCGAGACATAGGGCACGCCGTCCATTTCCAGGGGCAGGCGGATACCGTGCCAGTGGATGGTGGTGGCAACCGGCAGGTGGTTGATAAAGCGCACCCGCAGCCATTCACCCTGGCGTACGCGCAACTCGGTGCCCGGCGCCGAGGGACCGAACGCCCAGGCCTGGGTGGTGTGCCCCGGCACCAGTTCCACGTCCAGGGGCGCGGCGATCAGCTCGTAATCACGCCCGGCGCTGGCGTCCGCGACTTTCCCCAGCCAATAGCGATAGGCGCCACCGGCACCGACGCCCACCACTGCCAGGCCGGCGAGGCCACCAAGGATTTGTCGACGGGAAAAGGATCGGGACACAACAACCTCACGGATCTGCGCGGGCGCAAGGCCTGCAAAGGGCAAATACGATACACCCCTGCCGGCTAAACAGTAAGGCTTCGCATTGCCGCATGTGGGAGCAAGCCCGCTCCCACACAAGCGCGCCCCACCCTGGATTTTCAGCGTTGGTCAGTGTTTGGCGGCAGCCAGGATCAGCGCTTTCATCTCGGCGACCGCGCCCTTGAAACCGACGAACAGCGCGTGCGCCACCAGCGCATGGCCGATGTTCAGTTCGTTGATGCCCTTGATCGCCGCCACGGCTTCGACGTTGTGGTAATGCAGGCCATGGCCGGCGTTGACGATCAGGCCCTCGCGCAGGCCGCAGGCCACGCCGTCGATGATGCGCTGCAGTTCGTCAGCGACTTCGCTCGGGGTGGTGGCATCGGCGTAGCGACCGGTGTGCAACTCGATGGCCGGTGCGCCCACGCGGTGCGAGGCTTCGATCTGCCGTTCGTCGGCGTCGATAAACAGCGAGACTTCACTGCCGATCTGCGACAGACGCTCGACTGCAGCCTTGATCCGCGCTTCCTGGCCGGCCACATCCAGGCCGCCTTCGGTGGTCAGTTCCTGGCGGGTTTCCGGGACCAGGCAGATATGCGCCGGACGGATGCGCTCGGCGAAGGCCATCATTTCTTCGGTGATGCCCATCTCGAAATTCATGCGGGTTTGCAGCACGTCCTTGAGCACCAGCACGTCACGCTCCTGGATGTGCCGGCGGTCTTCGCGCAGGTGCACGGTGATCCCGTCGGCGCCTGCTTCTTCAGCATCCAGCGCGGCCTTGACCGGATCAGGGTAGCGGGTGCCCCGGGCCTGGCGCAGGGTGGCAACGTGGTCGATATTGACGCCAAGAAGAATGCGATTGCTGGTGGTCACGGAAGCGCTCCTGAAAAGGGAAAGAATCGGCGTACAGCATACACGGGGATGTCAGGGCTTCCGAAACAACTCGCGACTGACCAGGGGCCGACCGCCCAGATGCACAGCCAGGGCCTGGCGCATCAGGCGCTTGGCCGCAGACAAGGCACCGGGCGCGCTCCACTCGGCCTCGGCCATGGCCAGCAACTCGGTGCCCTGGAACAGGCCGGGTTGCAGCAGGTAGACACGCTCCAGCCCGGCGTCCACTTGCAGGCGGTACATGCCGTCGCTGGCGATGGGCTCGCCGTGCAGGTCGTTGTGCAGGTCGAAGCCGTAGCCCAGGTCGTCGAGCAGGCGCCACTCGAAAGCGCGCAGCAGCGGCTCCAGGGGACGGCCTTCAGCCAGGGCCAGCAGGGTCGCGGCATAGTGATCGAACACTGCGGGGTGCGGGTCTTCGGCGGGCAGCAGGCGGATCAGCAGCTCATTGAGGTACAGGCCGCTGAACAGCGCCTCGCCATTGAGCCAGGCCGAGGTGCCGATGCTTTCCAGGCGGCCGACGTTTTTCAGCTCGCCCTTGCCACGAAACTCCACGTCCAGGGCCACAAATGGCCGCGCCAGCGTCCCCGCCTTGCCCCGCGCGCTGCGCAATACCGCACGCAGCCGACCCTGGGGCGTGAGGAAGTCCACCAGGGCGCTGGTCTCGCGGTAGGCGCGGCTGTGCAGGACGTAGGCGGGTTGGCTGGGGGGTGGGGATTGGGACATGAATGTCTCTTCGCGGAACTTAAGAACAGCGATAAACCAATGTGGGAGCTGGCTTGTGTGGGAGCTGGCTTGCCTGCGATGCAGACGCCTCGATGTATCAAGTAGACCGAGGCGATGCTATCGCAGGCAAGCCAGCTCCCACATAAGCCAGCTCCCACACAAGCCGGTTCCCACAGAGGTACTACGGTGTTTTACAGGTCGCCGTAGCCCAGGGAACGCAACGCGCGCTCGTCATCGGACCAGCCACCCTTAACCTTCACCCACAGGTTAAGCATGATCTTGGAATCGAACAGCACTTCCATGTCCTTGCGCGCTTCGGTGCCGATGCGCTTGATGCGCTCGCCCTTGTCGCCAATGATGATTTTCTTCTGGCCGTCACGTTCGACGAGGATCAGCGCATGGATATGCAGGGTCTTGCCCTGCTGCTTGAACTCTTCGATTTCCACGGTGATCTGGTACGGCAGCTCGGCGCCCATCTGGCGCATGATTTTCTCGCGTACCAGCTCGGCAGCGAGGAAACGGCTGCTGCGGTCGGTGATCTGGTCTTCCGGGAAGAAGTGCTCGTTCTCCGGCAGGTAGCCGGCGATCACCCGCTCCAGGGCTTCGAGGTTGTGCCCGTGCTGGGCCGAGATCGGCATGATCTGGGCGTTCGGCAGTTGTTCCTGCAACCAGCTCAGGTGCGGCATCAGCTCGGCTTTGTCTTCGATGCGGTCGGTCTTGTTCAGCGCGACGATCAATGGGCCGGTAACGTACTGCACACGTTCCAGGACCATCTGGTCTTCATCGGTCCACTTGGTGCGGTCGACCACGAAGATCACCACGTCGACGTCTTTCAACGCCGCCGAAGCGGTCTTGTTCATATAGCGGTTCAGGGCTTTCTCGCCGCCTTTGTGCATGCCCGGGGTATCGACATAGACCGCTTGCACGTGGCCTTCGGTCTTGATGCCCAGCATGTTGTGGCGGGTGGTCTGCGGCTTGCGCGAGGTGATCGCCAGCTTCTGCCCCAGGATATGGTTGAGCAGCGTGGACTTGCCCACGTTGGGACGGCCGACGATGGCAACATAGCCACAGCGTGTTGCGGTTGAATCAGTCATGGCCATTCTCCACGCCCAGGGCAATCAGTGCTGCAGCGGCCGCTACCTGTTCGGCAATACGACGGCTCACACCCTGACCTCGGCTTTTTTCGTTCAATAAGGTGACTTCGCATTCGACGAAGAACACACGGCAGTGCGGCTCACCCTGGATATCCACCACTTCGTAGCGTGGCAGTTCGCAGCCACGCGACTGCAAGAATTCCTGCAGGCGGGTCTTGGGATCCTTGTTGGTATCCACCAGGGTCAGGCTGTCGATTTCCGACGCCAGCCAGGCCATGACCCGCTCCTTGGCCACTTCCATCCCGGCATCGAGATAGATCGCACCGATCAGGGCTTCCAGGGCATCGGCCAGGATCGACTCGCGACGGAAACCGCCGCTCTTCAACTCGCCGGACCCCAGGCGCAGGTACTCGCCCAGGTCAAAACCACGGGCCAGTACGGCCAGGGTCTCGCCTTTCACCAGGCGTGCGCGCAAGCGCGACAGCTGGCCTTCACGGGCCAGGGGGAAGCGGTTGAACAGGGCTTCGCCCGCGGCGAAGTTAAGGATGGCATCACCGAGGAACTCCAGGCGTTCATTGTTGCGCCCGGCAAAACTGCGGTGTGTAAGGGCAAGGACCATCAATTCCTGGTCCTTGAAGGTGTAGCCGAGCTGACGCTCAAGACGACTCAAAGAAACGCTCACGGTTTACCTACTGTCAGTACGTGGCGGCAAAGGCCATCGACGATTAACGCTGTGTTCAAATTCAAATCCTGGCAATGCTGCGTATTGCTCGAAGCCGGACCAATGTCCAAGCCCCAGAAAAGCATTCGGCGCTGTGTTCACAGCGCCGCATGGATTACTTGATCAGCCCTACCCGCGAGAAGTTCGGCAGGTGGCTGAGCTTGGGTTCCGGCCAGCTCATCCAGACCGCAAAGGCCTTGCCGACGATATTCTGGTCGGGAACCATGCCCAACAGCGCCTTGGGAATGCTTGGGTCATCCCAGTAGCGGCTGTCGTTGGAGTTGTCGCGGTTGTCGCCCATCATGAAATAGTGCCCGGCAGGCACGGTCCACTGGTTGTCGGGCGGCGAACGGTAGCGGCTCATTTCCTTGCGGATCTGGTGCTCTACCGCTCCGAGTTTTTCCTCGTACAGCTCGGCGCTGCCCAGGGTGTTCGGCTCGGAACCGATGAGTTTCTCGGCCACCGACTCGCCATTGACGAACAGGCGCTTGTCGCTGGTGTAGCGGATCACGTCACCCGGCAGGCCGACCACACGCTTGATGTAGTTGACGTTCGGGTCGCTTGGGTAGCGGAACACCATCACATCGCCGCGCTGCGGATCACCCACCTCGATGATTTTCTTGTCGATCACCGGCAAGCGGATCCCGTACGAAAATTTATTCACCAGGATGAAGTCGCCCACATCCAGGGTCGGTTTCATCGAGCCCGAAGGAATCTGGAACGGCTCTACCAGAAACGAGCGCAACACCAGCACGATGAACAACACCGGGAAGAACGACTTGCCGTATTCAACCAGCAAGGGCTCTTTGTTGAGCTTCTCGATCACTACGCCATCGGGCTGGCTGACGCTGCCCTGATAGGACGCGATGGCCGCCCGACGACGCGGGGCGAAGAACAGCAGATCGAGCAGCGCCAGGAGACCACAGACGGCAACGGCGATGACCAGCAACAGCGGGAAATTTAGTGACATAGGACCTAACTATCCAACCTGAGCACCGCAAGGAAGGCTTCTTGTGGAATTTCCACGTTGCCCACTTGCTTCATGCGTTTTTTACCGGCCTTTTGCTTCTCAAGCAGCTTGCGCTTACGGCTGACGTCGCCGCCATAGCATTTGGCCAGTACGTTCTTTCTGAGAGCCTTGACGGAGGTCCGCGCAATGATCTGCCCGCCAATGGCGGCCTGGATCGCGACGTCGAACATCTGGCGCGGAATCAGTTCCTTCATCTTCTCGGTCAACTGACGACCTTTGTAGTGCGCATTATCCTTGTGCACGATCAGCGCCAGGGCATCGACCTTGTCGCCGTTGATCAGCACATCGAGCTTCACCAGATTGGCCGATTGGTAACGGTCGAAATGGTAATCCAGCGAAGCATAGCCGCGACTGGTGGATTTGAGGCGGTCAAAGAAGTCCAGGACCACTTCGTTCATCGGCAAATCATAGGTCACTTGGACCTGGGTGCCGAGGAACAGCATGTCGTGCTGCACGCCACGTTTTTCGATACACAGGGTAATGACGTTACCCAGGTGCTCCTGCGGCACAAGAATATTGGCCCGCACGATCGGTTCGCGCATGTCTTCGATGGACGACAGGTCCGGCAGCTTGGACGGGTTGTCGACGTAAATCGTTTCACCGGTTTTCAGCGCCAGCTCAAAAATAACGGTTGGCGCTGTGGTGATCAGGTCCAGGTCGTACTCGCGCTCCAGGCGCTCCTGGATGATCTCCATGTGCAGCATGCCCAGGAACCCGCAGCGGAAGCCGAAGCCCAGGGCGTCGGAGCTTTCCGGGGTGTACTGCAACGACGAGTCGTTGAGGGTCAGCTTCTGCAGGGCTTCGCGGAAATCCTCGAAGTCGTCGGAGCTGACCGGGAACAGGCCGGCGTAGACCTGTGGCTGGATGCGCTTGAAGCCTGGCAGCACGTCGACATCAGGCGTCGAGCTCAAGGTCAGGGTGTCACCGACCGGTGCACCGTGGATGTCCTTGATACCGGCGATGATGAAGCCTACTTCACCGGCTTTCAGGTCAACGGTGGCGGTGTGTTTCGGGTTGAAGACACCGACGCTGTCCACCAGGTGGATCTTGCCGGTGGACTTGACCAGGATCTTGTCGCCCTTCTTCACCCGGCCGTGGCGCACACGGACCAGGGACACAACGCCCAGGTAGTTGTCGAACCAGGAGTCGATGATCAACGCTTGCAGCGGATCTTCGATATTGCCGGTAGGAGCGGGAATGGTCTTGACCAGGCGTTCGAGCACTTCGTCGACGCCCAGGCCGGTCTTGGCGCTGCACTCGACGGCGTCGGTGGCGTCAATGCCGATGATTTTTTCGATTTCTTCCTTCACGCGGTCCGGGTCGGCCTGCGGCAGGTCGATCTTGTTCAGCACCGGCATGACTTCCAGGCCCTGCTCGATGGCGGTGTAGCAGTTGGCCACGGACTGGGCTTCAACGCCCTGCCCTGCGTCCACCACCAGCAGCGCGCCTTCGCAGGCGGCCAGGGAACGGCTGACTTCGTAGGTGAAGTCGACGTGGCCCGGGGTATCAATGAAGTTCAACTGGTACTTGATACCGTCTTTGGCGGTGTAGTACAGGGTAACGCTGTGGGCCTTGATGGTGATCCCGCGCTCGCGTTCGAGGTCCATGGAGTCCAGAACCTGGGCTTCCATTTCACGCTCGGCAAGGCCGCCGCACATCTGGATGAATCGATCGGCCAGCGTCGACTTACCATGGTCAATGTGGGCGATGATGGAGAAATTGCGGATATGACTCAAATCACTCACGGATCAACACTCAAAAAGGCTGCAGGCAGATTGCCCGCTGAAAAATAGCCGGGAATTGTACCTGATGCTCAGGCCAGGCGTCATCTTTGACGACCAATAACAAAAATGCCCCGTTCTTGCGAATGGGGCATTTTTTGTTCAACACGCGCGGATCAAGCGGCCCGGCGCAACAGCCAGAAGCCGGCCAGGGCACAGATAGTGGTCGGCACCAGCACCGCAAACAGCGGCGAGAAACCGAATACCAGGCTCGACGGCCCCAGCAAGTCCTGGGCAATACGGAAGGTGAACCCCACCAAGACCCCGGTAAACACACGCTGGCCCAGGGTTACCGAGCGCAACGGGCCGAAAATAAACGAGATCGCCATCAATACCAAAGCGGCGGTCACCAGCGGCTGCAACACCTTGACCCAAAATGCCAGCCAGTAGCGGCCGTTGTTCAGGCCCTGCTCCTTGAGGTAGTGGATATAGCTCCACAAACCGGAGATCGGCAGGCTTTCCGGGATCATCACCACGGTATTGAGCAGTTCTGGCTTGAGCGCAATGTCCCAGGCCTGTGTCGGCTCATTGATCACCTCGGTGCTGGCCTCGGTGCCTTTGCCGGGATTGCGGAAATGGGTGGTGGTGACATCGCTCAACACCCACTGGTTGTCACTGAACTGGGCGCGCTTGGCAAAGCTCGACGACAGCATGTGGCGCTCATCGTCAAAGCGATAACGGGTCACACCCACCAGCAGGCCGCCGGGTTGCACCGCGTTGATGTGGATGAATTCATCACCCTGGCGGTGCCACAGGCCGCGCTTGGAACTCTGGGCATCGCCCGAGCCCAGGGCCAGCGCACGGTTGGCCTGGGCGGTGGTTTCCGCCGGTGGCGCCACGTATTCGCCGATCAGCACGCTGGCGGCCATCAGCAGCAGCATGGGTTTCATCACCGCCCAGACGATACGGGAAACAGACACCCCCGCCGCGCGCATGATGGTCAGTTCGCTGTTGCTGGCCAGGCTGCCCAGGCCGATCAGGCAGCCGATCAGCGCGGCCATCGGCATCATGTCGTAGAGGCGGCGCGGCGCGGTCAGTGCCACGTAGCTCAGGACGTCCGTGACCGTATAGGTCTCGGTGACGTTGCCCACTTCATCAATAAAGGCAAACAACGACGCCAGGCCGAGGATGATGCCCAATACCGCCAGGATGGCGACCAGTACGCTGCTACCGATGTAGCGATCCAGCTTACCCACGAGCCATCTCCTTCATGCCGCGACGGCTCTGCATTTTCAAGCGAATCGGTTCCCAATAGAGCAGGCCCAGGCCAATCATCAGGAAGATACCGTGAACCCACCACAACCCCAGGAGCGGCGACAGCTTGCCCTTCTCCAGGGCGCCGCGGGCGGAAATCAGGATGGTCAGGTAGGCCATGTACAGCAGAATCGCCGGCAGCAGCTTGAGGAAGCGGCCCTGGCGCGGGTTGACCCGGGACAGTGGCACCGCCATCAGGGTGACGATAAACACCAGCAGCGGCAGGGAGAGGCGCCATTGCAGCTCGGCGATCGCCCGCAACTCCTTGCTACCGATCAGGGCACTTGTCGGGAGGGCATCGCGGTCGGTGACCTCGTTGCTGACTTCCGGCCGGGCCAGCATGACGCCGTAGGTGTCGTACTTGATGGCGCGGTAGTCGGCCTGGCCGGGGCTGCCGTCGTAGCGATAGCCGTTTTCCAGGATCAGGTAGCGGCTGCCGTCCGGGCGTACTTCCTGGCGCCCGCTATCGGCCACCAGTACGGAAATGCCACGGTCTTTCTTGTCCTGGCCCAGGCGCTTCTCGGAAATGAACACACCGCCGAGGTTGGTCCGATCATCGGTCATGCGCTCGGTGTAGGTCACACGGGTGCCATCGTTGAGTGCCTGGAAGCGGCCCGGCTCAAGGGTGTCGAACTCGGTCATCGCGTCCTGTTTGTTGAGCACCAGCTGGAACTGCATAAGGCCCTGAGGCGCCAGGCTCAGACTCAGCCAGGCCACCACCAGCGCCACGCCGGTGGCCGGGACCATGGTCATGGCCAGCAAGCGCTGCTGGCTCATGCCGGTGGCCGAGAGCACGGTCATTTCGCTTTCGAGGTAGAGCCGGCCATAGGCCAGCAGGATCCCGAGAAACAGGCCCAGGGGCAGGATCAGTTGCAGGAACCCTGGCATGCGAAAGCCCATGATCAGGAACAATGAACCGGGATCCAGGGCCCCCGAGGCAGCCTGGGCCAGGTATTTGACGAAACGACCACTCATGATGATGACCAGCAACACCGCACTCACGGCACTCAGGGTCAGCAGAACTTCGCGGGACAGATAACGGAAGACAATCAAACCAGACACTCCAGGGTTGTCAGGCTAAGGCGGCCAAACAAGCAAGCATATCAAGTCGCCCCGTTGACACGGGCCGGCGAAAAAGATGGCGCATTATCCTGTGATTGTCGGCGCCTGTCACGGAGCTTGCTCACACCCGTGCACAAAGCTGGCCTCAAGGGTTGTCAGGCTGAGGCGGCGCGGTACAAACTGCTGGCTTTGTCGCGCTCGCTCAGGCGAGCCCAGCCTACAGGCCGGAGTACAGACTCCAGGCTCTTTGACCTTATATAAGGGACCCGAACATGGAATTGGTTGTAAAAAGCGTTAGCCCCGAAACGTTGAAGACCGCCACCCTCGTGGTCGCCATCGGCGAAGGCCGCAAGCTCGGCGCGGCCGCCAGGCAAGTCGACGAACTGAGCGGTGGCGCCATCAGCGCCGTGCTCAAGCGTGGCGACCTGGCCGGCAAGGTCGGCCAAAGCCTGCTGCTGCAAAGCCTGCCCAACCTCAAGGCCGACCGCGTATTGCTGGTAGGCGTGGGCAAGGATGCCGAACTGGGCGACCGCCCGTTCCGCAAAATCATCAGCGCCATCTTCGGCACCCTCAAGGGCCTGGGCGGCAGCGATGCGGCACTGGCGCTGGACGAAATCGTGGTCAAGGGCCGCGACAGCTATGGCAAGACCCGCCTGCTGGCCGAAACCCTGCTGGACGGTGGCTACACATTCGATCAGTTCAAGAGCCAGAAAGCCGAACCCCGCGCCCTGAAGAAAATCACCCTGCTGACCATCAAGGCCGCCCAGGCTGAAGTGCAGCGCGCCACCACCCACGCCCAGGCTATCGCGACCGGCATGGCGTTCACCCGCGATCTGGGCAATATGCCACCTAACATCTGCCACCCGACCTACCTCGGCGAGCAGGCCAAGGCCTTGGGCAAAGCGTTCAAGGGCCTGAAAGTCGAAGTCCTGGACGAGAAAAAGATCAAGGAACTGGGCATGGGCTCGTTCTATGCCGTGGGCCAGGGCAGCGACCAGCCGCCACGCCTGATCGTCATGCAATACAACGGTGGCAAGAAAGCCGACAAGCCGTTCGCCCTGGTCGGTAAAGGCATCACCTTCGACACCGGCGGCATCAGCCTCAAGCCGGGCGCCGGCATGGACGAGATGAAGTACGACATGGGCGGCGCCGCCAGTGTCTTTGGCACCCTGCGCGCCGTGCTGGAGCTCAAGCTGCCGATCAACCTGGTGTGCATCCTGGCCTGCGCCGAGAACATGCCGAGCGGCGGTGCTTCCCGCCCTGGCGATATCGTGACGACCCTGAGCGGCCAGACCGTGGAAATCCTCAACACCGACGCCGAAGGCCGCCTGGTGCTGTGCGATGCCCTGACCTACGCCGAGCGCTTCAAGCCGCAAGCGGTAATCGATATCGCCACCCTGACCGGGGCCTGCATCGTCGCCCTGGGCTCCCACACCTCAGGCCTTTTGGGCAACAACGACGAGCTGGTCGAGCAACTGCTCAGCGCCGGCAAGGCCGCCGACGACCGCGCCTGGCAACTGCCGCTGTTCGATGAGTACCAGGAGCAACTGGACAGCCCGTTCGCCGACATCGCCAACATTGGCGGGCCAAAGGCCGGCACCATCACCGCCGCGTGCTTCCTGTCGCGGTTTGCCAAGAACTTCAACTGGGCCCACCTGGACATCGCCGGCACCGCCTGGACCAGCGGTGGCAAGGACAAGGGCGCTACCGGCCGTCCGGTGCCGCTGCTGACCCAGTACCTGCTGGATCGCGCCAAAGCCTAAACGCAACCCTGTAGGAGC
The DNA here is from genome assembly GCF_002699915.1 of Pseudomonas sp. ICMP 8385. Classification (NCBI taxonomy): domain Bacteria; kingdom Pseudomonadati; phylum Pseudomonadota; class Gammaproteobacteria; order Pseudomonadales; family Pseudomonadaceae; genus Pseudomonas; species Pseudomonas sp. ICMP 8385. The sequence goes on along the minus strand of NZ_LKBY01000001.1, from coordinate 288,330 downwards.
CGATTTACAGGCTCCTACAGGGTTTTGCGTGCCTGCCTGGAAATGTAATGACCCAAGTCGACTTCTATATATTACCCAGCGCCGATCCTTCGGCTCGCCTGGACTTTGCCTGCAAACTCACGGAAAAGGCCTGGCGCATGGGCCACCGCATCTATCTGCATTGCAGCGATGCCGCCCAGCGCGAAGACCTCGATGCCCGCCTGTGGCGCTTCAAGGGCGAGAGCTTCGTGCCCCACGGCCCCGCAGAATCGGAGCCAGGGGGGCTGGTGGTGCTGGGTGTAGGCGACAGTTGTGGTGATCACCATGACCTGTTGGTCAACCTGGACCTGAAAGTGCCGGCCTTTGCCAAGGGGTTCGCCCGGGTGGCGGAAGTGGTGGTGGAAGATCCGGCTATTCGTCAGGCCGCGCGGGAGAGTTTCCGTTTCTACCGCGAACAGGGCTATTCTCTGCAAGATCACCGATTACAGCGACTCTGAGCACATGATGGACACTTCAAACCCGCTAAAACCCTCCGACCACCTGCTGGACGACCTTGAGTCGATCCGCCAGTTGCTGGGTGATGACAACCTGCAACCGCCGCTGCTGACCGAGACCGTCGCCACCGGCGAAGTACAGATCCCCCTGCTGTTCGATCTGGTCGGCGCCAAGCCTGCCGCCGCCGAGCCGGTCGAACCGCCCCTCGTGCAAGCAGAACCGGCCGCCGAAAAAGCCCCCGACGCCCTGCTGCTGCACCTGGACAACGAACTGCGCGCCGCGGCGCAATTGATCATGCAGGACGTGATCGACGATTTTGCCCCGCATATCGAAACCGAGATCAAGCGCCGGATGGATGCGCGAATGGAGCGGCTGCTCAGCCAGTACCAGTCCTGACCCACACAGATACCCCCTGTGGGAGCGGGCTTGCCCGCGATGGCAGTAGGTCAGTTGAAAGATACTTGGCTGATACACCGCTATCGCGAGCAAGCCCGCTCCCACACAAGCCCATTGCCACATTTGATCCGCGTAAGCCTTAGCCCCTCTCTTCATCTCGCCCTCTCCCCTATCCCCCGTTATACTTGTCGGCTTTCCTGAATAAATGCCAACTAGGGTCCCGCCGCGCATGGATAAGACCTACCAGCCGCACGCTATTGAAACTTCCTGGTACAACACCTGGGAGTCCGAGAACTATTTCGCCCCGCAAGGCGCGGGTGATTCCTACACCATCATGATCCCGCCGCCGAACGTCACCGGCAGCCTGCACATGGGTCACGGCTTCAACAACGCGATCATGGACGCCCTGATCCGTTTCCGTCGCATGCAGGGGCGCAATACCCTGTGGCAGCCGGGCACCGACCATGCCGGTATCGCCACCCAGATGCTGGTGGAACGCCAACTGGAAGCCAGCGGCCAGAACCGTCACGACCTGGGCCGCGAGAAATTCCTGGAAAAGATCTGGGAATGGAAGGACCAGTCCGGCGGCAATATCAGCCGTCAGATCCGTCGCCTGGGCTCGTCCGTAGACTGGAGCCGCGAACGTTTCACCATGGACGACGGCCTGTCGGAAGCGGTCAAGGAAGCCTTCGTGCGCCTGCATGAAGATGGCCTGATCTACCGCGGCAAGCGCCTGGTCAACTGGGACACCAAGCTACACACGGCGATTTCCGACCTTGAAGTGGAAAACCACGACGAGAAAGGTTTCCTGTGGAACCTCAAGTACCCGCTGGCCGACGGCGCCAAGACTGCCGAAGGCCACGACTACCTGATCGTCGCCACCACCCGCCCGGAAACCATGCTCGGCGACTCCGCCGTGGCCGTTAACCCGAACGATGAGCGCTACCAGGCCCTGATCGGCCAATTCGTCGAGCTGCCATTGGTCGGCCGGCGTATCCCGATCATCGCCGATGATTACTGCGACCCCGAATTCGGCACCGGCTGCGTGAAAATCACCCCGGCCCACGATTTCAACGACTATGAAGTCGGCAAGCGCCACAACCTGCCGCTGCTGAATATCTTCGACAAGAACGCCGCCGTCCTGCCGGCCTGTCAGGTGTTCAACCTCGACGGCACGCTGAACGACAGCATCGACGGCAAGATCCCGGCCGAATACGCCGGTCTCGACCGTTTTGAAGCGCGTAAGCAGATTGTGGCTGCGTTCGATGCCGCCGGCCTGCTGGTCAGCGTGGACGACCACGCCCTGAAAGTGCCCAAAGGCGACCGCTCCGGCACCGTGATCGAGCCGTGGCTGACCGACCAGTGGTACGTCTCCACCAAGCCATTGGCAGAACCGGCGATTGCTGCCGTGGAAGATGGCCGCATCCAGTTCGTGCCCAAACAGTACGAAAACATGTACTTCTCGTGGATGCGCGACATCCAGGATTGGTGCATCAGCCGTCAGTTGTGGTGGGGCCACCGCATTCCGGCCTGGTACGACGAGTCGGGCAAAGTCTATGTCGGCCGCGATGAAGCCGAAGTGCGCGCCAAGCACAACCTCGGCCCGGACGTGGCGCTGCAGCAGGACAACGACGTACTGGACACCTGGTTCAGTTCGGGCCTGTGGACCTTCTCGACCCTGGGCTGGCCACAGCAGACCGAGTTCCTGAAGAAATTCCACTCCACCGACGTGCTGGTCACCGGCTTCGATATCATTTTCTTCTGGGTTGCCCGGATGATCATGCTCACCATGCATTTGGTGAAGAACGAGGACGGCACTCCCCAGGTGCCGTTCAAGACCGTGTACGTCCACGGCCTGGTGCGTGATGGCCAGGGCCAGAAGATGTCCAAGTCCAAGGGCAACGTGCTGGACCCGCTGGACATCATCGACGGCATCGACCTGGAAACCCTGGTGCAAAAACGCACCTCGGGCCTGATGCAGCCGAAACTGGCGAAGAAGATCGAGAAGCAGACCCGCGACGAGTTCGCCGACGGCATCGCCAGCTACGGCACCGACGCCCTGCGCTTTACCTTCTGCTCGCTGGCGTCCACCGGTCGCGACATCAAGTTCGACATGGGCCGCGTCGAAGGCTATCGCAACTTCTGTAACAAGATCTGGAACGCCGCGCGCTATGTGCTGGACAAGGGCGAAGACTGCGGCCAGAACGGCGAAGCCTATGAACTGTCCCTGGCTGATCGCTGGATCATCTCGCAGTTGCAGCGCACCGAAGCCGAAGTGACTCGCCAACTCGACCAGTTCCGTTTCGACCTGGCCGCACAAGCGCTGTACGAGTTTATCTGGAACCAGTATTGCGACTGGTACCTGGAACTGTCCAAGCCGGTGCTGTGGGACGAGAACGCACCGATCGAGCGCCAGCGCGGCACCCGTCGCACCCTGGTGCGCGTGCTGGAAGTGGCGTTGCGCCTGGCGCATCCGTTCATGCCGTTCATCACCGAAGAAATCTGGCAGCGCCTGGCGCCGCTGGCCGGTATCGAAGGCAAGACCATCATGCTGCAACCTTGGCCGGTGGCCAATGAAGCCCGCATCGACGAGGCTGCCGAAAGCGATATCGAATGGCTCAAGGCCCTGATGCTCGGCACGCGCAATATCCGCGCCGAGATGAACATCGGCCCGGGCAAGCCATTGGCGGTGTTCGTGAAGAACGCCAGTGCCGAAGACCAGCGCCGTCTCACCGAGAACGACGCCCTGCTCAAGAAGCTGGCCAAGCTGGAGTCGATCACTGTATTGGCTGATGGCGCCGAAGCACCGCTGTCTGCCACCGCACTGGTTGGCGAGATGGAAGTGCTGGTGCCGATGGCCGGGCTGATCGACAAAGGCGCCGAACTGGCGCGCCTGGACAAGGAAATCCTGCGTTTGCAAGGCGAAGTGCAGCGCGTGGGCGGCAAGCTGTCCAATGCCGCCTTCGTCGACAAGGCCCCGGCCGAAGTCATCGACAAGGAACGCGCCAAGCTGGCCGAAGCCGAACAGGCCTTGGGCAAGCTGGCGGAGCAACATGCGCGGATTTCCAGCCTGTAAGGGCCGGCCTGCGTAAAAAAGAGACCTTCGGGTCTCTTTTTTTTGGCTCTGGAAAACACCCCCACTGCCCATTGAAAACCCGATCAATGTGGGAGCTGGCTTGCCTGCGATAGCCTCACCTCGGTCTACCTGATAGACCGAGTCGCTTGCATCGCAGGCAAGCCAGCTCCCACATTTGCCCGGGTCGGGCTCAGGATGTGTGACAATGGCCGCCACTTTGAGCCAACACCAGAATCATCATGACCGCCCCCAGCACACCCAAACCGCCCCGCAAGAAGCCGAAAACCGCCGCCCCGGCCAAGCCCGTCGCGCCACGTAAAGAGGCCACTCTGCACCCGCGCAACCGCCACCAGGGCCGCTACGACTTCCCGGCGCTGATCAAGACCACGCCGGAACTGGCCCAGTTCGTGATCCTCAACCCCTACGGCAAGGAAAGCATCGACTTCGCCAACCCCGACGCAGTGCGGGTGTTCAACCGGGCGTTGCTCAAGGCGTTCTATGGCGTGCAGCACTGGGATATCCCGACTGACTACCTGTGCCCACCGGTGCCAGGGCGTGCCGATTACGTGCACTTTCTCGCCGACCTGCTGGCCAGCGTCAACGACGGCAAGATTCCCCGGGGCTCAATCGTCAAGGTGCTGGACATCGGCATGGGCGCCAACTGCGTCTACCCGCTGATCGGCTACATGGACTACCGCTGGAATTTCCTCGGCTCCGAGATCGACCCGACCGCCGTGGCGGCCGCCAAGGCCATCGTGCAGTCCAATGACCTGAGCAAGGTCATCCAGTTGCGCCTGCAAAGCAATCCCAAGCATATTCTGCTGGGGCTGCTGGAGCCGGGTGAGCGTTTTGACCTGACCATGTGCAACCCGCCGTTCCATGCCTCCATGGACGAAGCGACCAAAGGCAGCGAGCGTAAATGGCGCGCCCTGGGCAAGGCCGACCCCAAGCGCAAGTTGCCGGTACTGAACTTCGGCGGCCAATCGGCAGAGCTGTGGTGTGAGGGCGGTGAAGCGCGGTTTGTCACGCAATTGATCGCCGAAAGCGCGCACTTTGCCCATAAAGTGCTGTGGTTCAGCACCCTGGTGTCAAAAGCGTCCAACCTGCCCGCCATCCAGACCGCGCTGAAAAAGGCCGGCGCCCTGGAAAGCCAGGTGGTGGAGATGTCCCAGGGCCAGAAACAGAGCCGTTTTGTGGCCTGGACCTTCCAGACCAAGAACGAGCAGCAGATCTGGCGCCAGCGCTGGGTGCGCTAGGGGCAAATCGCAGGCAACAAAAAACCGTGCCCGGATCGCTCCGGTGCACGGTTTTTTTTACTGCGTCTTACTTGTTGATCGAGTCGGTCAGGCCTTTGGCCACAACCAGCTTGATCACTTTCTTCGCAGCGATTTCGATGGCAGCGCCAGTCGAAGGGTTACGGCCGGTACGGGCTGGACGCTCGGTCACTTTCAGTTTGCCAACACCTGGCAGAGTGATTTCGCCACCGTTGTCCAGCTGGTCACCAACGATCTGAGCCAGCTGCTCCAGTACGGCACGTACTTGAACCTTGGTGGTGTCAGTGGATTCGGCGATATCAGCGATCAGTTGGTCTTTAGTCAAAGCCATTATGGTGTTCCTTCCCTATCAAATTCATTTGGATTGCAGAGTGCAGTGTCAGCCATCGAGCCCGACCGTCATGGCCTGGCACCCCTGGCCATAACCGCGAGAGATCGGGGTTATAGATGCCTGAAACGGGGTTTGGTTCGACCTGACAAATGCTGAATGCACGCTTAACGCCGATACATCGCGTAAGACCGGGCAAAACTAGCACAGAGACGGGGAAATATCCGCTTCTACCGACCCATTTGGTCAGCTTTATCGCTCTAAACCGTGAAAAAAAGGCATATGAGCTGTCAGAGGGCTGCCAAAACCGCTGCAAACGACGCTGCGACCAACGGGTGCGGTACACTGGCGACTTTTTCCGGGAGGCCAACCGCTCCCGCCCAACCAGCCGAGAAGCCCATGCCGATCCGTCACTGCATCGTCCACCTGATCGACAAAAAACCCGACGGCACACCCGCAGTTCTCCACGCCCGTGACTCCGAATTGGCCGAGTCCGCCGCCATCGAGAACATGCTCGCCGACCTCAACGAGAGCTATAACGCCAAACAAGGCAAGGCCTGGGGTTTCTTCCATGCCGAGTCCGGCGCGCACCCGTTCAGCGGCTGGTTGAAGGAATATTTCGAGGGTGGCAAGGATTTCACTGCCTTCAGCCGGATTGCCGTGGAGCATCTGCAAAAGCTGATGGAGGAGTCCAACCTCTCCGTCGGCGGCCACGTGCTGTTTGCCCACTATCAACAGGGCATGACCGACTACCTGGCCATCGCCCTGCTGCACCACAGCGAAGGCGTGGCGGTGACCGACGAGCTGGACGTGACGCCCTCGCGCCACCTGGACCTGGGCCAGTTGCACCTGGCGGCACGCATCAACGTGTCCGAATGGCAGAACAACAAGCAGTCCAAACAGTACATCTCGTTTATCAAGGGCAAGAACGGCAAGAAGGTCTCGGAGTACTTCCGCGACTTTATCGGCTGCCAGGAAGGCGTCGACGGCCCGGGCGAGACCCGCACCCTGCTCAAGGCCTTCAGCGACTTCGTCGAAAGCGAAGACCTGCCGGACGAATCCGCCCGCGAAAAAACCAAGACCCTGGTGGACTACGCCAGCAGCCAGGCCAAGCTCGGCGAGCCCATGGGCCTGGAAGAGCTGTCGGGGCTGATCGATGAAGATCGACCAAAAGCGTTCTACGATCATATCCGCAACAAGGATTACGGCCTGTCGCCGGAAATTCCCGCCGATAAGCGCACCCTCAACCAGTTCCGCCGCTTCACCGGGCGCGCCGAAGGCTTGTCCATCAGCTTTGAAGCGCACCTGCTGGGCGACAAGATCGAGTATGACGAGGCCGCCGGCACCCTGATCATCAAGGGGCTGCCGACCCAACTGACCGACCAGCTCAAGCGCCGCAACTGATGCTCGGCGGGGTCCTGAAGAAGGTCCTGCTGGTGTTGCTGGTGGTGGTGGCGATCCAGAACTGGGGCAAGGTCGAGCGGCTGTTCAATCCGTCGCAGGTCGTCCCGGAGCAGGTACGCGCCACTGCCCGGGTGACGTTGTACACCACCGACTGGTGCGGGTACTGCAAGCAGACCCAGCGCTTCCTCGATCAGAAGGGCATTCCCTACACCCGCGTGGATATCGAGAAGGATGCCCAGGGACGCAAGGCCTATGAAGCCCTGGGCGGCGGAGGGATTCCGTTTGTAGACGTCAATGGCACGCAGATCCGCGACTACAACCCGCAGGCCATCCTGTCTGCCCTGAACCTGTAGGCGCGAGCAAACCCTAATACCGATCAGTTAAGCGCAGATCCCCTGTGGGAGCGGGCTTGCCCGCGATAGCGGTGTGTCAGTCAGAGTTGCATTAACTGACCCACCGCCATCGCGGGCAAGCCCGCTCCCACAGTTAAGAGCAAGCCTGCGCCTACAGCTGTTTGATTAACGGATCAAGAAGCCCAGGCGCGGGAAGTGCACATGCACGGTGCCGCCGCGCTCATCCTCGCGGCGCAGGATCAACTCCTCGCGACCGGCAAACAGCAACTCGCCCACCACCGGATCGACGCCATAGTCAGTCGCGGCGACGCTCACTTGCTGGCCCACCTTGAACCCGCTGGGCTCTGCAAACACTTCATCCGGCAACGCCGCAGGCGTGCTATTGCGGGCGATTTCCAGGGCCTGCCCGGCACTCATCTCGCTGGAAGTGCCATGCCCGAAGCCCAGCACCCGCCCAAGCCAGGCGCTGACGGCAGGATAATCATCCACCAGCGGCGAGGTCACCGACGAGCCTTTGATAAACCACAACGTATGGGCCATGGCGAAGTCGGCAATCGACGGTTCGCCAAACAGGAAGTCCCCCGATTGACGCTGCAACTGTTGCTCAAGCCGCGCAATGATTGCCGGCCACTGGTGCCGCGCCACATCCAGTGGCAGCCGGGTGGCGCTACCGTCGCCGAACATCTTGCTGCGGTCGGCAACCAGCACCTGCAGCATCTGCGGCGGCACCTTGGCAAATTTCACCGCCAGGGATTCGGGCTGGAATACCAGGGCCACGGCATGGGAAAACACCACCGAATCGGCCCAGGCGGCAAAGCTCTGGCTGACCAGTTCCTGGCCTTCGGGAAACAGCGGCGGCGCGGCCTTTTCCTGTTCCAGGCGGCGGGCGATCAGCGCGGTATCACAATAAATATCCGCGCCCACCTGCAGCACCGGGGTTTTTCGGTAGCCGCCGGTCAGGGCCGTCAGGTCGGGCTTGGGCATCACCGGGGGAATGGTCACCGAATGCCAGGACAGCCCCTTGAAACCCAGGAGCAGGCGAACCTTTTCGGCGAACGGGGATTGCGGGTAGTGATGCAGAATTAACTCAGACATTCCAGACTCCGCTAAAAGAAGGAGCCGCCAGCTTATCGTGCAAAACCACTGCGGCCTACCCATTGGCCTGACGGGAACTGATCAGTCAGGTTGATAAGCCCGGGCCAGACACTCCTTGGCGCTTTTCTTGAGCTTTTTTATCAGGCGTTCCTGGCGCAGCGCCTCGCTCTTGCTGGCGCAGGCCTCGGTATACACCAGCGCCACCGCCGGGCTGGACAGGAAAAACCGCGCGCCCTTGCCGCTCTGGTGCATCGCAAAGCGGCGCTGCGGGTCGTTGCTGATCCCGCAATAGAGCGCGCCATTGGCCGCCCGCACCAGGTAGACAAACCAGGGCTTGGGCGCGATGGGTTCAGGTGGATTGTTCACAAAAGGTTCTGGCAAACGAAAAGAGCGCCAATCTTATCAACGACTGGCCTGGAACGCCTGCAACCCTTTCAAGGCCTGGGCACGCACCGCGTTGCGCACCAGCGGCGTCCAGCCCAGCAGCAGGCCCTGGGTGCCCAGGGCCTGGCGCGACCAACGCCACAGGTCGAAGTGGTCGTGGTGCTCGCAGATCTTGCCATCGCGAAACACAAAGCGCGCCTGGATATGGTTGACCACGGTGCGGCCGGTCTGGCTGAACAGGTAGGTGGCCACCCAATGGGCGCTGCCAGTGCTTTCGTCACTGTGTACCTGGTCGAAGGTCAGGGAAAAGTCCCTGGCCCGGGTGGTGAGCATGCGCCACATGTCGCCGGCATCGCGCCCGCGCAGTTCGCCGAACGCCGGGTCGCTGAACAGCACATCCTCGGTATAGCAGGCGCTCATGGCCTCGGCATCCAGGCGCTGGAACGCGCTGTAGAACTCGGTGATCAGGGCGTTGTGCATCGGCAGTATCCGGCAACAAGGGGAAGTGCGTCACGATAGTGCGCAAGGGCCTGGAGCGCCATCGGCATCGATGCCGGGAATGCCAGGGGTGAGCCCCTAAGGCACCATGCCGCAGCTGCGAGCATAGGCGAACAGATCCACGTCGGTGGAAATACACAACCGGCTCATGGCCGTGCTTTTCTGCTTGCTGATGGTGGAGATGCTGCGATTGACCCGGGCGGCGATCTGGCTGACCGTCATGCCGCTGGCGAGCATGCGCACCACCTCCCGCTCCTTGCCGGACAACTGCGGCTGTTGCGACTGATCGCCCGTGCCCGCCTCCACCAGTTGCACCCGCAGGCATTCGCTGACAAAGGTCTGGCCGGCGCTCACCGCCCTGATCGCCAGCGGCAACTCCTTGGCCGAGGCACTTTTGGCGACGATGGCCCGGGCGCCATGGGCAAAGGAGGCGCGCAAGGTGGCGACGTTGGCAAACATGGTCACCAGAATCACGGGCAACTCCGGGTACTGACGATGCAGCAGACTGAGCAGGCCATAGCCGTCGGCCTGCTGGCCACCCGGCATGGCGAAGTCAGTCACCAGCACATCGCAGGAAGTGATTTCCAGCAACCGCAACAGGTCATCGGGGCCTTCGGCCTCGCCGACCACTTTGCACTTGCCATTCGCCTCGATCACCACTCTCTGCCCGATTCGTACGATGGGGTGATCGTCAGCAATAATTACGCGAAGCATAAATACCCACAGATGATGGCGACTGAGCCCGCAAAATACCCTCGCCGGCGGACCTCAACAACCGTCCAGGACGTGGGCTTTGCGTCACGTTCAATGTTTTGTAGTGATTTTTTTATGGCCTACAAAATTAAAAGAAACCACCTACATCCATAACCTGCAACACAGACCGATATCGCCCTACATACAACCCATTTCACAACGCACCCAAGTATTTGAGGTAGGCCCGCAAGTCCGCCTGGAAGGCTTCCAGATGGGATTTGTTCAGCAACATGCCCTGGGCGCGGACGCGTTCGATCAGGCTCATGCCACGCAGTTCCAACTCCGCGCCGCCGAGGAAGGCCAGGCTGCCCACCAGGCGATGCAGGCGTTCAGCGGTCAACGGTCCATCCAGGGCCAGGCGCGCGCGCTCCAGGGCGGCGCTGTCTTCCCGGGCTTCGCAGAGCAGGCTGGTGAGCATCTGGTCCACCACGTGGGCGTCGCCAAAGGTCTCGACCAGGCTGGCACGGGTCGGCCAGGGTGCCGAAACCAGGGTGTTCGATGCGGCACTGGCCGGGCCGGGCAGCCACAGCGCCAGCACCCCTTGCAGTTGATCAAGGGTCAGCGGCTTGAGCAGCCAGGCATCCATGCCAGCATCGCGGCAACGTTGGGGGTCGTCGTGCACCAGGTTGCCGGTCAAGGCAATGATCGGCACCCGGCGTTGCGCGTTGGCCTGTTCGCGCAGGCGGATTGCCCGGCTCATGGTGTAGCCATCCATCAGAGGCATCTGGCAATCGCTGATCACCAGGTCGAATGGGCGTTCGGCCAGGGCCGTCAGCCCATGTTGGCCGTCGCCGACCAATTGATGGCCCAGCCCGAGCTTCTCCAGAAACCAGCCCATCAATACGCGATAGGCGGAGTGGTCCTCCACCACCAACACGGTCAGGTGCTGCCAATGCAGCGGGGGAGTAATCGAGGGGGCCAATTCACGGGAAAGCACTGCGCTCAACGATACGCCAGTCTCCATGTTCACCTCATTGCGGCGATCCGTCCTGCAGCGCCCGGCGGCGCTGACGCAACAGCCAAACGCAAATGGCTGCCATCGCCGCCTGAAAATATCCTTATGAGTGACAGCATGACGATGCAACAACTACGAAAAAACCAACTTTCCTACATGAGCGACAACCTATTCCGACACAAGCGAAACTGATTTCCCCCTCCCCCTCATTGTCGTAATAGTTGTATTTCCCCTGCCCCCTCCCGTCGATAAATTGCGCCCACCCCAATCAGAGGGAACGGGCACGCCGCACTGCGGCGCCCGAAACAGACACGCCAGCCGCCTTGCAACCCGCCCGCCCCTTACAAGGGCCTGGCATTGCCGGCTGCACGCGTGAATCGCCGACCTTGCACTGGAACAACCTGAAATGAACAAGTCGTTAAACCTGGTGGGCGTTGCCCTGTTGCTCGCCAGCTCCACGTCCGCCTGGGCTGCCAGCACTGTGGACCTGACGGTCAAGGGCCTGATCACGCCGAATGCCTGCACCCCGGCCGTTTCGGCTGGCGGCATGGTGGATCATGGAAAAATCTCCGCCAAGGATCTGGTCCAGAACAACCCCACGACATTGCCCAAGGCAGTGCTGCGCTTGACCATCGATTGCGATGCCAGCATTCCCTTCGCCCTCTGGCCTATCGACAACCGCAGTGGCACCGCCACCAGTAGCAGCGACTTCGGCCTGGGCCTGGTCAATGGCAACAAAAAACTGGGCCGGTATTACCTGACCCCGCAAAACCTGGTCGCCGACGGCACCCCGGCTCAACCCATCGCTTCCGCTGACGGTGGCCGCACCTGGTACAGCGAGCGCAACTGGGAACTGCAAACCCTGTGGGGCGCAGGCACCCAGGATGACGCAAGTACATTGCTGCCGATCAAGAGCCTGGTGATGGACCTGGAGGTGAGCACCCAAATCGCCCCGGCGAACCAGTTCGACTTCAGTGACGAGGCGCCCATCGACGGTTCCGCGACCCTGGAAGTGGTGTACCTGTAACCCCCACCCCGTCCACACGGAAGGTTCTGACCATGCACATCTGCAACGCAATCCCATTGGCCGTGCTGTTGCTCGCAGCCTCGCCACTGGCACTGGCCGCCAGCACCACCGACCTCAGCGTCAAAGGCACCATTACCCCCAGCGCCTGTGCGCCGCTGATCTCCGGCGGTGGCACGATCGACTTCGGGAAAATGGCCGCCAAGGATCTCCAGGCCGAGCAATACACCTCGTTGCCCGGCCAATCCCTGCAATTGAGCGTGCGTTGTGAAGCGCCGACGTTCTTCACCCTGACCACCGTCGACAACCGAGCCGGCTCGTCTGCCAACCACGCCTTCTGGCACGGCCTGGGCTTGACGGCAGAAGGGGAAAAACTCGGCGGTGCCGCGTTCCATCTTTACGCCCCCGTGGCCGATGGCGTCGCGGTACGCACCATTACGTCAGTGGACGGCGGCATGACGTGGCTGCCCACCAGCCTGCTCACCCACACCATGCTGACCGCCATCGCCAGGGGTAACCAATTGGTGCCGATTGCAGTGCGGGACTTCGACGCACAGATACGCCTGTACACCCACATCGCCCCCGCCGATAGCCTGACCCTGACCGACGAAGTCCCCGTCGACGGGCACGCCACGGTTCAAGTCACCTATCTGTAATGCCACACACAGCCCCCATCGAAAGGAGTTCATCCCCCATGAAGCCCCTGTTTACCACCCTCGCCACCGGCCTGATGCTGCTCGGTTGCACCGCCACTTACGCCGCTTCGACCGTCGACCTCACCGTCAAGGGCCTGATCGTGCCCAGCGCCTGTACCCCCAGCCTGTCTGGCGGCGGGGTGATCGACCACGGCAAGATTTCCGCCAAGGACCTGAATACAAACAACCCGACGCCCATCGGGACCCACACCTTGAGCATGGTCGTAAGCTGCGACAGCGCGATCACTTTTGCACTGCACTCGGTCGACAACCGGGCCGGTTCGTCCATGTTCTCCAGCGACTATGGCCTGGGCCTGATCAACGGTAACCAGAAGCTCGGCTGGTTTCATCTGATGCTAAACAACCTGATCGCCGATGGTGTCGCAGTGCAGTCGATTGCGTCCGTCAACGGCCAAGACAATTGGTACAGCGAAAAATTCTGGGACGCGGGCCTGTACATGTCGGTGGCCAGCATGGCTGACGACACTCAACCGGTGCCGGCCAAGGACTTGTCGCTGGAACTGGTGATTCAAACCTCCATCGCCCGCACCGATGGCCTGGACCTGAGCAACGAGGTCACCCTCGACGGTTCCGCCACCCTTGAAGTCAAGTACCTGTAACCCTTGGACGCCCATGCCTGGCTGACGCTTGCAGGCATGGGTATTTTTCCCGTATCAGCCGTTTTTACCCCGGCCAGTGGCGCCCCTCGATGAACACCTACCCTCGCCTCCTGGCGCTCCTGCTGTTGCTGACGAACATTGGCCCGGCCATTGCTGCTTCTTTTGTCGATATCACGGTGACGGGGCGAGTGACACCCGATGCCTGCCATGTGACGTTATCTGACGAGGGCACGGTCGATCACGGAAAAATCCCCTCACATACCCTCAGTTCCACTGAGTTCACTGTGCTGCCCAGTCGGCTGCTGGAACTGAACGTGCAATGCAGCCGCCCCATGTTATTCGCCCTGGTAGGGCTTGATAACCGAGCGGAGTCCTCGCTGGCGCCCGGATTTTTCTACGGCCTGGGCAGAAATATCCATGTTCCGGCAGAGCGCCTGGGCTCAGTAGCGCTGTCCTATCGCAACCCGATGGGCGACGCACAAACCCTGCAGGTGTTGGCGTCCACCGACAGTGGCGAAACCTGGTCCCCCGAGCCCAACGCCTATCCAAAATCCTACATCGGCTTTGCCCCACCGGGTGATCGCCAGCCCGACTTCATCGGTCAGTTGACGACCCAACTGCGCATCGACACGTCCATCAACTTCACCCAATACCTGACCCTGGACCAGGAGGTGCCGCTGGATGGTTCGATCGTTCTGGATTTGCGCTACCTCTGACCTTTTCACGCGGCCCCAATGGACCCCCCCGGAATGACGACGACACTCTTGAAAAACGCGACCTGCATTCTTGCCCTGACGTTGCTGCTGGGCCCCCAGGCCCAGGCCGACGGCATGGTCCCGGACACCTCCGTGGTCATCGTCTACGAAGCCGAAGGTGAAGCGGCCGTTTCGGTCACCAACACCGACAGCCAACTGGCCCTGCTGCACGTCACCCTAAAAGACATTGCCGAAGACACCGAGCCCTTGCTGGTGGTGACACCGCCGCTGTCGCGGGTGGAGCCGGGCAAATCGCAACTGGTGCGTTTCATCCTGCAACGCCAGCAGCCACTGCTTACCCAGCGCCTCAAGCGGGCGATCTTTGAAGGCATGCCCCAGGGCCGCCCCGCCACCGAAGCCGGGCACGCACGGGTCGGCGTGACGGTGCGCCAGAACTTGCCGGTGATCATTCACCCCAAGGGCCTGGCCCCCAACCGCACGCCCTGGACCGGCCTGACCTGGTCGCAACACGGCAGCACCCTGCAGGTGCGCAACGACAGCCCCTATGTGGTGCGCCTGGCCCAGGAGCTGCGCCTGCTGCCCGGTGACGGCAAGGCCATGCTGCCCCGCACCTACGTATTGCCGGGGGAAACCCTGAGTGTGCCGGCCACCGGCGGTCCCGCCAGCAAGGTCCGGCTGCAACCGGCGACGGTGTATGGCTTTGCCGTGGCCGCCTATGAAGCGCCTATCACCTGACAAACCACACGAAGTCCCCGGCCAGACACTGACCTGTGGTGAGGGGACGAGCCCCCTCACCACAGATGCCCATCATTCGAGTGCCTTGCGTGAAAACAGTATTGAATGACCGTGACGGCGAAGCCGTACCCGATACACCCACCCGCTGCGCCTTGCTCGCGATACTGCTGGCGTGCGCCCTGCTGCCGGCCAAGACCTGGGCCGAAGAGCGGCCCGGCTTCGACGCCACCACCCTGCAGCAGCGTGGCATCGACCCGCAGTTGGCCAGCTTGCTGCTGGACGCCCCGCGCTATGCCGCCGGACGGCACGCGGTGAGCCTGCGGGTCAATGGTCAACGCCGGGGGCGGCTGGAGGTGGGGTTCGACCCACAAGGCCACCTGTGTTTTGACCAGGCATTACTGGACGCCGCCAACCTGGTGAGGCCCGATGACAGCGGCCCCTGCCATGACTTTCTCGCGCAATACCCACAAAGCCTGGTGGAGCCGGACCCGGCCAGCCTCACCGTGTCGCTGGTGGTGCCGACCGAGGCGTTACGCCCGTTGCCACAGGACATCTCGGGCTACGAGACCGGTGGGGTTGCCGGCCTGCTCAATTACGACCTCACCGGTTTCTACAACCGCTTCGGCGACGATAACAGCCGGTTCGGTTCGGCCAACACCGAGGTGGGGTTCAACGCCGGTGACTGGATCGTGCGCAGCCGCCAGGTACAGACCTGGCAGGATGGCCTGTCGCGCAGCACCCATCTGGAAGCCTACGCCCAACGCACCTTTGCCCGGCATCAGGCGGTGCTGCAGGCCGGGCAGATCAACCTCTATAACCCGGTGTTGTCCGGCGCGCAGATCACCGGGGTGCAGGTCCTGACCGAACAGGCCCTTCAAGAACAAGGCCAGGGCGCTACCATCGACGGTATCGCCAACAGCCCGGCCCAGGTCGAGGTGCGGCAGAACGGTGCGTTGATTCATTCCACCGTGGTGCCGGCCGGGCCGTTCTCCCTGACGGATGTGCGGCGCCTGAGCTCACGCTCGGACGTCGAAGTCACGGTCAAGGAAAGCAGCGGCGGCGAGCGCCGTTTCACCGTTCCCGCCGCCATGCTTGGCCTGGGGCTGGCGGCGCCGGGGTACTCGGTGGCGGCGGGCCGCGTGCGCAATATCGGCGATGCCCAGGGCGACGATCCGTGGGTGGTCAGCGCCGGTTGGACCGGTGCCGTGCACCCGCAACTGTCCCTGGGCAGCGGTGTGCTGGCGTCCAGTGAATACCGGGCGGCAGGGGTGAGCCTGGGTTGGCTGCCGTGGCTCGATAGCCAGGTGCAACTGGCCACCCAGGTCGCCGACACCCAGGCACGGGACAAGGTGCGTGGGGTGCAGACCGACCTGTCATGGTCCCAGCGCCTGAATGAGCAATGGTCGTTCAGCGTGGCCAACTCCTGGCGCACCCCAGGCTATCGGGAGCTGGAAGAAGCCACCTACGAACCCGAGACCACCCAGCAACGGCGCTCCCGCTATCGCGAGCAACAAAGCGCTACGGTGGGCTGGTCCCACCCATGGCTGGGGGCGTTCAGCGCCGGGGTGTCGCGCTCCAGCAGCTTTGATGGCGACAGCAGCAGCCGCGGCCTGGCGTCCTGGGGCACCAGCGTCGCAGGCGTGTCGTTGTCGGCCAGCGCCGAGTGGCAAATGGGCGGGCGCCAGCAACAGGACAACGCGGTGTACCTGAATGTCAGCCTGCCCCTGGGTGAGAGCCGGCGCATGCGCGCCTGGGTACGCAACTCGGGCGGGGAACATCGCACGGGGCTGGGGCTGAACGAACAGCTCGACGATCAACTGAGCTATCGCGTGAATGCCGAACATGACACCCGCGACCAACAAGTAGAGACCACCCTCGGCCTATCGGCCCTGCCACGCTACAGCCAACTCGATGTCAGCTATAGCCGCTCCGATGCCGAGCGCTCGAGCTATCAGGGCAGCGCCCGGGGTGGGGTGGTGGTGCATGGCGACGGTGTCACCTTCTCGCCCTACCCGGTGCGCGACACTTTTGCCCTGGTCTCGGTGGGTGATATGGGCGGCATCAAGCTGAGCACCCCCAGCGGCCCGGTGTGGACCGACTGGCAAGGCCAGGCCGTGGTGCCCCAGGTGAGTGCCTATGGCCGCAGCCCGGTGGAAGTGCAGACCCGTTCGCTGCCGCGCAATGCCGATATCAACAACGGCCTGGCGATGATCTCGGCCGGACGCGGGGCGGTGGATCGGGTCGAGTTCGGAGTGACGTTGACGCGCCGGGTCTTGCTCACCGCACGTACCGAACAAGGCGCACTGCTGCCCCGTGGCGCCTCCGTCAGCACCGCCGACGGCGAGTTCGTGACCCTGGTGCAGGACGGCGGCCAGGTGTTTCTGCCCAATGTGCTGGAGCAGTCCGGGTTGTGGGTCAGCGCGCCAGGCCTGACCCGCTGCCGGCTGCAGTTCGAGCTGCCGGCCAAGGGCGATCCCCAGGTGTATTTCGAAACCACGCCCGCGCGCTGCAACCCCTTATGAGGAAAATCACCATGCCCCTTCTGCGCGCCCTGCGGTGCCTGATCGCTGGATTGCTTAGCCTCGGCCTTGCCGGCAACGCCCTGGCCAATGACGAGTGCCAGTTGAATATCAGTGAGTCGTTGCTGGACTTCGGCCTGATGAGCCGCCTTGCACAAAACGACAGCGCCCCCCAGCGCCTGCTTGGCGAGCGCCGCTTGAGCCTGAACCTCAATTGCCCGCACCCGGCGGACATGAGCGTGTTCTACAGTGCCCTGGCGGCGAACGCGCATCGCCTGCAATTTACCGAGCACGGCAGCTATGCCCTGCACGTCAGCGATGGCGTGCTGGATGGCCAGGCCGTGGAGCTGGGGTTGTTGCCCGGCGCCGGCCAGCCACCCGCCAGCATCGGTACGACATTGAGTTGGCGTCCAGGCCATGGCGTCGCGCCGGTGCAAGGTGGCAGCGTGGTACAGGGCCGCCAGCTTTCCCTGCAACTGAGCCTCAGTGCCTGGGCCGACGTGGCCGCCACCCATGTGCGCGAGGCAACCACCTGGGAAGTATCCGGGTTATTCGACGCACGCCAGAGCGGCCGCTACCGGGAACTGACCCTGCGCGCGCACTTCGCCCCCGCCGCCTGCACGCCGCAGTTGTCCAACGGCGGCCTGGTGGACTACGGCACCTTGCTGGCCAAGGACCTGAGCGCCACCCACGAAACGCCACTGCCCACCCGCACCTTGCAGTTCTCCGTGAGCTGCGATGCACCCGCGCACTTTGCCTTGCTGATGCATGACAACCGTTTCGGCTCGGCCACCGGCGGCACCGATGAAACCGCCTACGGCCTGGACCTGGACGCCAGCCGCAACAAGATCGGGCGCTACTACCTGAACCTCGACCCGGCGGACTTCAGCGCCGACAGTTTCGGCACGCTTTATCGCACCGACTCCACCAGCAACGGCCGGGCGTGGAGCAGCTCCAGTGCCCGGCAGATCCCCATCGCCGCCAACAGCCTGATGGGCTTCACCAACAGCCTCGGCAACACCCAGGGCCCGATTGCCATCCAGCACCTGGCCGGCACCGTGCGCATCAAGGCCTACCTGGCCCCCACCCAGTCCCTGGACCTGCGCAATGTAGTGCAGATCAATGGTTCCGGCACCCTCGAAATCATCTACCTCTGACCTCAGGAACCCGTCTTATGAATAAGTACTGCCTGGCTTTTTCTGCCCTGCTGCTGTGCTCGGCCCTGCCGGCACTGGCGGCCTCGACCGTGGACCTGAGCGTCAGGGGCAAGATCACCCCCACGGCCTGCACCCCGCTGCTGTCCAGTGGCGGGCTGATCGACTACGGCAAGATTTCCCAACAGGACCTCAACCTTGACCGTGGCACGCGCCTGCCGGTCAAGCAGCTGCAAGTCAGTATCGACTGCAATGCCCCCAGCCGCTTCGCCCTGCGCATGCGCGACAATCGCGATGGCACGGCCACGGTCAACAGTGAGATCTACTACGGGCTGGGGCTGGACAACAGCGGCAATCGCCTGGGCCTCTACTCCATGACTTTCGACCCCCGCCACACCCTGGTGGACAGCACGGCCACGGTCTATGGCACCGAATCCACCACCGGCGGCACGGCCTGGCGCACGGCCAACCTCAACCCCATTGATATCGGCGCCAACAGTTACCTGGGGTTCACCGACACCCAAGGCAGCGTTGCCGGGCCGTCGGCGATCCAGGAGTTGATCAGCACGGTCAAGGTCGAGGCGGTGATCAATGCCCGGCAGAACCTGGACCTGAGCAGCGACACCCTGCTCGACGGCTCGGCGACCCTGGAGGTGCTGTATCTCTAGAGTTTTTCGCTGGTGACCTGCACATACCGCGCACGCCCCGCGCCCAGCCCGGCGACGATTGCCCCGAGGCCAAGCAGCGCGAAAATCCAGCCGATGGCCGTCCAGCCTCCGGTCCAGTCATGCACCAGGCCGACCGCAAGCGGGCCGAGGGACGCCAGGGTGTAGCCGATGCCCTGGGCCATGCCCGACAGGTTGGCGGCCACGTGGGCGTCGCGCGAGCGCAGCACGATCAGGGTCAGCGCCAGGCTGAACGTACCGCCCTGCCCCAGGCCCAGCAGGATCGCCCAGCCCCACAAACCGTCCAGCGGTGCATACAGGCACCCGAACAGGCCGCCGAGGGTCAACAGCATCACCACCACAATGGCCAGGCGCTGGTCCTTGCCACGGGTGGCCAACCAGGGGGCGGCCAGGGAACTGGCCAACTGCACGATGATCGAGCCGGACAGGACCAGCCCGGCTTGCGTGGCACTCAGGCCACGGCCGATAAGGATCGACGGCAACCAGCCGAACACAATGTAGGCCAGGGACGATTGCAGGCCCATGTACAGGGTCACCTGCCAGGCCAGCGGATCACGCAGCAGCCCCTTGACCCGATAAGCGACCTGGTGCGCACCGTGCCGCTGCCCGACTTGCGGCAACCAGCACAGCGCCGCCACCAGCGCCGGCAACATCCAGAAGCCCAGGCCGATGTTCCAGCTGTGGGCAAAGGAGTGACTCAACGGCACAGTGGCGCCCGCCGCCAACGCCGCCCCCAGGCACAGGGCCATGGTGTAGACGCCGGTCATGGTCCCGGCCTGTTTGGCAAAGTCACGCTTGACGATACCCGGCAACAACACCCCGATAATGCCGATACTGGCCCCGGCCAGCAGGCTGCCGGCGAACAGGCCGACCTCACCCAGCAAGCTGCGCAGCATGATCCCGGCCGCCAGGGTCAGCAGGATGCCCAGCACCACCCGTTCAGCGCCAAAACGCCGGGCCAGGATCGGTGCCATGGGCGCAAACAGGCCCAGGCACAGCACCGGCAAGGTGGTCAGCAGGCCGGCCCGGGCCGCCGACAACCCCAGGCTGGCGGACACGTCGCCGAGCAGCGGCGCCATGCTCGCCAGCGCCGGGCGCAGGTTCAACGCCACCAGGACCAGGCCCAGCAGCAACAACCACGGGCGATGCACCACGGGGGGGCTGTGCTGGACCACCTCGTCATCGGCCTCGGCGTCGATCAGCAATTCTTCAAGGGCGTTTTCAGGGCGGGGCATGCTGTTCTCAGGTTCAAGGTTCATTGATCAACTGCCGGCACAGGGCTTTGGCGCGCTGCGGGTCCTGCTGTTCCACGGCAGCGAGCAGTGCGACATGCAGGTCGAATACCGCCTGGCGGCGTGGCTTGAGATTCAGGGCCAGGCGTAACTGGGCGCCGACGATGCTGGAAAAGTATTGGTACAGCTCGCTCAAGGCCGGATTGTGGGCGGCGTCCACCAGGCGTTTGTGGAACACCAGGTCGCACTGGATGTAGTGCTCCAGGTCGCCATGGTAGTGCTCGCCGCTGGCCTGCAACGCTTGGTGCAGGCGCTGCAGATCCTCAGGGGTGCGGCGCAAGGCCGCCAGGCCAATGGCCTCGACTTCGAGAATCTGCCGCGTCTCCTGCGCCTGCTCCAGGGTGCACTGGGACATAGCGTTCATCACCCCCAGCGGATCGGTCATCGAACGCAGGTAGCTGCCGTCGCCCTGGCGGATCTCGATCAACCCGGAAAACGCCAGCACCCGCATGGCCTCGCGCACGGTATTGCGGCTGATGCCCAGCTCGGCAGACAACTCCGGCTCGGTGGGCAGGCGTTCGCCAATCGCCCATTTGCCCTGGGCGATGCGTTGGCGCAGTTGGTCCAGGGCCTGGTCAACCAGGGAGCGTTTGATCAGTGGGGCGATGTCTGGCATGGGCTTGGTACTTTCGTCCAATCATAGGATGAATTTTCGTACAGCCTATTCGGAGTTGCCTACAGAAGCAACGCACGAGGGTATTCCAGCGGCTATCCCACAGGCGGTGCTCACTGATAGTGTTACCGCCCAGATAGTTCTGACATCGACCGACATAGCAAGACAGTCAGCCTTGCGACATCTTGTCAACTGAGCCACCTTGCACACACCGCCCCCGAAGCCTTCCCTCGGCGTGCACGCACATTTATGGAGCAAACATGAGCGACCCCTTGATTCTTCAGCCCGCCAAGCCCGCAGATGCCTGCGTAATCTGGTTGCATGGCCTGGGTGCCGATCGCTACGACTTCTTGCCCGTGGCCGAAGCCCTGCAGGAAACCTTGCTGTCCACCCGCTTTGTATTACCCCAGGCGCCGACCCGTGCGGTGAGCATCAATGGCGGCTACGAGATGCCAAGCTGGTACGACATATTGGCCATGACCCCGGCACGGGCCATCAGCCGCGAACAGCTGGATGAATCAGCAAAACGGGTCACTGATTTGATCGAGCAACAAAAAGCCAACGGAATAGACGCCTCGCGCATTTTCCTCGCCGGCTTTTCCCAGGGGGGCGCCGTGGTCCTGCACGCCGCGTTTGTGAAATGGCAGGGCGCCCTGGGTGGCGTGCTTGCCCTCTCCACCTATGCGCCAACGTTCAGCGATGAACTGGAACTGTCCGCCAGCCAGCAGCGCATTCCGGCCCTGTGCCTGCATGGCCAGTACGATGAAGTGGTGCAGAACGCCATGGGCCGTAGCGCCTATGAGTATTTAAAGCAGCGCGGTGTCACCGTGGCATGGCAGGAATACCCAATGGGTCACGAAGTGTTGCCCGAAGAGATCCGCGACATCGGCGCTTGGTTGAGCGGCCGCCTGGGCGGAAAACCAGCCATTGTGTAGCCGCATGTCCAACGCACTACGCCGCGCCCGATTCTTGCATTACACTGGCCGGCGTACATTCCTTAACCAATTGATGAGATGACCGTGCTCAAAGCACTCAAGAAGATGTTCGGTAAAAGCGAGGCTGAACCACTCGCCCCTGTTCCCAGCGCCCCTGTCCACGCTTCCGGCAGCCGCAATGACGGTAAACAGCCTGGCCGAACCACGCCTGTTGCCTCGCCAAAACCGTCGCCCGCAACGCCTGCCTCCCCGGCTCCAGCCGCCCAGCCCGCAGAAGAACCACCGCGCGTGGAAAAACCGCGCCGCGAACGCGCGCCAAAACCTGTGGTAAAGCCGTGGAAACTGGAAGACTTCGTGGTCGAGCCCCAAGAGGGCAAGACCCGCTTTCACGACTTCAAGCTGGCCCCGGAACTGATGCACGCCATCCAGGACCTGGGCTTTCCGTACTGCACGCCGATCCAGGCCCAGGTCCTGGGCTTTACCCTGGCCGGCAAAGACGCCATCGGCCGCGCCCAGACCGGCACCGGCAAGACCGCTGCGTTCCTGATCTCGATCATTACCCAACTGTTGCAGACCCCGCCGCCCAAAGAGCGCTACATGGGCGAGCCACGGGCCCTGATCATCGCCCCAACCCGGGAACTGGTGGTGCAGATCGCCAAGGACGCCGCCGACCTGACCAAGTACACCGGCCTCAACGTCATGACGTTTGTGGGCGGCATGGACTTCGACAAACAGCTCAAGCACCTGGAAGCGCGGCACTGCGACATCCTGGTCGCCACGCCGGGCCGTTTGCTGGACTTCAACCAGCGCGGCGACGTGCACCTGGACATGGTTGAAGTGATGGTGCTGGACGAAGCCGACCGGATGCTCGACATGGGTTTTATCCCACAAGTGCGCCAGATCATTCGCCAGACCCCACCGAAAAACGAACGCCAGACCCTGCTGTTCTCCGCGACCTTTACCGAAGACGTGATGAACCTTGCCAAGCAGTGGACCACCGACCCGTCCATCGTCGAGATCGAGGCGCTGAACGTCGCCAGCGAAAACGTCGAACAGCATATCTATGCGGTGGCCGGGGCCGACAAATACAAGCTGCTCTACAACCTGGTCAACGACAATGGCTGGGAGCGGGTCATGGTGTTTGCCAACCGCAAGGACGAAGTGCGGCGCATTGAAGAACGCCTGGTACGCGATGGCGTCAACGCCGCGCAACTGTCGGGCGATGTGCCGCAGCACAAGCGCATCAAGACCCTGGAAGGCTTTCGCGAAGGCAAGATCCGCGTGCTGGTGGCCACCGATGTGGCAGGCCGCGGGATTCATATCGACGGTATCAGCCACGTGATCAACTTCACCCTGCCGGAAGTGCCGGACGATTACGTACACCGCATCGGCCGTACCGGCCGGGCGGGCGCTGCCGGTGTGTCGATCAGCTTTGCCGGGGAAGACGATTCGTACCAGTTGCCGTCGATCGAAACCCTGCTGGGCCGCAAGATCAGCTGTGAAACGCCGCCGACGCACTTGCTGCGCCCCGTAGAGCGTAAACGCCCTTAAGCTGGAATGCGGTAAAACCTGTGGGTGCCCGCTTGTGTGGGGCTTGTGTGGGAGCGAGCTTGCTCGCGAAAGCAGTGGGTCAGTCAACATCAATGTTTGCTGGGCCGACGTCATCGCGAGCAAGCCCGCTCCCACATTTGATCTTCGCTGCTTTGAGCATTGCGTTCGCTTAACTGAACGGCATTAGGGCAAGCCCGCTCCCACACAAGCCCACATTGGCTTTCAGCGCTTGCACATTCAAGGAGGAGCCCATGAACCAGGCCGACTACCTTATCATCGGCGGCGGCATTGCCGGGGCCTCCACCGGTTACTGGCTGTCCCGACACGCCCGCGTCATCGTGCTGGAGCGTGAATCCATGCCCGGTTATCACTCCACCGGCCGCTCCGCCGCCCTGTATATCGCCGCCTATGGCACGCCACAAGTGCGCGCCCTGACCCTGGGCAGCCGCGACTTCTTCGATCACCCGCCCGCAGGCTTTACCGAACACCCCTTGCTCACGCCCCGTGGCGAATTGCTGGTGGACCTGGTGGGCGACCCTGACGAGTTGCAGCGCCAATACCTGAGCGCCAAGGCGCTGGTGCCCGAGACGCAGTTGCTGAGTGCCGAGGAGGCGCTGCACAGGCTGCCAATCCTGCGCCCGGAAAAAGTCCACGGGGCGATCTACGATCCGACCGTCTGCGATATCGATACCGACGCGCTGTACCAGGGCTACTTGCGCGGCATTCGGCGCAATGGCGGGGTAATCCACACCGACCATGAGGTGCAGAAACTGACCCGTGACGATCAGGGCCAATGGCAGGTTCGCACCGCGCAACAACGCTTCAGCGCCCCGGTGCTTATCAACGCCGCCGGAGCCTGGGCCGATGCCGTCGCGCAACTGGCCGGCGCAGAAAAAATCGGCCTGCAACCCAAGCGCCGCAGTGCCTTTATCTTCGCCCCGCCCGCCGATATGAATATCCACGCCTGGCCGGAACTGGCCGCCCTCGACGGCTCGTTCTATATGAAGCCCGACGCCGGTATGTTCCTCGGTTCACCGGCCAATGCCGACCCGGTGGAGCCCCACGATGTACAGCCCGAAGAGCTGGATATTGCCACGGGTATCTATCACATCGAACAGGCCACCACCCTGACCATCCGCCGCCCTACGCGCACCTGGGCCGGGCTGCGCAGCTTTGTCAGCGATGGCGACCTGGTGTGTGGCTTCGATCCCCAGGTAGAGGGCTTGTTCTGGGTTGCGGCCCAGGGTGGCTACGGCATCCAGACCTCACCCGCCATGGGTCAGGCCAGCGCGGCGCTGGTGCGCGGGCTGGCGTTACCCGAGGCGTTGGTGGGTGCGGGCTTGACCGAGGCGATGTTGTCGCCCCGGCGCCTGGGTTGATGCGGCATATGCCAAGGCTACCCTCGATACAATTCCCCCTGGATGGGTTGGCGAATGCGCGAGGCTTCGTCTCTGAATGACTGGTAGTAGCCGACGCTGCTGCTGGGCATATCAACCACTCGGCTGACAGTGGGTTGCAATTGGGGTTGGGCTGGAGCAGAGCGGCCACCGCCTCCTTCAGGTTGGGGTGTGGCTGATGATTTGCTTCTGGCTTCGATTGACCGACCAAAGTTGGTAAACCTCAATATAGTCCGCGTCCCCCCAAAAATTATGCTGAGTGGTGTAACACCCGCTTTGTCGCTGAACTTATAGCTCAAGCCCAACATGCGCTGGCGCGCAGAGAATAGAGCACTACCAAGGGGCGTGTCAGTCAGTTTGCCGATACCGGTAAACTTTGAGGCGGCAGTGTTGTAGGCCATATGCGCCGAGGTATAAGCCCCCCCAATACTCACTACCAACGAGGCAATTGAAAACCCGAGGGATGCCCACCCCAGACGATTGATGATGTGCGAACGGTCCCAGCCCATTGCTTTATCAACCTCGGCAATAGCCAGCCCCGCGACACTCAACGTCCCGCCGACAACACCGAGCCCCGCTCCGACGGTGAGCGCAGTCTTGGAGGCGATGCCCCACGCTGCGCCGGCAGCGGCAGTTACAGCCGCAGTCGCAGCCACAGAGACTGCCGTAGCCGTCAAAGCTCCCGCAGCGGCTGGTGCCGCCACCGCTGTCGCCGTCGCTACTGTCGCGGCTAGCCCCGCAGCAATTGACTTTGTCGTATATGCCCCTACTGCTGCTGAAAGAGCGACGCCCCCAAACCCAACGGCTACCACCGCCAGCACCAATGCTGCCCCGGTCAACACCCACTTCAACCAGTTCGCCCACATCCCACTGGGGTCCGTCAGGTTGACCGGATTACCGGCACAGTAGGCATAGCTGTTGATCCCCCCCTCATCAAATGGGCTCAACGGATCAGCCTGCAAGAACATCCTCAGGTAAGGACTGTAGGCCCGCAGACCGTTACCAAGAAAGTACAGATTGCTCGCCACATCCAAGTGCTGCCCCTTGAACGCCGGCAGTTGCAGGTCGGCCATACTGCGGACCTTGCCATCATCCAGGGGGATATGGGCATCGCCATAGGGTGTGTAGTGCCGGCGGACATGGGGCTGCCCGGGCGCCGATACGCCACGCACACTGCCGCTGGCATCGTTCATATGCAGTTGCGGGCCGTCCACCCCCCCACTGCGGGCCATCACCTCATCCCCGCCGTCGGCGAAGCGGATCTTTTTATTGCCTTCAACCAGTAGCTCAAGACGCTCGCCAGTGTACGCCAGCATCACCGGCGGCTCATTGCCCCGGGCTGCCAGGGCCTGGCGCGCCTCGGCGTCGTACTGGTAGCTGTACTTGAAGGGGCCGGCCTGCACCGCCGTCAGTTGCTCAAAGCCATTGTATGTATAGGCGTGGCCTTCCGGGCTCGCCTGCAGATTGCCCGCCGCATCATAGGTAAGGGTGAAATCCTGCGCCGGGCGGGTGTGGGTCAGGCGAGTCAACCGGGTCGGGTCGGTGCCGGTAAAATAGCGCTTGCAGGTATCCTGGGAGTTATCGGCAAAGGTGGTGATGACCTGGGTAATATTATTGAGGCTGTCAAAGGTGAAATCCTCCCCGACAATGCCCCGGCCCAGATGATCCTTGGGATGTTCAAGCCCGGTACAGCGGTAGGTCTTGAGCCGCAGGTAGGCGTCGTAGGTGAAGGTCTCGCTGATCACCACCCGTGAGCTCGCATCTGTAAGCACCCGTGTCGCCAGCATACTGTTGGCCAGATAGGTACTGGTCATCACCTGCAGCAGTGCCCCGTTTTGCTCAAAGCGACGCTCGGCTTCCCGCCCCAGGGAGTCGTAGGACACCTTGGTAATGACCCGCGTATTGTCATAGGCAGTGGTCAAGTTCTGCGGCCGGCCCAAGGTGTCGTAAGTCTGCTCGATAACCATGGCGCCGGTGGTCATCCTGGAAAACCGCCCGTGGGTGTCGTAGGCAAGCTCACTGCGCAGGCCATCGGCTGAGGTCTGATGCAGCAGGCGCCCTGCTGGGGAGTAGCCATACTGCGTGGTCAACGAAGTACCGCTGGCAGTTTGAACGTCCTTTATGGGGTGGCCGTTGGCATCCCGGAAAAACTCATGAACCAGGCCATTGGTCTCCGAGCGCGTCAATGCGCCGCCCAACGGGTCATGCCGATAGGTGCTCACCGGGAGCCCTGTCATCTCAATTCGGGTCGGTACATCGAGTTGTTTGTCATAGGTCATGACCTGGCGACCACCACTTGGGGAAACCATGGCAACCGGTTCCGCCCATCCTGCCTCGTACTCCCAGGTCGTGGCCGGCCCCGTCCCGCGCGCCTGGCTGGTCATCCGGCCCAGGCTGTCGTAAGTACGTGCCCCCAACAGCTTGCTGTCGACCGTGATAGCACGGACCGACTCACTAGCGGTGCCAGGGGCATAGTCCGTTTTACTCAGCCGTTGTGGGGTACCGTCAACCGGTTTTTGAAGGGTCGTCAGCAGCCGGTCAAACGCGTCGTAGGTAAACTCGGTGACGGTCTTATTGATATCCACTGCCGTCAGGCATCGGCCCAGACCATCGTACGTACGTGATTCCAGCTCAACCTTATTGTTGTTGGCGTCCAGGCGCTCTATCTTGATCGGCTGGTTATGCGCATTGAAATAGGTGATCAGCCGCTCCCCACCTACAACGCCTTCCTCCGTCAGATTGAGCAGCGGGTCGTATTCATTGATCTCGACGCGACCATCGCCGTAGGTGACACGGCTGGGATTGCCCCAGCGGCTGTAGGTATGGGTGCTTTTCAATAAGCGTTGCCCGTCGCTCACGTAGTCCATATTGACCACTTCCACGGTTTGCCCAAGCGCGTCATAACGCCAGGTACAGGTGGCTCGCTCCTGATCGGGGCCCAGACACTGTGCTTCGGACACCTGGCGTCCAGCGCCATCGTAGTAGGTAATGGCCTGGTTACCTTGCGCATCGGTAGTGATCAGATGGGCGCGCTTGCCCTGCTCCGCAAAATGGTAGGCATATTGCCGCGTGGCTTTCTGCGGCGTGCCGGGGGCAGCCGTTTCCATGATCAACCGGCCACTGACGTCAAATGCCAGGTCCAGAGTGCTGCCACCATCTCGCGTCATCGACAACAGGCGCCGATTGACCAGCGAAAGCGTGCGCTTGGCCTCAAGCCATTGCTTTCCTTGCTCTTCGCGCCCTTTCAACCGCCGGGTTTCGATAAGGTTATCGCCCTGAATGACATAGCTGAAATCACTGGTCAACGCCTGCCCACCAACCGTACTGGTGGTGCTCTTCAACCGTCCAGCCAGTTCGATAGGGGTTTCGTAGTAGGTCTGCTGCATGGCCAGCACACCAGCCTGGCTGCTCGATTGCTGTAGCACAAAATAACTGCTGCCCGTTTGCGGCACGCGGGTATGGGTATATTCCGTGAGTCGCGCGGCAGGCGTGCCTCCTGTGGGCACCAGTCGCTCTTGTTTGAGGTAGCGCGGGAACAACCCATGGGGGTCGGCCGGGCATTTGCCGCTTTCGCCGGCAATCGGGTAATAGCTGTATTCGGTACGGATACCGGAAGGCTGGGTGCGGCTGAGTTCGTTGCCGTAGTCGTCAGTTTCTATCTGCTGGATCTCTTCCCTCGGGGTACCACCAGCCACTAGCTCATAGCGTTTGGTGATGGTTTTGGCAAGGTGGAGATTGGCTGGCTGGACGGGAAACAGGCCGGGGACCGTGTTGTACGTGATGTTCATTTGGGTCCGCGTCCCCTCGCGCGTAACCCGTTCTTCGATCAACAGGTGAAACTTGTTATAGGTGGTGCGGCTGACGCTCAGCACCGTATTATTAGCACTGCGGCTGGTCTCTTCGGTCCAGTAGTCATAAGCGCTGCCTACCAAGTACAGGTTGTCTTCGCCTTCGCGAAAACCGCCGGAGAACGGGTAACCGGTAAAATTTTTGCCCTGACTGTAGGCATAGGTCCGGATCATGTCCGGCTGACTGGCCCCTGGTGTCTGCACCCAACGGACGACCCGTGGAATGTATTGGTTGTTGGCATATTGGTGCCCGTTCTCCTCATAACTAATCAGTTCCTCCCCACCCATCGGCGAATAAATTCGCTTAAGAGGGACCAGGCCGTTGCGAAACTCCGGCCAGTATTCAAACGCATAAGCCGCAGCGCCGGGCGGTTCACTACGATCATAGGGGGCCGTCACTCTCGTCAAAAGATTATTGATCTGTGTAAATTGAATGCGGGCATAACGCCCCCCTTCGACCCGAGCATCTACGTACGACAAACGCCCGGTGGAGTAGGTCAGAATAAGTAGATCTTCTTGCTTATGGTTGAGGATCCGCTCCAAAAAACCTGTAGTGCCGTACCGGAAAGTCAAGCGCTCACCATTCTCGAACAATATAGCGTCTATCCGGTACGGCACAGTACTGCTTGTGCGACGTAAAACTTCTACAGATCCATCTTTGTAAATTACATGCAGCGTATTGGTATCCGGCCGTTTGACGACTAGATCTTTTAACTTGTAATCCTTGAATATCATCGTGCCGCCAACCGAAGGCAAACCACTGGTTTGATATCTTCCGCCCTTGAGCAAGGTAAAATTCAGGCTGACCAAATCAAATGAAGTATTACTGAGCTGCCATCCGATACCGTAAGGGCTATTAATGGAATTAAGCATAGAAAACGACAGAATAATATCCCGACTCACCTCTTGTGGGCCTTCAGGATACAAAGTGGCCAAGCGAATTTGCCCACCATACTGCCCCGTGCGCGGATCAACTGAACCGTTGAGATA
This sequence comes from Pseudomonas sp. ICMP 8385, assembly GCF_002699915.1. NCBI lineage: Bacteria > Pseudomonadati > Pseudomonadota > Gammaproteobacteria > Pseudomonadales > Pseudomonadaceae > Pseudomonas > Pseudomonas sp. ICMP 8385. The sequence continues at coordinate 258,565 of NZ_LKBY01000001.1, read as the reverse complement.
CGAACTAAAATTAAAAGCATTAGAATAGACATTCATTTCTAACTCCTTAACTGTACAGACAACCAGCAAAAATAGTTAAATTCAAACGTACACTCATGCATCTTTCAGTTCTAAACTACGCCCACTGTCCGCCTTCTCTATAAAAAATCTATGCTCACATCCAAAATTATCCCAGACACGCAATGTACTTTTTGTATCACCTTCAACAATTGGATTTGTTGTCCAAATTTTCACTACACGAAAAATAGTAGACACAACATTGTATTCAATATAAGGATTACGAAAGTTTGCATTTCTCTGAACATCATGAGTCCGCAGCTTCAAGCCTGGCACATCTTTTTGCAAGACAACACCGGCCTTACAATACCGATATCCATCTCTGTTGATTTTTTGCGAAAATGACGTTTGAAAGTAATCACCCTCATCATTGACTTGCAAAGGGTTGTCAAGCCCCATCGTGGAGACAATCCTCAGTCCTGCCGGTGGATTATAATAAAAAACATCTGCATCACTAACCGCATCATGCTGCGCATCAAAATCATGATAAACCGTCAAATCGCGCACGCTTAGACGATATGGTCTAATCGGAAGAACATCAATTGAACTACCACCTGGAGTAGATATCGGATTAGTTGTATAAACAACCCCATCTATTATAATTCTGGCCATGAATTTTTGAGTTTCGATCGGAGTGGTCGAGTCGAAACGCATATACCGATCAATTACTTCTGAAAAAGGTACCGAACCATTATCATCCGGGCCTATGTTGCGTTGCTCATCTTCCATGATGCCATCTCTCACCCAGCGTCCCGTGTCAAACATGTTTTTTTCAACATCACAAGACCATCCAGGCGGCAATACTTCGTGTACATTTGTTGAGTAACGTGTAATCGTCACACTAGCACGCTGCTCTGCAGTCAGTGGAACAGGACCTGCACCCTCGCGCTCCAATAGCACCTCGACCTGGACCTTGCACTGATGACGACCGTTGCTATAAAGAGCATCCGTCCAAGTTTGATTATTAGGAAGCTTTATCTTGAAATAGGTCAAATTTAGGTTTGGCCCCTTATCTTTTATACGCAAGCCTTCATAGTTAGAACCGGCCGACTCCAATACAAACTGATGTAAGTTTCCAAAATTATCTATTAAACTCCACGTGCTATTCGAGTCGTGCGTAACATCAACTTTCAAAGCAAGAGATCGTGCCGTTATTGCCCTCATGATTGTCGGCCGCATATCAGTCCGCACATAATGATTGTAAACCGGAACACCGTAAGGCTTGAATATATCCGACCGCATAACGGGAGAGTTCCCCTTATTAACAACTACACCCCCCTTATGGGGAGTGTTATTGCCCTGTTTTGCATAAGCGTAACCAGTCTGAAAATGGTCACCCTCGTAGTCCATATCCAACGGCCGATCAAGACCTTCTTGCGCAACGAACACCACCCCAGCAGGAGGAGTCCAATAATATACCGTCGCATAGAACGCTGTATCCGAAACTGCTGCATGTTTATACTCAACCAAATCTTTCACAGAGAGTCTAAATGGAACCACTGGCTGGAGGGTAACCGACGAATCAAAACCGCTATCTTCCGCCAACGACTTGGTTTTATAAACCTGACCATTCAAAACCATACATGCTACAAGTCTGACTGACTCCATAGAGCCTTGCGAACTGAAACGCAAGTAACGAGAAACCCTCTGAACCAAGGGACCCGGATTATAATCAGTTGGTTTCAGTTCTACTTTTTTATCACCTTCCCAAAGCCCTTCACTGTAAATATTTTTTCTCTCATCACAACTCCAACCACTAGGTAAAAATCCTCCATCTTCTGAAAAAAACGAAACAACTCTGATACTTTCAACTTCTTCATCAGTTAATTCAGTACGCTCCCATACCCCAATTCTATTTGGGCACTCTTTTATCACTTCAACAACAACCTCACATTGATGGCGCCCGTTGGCATAAAGATTATCCGTAAAGTTCGAGCCATCCGGGCATGTAACCCTGAAATGGGAAAGCCTGGACAGTTTATTTTCCTCAGTCATTTTTTTCTCCCTGAAACTTTCATCTTCGATGAAGTACAATTGGAGGCATAACTACTTAATACAGCCTGGTTATCTCTAAAGGAAAACCCAATGCCCATGAGTGTAATTAAGTATTAAAGTAGAATGACGAACAACTGTCAGAATTGACAGTTACGCAGAACCTTTTGGCCTAAACCAAAGGTTTTATAGGTCAAATAGAGCTAGTAGTGTGTGCTGCTCGCCACTACCAGCGACCCGCCGCCGCATGATCACTGTCCCGCCCCTCCACCCACCGCGCCCCTTCACTGGTATTTTCCTTCTTCCAGAACGGCGCCCGGGTCTTGAGGTAGTCCATCACAAACGCACACGCCTCAAACGCCGCCTGACGATGGGCGCTGGCGGCGGCGACGAACACGATGGGTTCGCCGGGCTCCAGGGCGCCGATGCGGTGCAGCACTTCGAGCTTGAGCAGCGGCCAGCGCTGTTCGGCTTCGGTGGCGATCTTGGCCAGGGCCTTTTCGGTCATGCCGGGGTAGTGTTCGAGGAACATTCCCGCCACATCGAGGCCGTCGTTGAAATCGCGTACATAGCCGACAAAGCTCACCACCGCGCCCACGCCCACGTTGGCGGCGTGCATGGCGTTGACTTCGGCGCCGGGGTCAAAGGGTTGGGCTTGCACACGAATGGCCATGGTCAGCCTCCGGTCACGGGCGGGAAGAAGGCCACTTCATCACCGGCTTGCAACGGCTCGTCGAGGGCACACAGTTCCTGGTTGCGCGCGCACATCAGGCTGGCTTCGTTGAGCACCTCGAAGCCTGGATCTGCGGCCAGTGCCTGGCGCACGGCATCGACCGTGGAGAAGTCACCTTCGACCTCCAGGGAATCCAGGCCCACGGCCTCGCTGTAGCGTGCAAAAAACAGTACGTGGATGCTCATGCCTGGTCCGCCTTGAAATGCCCGCTTTTGCCGCCGAGCTTTTCCAGCAGGCGGATGTGCTCGATGGTCATGCCACGATCCACCGCCTTGCACATGTCGTAGATCGTCAGCGCGGCGACGCTGGCGGCCGTCAGCGCTTCCATTTCCACGCCGGTCTGCCCGGACAGTTTGCAACGGGCGATGATGTGTACGGTATTTTCCCCTTCGGCGGCCAGTTCAACCTTGACGCCCGTCAACATCAGCGGATGGCACAGGGGGATCAGGTCGCTGGTCTTCTTCGCCGCCTGGATCCCGGCGATGCGCGCCACGGCGAACACATCGCCCTTGGGGTGGGCACCGTCGACGATCATTTGCAGGGTCTGGGGCAGCATGCGCACCCGCGCTTCGGCCACGGCTTCGCGAAACGTCACGGTTTTGTCGGTGACGTCGACCATATGGGCACGGCCCTGGGAATCGAGATGGGTCAGCACGGGGATACTCCTGATCAGAAGCCCCGATTGTAAACCCAACGCAGATCAAAAGGTGGGAGCGGGCTTGCCCGCGATAGCGGCGCGTCAGTCAACTTATCATCGACTGACCCACCGCTATCGCGGCGATGCGGCGACCCGACAAGCCCGCTCCCACACTGGGCGGTTATAGATGGGATTCGGCGTATTCGGCCAGAATCGAGCGAGGGACGCCCTGCAAGGCGATATGCACGCCGTTCGGGAAATCCTTGAAGCGTTCTGTCAGGTAGGTCAGCCCGGAGCTGGTCGCGGACAGGTAAGGGGTGTCGATCTGCGCCAGGTTGCCCAGGCACACCACTTTGGAACCGGCGCCGGCACGGGTGATGATGGTTTTCATCTGGTGCGGCGTAAGGTTCTGGCATTCATCGATCAGAATCAGGCTCTGCTGGAAGCTGCGCCCCCGGATGTAGTTGAGGGATTTGAACTGCAACGGCACTTTGCTGAGGATGTAGTCGACGCTGCCATGGGTGTTTTCGTCATCCATGTGCAAGGCTTCGAGGTTGTCGGTGATCGCCCCCAGCCATGGCTCCATTTTTTCTGCTTCGGTGCCGGGCAAAAAGCCGATTTCCTGGTCCAGGCCCTGCACGCTGCGGGTGGCGATGATGCGCCGATAACGCTTGGTGACCATGGTCTGCTCGATGGCCGCCGCCAGGGCGAGGATGGTCTTGCCCGAACCCGCCGCGCCGGTCAGGTTGACCAGGTGGATGTCCGGGTCGAGCAGCGCGTACAGCGCCAGGCTCTGGTAGATATCACGCGGTTTCAGGCCCCAGGCTTCCTGGTGCAACAGGGGCTCCTGATGCAGGTCGAGGATCAGCAGCTTGTCGACCTGGATCTCTTTGATCCAGCCCACAAAGCCCTGTTCGTCGACGATGAATTCATTGATATGCACGGCCGGCAGGTTGTCGATCAGTTGCACCTGGTGCCAGGTGCGGCCATGGTCCTGGCGGGTCTCGACCTTGCTCACGCGGTCCCAGAACGAGCCGGTCATCATGTGATAACCACGGGACAGCATCGACACGTCGTCGACCAGTTGGTCGGTGCTGTAGTCCTCGGCAGCGATCCCACACGCTCGTGCCTTGAGGCGCATATTGATGTCTTTGGTCACCAGCACCAGGCGCAGGTCCTTGTCGCGCGCGTGCAGGTCGATCAGTTGGTTGATGATCTTGTTGTCGTTGAGGTTTTCCGGCAGCAGGCTGTTGGGTTCGCTGCGCTTGCTCATCAGGATCGACAGCAAGCCCTTGGGCCCGCTCTTGCCGCGCTGGATCGGTACGCCGACTTCCACATCCTCGGGCGAGGCTTCGCCCAGGGTCTTGTCGATCAGGCGGATCGCCTGGCGGCATTCGGCGGCCACGCTGTGGTGCCCGCTTTTGAGTTTGTCGAGCTCCTCAAGCACGATCATCGGGATGGCGACGTGGTGTTCTTCAAAATTGAGCAACGCGTTTGGATCGTGGATCAATACATTGGTATCAAGCACATAAAGGATTGGCTGGTCGGAAGAAGGGTTACGTCCATGATCATCCATACTCGGTCACCTTTGTGGGAGCCAGTCGACGCAATACCACAACAGTGCTGCGCCTCGATTCGACCACCGAATACACCACAAAGGGAGTCTGGGAAGACGCCACCTGTGTTGCAGGTTTCGGCGATCTGCCTTCGTAATACCGCAAAACCCATGACAGGAAAAAGCACTTTGACGCTTTTTTGAAGTTTATTTTTCAGGATGACGAATAGCACTGGCGGGCCGCCACGCACACCGCTAAAGTCGGAAGTCCGCCTGCATCGAAATGTCGCAGCAAATCACCCCGAAACCCCCTCATCCCCAACAGGGCCGGGCCTTTGCGCTTTTCAGCGAAACGCCTCGCGGCAGTCCTGCCAACCCAGCCCACTTTGTGCCGTTGCCTGAAGCAATAAGGGCAATGCGACCCGCGCCTTATCCTGGGTGTCGTGGAACACAATCACCCCTTTGCGCCACACCAACATCAGCGTCAGCACGCGCTGGGCCGATTCGTCGGCCTTGAGCAGGCCGGGTTCATCCTGGGAGTCGATATCCCACAGCGCCACCTGCAGGCCCTGGCCCTGGAAGAAGCCCTGGCTGTCCGCCCGGCGCTGGCCATAGGGCGGGCGGAACAGCGGCACGTAGTTTTCCGGCAGCAGGTTCTGGGTCAGCGAGGCACTGCGGGTGATGGAGCTTTGCCAGTCGACCCAATGGCTGTGGGAGCGGTATTGCCAACCCTGGATGCCCACGCACTGGCCCTGGTACAACGCCTGTACATCGGCGGCCGAGGTCTTTTCCAGACGGGTTTGCAGGCTGTTGCCCAAGGCAAAGAAGATTGCCGTCATTTTTTGCTTGCGCAGGTAGTCGGCCAGCCAGTCGGTGTTGCCGTTGAGCGGTGCCGGGCCGCCATCGAAGGTCAGTAAAAACAGGCGGTCGTTGAGCTCATCGCCATTGCGCTCGAAATCGCCATAACGCGCCACCTCGCTGCCGATCTGCGGGAACAGCGCGGCCTTGCGCAACAGCTCGTCCAGATAGCGCTGGTGAAACACGCGGCTGGGGCCGGCCCAGCCTATATAGAAGGACTGCTCGCTCACCTCGAACTTGCCGGCCTGCTCGCGCAGGTCGTCCATGTTGTCCACCAGGTAGCAGAATGAGGCGTCCTGTTCGCAGCTTTGCTGGGCGAATGTGTAGTTTTCCAGCAGCCGTTGCCAGAGGTGGCGGCGCAGGTCGTCAATGGCGCCCTGGTTGATGATCTTCAGCCCCAGGCGCTGCTTCAGCGCAGGTTCATCCAGGGCCTCACTGGCCAGCAGGGTATTGGCGAACATAAGGATTTCGGCGCGTGATGCCACATCGAACAGCGCCGGGCTGCTGAGTTGTTCCGGCCAGGTGCCGCGGTCCAGGCTCGCCACATCCACACTGGCCGCCTGGGCGCCCAGGCACACCAGCCAGGCGCATAAAAAAAGCGCAATTCGCACAACGGGTCCCCTCTGTAGGAGCGAGCTTGCTCGCGAAGAACGTCAACGATAACACTGGCATCCTGCAGCACGCGCTGCCCTGGCGTTTTTCGCGAGCACGCTCGCGCCTACACAAAAGCGTGGCTATTAGCTTGATAGGTGGAGTCAAACCGCCCGACCCCCTAGAATCCCCCGACGATTACAGGAGACGACTCATGCTGACGGTGATTTCCCCGGCCAAAACCCTCGATTTCGAGACCCCGCCTGCGACCCAGCGCGTAACCCAGCCGCAATACCTCGACCACTCCCAGGTGTTGATCGAGCAACTGCGCGAGCTGAGCCCGGCGCAGATCAGCGAGCTGATGCATGTTTCCGACAAGATCGGCGGCCTCAACGCCGCACGTTTCGGCAGCTGGACCCCGGCCTTCACCCCGGCCAATGCCAAGCAGGCGCTGCTGGCCTTCAAGGGCGATGTCTACACCGGCCTCAATGCCCAGACCTTCAGCGACGCCGACTTTACCTACGCCCAAAACCACCTGCGCATGCTCTCGGGCCTGTACGGCCTGCTGCGCCCGCTGGACCTGATGATGCCGTACCGCCTGGAGATGGGCACCAAGCTGGCCAATGCCCGTGGCAAGGACCTGTACGCCTTCTGGGGCACGCGCATCAGCGAATGGCTCAACGAGGCCCTGGCCGAGCAAGGCGATGATGTGCTGCTGAACCTGGCGTCCAACGAGTACTTCTCGGCGGTCAAGCGCCCGGCCCTGAACGCACGGATCATCAACACCGAGTTCAAGGACCTGAAGAACGGCCAGTACAAGATCATCAGTTTCTACGCCAAGAAGGCCCGCGGCATGATGAGCCGCTTTGTCATCCAAGAGCGCATCAACGACCCGGCCAAGCTCAAGCAGTTCGATGTGCAGGGTTATCGCTTCAGTGCCGAGCAGTCCAAGCCGGATAAGCTGGTGTTTTTGCGCGATCACGCACCGGAGTAGGTCGACAGCACAGCGCGAGTCCAATGTGGGAGCTGGCTTGCCTGCGATAGCGGTGGGTCAGCAACACATTTGGCAACTGGCAGACCGCTATCGCAGGCAAGCCAGCTCCCACACTTCATCTGCATTTCCCCAATGAAATCGTCATTACTTTGACGCCAATAATATTTCTTCAGAATTACTAACGTTTCTTTCACTCGACATTCGTCAGTTTTTTTCGTAGTGGCACCACTTTTTTCAAACAGTAGTGGCATAAAACTATATCCCCGCGCCAACTCCCTATATCTACTAGCCCAATCCGCAAGTGCTATCAATATAGTACTAGTGCCATCTTTGCCAATATCTCAAGAAATTCCTAGAAACAGGATGAGCGGCCCGGAACTATGTCTCCCAGCGCCGCTCATACCACCGGTAACGATTATCTCTGTTCTTGTGCGATATGACTTACACAGTGACCAACGAAAGTAGCAAAGTTGTCATATATAACTTTGCCTCTTCGGTCTGATTATCAACTGTTTAGTTGAGGGCGGGCGATAAGGTTGCATAACCATCCCCTACAAGGCCAAGGCTGAGCCAGCCCAAGGCATTGATAGATAAGGGCTTAAAGCCCATATCAAGACCTTGCGGCACTGCCGCCACCCCCTTCTTTGCGAAGGCTGGCTGCATTTCAGGGCAAGCCCCAACAACAAGGCCAAGTTGCGCACAACTTGAGTGCATTAGTTAGTCACTCGACTTTTAACATGCCTGTACGTGGCAGTGCTGTGTCTATTCACCGCATTCCCTAGTGCATGAGTGACGCTTGAAAACATGAACTCCGGCCATCTAATGGCGTGATAAAGATAGAGGTAAATGCGATGCGCATCAGCATATTTGGTTTGGGTTACGTGGGCGCAGTCTGTGCCGGTTGCCTGTCTGCACGGGGCCACGAAGTGGTCGGCGTAGACATTTCCAAGGATAAGATCGACCTGATCAACGCGGGCAAATCCCCCATCGTTGAACCCGGCCTGGGCGAACTGTTGAGCCAGGGCATTGCCAGCGGCCGGTTGCGCGGTACCACCGACTTCGCCGACGCCATCCGCGATACCGACCTGTCGATGATCTGTGTCGGCACGCCGAGCAAGAAGAACGGCGACCTGGAACTCAACTACATCGAGGCGGTATGCCGCGAGATCGGTTTTGTCCTGCGTGACAAGACCACCCGCCACACCATCGTGGTGCGCAGCACGGTGTTGCCCGGCACCGTGGCCAACGTAGTGATCCCGATCCTCGAAGACTGCTCCGGCAAAAAAGCCGGGGTCGACTTCGGTGTCGCGGTCAACCCGGAGTTCCTGCGCGAATCCACCGCCATCGCCGACTACGACCAGCCACCGATGACGGTGATCGGCGAGCTGGACAAAGCCTCGGGCGACGTCCTGCAATCGCTGTACGAAGAACTCGACGCACCGATCATCCGCAAGGACATCGCCGTTGCCGAGATGATCAAGTACACCTGCAACGTGTGGCACGCCACCAAAGTGACCTTCGCCAACGAAATCGGCAACATCGCCAAGGCCGTGGGCGTCGATGGTCGCGAAGTGATGGAAGTGGTCTGCCAGGACAAGACCCTCAACCTGTCCCAGTACTACATGCGCCCCGGCTTTGCCTTCGGCGGCTCGTGCCTGCCCAAGGACGTGCGCGCCCTGACCTACCGCGCCAGCTCCCTGGATGTGGAAGCGCCGCTGCTCAACTCGCTGATGCGCAGCAACGAGTCCCAGGTGCAGAACGCCTTCGACATCGTCTCCAGCCACGACAAGCGCAAGGTCGCCCTGTTGGGCCTGAGCTTCAAGGCCGGCACCGATGACCTGCGCGAAAGCCCACTGGTGGAACTGGCGGAAATGCTGATCGGCAAGGGCTTTGACCTGAGCATCTACGACAGCAACGTCGAATACGCCCGTGTCCACGGGGCCAACAAGGACTACATCGAAGGCAAGATCCCCCACGTGTCGTCCCTGCTCAACTCGGACTTCGACGATGTGATCAACAATAGCGACGTGATCATCCTCGGCAACCGCGACGAGAAATTCCGTGCCCTGGCCCAGCAAGCCCCGCACGGCAAGCAAGTGGTCGACCTGGTGGGCTTTATGGCCCAGGCCACCAGCGTCAGTGGCCGTACCGAAGGTATTTGTTGGTAACAGCAACGGCAAGTTTCAAGCTGCAAGTGTCCTGATCCCCAGCGCTTGCAGCTTGAAGCCTTCTTCACCTTCGGATGACGCTTATGTCCACGTTAAAACACGTACTGCTCCAATCCGCCGGCTGGCTGTTCTTTCTGAGCCTGCTGATGGGACTCGCCCTGCTGTTGCCGGCGAGTACGTTCGACTCCGAGTCGAAGAATTTCATTTTCCTGATTGGCGCCGTGGGTATCTGGCGCTACTCGATGGGGGCTACGCATTTCTTTCGCGGCATGCTGTTTTTGTACGTGGTCTACCCGCACCTGCGGCGCAAAGTGCGCAAGCTGGGCAAGGCGGCGGACCCGTCCCACGTGTTCCTGATGGTCACCAGTTTTCGGATCGACGCGTTGACCACCGCCCAGGTTTACAGCTCGGTGATCCGCGAGGCCATCGAGTGTGGTTTCCCCACCACCGTGGTCTGCTCGCTGGTGGAAATGTCCGATGAGCTGTTGGTCAAGAGCCTCTGGGAAAAGATGAACCCACCGGCTCACGTCAAGCTCGACTTCGTGCGGATCGCCGGCACCGGCAAGCGCGACGGCCTGGCCTTCGGTTTCCGCGCGATCTCCCGCCACCTGCCGGACGAGCGCGCCGTGGTGGCCGTGATCGATGGCGACACCGTGCTCGCCGAAGGCGTAGTGCGCAAGACCGTGCCGTGGTTCCAGCTGTTCGGCAATGTCGGCGGCCTGACCACCAACGAGTTCTGCGAAGTGCGCGGCGGCTACATCATGAGCGAGTGGCACAAACTGCGCTTCGCCCAGCGCCACATCAACATGTGTTCCATGGCCCTGTCCAAGCGCGTGCTGACCATGACCGGGCGCATGTCGGTGTTCCGCGCCAGCGTGGTCACCGACCCCGGCTTTATCGCCGATGTGGAAAGCGACTCGCTGCAACACTGGCGCCTGGGCCGCTTCAAGTTCCTCACCGGGGATGACAAGTCCAGCTGGTTCAGCCTGATGCGCCTGGGCTACGACACCTTCTACGTGCCGGATGCGGCGATCAACACCGTCGAGCACCCACCGGAAAAGAGCTTTATCAAGGCCAGTCGCAAGCTGATGTTCCGCTGGTACGGCAATAACCTGCGCCAGAACTCCCGGGCCCTGGGCCTGGGTATGCAGCGGCTGGGCCTGTTCACCAGCGTGGTGCTGTTCGACCAGCGCGTATCGATGTGGACCTCGCTGCTGGGCCTGACCGTGGCGATCATCGCCACCTTCAAGTACGGCGGGGCGTTCATCCTCGTTTACTTGCTGTGGATCGGCATCACCCGCCTGATCCTGACTCTGTTGCTGGCGTGCTCGGGGCACAAGATCGGCCCCGCCTACCCGATGATTCTCTATTACAACCAGATCATGGGCGCGCTGGTGAAGATCTACGTGTTCTTCCGCCTCGATCAACAATCCTGGACCCGCCAGGACACCAAACTGACCCGTGATTTGGAAAGCGCACAGCGTTGGTTCAACACCTGGTCGTCTCGGACCATGACCTTCTCCGCCGGCAGCATTTTCGTCGCCGTGTTGCTGATGATGGTCTGACCCTGCCAAGCCTGAATTAACTTAAGGAAATGCCCTGATGAACAGTCAAGTAAACGCCAATGTTGTCCACGAATCCGAAGCCCAGCGCCAACACGCCCGGGTGAAAATCCCGGCCAAGCTGCGCTTCTTCGGTGCCGACCGCACCCCCATGGAAGTACGGGTCATCGACCTGTCCGCCGGCGGCCTGGCCTTCAATGCCGCCCAGCAACCGCTGAAGGTCGGCGAGGTGCACAAGGGCCGCCTGCAATTTGTCATCGACAACCTCGGCCTGGCGATGGACGTGGAGCTGATGGTGCGCTCCCACGACCGCCAGACCGGCCGCACCGGCTGCCAGTTCCAGAACCTGGATGCCCGGGATATTTCCACACTGCGTCACCTGATCACTTCGCACTTGTCCGGCGATATCGTGACCATGGGCGACGTGCTGGCGACCCTGCAGCGCGACAACTTCACCAAGGCACGCAAGGTCAAGGACAGCGGCAGCGGCATGAGCGCCTTTGGCCGCCTGCGCGCCGTGACCTTCAGCCTGGCGATCTTCCTGGTGGGCCTGGCGGCGTTCGGTTTTGTGTTCAAGTCGGTGTATGGCATGTACTTCGTCAGCCACGCCCAGGCCGGCCTGGTCAGCGTGCCGGGGATGAACGTGACCATGCCCCGCGACGGCACCGTGCAAAGCCTGATCAAGGACAACGGGGTTGCCGCCAAAGGCGCGCCACTGGCGACCTTCAGCACCAGCATGCTGGATGTGCTCAAGGGCCACCTGGACGAAGACCAACTGCAACCGGCCAAGGTCGAAGAGCTGTTCGGCAAGCAAATGACCGGCACCCTGACCTCGCCCTGCGACTGCATCGTCGCCCAGCAACGGGTGGCCGACGGTCAATACGCGAGCAAGGGTGATGTGATCTTCCAACTGGTGCCACGCGGCAGCCAGGCGAATGTCGAGGCGCGGTTCTCCTATCGCCAGTTCGCTGATGTGCGCCCTGGCACCCGCGTGAACTTCCAGGTGGCCGATGAAGAACAAGTGCGCACCGGCACTATCGTCAGCAGCACCAGCCTCAACAGCGCCGACCTGTCCTCGGATATCCGCGTGCAGATCAAGCCCGATACGCCGCTGGACAGCGCCTACGCCGGCCGCCCGGTAGAAGTGACCAGCGACCGTGGCCCATCCCTGAACTGGCTGATTGATAAAGCCATGGCTGCGGGTCTGTAACCATGACGACTCTAAAAGCACTGCAATCGCTGTGGGAGCCCAGTTCTGTGGGAGTCGGGCTTGCCCGCGATGGCATCGACTCGGTGCATCAGATACACCGCGGCGATGCCATCGCAGGCAAGCCAGCTCCCACAAAAGCGCGCCCGCACATGCGTCCTGTGGCGCTGCTGGCATTGGCCGTCACACTGGCCGGTTGCGCCGGCCTGCCCGACCAGCGCCTGGCCAATGAAGCCCTCAAGCGTGGCGACACCGCCACCGCCGCGCAGAACTACCAGCAACTGGCCGAGCTGGGCTACAGCGAAGCCCAGGTCGGCCTGGCGGATATCCAGGTGGGCAGCCGCGACCCGGCGCAGATCAAGCAGGCCGAAGCCACCTACCGCGCAGCGGCTGATACATCGCCCCGCGCCCAGGCCCGTCTCGGTCGCCTGCTGGTGGCCAAGCCCGGCGCCACCGAAGCCGAGCATCGCGAAGCCGAAGGCCTGCTGAAAAAAGCCTTTGCCAATGGCGAAGGCAACACCCTGATCCCGCTGGCCATGCTGTACCTGCAATACCCCCATGATTTCCCCAGCGTCAACGCGCAGCAGCAGATCGATACCTGGCGCACCGCCGGCTACCCGGAAGCGGGCCTGGCGCAGGTGCTGCTGTATCGCACCCAGGGCACCTACGACCAGCACCTCGATGACGTGGAAAAAATCTGCCAGGCCGCGCTCAGCAGCACCGATATCTGCTACGTCGAACTGGCCACCGTCTACCAGAAGCGCGGGCAGCCGGAGCAACAGGCCGAACTGCTCAAGCAGCTGCAAGCCGACTACAGCCGGGGCACTGTCAGTGCCCAGCGGGTCGACAGTGTGGCCCGGGTGCTGGGCGATACCTCACTGGGCAAGACCGACGAAAAGACCGCCCAGGCCCTGCTGGAAAAAATCGCCCCTGGCTACCCCGCGTCCTGGGTCAGCCTCGCGCAGTTGCTCTACGACTTCCCGGAACTGGGCGACGTCGAGCAGATGATGCAGTACCTGGACAACGGCCGCGCCGCCGACCAGCCCCGAGCCGAATTGCTGCTGGGCAAGCTGTACTACGAAGGCAAGTGGGTGCCGGCCGATGCCAAGGCCGCGCAAGCGCACTTCCAGAAAGCCCAGGGCCAGGAAGTGGCCGCCGATTACTACCTCGGGCAGATTTACCGCCGTGGCTACCTGGGCCAGGTCTACCCGCAAAAGGCCCTGGATCACTTGCTGACCGCCGCGCGCAACGGCCAGAACAGCGCCGACTTTGCTATCGCCCAACTGTTTTCCCAAGGCAAGGGCACCCAGCCCAACCCGCTCAACGCCTATGTGTTCAGCCAACTGGCGAAGATCCAAAACACCCCGCAGGCCAATGAACTGGCCGCGCAACTCGAACAACAACTGCCGCCTGCCCAGCGCGCCGAAGGCCAGCGCCTGCTGCAACAAGAGCTGGCCGCCCGTGGCGCCTTGAGCCAAAGCACGCTGCAACTGCACGCCCTGCAAGAAGACGGCGAGGAAGCCCTATGAAACTCAATCCATTCGTCAAGGCCGGCATTGGCCTGTCCTTCGCCCTACTGTGGTCGTGCCCGACCCTGGCCGCGCTGACCGAAGACCAGAACTTCGGCCTGGAAGTGAAAATCACCGGCCAGTCCGAAGATGACCGCGACCTCGGCACCCAGCGCGGCGGCGACGTCAACGGTATCGGCCTGGATGTGCGCCCGTGGATCTACGGTGAACGCGGCGCCTGGAGCGCCTACGCCATGGGCCAGGCGGTGACGTCCAGTGACATCATCGAGACCGACACCCTGCAACAGTCCGATGGCGACACCACCGAGCAATCGAGCAACAACGACCGCAAGAGCAAAAAGAACTACCTGGCCCTGCGCGAGTTCTGGGTCGGCTACAGCGGCTTCACGCCCTACCCTGGCGAGATCCTCAAGCTCGGTCGCCAGCGCCTGCGCAATAACGACGGGCAATGGCGCGATACCAATATCGAAGCGCTGAACTGGACCTTCGACACCACCCTGCTCAAGGCCAATATCGGCGTCGCCGAGCGCTTCAGCGAATACCGCACCGACCTCAAGGAGCTGTCCCCCGAAGACAAGGACCGCCGGCACTTCTACGCCGACGCGGCCTACCAGTGGACCCCGGGGCATTGGGTCGGCGTGCGCGGTCATCACACCCGTGATGACGGCAAGCTCGACTACCCGCAACCGGGCGTGGCCACCGACTCGCTGGACAAGCGCCAGAACGGCGACCTGACCTGGCTCGGCCTGGAAGCCAACAGCGACGCCTATAACTGGCGCAACACCAACACCGTCAACTACTGGGCCAGCGTCACCGGCATGCAGGGCGAGCGCAGCAATGTCAACGCCCTGAACGCCGACGGTAGCCGCCCGGCCAGCGCCAAGCGCAACACCGATGTAGATGGCTGGGCTACCGACCTCGGCGTGCGCCTGCGCCTCGACCCGCAGTGGCAAGTGGGGGCGGCCTATGCCCGCGCCAGCGCCGACTACGAACAGAACGGCCTGCAAAGCAACCGCTCGAACTTCACCGGTACGCAATCGCGGGTGCATCGTTTTGGCGAGGCGTTTCGCGGCGAAATGAACAATATGCAGTCCATGAGCCTGTTCGGTTCCTGGCAATTGCGCGATGACTACGACGCCAGCCTGGTCTACCACAAGTTCTGGCGCGTGGACGGCAACCAGCCGGTGGGCAGCAATGGCATCGATGCGGTGCAGAACAACTACGACGATGTCACCGGCGCCGTGCTGTCCAGCGCCTCCCTGCCTCTGCAAGACGGTCAGAAAGACCTCGGCCAGGAGATGGACCTGGTGGTCACCAAGTACTTCAAGAAAGGCCTGCTGCCCGCCGCCCTCAGCCAGTCGATCGACGAACCGTCGGCCCTGGTGCGCTTTCGTGGCGGCGTGTTCAAGCCGGGCGATGCCTATGGCAAGCAAGTCGACTCGTACATGCACCGCGCCTTTGTCGACGTAGTCTGGCGCTTCTGATGGGAGCCTGCGCAATGAATCCTCACGCCCTCAAAGGCTCGGCCCTGCTCGCGGCGGCAATGCTGCTGGCGTGCGCCCCGGCCTTTGCCAATGTCGAGCCGCAGGTCAAGGCGCCCACCATCGCCAAGGAACTGCAACAGGCCAAGACCTACACCATCACCAGCCCGCCCACTGCGCCGCTGGAGCTGGCCAAGCCGGCGCTGCCGGACCTGTCGGGCTACACCGCACAAGCCGTGGCGAAGAAAATCGTACGCAACAAGGCCGGCAAGGTCAGCGTGCGCCGGATGATGCAGGAAAACGCCCTCAAGGACTTTATCGGCGGCGACAACAAGATGGCCGAATGGGTGGTGCGCCAGCACGGTATCCCCCAGGCGATCTTTATCGACGACGGCTACATGAACCTCAAGGACTTGCTCCAGAAGGTGCCCAAGCAGTACCTGAGCGAAACCTCGCCCGGCGTATTCCTGGCCAGGCTGCCGATTGTGGTCGGCGAAAAAGGCATCCTCGAAATCGACCGGCAGACCCAGGAATTGCGCCTGTCCCAGGAGGCCGGCGCGTTCCTGGTCAACGACGGCCAGCTGTTTGTGCGCGACACCAAGATCACCGGTTGGCGCGAGAAGAGCAACGGCCCGGCGACCTTCCGCTCGCCCACGGAATTCCGCCCGTTCCTGCTGGCCTGGGGCGGCACCCAGACCTATATCGTCAACAGCAAGATGGCCAGCTTCGGCTACGCCAACAGCAAGTCCTACGGCGTGAGTATTTCCCAGTACACGCCGAACATGGCCAAGGTCCTCAAGCGCCCGGAGCCCACCGGCTGGATTGTCGATTCCGAGTTCTCGGACATGTGGTACGGCTTCTACTGCTACGAAACCACCGGCTTTGTGATCAAGGGCAGCACCTACAAAGACAATATCGTCTACGGCATCGACCCCCACGACCGTTCCCACGGCCTGATCATTGCCGACAATACCGTGTACGGCACCAAGAAGAAGCACGGCATCATCATTTCCCGTGAGGTCAACGACAGCTTCATCTTCAACAACCGCAGCTACGACAACAAGCTGTCGGGCCTGGTGATCGACCGTAACAGCGTGAACAACCTGATCGCCGACAACGAGATCTACCGCAACCACACCGACGGCATCACCCTCTATGAGAGCGGCGACAACCTGTTGTGGGGCAACAAGGTGATCAGCAACCGGCGCCACGGGATCCGCGTGCGCAACAGCGTGAATATCCGCCTGTACGAAAACATCGCCATGGCCAACGGCCTGACCGGGGTCTACGGGCACATCAAGGACTTGACCGACACCGACCGCGATATCGCCCTCGACCCGTTCGACGCCCAGGTCTCGCTGATCGTGGTCGGCGGCGAGCTGGCGGCCAATGGCAGCGGGCCTTTGTCCATCGACTCGCCCTTGAGCATCGAGCTGTTTCGCGTGTCGATGCTCGCCCCGACCAAATCCAGTGGCATCAGCTTCTCGGGGATTCTCGGCGAGCGCCAGGATGAAATTCTCGACCTGCTGGTGCGCCAACAGAAAGCCGTGCTGATCGACCCTGTCGAACGCCAGACCCAACTGCAGGACTGAGGATGACCTTTATGCACCCACACATGATCAAGCTGCTCAGCCTCTCGGGTTTGACCCTCGGCATCCTGGCCGCCAGCAGCGGCGCGCGCGCCGATGAAGCCAAGGCGCCGAGCTTTACCGCCGAGCCGTGCTGCAACCTGTGCCCCGCCGCTCACGACGCCAAGAACTACACCACCCGCTACCAGCAGAACTTCACCACCCTGGTACAGGCCCAGGGCGACTGGCTGTTCCGTACCCAGGAAGACCTACGCACCGAATTCGACACCACCCCGGCCGGCTACAAACGCATGCAGCAACTGCACGATGCGTTCAAGAGCAAGGGCGTGGAACTGGTGCTGGTCTACCAGCCGACCCGTGGCCTGGTGAACCGCAACAAACTCAACCCGGCGGAAAAAGCCCGCTTTGACTTCGACAAGGCCCTGGGCAACTACAAGAACATGCTCGGGCGTTTTGCCAAGATGGGCTATGTGGTGCCGGACCTGTCGCCGCTGGCCAATGAGCAATTGCCCGACGAACTGCCGGCCCACGACTTCTATTTCCGTGGCGACCAGCACTGGACCCCGTATGGCGCCCAACGCACCGCGAAAATCGTCGGCGCCAAGGTACGCGCCATGCCCGAGTTCGCCGGGATCCCCCAGCGCGAGTTCGAGACCAAGAAATCCGGGCGCATGGGCAAGACCGGCACCCTGCACAACATGGCCGGGCAGCTGTGTGGCACCAGCTACGCGATCCAGTACATGGACCAGTTCAGCACCGAACCCAAGGGCGAAGCGGCGGATGGCGACCTGTTCGGCGATTCCGGCAACCCGCAGATCACCCTGGTGGGCACCAGCCACAGTGGCAAGAACTACAACTTCGCCGGGTTCCTGGAACAGGAAATCGGTGCCGATATCCTTAACGTCGCCTTCCCCGGCGGCGGCCTGGAAGGCTCGATGATCCAGTACCTGGGCAGCGAAGAGTTCCAGAAAAGCCCGCCGAAGATTCTGATCTGGGAGTTCTCGCCGCTGTATCGCCTCGACCAGGAAACCACCTACCGCCAGATGATGGCCCTGCTCGACAACGGCTGTGAGGGTAAGCCGGCGCAGATGAGCGCCAGCGCCACCCTCAAGCCGGGCAAGAACGAGTTGATGGTCAACAGCAAGAACATGGACCTGCGCAACAGCCGTCATCAGGTCGACATTCGCTTCGCCGATCCCTCGGTGAAAACCCTGCAAGCCACCCTCTGGTACATGAACGGGCGCCACGAGGACATCAAGATCGACAAGCCCGAAACAGCCGAGACCGACGGGCGTTTCGCCTTTGAACTGCGCACCGATGAAGACTGGGCCTCGCAGAACCTGCTGGCCGTGGAAGTGCAGGGCCCCGAAGCGGGCGCTGCGGCGCAGAAAGTCGAAGCGAAAATTTGCACACGCAACGTATTCCCAAGCGGCGGTCAGCAGACCGCGCAACTTGGGCAATGAGGTTACCTATGCAGAAGTTATTGATTCCCACGTTGCTGGGCCTGGCGATGTTTGCAGGTCACGTCAACGCCGCCGCGCCGCTGCGCCCGCCCCAGGGTTATTTCGCACCGATTGAAGCGTTCAAGACCGGCGACTTCAAGAGCGACTGCGACGCCATGCCGGCGCCCTATACCGGCTCGCTGCAGTTTCGCAGCAAGTACGAAGGCTCCGATAAAGCCCGTTCGACCCTGAATGTGCAGTCGGAAAAAGCCTTTCGCGACAGCACTGCCGATATCACCAAGCTGGAAAAAGACACCAGCAAGCGGGTGATGCAGTTCATGCGCGACGGGCGCCCAGAGCAATTGCAATGCACCCTGGACTGGCTGGCGAGCTGGGCCAAGGCCGATGCGTTGCTGTCCAAGGACTTCAACCACACCGGCAAGTCGATGCGCAAATGGGCGCTGGGCAGCATGGCGTCGGCCTATGTGCGCCTGAAGTTTTCCGAGTCGCAACCGCTGGCCAAGTACCCGCAGCAATCGCAGCTGATCGAAGCCTGGTTCAACAAACTGGCCGAGCAAGTGGTCAGCGACTGGGACAACCTGCCCCTGGAAAAAACCAACAACCATTCGTACTGGGCCGCCTGGTCGGTGATGGCTACGTCCGTGGCCACCAACCGGCGCGATCTGTTCGATTGGGCAGTCAAGGAATACAAGGTCGGGGTCAACCAGGTGGATGACCAGGGCTACCTGCCCAACGAACTGAAGCGCCAGCAACGGGCCCTGGCCTATCACAACTACGCCCTGCCGCCACTGGCGATGATCGCCAGTTTCGCCCTGGTCAATGGTGTGGATGTGCGCGGTGAGAATAACGGCGCGCTCAAGCGCCTGGGCGACAAGGTGCTGGCCGGGGCCAAGGATCCAGAGCTCTTCGAGCAAAAGAACGGCCAGGAGCAGGACATGCAGGACCTGGAGCAGGACGCGAAATTCGCCTGGCTCGAACCGTTCTGCACCCTCTACACCTGCGCCCCGGACGTACTGGAGCGCAAGCATGAGATGCAGCCGTTCAAGACCTTCCGCCTGGGTGGCGACCTGACCAAGGTCTACGACCCGGCGTATGGCCGCTGATCGTTCCCACGCTCCGCGTGGGAATGCAGCACGGGACGCTCTGCGTCCCACAGCGTGACGCAGAGCGTCACAAGAGGCATTCCCACGCAGAGCGTGGGAACGATCGCCCTCCCCGTTTGTTCGTGGGGGGTTTGGGGGGGCCGTTGGCCCTTGACTGTTGGTTAAACATGGAGAGATCGGGATGGTTTTCTCGTCCAATGTGTTCCTGTTTCTGTTCTTGCCGATCTTTCTCGGCTTGTACTATTTGAGCGGGCAACGCTATCGCAATCTGCTGCTGCTGATTGCCAGCTATGTGTTCTACGCCTGGTGGCGGGTGGACTTCCTGGCGCTGTTCGCCGCCGTGACCCTGTGGAACTACTGGATCGGCCTCAAGGTCGGTGCCGCGGGCGTACGCACCAAGCCGGCCCAGCGCTGGCTGCTGCTCGGCGTGGCGGTCGACCTGTGCATCCTCGGCTACTTCAAGTACGCCAACTTCGGCGTCGACAGCATCAACCTGATGATGAAATCGGCGGGCCTGGAGCCATTTATCCTGACCCACGTGCTGTTGCCGATCGGGATCTCGTTCTACATCTTCGAGTCCATCAGCTACATCATCGACGTGTACCGCGGCGATACCCCGGCCACCCGCAACCTCATCGATTTTGCGGCGTTCGTGGCGATCTTCCCGCACCTGATTGCCGGCCCCGTGCTGCGCTTTCGCGACCTGGCCGACCAGTTCAACAACCGCACCCACACCCTGGATAAATTCTCCGAGGGCTGCACGCGGTTCATGCAGGGTTTTATCAAGAAGGTGTTTATCGCCGACACCCTGGCGGTGGTGGCCGATCATTGCTTTGCCCTGCAAAACCCCAGCACCGGTGATGCCTGGCTCGGCGCGCTGGCGTATACCGCGCAGCTGTATTTCGACTTCTCCGGCTACAGCGACATGGCCATCGGCCTGGGCTTGATGATGGGTTTCCGCTTTATGGAAAACTTCAAGCAACCCTATATCAGCCAATCGATCACCGAGTTCTGGCGGCGCTGGCATATCAGCTTGTCTACCTGGCTGCGCGACTACCTGTACATCACCCTGGGCGGCAACCGCAAAGGCACGCTGACCACCTACCGCAACCTGTTCCTGACCATGCTGCTCGGTGGCCTGTGGCACGGTGCGAACATCACCTACATCGTCTGGGGCGCCTGGCACGGCATGTGGCTGGCGATTGAAAAAGCCATCGGCCTCAACACCTCGCCCCGCAGCTTCAACCCGGTGCGCTGGGCCTTCACCTTCCTGCTGGTGGTGATGGGCTGGGTGATCTTCCGTGCCGAAAACCTGCACGTCGCCGGGCGCATGTACGGCGCGATGTTCAGCTTTGGCGAGTGGTCGCTGTCGGAACTCAACCGCGCCAACCTCACCGGCCTGCAAGTGGCGACCATGGTGGTGGCCTACGCCACGCTGGCGTTCTTCGGCCTGCGCGACTTCTACAGCAATCGCCCGGCCGACAAGGCCAAGCCGGCTGACCCGAGCCTGATCAAGGCCGTGCCTGGGGATAACCCCGGCAGTATCCAGGAGCCTGGTTTCAGCGTCGGCAGCAACGCCGCCGTGCAACCGGCCTACTGGACCGCCGACTGGCCACGCTATGCCATGCGCGCCCTGATCCTGCTGCTGTTCGTGGCGTCGATCCTGAAACTCTCGGCGCAAAGCTTCTCGCCGTTCCTTTACTTCCAGTTCTGAGGGAGCCGACCATGACCCGTTCATTCCGCATCCTCTACGCCGCGCTGTTCATGGCCCTGCTTGTGGCCCTGGGCGCGTGGTCGCTACGCAGTTTCTTCGGTTTCAGCACCCACGCCGACGCCACCGTGCTCAACGGGCGCTGGGCCAAGGCGGTCGAGACCCATTATGACGATGAGTTCCCGATCAAGCGCCTGGGCACCAACCTGTGGGCCGCCCTGGACTACAAGCTGTTCAACGAAGGCCGTCCCGGCGTGGTGCTGGGCCGCGACCACTGGTTGTACAGCGACGAGGAGTTCAACCCCGCCGTCAACCAGGAGCAGAACCTGCAAGACAACTACGCCCTGGTCGAAGGCGTGCGCCAGGCCCTCAAGGCCAAGGGCGTGCAGTTGGTGATGGCGATTGTCCCGGCCAAGGTGCGTCTGTACCCCGAGCACTTGGGCGACGTGCAGCCGGCGAGCATTCATGCCGGGCTCTACCAGGACTTCCATGCCCGGGTGGCCGCCGACCAGATCATCGCCCCTGACCTGCTGGGCCCATTGCAACAAGCCAAGCTGCATGGCCAGCAAGTGTTCCTGCGCACCGACACCCACTGGACCCCGGAGGGCGCCGAAGTCGCCGCCAAGCAACTGGCCCGTGTGATCAACGCCAAGACCCTGCTCAGTGGCGAGCCCCAGCGTTTTGTCACCGACGCCGAGGGCATCGTCCCCCACAGCGGCGACCTGCGCCTGTTCCTGCCCCTGGACCCACTGTTTGAAAACCTGATGCCGCCCAAGGAGCCCCTGCAAAAACGCGTGACCCACGCCGTGCAAGCCCAGGCCGCGGGCGACGATGCGCTGTTTGCCGACAGCGAGATGCCGGTGGCCCTGGTGGGCACCAGCTACAGCGCCAACCCCAACTGGAACTTCGTCGGCGCCCTGAAGCAAGCCCTGGGCAGCGACGTGGTGAACTACTCCGAAGACGGCCACGGCCCGATCCTGCCGATGCTCAGCTACCTGAAAAGCGCTGACTTCAAGAACAGCCCGCCGCAAGTGCTGATCTGGGAGTTTCCGGAACGCTATCTGCCTGTGAACAACGAAATCGGCGAGGCCGACCCCAAGTGGGTCGCGCAACTCAAACAAGCCGGTACGCGCCAACAAAACATGGCCAGTAACCACCAAACATCCGAGACGCCCGACCGGGCGCAAAACTGAAAGAGAGGTAACTCATATGACTTTCACTACAACTGCGCGTCGTCTCGCCAAGCCCCTGGCCCTGGCCATCGGCATGAGCGTCGTATCAATGTCCGCCTCCGCCGGCGACGCCGCCCTCTACGGCCCTGTCGCGCCGAAAGGCTCCAGCTTCGTGCGCCTGTTCAACGCCAGCAACCAGGAAGTCAGCGCCAGCGTCGGCAAC
Source organism: Pseudomonas sp. ICMP 8385 (assembly GCF_002699915.1). NCBI lineage: Bacteria > Pseudomonadati > Pseudomonadota > Gammaproteobacteria > Pseudomonadales > Pseudomonadaceae > Pseudomonas > Pseudomonas sp. ICMP 8385. The sequence goes on along the minus strand of NZ_LKBY01000001.1, from coordinate 235,940 downwards.
ACCGCGCTGAGCGACGTCGCGCCGCTGGCCAGCAGTGACTTCAGCTTCCTGCCAGGCGGCGACTACAGCGCCAAGGTCGGCAGCCAGAACGTCACGGTCAAGCTGGCCGCCGATCACTACTACACCCTGGTCAACAGCGGCACTGGCCAGCCGCAGTTGATCGAAGAACCGCCGTTCAAGAACAAGCAAAAATCCCTGGTGCGCGTGCAGAACCTCAGCGACAAGGCCCTGACCCTGAAGACCGCCGACGGCAAGACCGACGTGGTCAAGGCCGTGGCCGCCAAGGGCCGTGGCGAGCGCGAGATCAACCCGGTGAAGGTCAGCCTGGCGCTGTACGACGGCGACAAGAAGGTCGGCGACGTGAAGCCGGTGGCGCTGGAACGCGGTGAAGCGGCGGTGCTGTATGTCATGGGCTCCGGTGCGAGCCTGTCGCCGGTGTGGGTCAAGCGCCCGGTGTCGACCCGCTGATGATTTCCCTGAGTTGACACATCCCCTTGTGGGAGCTGGCTTGCCAGCGATGGCGGTCTTGAAGGCGCTATCGCTGGCAAGCCAGCTCCCACACTGTCCGCGTTTCGACTCAGGACCGAGACAAAAACAAGAGTGAAACGACAAACCTTCGTAGCTCTGACCCAAATCGATTCAAGGAGAAACACCCATGATCCCAGTAATCCTTTCCGGTGGTAGCGGCTCACGTCTTTGGCCGCTTTCGCGTAAACAGTTCCCTAAGCAGTTCCTGGCCCTGACCGGCGAGCACACGCTGTTCCAGCAGACCCTGGAACGCCTGGTGTTTGAAGGCATGGACAGCCCGATCGTGGTCTGCAACAAGGACCATCGCTTTATCGTCAACGAGCAGTTGAGCGCCCGTAAGCTGGAAAGCCAGCGCATCCTGATGGAGCCGTTCGGGCGCAACACCGCGCCGGCCGTGGCCCTGACCGCGATGATGCTGGTCAACGAAGGCCGTGACGAGTTGATGCTGGTGCTGCCGGCCGACCATGTACTGGACGATCAGAAAGCCCTGCAACGCGCCCTGGCCCTGGCCACCGTGGCCGCCGAGCGTGGTGAGATGGTGCTGTTCGGCGTGCCGGCCACCCGCCCGGAAACCGGTTACGGCTACATCAAGTCCACCAACGATTCACTGCTGCCCGAAGGCGTCAGCCGGGTGCAGCAGTTCGTGGAAAAACCCGATGAAAAACGCGCTGTCGAGTTCGTCAAGAGCGGCGGTTACTTCTGGAACAGCGGCATGTTCCTGTTCCGCGCCAGCCGCTTCCTCGAAGAGCTGAAAAAGCACGACCCGGACATCTACGACACCTGCGTGCTGACCCTGGAGCGCAGCGAGCAGACCGCCGATACCGTGACCTTCGACGAAGCCACCTTCGCTTGCTGCCCGGACAATTCCATCGACTACGCGGTCATGGAAAAAACCCAGCGCGCCTGCGTGGTGCCGCTGAGCGCCGGCTGGAGCGACGTGGGTTGCTGGGCCTCGCTGTGGGCGGTCAACGACAAGGACGCCAACGGCAACGTGACCAAGGGCGACGTGGTGATCCAGGACAGCAAGAACTGCATGATCCACGGCAACGGCAAGCTGGTATCGGTGATCGGCCTGGAAAACATCGTGGTGGTGGAAACCAAGGACGCGATGATGATTGCCCACAAGGACAAGGTCCAGGGCGTCAAGCAGATGGTCAACACCCTCAACGAACAGGGGCGCAGCGAGACCCAGAACCACTGCGAGGTCTACCGCCCGTGGGGCTCCTACGACTCGGTGGACATGGGCGGGCGTTTCCAGGTCAAGCACATCTCGGTCAAGCCGGGCGCGTGCCTGTCACTGCAGATGCACCACCACCGCGCCGAACACTGGATCGTGGTCAGCGGCACCGCCGAAGTGACCTGCGACGAGAACGTGTTCCTGCTCTGCGAGAACCAGTCCACCTACATCCCGATTGCCTCGGTGCACCGCCTGCGCAACCCGGGCAAGATCCCGTTGGAAATCATCGAAGTGCAATCGGGCAGCTACCTGGGCGAGGACGATATCGAGCGCTTTGAAGATATCTACGGGCGCTCGACCCCGGTTGAGCGTGGTGTGTCGGTGAAAACCATCGCGCAGTAACACCGCAGAACAAAAAGCCCTCGCCCAGCCCATTGCGTCCCCTATCCGCAGTGGGTTGGGTGGGGGCTTTTTCTATGGGTGCCACGGCACGCAACGGCAGCGATCACCCACATAGCGTTGCCCCTTTACTCGAAATAGTTCTTGAAGGTGTTCGGCCCCAAATACAAAAAATTCGATGGCGTCAGCTTGATTGCCTTGGCCATCTTGAGCTCACGGAACTGACTGCCCTGCGTGACCGCGCCTATATCCACGGGCGCCTGGTCAGAGCTGAAGATCACCATATAGTCGCCACTGCCCACATAGCGTTCATTCCCTAAAAACAACAGGGTCTCAACGTTTTCACTGTTGAATTGCTGGCCTGGAGGGTTAACGTACACGCCGCCCTTTGAACCCGCGCGCCTTTCACCACGCGCCAAATCATTAATGCTGCGCTCGCGGGCAATCGCTTCGGCGCCTTCCTTGCTGGTGTAGTGAATGTAAACCGGCTTGCCGTTGTAAGTGCCCGAATCCACTATCGATTGCCAATCCTGATGATTGGCCAAGGGTTGATTCGCTGTTGAGCTTGATGCCAGCGCGCCTTGCCCGGCTGGGCGTTCTTGGCCCGCGCTCATGTTCTTACCGGTTTTTTTGTTGCCCCCCACTGTCCTGCTCGGGATCCATTCGTTATTGGCATCCGCCTCGACGGTCAAGACGGTTTTACGGGTCTGGGGATCTATAATCTCGACATAGTTGTCACTGAGTTTGAAATCGCTTCTGACCTCATACGTCTTGGCAACACCTGACTGATCGGTATACCGGATAAACCAACGATCGGTTCCCGTCTCGTCCTTGTATTGATAAATCCCTTTGGTATTGACCGTACTCTTGGCCAGCAATGACTCGCCATCCTCAACGGCGTAGGCGCTGATATTGCCCGCTTGTGACGGTTGCAGACGATTGGACGCCTCGGAACCAATGTCGCCAGGGCCAGATGCGGGTTCGGGTGCAGATTCGAGGGGTGGGTCAATACCTAATGGCTCTTCTTTGGGCAGGGCAAAGGGATCTTCGGCTGCTGAGCCGACACCGATAGAAGAGAACAAGGTATTGAGCATCCCGTCGAATGTCTTCGATGCCCCGTCATGACGTTCAGCCTGGGTGTCGCCCGACGCCTCTTTTTCGCTGCCCAGCACGACTTCCGTGAGGCCTGTGAGGACAGCGGCAGCGGCGACCGGCGCCCCCAGCGGCGCCAGTTTAAGCAGCAATTGGGCACCGACCGAGATATCGTTGAGCCAGGTGTCACGCGTGACCTCGCTGTTGGATTTGATCGCGGTGTCTGCATCGTCTTTCATGCGCTGCTGGCCTAGATCCGCCATGTGACTGAACACATCGCCCTTGATCGCGAAGTTGCCGCGATCAATGACGTTGCCCTCCTGATTGCTGACGCTTCCCGTACCGAGATACTCCAACGTTGCATCAAGGCCTTTTTTAGGACGGATATCAGGGGCCAGGGATATCAGCGGCACGATTGCCGTAAATAAGGCACCGCCAAACCCCCCGGTCTCTCTGTTCTGCCGATCCGCCAGCGAGAAGTGCGACTCCAGGGCTGTGAGCGACTGCGGTGTCTTGGCTTGATCGCTGACCCATTGATCCATTTTTTCCAGCGAGGCGAATTTGAGGAAGGCCGGCTGGGCGTCAGGTATATAGAGAATCTGCACGCCATCCGGGCGACCGTTGACATATTTTGCGGGCCCCTCGCCGGGCAGGGTAAAACGCACAATGTCACTGGACTGGAACCCATTGATATCGAATGCATGGGCCTGGACATCACCGGTTACCGGGGATTTTGCCTGCAATTTTTCGACCGTCAGGGGCTGCTCTTCAGTGATTTCCTCACCGGTAACCGCCTTCATCAGCCGTCTATAGTCGCTTCTGGTGAACTCATGCTCGGGTGGCTGCAACGCTCGTTCGGCAGGTAACTTGGCTTCCTGGGACTTGAGTTGCGCGCTTGCCTTATAGAGGAATATGCCTTTCTGGACGGTGCGGTAATCCTCGGCGTGGCCTTTCCAGAAACGGTCGATTTTGCCCGACATGGTCGTCTGGAAATCGGACTCCCAGAGGGCCTTCATAAAGCTCGACGGCGCCAGGGGGATTTGGTTATGGGCGCCGTAGCCGCCTTTTGTACTTTGCCCGGGGCCGTCTTTATACAAACCCGCTTGCGAGTCCAGGCTGCCGGGAACTCCGTCGGACTCGGAAAAGTTCTTCAATACCGCATCGGTCAAACTGATTGAAGAAGAGGGTTCCTCATTCATGTGTTCCCAACCGGTAACGGTTGCCGCAGATTGCGAGCCGTTGAAACGATTCAAATAAGTCTTATCGGCGTCCACATGGGTTCCGGTCAACTGGAACACAATCTCTTCCGCCCGCTTTTTGGCTTCTTTGCGCACATCGGGAAATGCCGCAGCCGTACCCAACGCCACCGTTTTGAATTTGGCTTTCTCGGCATTGGCCTTGGCGACTCGCTCGGTAATGACGGCGTAAGCATTCGAGGGGCTGGTAGGCGCCAGGGACGAGAGGGTTTGCCTGAGTTGGATAAGCTCCTCGCGGTTTTGCGGAAGGCTCCAACCATTGGCCGTGATGTATTGCGCAAGGCTGACTTGCAGTGTCGGGCCCGAGTGTTGCGCATCGGGCGCCAGTTGTACCTTGGCGGCCTGCAGGGCCGGGAGGATATGCTCATTGGAGACACGCCCCGTGGTAATGCCTTCCTCCAGCCCTGCCAGTGTCAGGGTCAGCGCATTACGGTGGTCCAGGTCACTGCTGCCTGCACGGGGGGTTGATTGCCCAGTGGAGGTAGACGTTACTGGGCGGCTCTCGTCGGCAGGAGCGAAGGTCTGATAAGCAGGAAGAGAAAAGTTTTGTATGGATAAGCTCATGAGGTTTGCTCTCGGTATGTATAAAAAAACCGCAGAACAACGGAGGTCAGTCTGTGGCTGTATATACATCTGTGAGGCGAACAACAGCATTGATTCCCGCACCAAGGTAACGTGGAATGTCCATTTGCGGGCAATCGCAACCCGATAGGCAACCGCATGCCGTCAACGGTACGATGGCTCATCTCTCCACGAGGCTGCCCCCATGTTTTTCGGCGTTTTGCTGATCGTCACCTGGCTGATCCTGTTGCTGCGCTACCCGGCCAGGGCGTTGCCAGTCTCCCTCGCCGCCGCAGTGGGCCTGGGCTGCGTGGCGCTGTGGGTGGTCTGGCTGGACAACCGCGAAGCCGCGCAACTGGCGCGCCTGGAACTGCGCATCACCTACGCCCCCGAACAGTGCCCCGCCGACCGCCCCCTGCAGCTCACGCTCAACAACGGCAATGACGTGCCCCTGACCGAACTGCGCTGGCGCGTCGCCGCCTACGCGCCGGGTGACACGGTGAACCTGGCCGATAACGTCTACGCCGCCCCACGCTATCGCGGCCCCGGCGAGTTGCAGGCCGGCGCCACCTGGGAAGACTGCCTGCCAGTGCCGCCATTGCGCCCCGGCTACCGCCCGCAAACCCTGGAGTTTCGCGCCGAGCACCTGCAAGGCAGCTTCTGCGACTAACAACCACAAAGGATTGATCCATGCCCAACGTACTTATCACCGGTTGCTCCAGCGGCATCGGCCGTGCCCTGGCCGATGCCTTCAAGGCCGCAGGCTACGACGTCTGGACCAGCGCCCGCCGCCCTGAAGATGTCGCGGCACTCCAGGCTGCCGGCTTCCAGGCCGTGCAACTGGATGTCAATGACGGGCCGGCCCTGGCACAACTGGCCGGGCACGTCGGCGAGCTGGATGTGCTGATCAACAACGCCGGCTACGGCGCCATGGGCCCACTGCTCGATGGCGGCACCGAGGCCCTGCAGCGCCAGTTCGAGACCAACGTGTTCGCCATTGTCGGCGTGACCCAGGCCCTGTTCCCCGCCCTGCGCGCGCGCAAGGGGCTGGTGGTGAATATCGGCAGCGTGTCCGGGGTGCTGGTCACGCCGTTTGCCGGTGCCTACTGCGCCTCCAAGGCCGCCGTGCATGCCTTGAGCGACGCATTGCGCATGGAGCTGGCGCCGTTTGGCGTGCGGGTGATGGAAGTGCAGCCGGGGGCTATCGATACAAGCTTTGCAAAAAACGCCGGCGCCCAAGCCGAGCTGTTGATCAACGAGAAGTCGCCATGGTGGCCATTGCGTGATGGCATTCGTGCCCGCTCCCAGGCCTCCCAGGACAAACCAACCCCGGCCAGCCTGTTTGCAGCGGATGTGTTCAAGGCCGTGCAACAGAGCCAACCACCGCGCCTGCTGCGTTCGGGCAATGGCAGCCGGGCGTTGCCGTTGATGGCCGCACTGCTGCCCAAGGGGGTGTTGGAGACGGTGTTGAAGAAGCGGTTTGGGCTGGGTGGGACACTTTGATCACGGTGGCGAGCTTGCCCCCTTTCCACAGGGTTTGCGCTATTTCATAAAATCAATAAACGCCCGCACCTTAAGCGGCAAATGCCGCGTGTCCGGATACAACGCATACACCCCTTGGGGCGCGAAGCGATGATCCGGCAACAAGCGCACCAACCGCCCTGCGTCCAGGTCCGCCTGCACCAACCACTGCGGCAGAATCGCCACGCCATGGCCGCGCACGGCAAATGCTTGAAGCACGGCGGCACTGTCAACCACCAGCGCACTGGGAGCCGAGCGATATTGATGCTCACAACCTGCCGGATCGGTCACGCTCAGTTCGGTCAAGCGGCCATGCCCCAGCCTGGGCAGTTGCTCAAGTTCATCCAGCGTATGAGCAGTACCCGTGCCGGGCGCCGCAACGGCAAATACCTGATAGGTGGATAACTGCACCGCCCGATGATTGGAGTCCAGCAGGCGCCCCAGCCGAATCGCCACGTCGAAACGCTCGGAAATCAGGTCGGCATGGGTGGAGGATGTGGATAAGTGAATATTGAGGTCCGGGTGCAGGCGGCGAAAGCCTTCCACTGCCGGGGCGACCACCGCCAGCGCATATTCGACGGTGGTGGTGATGCGCAGTGTGCCCTTGAGCTGGGCATGTTCAGAACGGGCCTCTTCCACCGCCAGCCGCGCCTCTTCGAGCATGCGTGTGCAGCGCAGGTAGAAACGCTCGCCGGCATCGGTGAGCGCCAGTTGGCGGGTCGTGCGGGTCAGCAGGGTAACGCCCAGTTCGGCTTCCAGGCGCTTGAGATTGAAACTGACCACTGCACGGGTCTGGCCCAGCAGATCCGCAGCCGCGGTCAGCGAGCCGGCCTCGACCACGGCCTTGAAAGTATCGAATCGGTCCAGGCTGACCATGGCGTAGGGCCCCCTTTGTCAAAATTATTTTGACAAACTAACAGGCAAAGCCGTGTATCCCAAGCCCTGCAACCGGCCTACCCTGCCCGCCTCAACTGCCGGATCGCCCTATGACCTATCCCTCGAAAGTCGCCTGGATCTTTTTACTGGGCTTGGCCCTGGACCTGGTGAACATGTTTGTCGCCACCGTTGCCTACCCGGATATCGCCAGGCAGCTGCACGCCTCTGTCACGCAATTGGCCTGGATCAGCAATGCGTACCTGCTCGGCCTCACCGTGATTATCCCGCTGAGCGTATGGCTCGCCGCAGCAGTGGGCGAACGGCGGTTGATCGCCGCGAGCCTGGGGCTGTTTGGCATGGCGTCGGTGCTGGTGGGCCAGGCCGAGTCGATCCAGGCGCTGATCGGCTGGCGGCTGTTGCAGGGCTTGGGCGGCGGGTTGCTGATACCGGTGGGCCAGGCCCTGGCGTATCGACACGTTGCCCCCGGGCAGCGCCACCAACTGACAGCCCGAGTGATGTCGGTGGCGCTGCTGGTGCCGGCGCTCTCCCCGGCGCTGGGCGGCTTGCTCGTCGACAGCGTGTCGTGGCGCTGGATCTTCTATGCCAACCTGCCATTGGCCCTCCTGACCCTGCTGCTGGCCTTGCTGTGGATAACACCCGATGTGCCCGCCACCGTGCGGCCGGCCCTGGCACTGGGGAGCCTGTTCAAACAACTCGGTAGCCCGATGCTGCGGGTAGCGATGTTGGTGTATCTATTCATCCCCGGTGTGTTTATCGGCACCAGCCTGGTCGCCATCCTCTACCTGCGAGGCCTTGGATACGACGCGACACGCACCGGGGCCTTGATGCTGCCGTGGGCACTGGCCTCAGCCCTGGCGATCTACCTGGGCAAGCAACTGTTCAGCCGTTGCGGGCCCAAGCCATTGCTGCTGGCCGGCATGGCCTTGCAAGGTGGCGGCATCCTGCTGCTCACGGCTGCCCAGCCCGCCCTGATTATCTGCGCCTATGCCCTGATGGGCCTGGGTGGCAGCCTGTGCAGCAGCACCGCGCAGACCCTGGCGTTCCTGGATATCCCCACCGAACGCATGGGCCACGCCAGCGCGTTGTGGAATATCAATCGACAATTGAGCTTTTGCCTCGGTGCGGCGGCACTCAGCGCCGTGCTCTCGGCCTCGGATTCCTTCACCATGACCTTCACGATCGCGGCAGCCCTGACACTGCTGCCGCTCTTGGCAGTGCTACGCCTGGATGCCTCCAGGGTACGGGCGCTGCTTCACCCAGCCAGCGAGCCTGCGCAATGATTGACTACAGCGATTTTTTTGCAGAAGTGATCCAGACCCACATCGAGATCGAGCAATGGTTTGCAGGCACAGCCCCTGAAGGCACGTTGCACACTCTACTGGCGCGCTTCTCCCCCGAGTTCAGCATGATCGCCCCCGCTACCGGCGCGCGGGTCAATGCCGCCGGGGTCCATGCCCTGTTCACTCGCCTGGGCGGCATGCGGCCCGGGTTGAAAATCACCTTGAGTGAACTGGCAGGCATCGACCGCCATGCGCGCGGTGCCACGCTGACTTACCGTGAGCATCAGGTTGATCACAGCGGCACCCAGACAGACCGCCGGGCCACCGTGGTGTTCGAGCAACAGGCCAGTGGCGCGCTGCTGTGGCGGCATCTGCATGAGACCTATATCCAGGGCCAATAACCCTCCCCTGTAGAAGCCGGCTCCTACAGCAATCCGCGAACTAGCTGACATCATTCGCCGGGCTCAGTCTTCAGGCTCTTTCCCCTCTGCCCAGGGGAAGGTGAATGGATGCTCACGAATGTTCTCAACAGCGGCGTGCCCGGCGCCCACACCGCAACCCGCCAGCGACTGACCAGCCTGCTGGACTTGCCAAAACTCTATCGAACCATTGACGCCAACCCCGCCATCGTCGGGGCTGGGGTGGTGCATATCGGCAGTGATTATCAGGTGACGGTACTGCGCGAGTTTGTGCCGTTGTGCAGTATCACGCCCAAGCGGGTGATTTTGCGGGAAGTGTCAGGTGGAATGACGGCCAACCAATATGCGGAGTTGGCAGCCCGTTCGTCTCGTGAGTCAAAGCTACTTATAGAAGCAGCGGGAATGAGCGTTTCTTGCGCAGGAGCAATTATCGGAATAACCGTTGCGACTATAGGTGTGGCATCTGCGCCATTAAGTGGGGGAGCCAGCCTGGCCGTTACCCATATCGCCTATACGGCCGCAGCCGCCAGCGGCTTACAGTGCATCAACGGTGTATGGAGGACATATAGGGAATTAACTAACCCCACCAAGAACGACTATTACGACTCGCTGAGTTGGTATCAAGCGATGAGTACTGCATTGGATGGCCTTTCATTGGTCGGTGCAGGTAGTACAACGGTTGTCACGGTCAAAACAGTGATGACGATCCAAAAAACAACGGGCCGCAACCTGACAGATATCCTCAGAGGCATGAGTCGCCAAGAGCGTGCAAAGCTCACAGATGAAGTCCTACGCTTGAAAAACCCTCGACATCCTCGCGAAATAATCCGGTTAAAGCAGTTAGCCGGAACACTTCCCAAACGCTACAGCAACACCCAATTACGCCAGGACATTCTCACTCAGATAGCCGATCAGATAGGTGCCGCTCTAGCAGTCGCAGGCAGTAGTGTCTCTGGAAATCTTAACCACATCGTCATAGCCATTTATGAGGAGTTCGGTAGCCATGAGCAATAACCCTAATCCGGTGCGAGAGCCACGAACAGTGCTTGGTTACACCCAACGGTTTGCTTTCAGTGTGGGCACTGCGGTATCGATGAACTTAGTCAGCATCTCAGGCAACCTGTCACACAGCCTGTCTTATTACGCCCGAATGAACCATCTCTCTAGCGAATACGCTGTGATGGCGAGCCTGGTGCTGGTATTGGTCATGTGTATCGGGTTGGCCCTGATGGTGGCGGGATTTCGTTCAGGCCCTGCGTTACTGGCATGCGTCGCTGCTCTGAATGCTCTGCTTTCGGCAGGCTACTTGGGTAGCCACCCAGTGACTCTGTTTGCGCTATTTCCCCTGCTTCAGTCGCTGTTCTGCCTGATTATCCTCAATACAAGAAACCACCGCCGCTACACCAGCATGCTAAGGGTCAAACGTCGGCGTAAAACCACGGCAAAAATGCCAACCGCTCTTTAGTCTTGCGCCGGGTTGACGATCACGGTGCACGTAATCCCCGCCGCCAACAACACCCCCTGCGGCACTTCATCAATATGAATGCGCACCGGCACCCGCTGGGCCAGGCGTACCCAGTTGAACGTCGGGTTCACGTCGGCGATCAGTTCGCGGCTCTCGGGGTTGTCGCGGTCGTAGATGCCGCGGGAGATGCTTTCCACATGGCCCTTGAGGGTCTCGCCGCTCATCAGTTGCATGTCGGCTTTATCACCGACTTTCACATGGGGCAGCTTGGTTTCTTCAAAGAAGCCGTAGACCCAGAACGAGTGCCTATCGACTACCGCCATCTTCGCCTCGCCAATACGCGCATAGTCACCGCGATGCACGTTGAGGTTGGTGACATAGCCGTCGACGGCAGACACGACTTGCGTGCGTTTCAAGTTCAGTTCGGCGGCCTCCAGTTGCGCCAGGGCATGTTGGTAGTCGGCCAGGGCCGAGTCGGCGATGTTGCTGGCGTCGTCGCGGTTCTCTTTGGAAATCACCAGGGCATCAAGGTCGGCGCGGCGGTGGGCGTTGACCTTGCGCATTTCCCAGGTGGCCTTGCGTGAGGCGACCACAGACTGCGCCTGCTTGACCGCAATGCGGTAGTGCTCGGGGTCGATCTGCATCAGCAGGTCGCCCTTTTTCACCAACTGGTTGTCACGCACCGGCACGTCCACCACTTCGCCGGTGACGTCGGCGGCCACGTTGATGATGTCGGCGCGCACCCGGCCATCGCGGGTCCATGGGGTCTGCATGTAATGGACCCACAAGGTACGGCCAATCCAGATCGCCAGGGCCAGAACCAGTAGGGTTGCGAGCAGGCTGAAAAACTTTTTCATCGGGGCATTCTCAACGGTAGACGGTCAGCGCCATGGCGCCGAAAAGACAGGTGAACAGGCTCAGGCGCAGCAGCGCCGGGTGCCAGAAAAAACGGTACAGGTCAAAGCCCGCCAGGCAGCGATCCAGGGCCCAGGCCAGTGCGGCGGCGATAAAAAACATCAGGGTCATGGTTGGCATGTAGATGCCGTGGAACGCGATTTCACGAGGCATGGGCGACTCCGGAAGGCTTGAAGGCAGCCAGGGGCGATTGCGGGTCCAGCAGGGAGGTGCGGATAAAGTGCAGGTAGCTTTTCACCCGGCGCAGGGCCGAAGTGTCGAAGTGCGGGGCGAAGGGTTCGTCGGTGGCCTGCACGCGGCTGATGGCGTGATCGACCGCCACCAGCGCGCGCTCCAGGTTGCTCTGGCTCGGCTGCAAGAACAGCCGCACCAGCGAGCGCCCCATCACCCGGATCGCCTGGCGCCAGGGCTGGGATTGGGCATAGGCCGGGTGCACCGGCAGGATCGCCTGTTCCTTGCGCAATTCGATGATCGCGTGGCCGACCTCCAGCACCACGAACATCCAGCGCAGCAGGTTGCGTTGCACCTGCGGCTGGCCGGCGGCCAGGCCATAGGCCTGGTGCAGCAGGTCGCGGGTGCGGCTTTCAAACCCCGAGGCCAGGCCCTTGAGCTTGCCACTGATGGCATACACCACTTGCTCGCGCAGGTCGCGCTCCAGGCGACGCCATAGCCAGGGGCTGTTGGGCGGCAGGATGATCGCCCCCGCCGCGGCACACACCAGCATGCCGATGATCATGGCGATGTAGTCGTTGATAAAGGTGTAGGGGTTGTAGATCGTCAGGTTATCCGGCACCGAACCGGTGCTGAAAAAAATCAACAGGCCCAGGCCGACCCCGGCGTATTGCGGGCGCGACGAGAGGAACGCGCCAAGCACGATCACCGGGGCGAGCATCACGCAGAGCAAGGGGAAGCCGTCGATCCAGGGAAACACGAAGAACATTTCCACAAACCCCACCAGCGCGCCGATCAAGGTCCCGCAGGCCATCTGGAAGGCCATGCGCTTAGGGTTTGGCGTGGCGGCCGACAAGCCGACAGTGGCCGCCGCGATCAGGGTCATGGTCGCGCCGCTGGGCCAGGCCGTGGCCACCCAGTAACTGCCCAGTACCAGCAGAATGAATGAGGCGCGAATCCCCGACGCGGCGCAGGCCAGCCAGTTGGTTTTCGGCGTGTAGGACTCGTCCCAGTGCTCCCGTGCGTGGCTGTGCTCGGCCAGGGAGGCGTGGGTCTGCGCGTAGTTGTGCAGGTCATCGACAAAGCGGTACAGCAGCTCATAAGCGGTGTGGAAATCCAACTGCTCGGCATCGTTGGGGCTGCTCTCCTGGAACATCGCCCGCAGGCTGCGGACCTTGGCCGGCAGGCTCTCCTTGTAGGTCGTCAGTTGGCTCACCAGGCGCGCAGCATCGGGGCTGGTCAAGGCGCGCCCGCTGAAGCCATCGAGCAACTCGGCCAGGTCCTGCAGGCCGGGCTTGATCGCGGCCACCACATGGTCGGCGGCATCGCTGCGCAGGCGTTCAAGCAACTGGTGCAGGGCGTTGAACCGGGTGGTGATGCCCATGAATTCGCTGTTCAAGCGACTGAGCCGGCCATTGCGCCGACGCATATGCGGGTCTTCGAATACGGTGACGCTACGCAGCCCTTCCAGGCCCACGGCTTCGGCGATAAAGCGCACATTGCTGCTTTCAAACCCTTCACGCTGGCTACGACCACGCAGGCCATCGGTCACGAACAGCGCGAAGGTGCCGAAGCGCTGGTACAAGGCGTTGCGCATGGCCGCACTGCTGGTTTGCGGCAGGATCGCGGCGCTGACCAGGGTCGCACACAGAATCCCCAGGGAGATTTCCAGCACCCGCCACACCGCCGCCATAAACGCGCCGTCCGGGTGGGCCAGCGCCGGCAGGCCGACCATCGCCGCCGTATAACCGGCCAGCACAAAACCATAGGCGCGAAAGTTACGGTTGCGGGTCGCACCAGCCGTACACACGCCAACCCAGATCGCCAGCGCGCCCAGGAACAGCTCGGTGTTTTGCGCAAATAGGGCGATCAACAACACCATCACCGCCGACCCCGCCAAGGTGCCGAGGAAGCGGTAGAAACTCTTGGCGAACACCTGGCCGCTTTGCGGTTGCATCACGATAAACACGGTGATCATCGCGGTACGCGGTTGTGGCAATTCCAGGCGCATGGCCAGCCACAGGGTGAGAAAGGCGGCGATCAGTACTTTGAAGATATACACCCAGGTCACGCCGTCACTGCGTGCCCAGTCGAAAAAGCCACGGCGCCATTCCAGGGAATGCAGCCAACGCAGCGGTGCAGGCAAGGGAGTCATGGGCAACCTGATCAGTGATCGAACACGGCCAAGGCCGCCGGGGTCTTGCTGGGGAGTGTCTGGCCTGCAGCCGGCGCATCGTTGCCCGCGCCCAGGCCGCCGCCCAGGGCGGTGACCAGTTCGGCATGGGCGCTCAGGCGCGCAGCCTGGACCTGTTGCTCGACCTGCTGCTGGCGAAACAGCAGGGTTTGGGCATTAAGCACGTTGAGGTAATCGGTCAGGCCGCGCTGGTAGGCGATCATTGCGATGTCATAGGTTTTCTGCGCCGAGGCCACCGACTCGGCGGCGAAGGTTTGCTGCTTGGCCATGGATTCACGGCGGATCAGTTGGTCGCTGATGCCTTTGAGCGCATTGACCAGGGTCTGGTTGTAGCGGGCCACGGCAATGTCGTAGCCGGCGCTGGCCTCGCCCAATTGCGCGCGCAGGCGGCCACCGTCGAAGATCGGCAAGGTGATCGCCGGGCCGACGCTGTAGTTGAGCTTCTTGCCGGTGAGAAACTCCAGCATGCCGCCGCCGGTGGCGACGTAGCCGAGGCTGCCCACCAGGTCGACGTTGGGGTAGAAACCGGCGTGGGCCACGTCAATCCCCCGGGCCTGGGCCGCGATCTGCCAACGGCTGGCGACCACGTCCGGGCGCTGGCCGAGCAATTGCGCGGGCAGTGCCGAGGGCAATTTCAGCGGTGCACCAAGGGCCAGGGTCGGCCGCTGCAAGCTTGCGCCCGCCCCCGGGCCCTTGCCGGCCAGGGCGGCCAGTTGGTTGCGGGTCAGGGCGATTGCTTCGTCGAGGGCGTCCAGTTGCCGGTGGGTTTCCGGTAACGGGGTCTGGGCCTGGCTGACTTCAAAGTGCGTGCCGATGCCACCGTCCAGGCGTTTTTGCGCCAGGTCGAGGATCTGCTGTTGCTGGGCCAGGGTGGCGGCGACGATATCGCGCTGGGCGTAATGCAACGACAGCTGGATATAGGCGCGCACCACGTTGTTCTGCAGTTCCAGCTGGGCCTGGCGCGCCTGGGCGACACTCATATGCGCCAGGTCCACGGCGCGCTCGCTGGCATTGCGCTCGCGGCCCCACAGGTCGAGGGCGTAGCTCAGGCCCAGGGCGGCGTTGTTGTCCCAGGTGGTGGAATTGTCCAATTTACCAGGGCCGTAGAACTGATCGCTGGGCCAGTTGTGGCGCTTGAGGCTGGCGTCGCCGTTGATCTGCACGGCCTCGGCGGACTCGGCCAACCCGGCCATGGCCCGCGCTTCACGCACCCGGGCGGCGGCTTCGGCCATGCTTGGGCTGCCGTGTACGGCGAGGTCGATCCAACGATTGAGCTGCGGGTCGCCATAGGCCTGCCACCACTGGCTGGTCGGCCAGTGGGCATCCCGGACGGCGCTCTGGATCGCGTCGTCGGTAGCCAGGGTATTGGCGGCGAGGCGCTTGCCTTGGGGGGCAATCCCTCCGGTTCCGATGCAGCCGCTGATTGCTAACGATAAAGCCCAAACACTGAGAGTCTTCAGCTCTCTGCTGATGCGACGCGGCACTGCTGCGAATTCCTGAGGTGGTGTGGCGGGGACGGTACGGCAATTCTAGGGGGCGCGGGGAATGGCGATAAGGTGGGATTCCTGTGAATCTTTGTTACCGTTCAGGCGATAATCCATTGGTAGGGATCACTGGTAGTCGTAACTTTCTGTCACAATTTGTCATCTCCCTTGAGAGCACCCCATGGACACTTTGCAAAATATGCGCGCCTTCAGTTGTGTCGCCGAAGCCGGCAGCTTCACCGCCGCCGCGGGACAACTGGACACCACCACGGCCAACGTCTCGCGCGCGGTCTCCAATCTGGAGGCCCATCTGCAAACCCGCTTGCTCAACCGCACCACCCGCCGCATCGCCCTGACCGAGGCCGGCAAGCGCTATTTATTGCGCTGCGAGCAGATCCTCGCCTATGTCGAGGAGGCCGAGGCCGAAGCCAGCGACGCCCATGCGCGCCCCGCCGGGCAGCTCAAAGTGCACACCATGACCGGCATCGGCCAGCATTTCGTGATCGATGCGATTGCCCGCTACCGCCGCACCCACCCCGACGTGACCTTCGACCTGACCCTGGCCAACCGCGTACCCGACCTGCTGGACGAGGGCTACGACGTGTCCATCGTGCTCGCC
This sequence comes from Pseudomonas sp. ICMP 8385, assembly GCF_002699915.1. Taxonomy (NCBI): domain Bacteria; kingdom Pseudomonadati; phylum Pseudomonadota; class Gammaproteobacteria; order Pseudomonadales; family Pseudomonadaceae; genus Pseudomonas; species Pseudomonas sp. ICMP 8385. Next base: position 219,962 of record NZ_LKBY01000001.1, on the reverse strand, counting down.
AGCGAGTTGCCGGACTCGGGGTTTGTCTCCCAGCGCCTGGGGATCACCTACAGCATCGTCTGTGCCTCGCCGGCCTACGTTAAAGCCAATGGTTGCGCGCAGCGGCCCAGCGATCTGCTCAACCATGCCTGCCTGCGCCTGGTCAGCCCGGTGATCCAGCTGGACAAATGGGCCTTCAACGGCCCGGACGGCCAGGAAAGCGTGAGCATCAACAGCTCGCCGTTCCTGGTGAACTCCGCCGACGCGATGAAGACCGCGATCATCAGCGGCATGGGCGTCGGCCTGCTGCCGGTGTACGCGGCCATCGAAGGCCTGCGCAACGGCACCCTGGTGCGCATGATGCCGACGTACCGCTCCCAGGAGCTGAACCTGTATGCCATCTACCCATCGCGCCAGTACCTGGATGCGAAGATCAAGACTTGGGTGGAGTACCTGCGCGGCTCGCTGCCGGAGATCCTCGCGGCGCATCAGGCGGAGCTGGTGGCGTATGAGTTAAGTGGCAGTTTGGGTGCGGTGCGCCTTACAACCTGATTTGGAACACGGCCCCCAAATATAGAAAGTCCCCTGTGGGAGCGGTGTCCTGACAAGTGTGGGCAGGAATGTTAGCGTGCTTGGCATTCTTCCCCGTCGATGAGCCTCACTTGCGATGAAAAAGACTGTCCTCGCCTTCAGCCGTATCACTCCCGAAATGATCGAACGCCTGCAACAGGACTTCGAGGTCATCGTGCCCAACCCCAGGCAGGGCGATATCAACGCGCAATTCAATGAAGCCCTGCCCCACGCCCACGGCCTGATCGGCGTTGGCCGCAAGCTCGGGCGGGCGCAGCTCGACGGTGCGGGCAAGCTTGAGGTCGTGTCCAGTGTCTCGGTGGGTTATGACAACTACGACGTGGACTACTTCAACGAACGCGGGATCATGCTCACCAACACCCCCGACGTGCTGACCGAAAGCACTGCCGACCTGGCCTTTGCCCTGCTGATGAGCAGCGCCCGCCGCGTGGCCGAGCTGGACGCCTGGACCAAGGCCGGGCAGTGGAAAGCCAGCGTCGGCGCGCCGTTGTTTGGCTGTGATGTACATGGCAAGACCCTGGGCATCGTCGGCCTGGGCAATATCGGCGCGGCCATCGCCCGCCGTGGGCGCCTGGGCTTCAATATGCCGATTATCTACAGCGGCAACAGCCGCAAGACCGCACTGGAACAGGAGCTGGGCGCGCAGTTGCGCAGCCTGGACCAACTACTGGCCGAGGCGGATTTTGTGTGCCTGGTGGTGCCCTTGAGCGAAAAGACCAGGCACCTGATCAGCCATCGTGAGCTAGGCTTGATGAAATCCAGCGCGATCCTGGTGAATATTTCCCGGGGCCCGGTGGTGGACGAGCCGGCACTGATCGAGGCCCTGCAAACCCAGCGTATTCGCGGTGCCGGGCTGGATGTGTATGAGCGCGAGCCCCTGGCCGAGTCGCCGCTGTTCCAACTGAGCAATGCGGTGACCTTGCCCCATATCGGCTCGGCCACCCATGAAACCCGTGAAGCCATGGCCAACCGCGCCCTGGACAACCTGCGCAGCGCCCTGTTGGGCCAGCGCCCGCAGGATCTGGTGAACCCGCAGGTGTGGAAGGGTTGACCTGTTAGTGTGTGTGGCTTGCCAGCCCCTACAGTTTTTGGCGTGAACGTCGATAACCCGCTATAGATTGTTATCCCTGATCCACAGAAGGTTTTTATGTCCACCACCAAAGCCCGCGCAGATTCACTCTCGCTTCTGCTCTTTACCTTGCGCAGCGGCAAGCTGATGGCCATCAACCTGCTGAAAGTCAGCGAAATCATTCCCTGCCCGCCACTGACCAAGCTGCCGGAGTCCCACCCGCACGTCAAAGGCATCGCCACCCTGCGCGGCACGGCCTTGTCGGTGATCGACCTCAGCCGGGCGCTGGGCGAGATGCCCCTGCAAGACCCCGACGGCGGCTGCCTGATCGTCACCGATGTCAGCCGCTCCAAACAGGGCCTGCATGTGCAAGCGGTGAGCCGGATCGTGCATTGCCTGACCACCGATATCCGCCCGCCGCCCTTTGGCTCCGGCGGCAATCGCTCGTTTATCACCGGCGTGACCCAGGTAGACGGGGTGCTGGTGCAAGTGCTGGACATCGAAAAAGTCATCCACGCCATCGCCCCCGCGCAGATCGAAGTGGCACCGACCGACTTGACCATGGCAGAAGCCGAAGTGCTCGGCCATGCGCGCATCCTGGTGGTGGACGACAGCCAGGTGGCCCTGCAGCAATCGGTACACACCCTGCGCAACCTTGGCCTGACCTGCCACACCGCACGCAGCGCCAAGGAAGCCATCGATGTGCTGCTGGAGCTGCAAGGCACCGCCGGGCAGATCAATGTGGTGGTGTCTGACATCGAAATGTCGGAAATGGACGGTTACGCTCTCACCCGTACCCTGCGCGAAACCCCGGATTTCCAGGACCTCTACGTGCTGTTGCACACCTCCCTGGACAGCGCGATGAACAGCGAAAAAGCCCGCCTGGCCGGTGCCAACTCGGTCTTGACCAAGTTCTCGTCGCCCGAGCTGACCAAATGCCTGGTGATCGCGGCCCAGACCGTGGCGCAACAAGGCCGGTAGTAAATAGTGACCGCGTATTACCAACTGCTACGCCGCGACCTCACCCGCAGCCTGCCCGCGCCGCAGTGGCCGGCTGACACCCGCCTGGACCATTACCGCGACGAACTGGCCCCGGCGATTCATGCCGTGTTGCGCATGACCCAGGAACAGGGCGGTGGCCGGGTGGCCAACCTGGACACCTGGCGACAACAGTTCATCAGCGATGCCGAATTCGACCCCAGGCTGTGCCTGGTGGCCAGTAACGGCGATGGCATTCTCGGCGTGGCCCAGTGCTGGACCAGCGCCTTTATCAAGCACCTCAGTGTCCACCCCTGCGCCCAGGGCCAGGGGCTGGGGCGCGCCTTGTTGCTGCACAGCTTCCAGGTGTTCAAGCAGCGCGGCGAGCCCTATGTGGACCTCAAGGTGTTGGAGGGCAATCTGCGCGCACGCCAGCTGTATGAGAGTGCCGGCATGGTGTTTGTGCTACGCGACGCGGTCAGCGAAGACTGAGCGGTGCTGGCGCATAATTTGCTTCCAGAGTTCCTGAACGGCAGATAGAGGTCAAAACCCGTCACCGTTCAAGAGAGCCCTCTGACCTGGCCTGGTAGCAGATCCTCCATGAATACTCAGTTTTCCTGCGTTGGTTGCGGCAAATGCTGCACCGACCATCATGTCCCCCTGACCCTCGACGAGGCCCGCCAGTGGGCCGCGGACGGCGGTAATGTCATCGTGCTGGTGGAGGGGTTCCTGGGCAACGGCCTGGGCCTGCCACTGCAACAGCGCGAGCATGCCGAACGACGTTCGGTGGTGGTGCCCAGCGGCACGACCCAGGCATTTGTGGCAATCACCTTTGCCGCCTACAACGCCGGGCCCTGCCGGAATCTTGACGAAGACAACCGCTGCGGCATCTACGAGCGGCGGCCGCTGGTCTGTCGCATCTACCCGATGGAGATCAACCCGCATATCCCGCTGAACCCGGCCGCCAAGGACTGCCCGCCGCAATCCTGGGAACAGGGCCCGGCGCTGATCGTCGGCGGCGAGCTGGTGGACCGGGAACTGGCCGAGTTGATCCGCCGCTCGCGCCAGGCCGACCGTGACGATGTGCAGACCAAAGAGGCGGTGTGCGCCCTGCTGGGGATTCGCACCACGGCGCTCAAGGGCGATGGCTTTACCGCGTACCTGCCGGACATGGGCGCCTTTGCCCGGGCCATTGCGCTGGCGGTGGAGCAACCGGCCGTGGCCAATGAGTGGGTGTTTCATGTGTCCGGGATGGATATCGCCGAACAGTTGCTCGAGGCCGGGGCGCAGATAGCCACCGAGGTGCCGGTCAACTATGCGTTTATCTCCCTGCGCGCCGCCTAACGGCGCTTGCCCCAGAACTCTTCCGCCAGCCGCCGCAGGTCTTCTGCCAGTGCCGCCACGTCGCCCGAACTGAGCTGGCTCTGCCGGCCGGCGCTGACGGTGGCCTCGCCGGCATCGCGAATGCCGACGATATTGCGATTGATGTCCTCGCTCACCGCGCTCTGCTCCTCCACCGCCGTGGCGATCTGCACACTCATGGCGGTGATCTGGTTGACCCGCTGGCTGATGCCATCCAGGGCCGACGCGGCGCGCTGGGCATGCTCAACACTGGCTTCGACATGCTGGCTGCTTTGCTCCATGACCATCACCGCATCGCGGGCGCCGCCCTGCAGGGTGCTGATCATGCGCTGGATTTCATTGGTCGATTGCTGGGTACGTTGCGCCAGGCCGCGCACTTCGTCAGCCACCACCGCAAAACCACGCCCCTGCTCGCCCGCCCGCGCCGCCTCGATGGCCGCGTTGAGGGCCAGCAGGTTAGTCTGCTCGGCAATCGCCCGGATCACCTCCAGCACGCTGGAAATATCCCCGCTGTGGCTTTCCAATTGATGGATCACGCTGGTGGCCCTGTCCAGTTCCTGGGACAGGCGCAGCACCGCATCACGGCTTTCGTCCACCCGTTGATGGCCTTCGCGGGTCTCGCTGCCGGCCTGGTCCGCCGCCTTCGAGGCTTGTTGGGCATGGCTGGCGACTTGCGCCACACTGGCCGCCATCTCCTGGATGGCGGTGGCCACTTGGTCGGTCTGACTCTGCTGGCCCAGGGTGCTGGCGTGGCTGCTGTCCAGTTGCTGAACCAGGGCCGCCGCGTGCCCGGATAAACGCTGCGACGCATCGCCAATCCGGCCGACCACCGCGCCCACCTGGGCTTCGAGCATCTGCATGGCGAATTCGATTTGCCCCAGTTCATCCGCACGCCCGGTATAGATCGCCTGGCTGACGGGGTTGTCGGCAATCTGCCGCGCCCGCTCGCTCAATTGCCTCAGGGGGCGCAACAGCAGATTGATGCCCAATACGCCCACCGCACCCACCGCCGCCAGGCCCAGCACTTGCAACGCCCACGAATAACTGGCCAACCCGGCCCCCACGCCCCAGGTCAGGGCGCCTGTGGCGCCGGTGACCAGCGACAGCTTCAAGGGCATCTCCAGCACTGGCCGCACGCGCCGAGTCCCCGCGCGCAGGCGGGCATAAGCGCGCTCTGCCGCCAACACCCGCCGTGCATCGGGCTTGGTGCGCACCGACTGGTATTCCACCGCCACGCCATCACGGGTAACCGGCGAGGCATAGGCGCTGACCCAATAGTGATCGCCGTTTTTGCAGCGGTTCTTCACCATGCCCATCCACGAGTGGCCGCTTTTGAGGGTCTGCCACATATGGGCAAAGGCCGCCGACGGCATGTCTGGATGGCGTAGCAGATTATGTGGCGCGCCCAGCAGTTCCTCGCGGCTGTAGCCGCTGACGTCGATAAAATCCTGGTTGGCGTAGGTAATCGAACTGCCTAAATCAGTGGTCGAGAGGATGTTGGCGTCTTGGGCAATGTCCACACTTCGACCCGTGACCGGGAGATTGATCTTCATGAAAAGCGCGCTCGGGGTTGTTGAGGGAGTCGGCAGGGGCACCGACTCTAAGCGCACCGGTTGAGCAAATACTGATCCAGCTCATGTTCCACGCATTTAGTTGCCCACGCCCCGCCGCATCGCAGGCCCAAGGGGCTCCTCGGTCAGGGCCACGCACTCCATCGCCACCCGCGCCCCGTGTGGCAGCCTACGGATGGCCAGTACGCTGCGGGCCGGCAACCGGCTACGGGCGAAGTAGCCCAGGTACACCTGGTTGACCAGGGCCAGGTCATCCAGGTCGACCAGCATCAAGGTGCACTTGACCACCCGGTCCAGCGACGACTGATGGCGTTCCAACAGGTCGTGCAGGGTGGTCATCACCTGTGTCATCTGCGCGCCCGTGCCCCCTTTCACCAGGTTGCGGTTCACGTCCACGCCCAAAATAGTCGAGATATACAGCATGCTCCCCACCCGCACGGCCTCGGAAAAGGGCAGCTCCAGCTCACTGGGATAAAATTGCGGCCCGTGCGTGTCTTGCACAGTGGCGGCCTCGGGTTCTTCCTGCTGATAGCTCTGGAGAATGCGCTGGTGCTCGCCACTCTGCTTGAGCTGCTCCAGTGCCCGGTTAAGGTCACGGCGCAACTCGGGGTCGGACTTGCGCACGCCAATGGCCACGGCGGTGCCCAGTTGTTGGCCGGTGACCGGCGGGCCGACGAAATCGAAAGATTGCCCCTGCTCGGTGTCGAGCAGTTCCTGGCGGATTTCTGCGGTGCCTTGCAGCGTTGCATCGATATCACCGGCCACCAGGCTGCGGATCAACTGGTCGTTGAGCCAGAAACTCTTGATGATCACACCGGCCGGCGCCCATTGCGCCAGGGCGAAGGCTTCGCGATTGCTGCCGGTCAACACCCCCACGCGCTTGCCCTTGAGGGCACGTACCGTGGGCATCAGCCCGGAATACCGGCGTGCCACCAAGTGAGTGGTCAGGGGGTACAGATCATCGCTGAAGTCGATCAACTGCCGGCGTTGTGGGGTAGACGCCATACCCATGATTGCATCGAAACGCCGGCTTTCAAGGGCGCCGATGCTATGGGTGAACACTTGATCGACCCAGGTGCAGCGAACATCGAGTTGCGCACACAAGGCATTGCCCAGCTCGATGTTCAAGCCAACCAATTGCCCTTGGGCATTGCGGCTTTCATAGGGCGGAAACAACGGGGAGATCGCAAAGCGGATCTCGCTGCGCGGCGCAGCACCTGCCGCCGCCCCTACCAGAAGGCTGCCCGACAGCAGCGACCCAATGGATAAAACGAAGATCTTTGCCCAAGCCATGAAGACATCCCTTTCTTGAAAGACCCACTCCTTCACCCCATGCGGCTGCCAACCAGGCGCGGCGCAGGGGGTATCGAGCAGCTTTCAAGAAAAGGTCATGGGCCGACAAGGCGAAAAGTCAGCAATGGCTGTAGGCACAACTGCCGTCAGCGTTTACCCATCGAACGGCGGGTGCCGGGCGGCGCCATGCCGGGGGTCTTGGTGTGGCCGTTCTTGGCGCCGTTTTTGTACCACGGCTGATTGCTGTCCTTTGCCCCGGCCAATTCACCCGGCTTGAAGGGGAACTTGAAGGCCGGGATCGCCGGCTTGGCTTCACTGTCGAGGCAGTCTGGATCAGCGAGTTCGGCGCTTTCAACAGGCGGTTGGGTCGGGCAATTCATGGAAGCTCCGGGGCGTGCAAAAAATGACGCGGGCCCGACTTGCGGGCCACACTGGCGCGCAGTATACCTGCGCGCCCTGGTTCTTTAACCACTGCCGGTACGAATGGTCGACCTTTGCTGACCGCGCTGTCAGTTAACGGTCACTTTGCTGACCGGGTTTGCAGGCTATAAAGAGCCTCCACTCTTCCCATTCCCTGTCTGGACGCCGCAAGCCCATGCCCATGCACCGCAAAACCACCTGGATTGTGCTCGCTATCGTGGCCCTGGCGGTCGTGGCCTGGGTAGCGACCCGACCGGCCAAGACCAAGCTGGCGGCCTCCAGCGCAATCCCGGTGCGGGTGGTCAGTGTCGCGCAGCAGGATATCCCGCGGTTTGTCAGCGGCATCGGCTCGGTGCTGTCGCTGCACAGTGTGGTGATTCGCCCACAGGTCGACGGCATCCTCACCAAACTGCTGGTCAAGGAAGGGCAATTGGTAAAAACCGGCGACCTGCTGGCGAGCATCGATGACCGGGCGATCCGCGCCAGCCTCGACCAGGCCAGGGCCCAGTTGGGCGAAAGCCAGGCGCAGTTGCAGGTGGCGCTGGTCAATCTCAAGCGCTACAAGGAACTGAGCATCGACGACGGCGTGTCGAAGCAGACTTACGACCAGCAGCAAGCCCTGGTCAACCAGCTCAAGGCCACGGCCCTGGGCAACCAGGCGGCGATTGATGCGGCACAGGTACAGCTTTCCTACACACAGATTCGCTCCCCCGTCAGCGGCCGGGTGGGGATTCGTAATGTGGATGAGGGCAACTTCCTGCGCACCACGGATGCCCAGGGCCTGTTCTCGGTGACGCAGATCGATCCCATCGCCGTGGAATTCTCCCTGCCGCAACAGATGCTGCCGACCCTGCAGGGCCTGATCGCCGCGCCACACCCGGCCAGTGTCGATGCGTTTCTCGGCGCCGACACCGATAGCCCGGCGGCGCTCTTGCTCGGCGAAGGCCGCCTGAGCCTGATCGATAACCAGATCAGCGCCAGCACCGGCACCATCCGCGCCAAGGCGGTGTTCAGCAATGCCGCGCAAACGCTGTGGCCGGGGCAACTGGTCACGGTGAAGATCCAGACCGCCCTCGACAAGGCCGCCTTGGTGGTGCCACCCACCGTGGTCCAGCGCGGTATGGACTCGCACTTCGTGTACCGCCTCAGTGGCGACAAGGTGGACGTGGTGCCCGTGCACGTGGCTTACCAGAACAGCGACCTGACGATTGTCACCGGCGTGCAGCCCGGTGATGTGCTGGTCAGCGACGGCCAGTCACGCCTCAAGGCTGGCGCCCGGGTGGAGGTGCTCAAGGAGCCGCCCCGGATCCAGACGGCCCAAGCGCAGGCCCAGCCATGAAGGGCGGCGCGGTATCGGCCTGGTGCGTCGACCACCCGGTCGCCACCCTGCTGCTGACTTTTGCCCTGGTGCTGCTAGGGTTGATCGCCTTCCCGCGCCTGCCCGTCGCGCCCTTGCCGGAGGCCGAGTTCCCGACGATCCAGGTCACCGCCCAACTGCCCGGCGCCAGCCCCGACACCATGGCGTCCTCGGTGGCCACGCCCCTGGAAGTGCAATTCAGCGCCATCCCCGGCATGACCCAGATGACGTCCAGCAGTGCCTTGGGCTCCACCCTGCTGACCCTGCAATTTACCCTCGAAAAAAGCATCGACACCGCCGCCCAGGAAGTACAGGCGGCGATCAACACGGCCGCCGGCAAGTTGCCCAGCGATATGCCCAACCTGCCGACCTGGCGCAAGGTCAACCCGGCGGACAGCCCGGTGCTGATCCTCAGTCTCAGCTCCAACAATATGCCCGGCACCGAACTGAGCGACTACGTGGAAACCCTGCTGGCCCGGCAGATCAGCCAGATCGACGGCGTCGGCCAGATCAGCATCACCGGCCAGCAGCGCCCGGCGATTCGCGTGCAGGCCTCGCCGGACAAACTCGCCGCCATCGGCCTGACCCTGGCCGATATCCGCCTGGTGTTGCAGCAATCGAGCCTGAACCTGGCCAAGGGCGCGCTGTATGGGCGCGACAGCGTGTCGACGCTGTCGACCAACGACCAACTGTTCCACCCCGAGCAATACGGTGAGTTGATCGTCTCCTACAAGGACGGCGCGCCGGTGCAACTGCGCGATGTGGCGCGAGTGGTCAATGGCTCGGAGAACGCCTACGTGCAGGCCTGGTCCGGTGATAGGCCGGGGGTCAACCTGGTGATCTTCCGCCAGCCGGGGGCCAATATCGTCGACACCGTGGACCGCATCCTGGCCGAGCTGCCGCGCTTGCAGGCGATGCTGCCGGCGTCGGTGGAGGTCAGCCCGCTGTCGGACCGTACCAAGACCATTCGCGCCTCGCTGCATGAAGTGGAAATCACCCTGTTGATCGCCGTGCTACTGGTGGTGGCGGTGATGGCGCTGTTCCTGCGCCAGTGGTCGGCAACCCTGATTGTCTCCAGTGTGCTGGGGGTGTCGCTGGTGGCCACTTTTGCCTTGATGTACGTGATGGGTTTCAGCTTGAACAACCTGACCCTGGTGGCCATCGTGATCGCCGTGGGGTTTGTGGTGGACGATGCGATTGTGGTGGTGGAGAACATCCATCGTCACCTTGAGGCGGGCCTGGACAAGCGCGAAGCGGCGATCAAGGGCGCCGGCGAGATTGGGTTTACCGTGGTCTCCATCAGCTTCTCGCTGGTGGCCGCGTTTATCCCGCTGCTGTTTATGGGCGGCGTGGTCGGGCGCCTGTTCAAGGAATTTGCCCTGACCGCGACCTCGACCATCCTGATCTCGGTGGTGGTGTCCCTGACCCTGGCGCCGATGCTGGCCGGGCAGTTTATGCGCGCCCCCAGCCACCGTCCCCATGACAAGCCGGGCTTTGGCGAACGCCTGCTGGCCGGTTACGCGAAGCACCTGCGCCGGGCCCTGGCCCATCCGCGCACGATGCTTGCTCTCTTCACCGTGACCCTGGGCCTGGCCGTGGCCGGCTACGTGTTTATCCCCAAGGGGTTTTTCCCGGTGCAGGACACCGGTTTTATCCTCGGCACCAGCGAGGCGGCGGCCGATGTGTCCTACCCGGACATGGTGGCCAAGCACCAGGCCCTGGCCGAGATCATCAAGGCCGACCCTGCAGTGGAAAACTTCTCCCACGCCGTGGGCGTGACCGGCAGCAACCAGACCATTGCCAACGGCCGCGTCTGGATTGCCTTGAAGGATCGGGGCGATCGCGATGTGTCCGCCAGCCAGTTTATCGACCGGATCCGCGCCAAACTGGCCCAGGTGCCGGGGATCGTGCTGTACCTGCGCGCCGGCCAGGACATCAACCTCAGCTCCGGGCCCAGCCGCAGCCAGTACCAATACGTGCTCAAGAGCAACGACGGCGCGACCCTGAATACCTGGACCCAACGCCTCACCGAAAAACTGCGCACCAACCCGGCCTTCCGCGATCTGTCCAATGACCTGCAACTGGGCGGCAGCATTACCCACATCAGTATCGACCGCCAGGCCGCCGCGCGTTTTGGCCTGACCGCCACCGATGTCGACCAGGCGCTGTACGATGCGTTCGGCCAACGCCAGGTCAATGAATTCCAGACCGAGACCAACCAATACCAGGTGGTGCTGGAACTGGACAGCCAGCAACGGGGCAAGGCCGAGAGCCTGAACTACTTCTACCTGCGCTCACCCCTGAGCGGCGAGATGGTGCCGTTGTCGGCGCTGGCCAAGGTCGATCCGCCAACCGTCGGGCCGTTGTCGATCAGCCATGACGGCATGTTCCCGGCGGCCAACCTGTCGTTCAACCTGGCGCCGGGCGTGGCCCTGGGGGACGCGGTGATCATGCTCGACCAGGCCAAGAACGAGATCGGCATGCCGAGCACCCTTATCGGCAACTTCCAGGGTGCGGCCCAGGCGTTCCAGAGCTCATTGGCCAGCCAGCCGTGGCTGATCCTCGCGGCGCTGGTGGCGGTCTATATCATCCTCGGCGTGCTGTATGAGAGTTTCGTGCACCCGCTGACCATCATCTCGACCCTGCCCTCCGCCGGCCTGGGTGCGTTGATCATGCTGTGGCTGCTGGGCCAGGACTTTTCCATCATGGCCTTGATCGGCCTGGTGTTGTTGATCGGCATCGTCAAGAAAAACGGCATCCTGATGATCGACTTTGCCCTGGAGGCCCAGCGCGTGCGCGGGCTGGCGCCTAGCGATGCGATTTACGAAGCCTGTATCACGCGTTTTCGGCCGATCATCATGACCACCCTCGCCGCGCTGCTGGGCGCGGTGCCGCTGATGCTCGGCGCAGGCCCCGGCGCGGAGCTGCGCCAGCCCCTGGGGATCGCGGTGGTCGGCGGGTTGCTGGTGAGCCAGGCACTGACGCTGTTCACCACGCCGGTCATATACTTGTACCTTGAGAAACTTTTCCACAGACCCACACCGGCCCTTGGGCTTACGACCACACAGTGAGGCGGGGTCATGCGCGTCCTGATTATTGAAGACGAAGAAAAAACCGCCGACTACCTGCATCGCGGGCTGACGGAGCAAGGCTACACCGTGGACGTGGCCCGCGACGGCATCGAGGGCCTGCACCTGGGCCTGGAAAGCGACTACGCGGTGATCGTGCTCGATGTGATGCTGCCCAGCCTCGACGGTTTTGGCGTGCTGCGCGCGCTGCGGGCGCGCAAGCAGACCCCGGTGATCATGCTCACCGCCCGCGAGCGCGTGGAAGACCGCATCCGCGGCCTGCGCGAAGGCGCCGACGATTACCTGGGCAAGCCGTTCTCCTTCCTCGAACTGGTGGCCCGCCTACAAGCCCTGACCCGCCGCAGTGGCGGGCATGAGCCGGGGCAGGTGACCATCGCCGCCCTGTGGATCGCCCTGATCAGCCGCAAGGCCAGCCGCGCCGGCCTGCGCCTGGACCTGACCGCCAAGGAGTTCTCGCTGCTCAGCGTCCTGGCACGGCGCCAGGGCGAGATCCTGTCCAAGACGGCGATTGCGGAAATGGTCTGGGACATCAATTTCGACAGCGACGCCAATGTGGTCGAAGTGGCGATCAAGCGCCTGCGGGCCAAGCTCGACGGGCCCTTCGAGCATAAGCTGCTGCACACCATCCGTGGCATGGGCTATGTGCTGGAGAACCGCAGTGTCGAGTAACTCGATTGCCCTGCGCCTGAGCGGCATGTTCACCCTGGTGGCGCTGGTGATTTTCCTGCTGATCGGCGGCGCGTTGTACCAGCAAGTGGACCGTGGCCTGGGCTTGTTGCCGGGGGCCGAGCTGGATGCGCGCTACAGTGTGCTGGAGTCGTCGATCAAGCGTTTCGGCACGCCGGATCACTGGGTGAAGATGACCAGCAAACTCAAGCTGCTGGGGGAAGAGGACACGCGGATTCGTTTCTGGGTGGTGAGCAGTGACCCGACCTACGAGTACGGCAACCCGGACGCCCGCCTGCGCAAATTCGCCGCCGGGCCCACGGGCATGCGCGACTTGTACCTGCCAGGGCATGCCTACCCGTTCAAGGTGCTGGTCAGCCAGTTTCCGGCCAAGGACCAGCGCCCGCCGCTGCGCTTTATGATCGCCATCGACACCGCCAACTTCCGCACCACCCAGCACCATCTGCTGATGGCCTTGATCAGCCTGGCGTTTGTCGGCGTGGTGCTGGCTTCGCTGCTGGGCTTCTGGGTCGCGCGTATCGGCCTCAAGCCGCTGATCAAACTCTCGGATGAAGCGCAAAAACTGGCACCGCCGAAACTGTCCGGGCGCTTGCAACTGTCGCCACTGCCGCCGGAACTCAAGCAGTTCGTCAATGCCTTCAACTCGACCCTGGAGCGCGTGGAAACCGCCTACTCACGCCTGGAATCCTTCAATGCCGACGTGGCCCACGAACTGCGCTCGCCGCTGACCAACCTGATCGGCCAGACCCAGGTCGCCCTGACCCGTGGCCGCTCGGCCGAGCATTACTTCGAGGTGCTGCAATCGAACCTGGAAGACTTGGAGCGCCTGCGCTCGATCATCAATGACATGCTGTTCCTGGCCAGCGCCGACCAGGGCAGCAAGGCCACCAAGCTGATCGAAAGCTCCCTGGCCGATGAGGTGGCGACCACCCTCGACTACCTGGACTTTATCCTCGAAGACGCCCAAGTGCAGGTGACGGTGAGCGGCGATGCCCAGGTACGGATCGAAAAGGCCCATTTGCGCCGGGCCCTGATCAACCTGCTGAACAATGCCGTGCAGCACACCTCGCCGGGGCAGGTGATCGCGGTGCGGATTGAAGCGCAGGCGCAGCAGGTGCTGATTGGCGTGACCAACCCAGGGGAGATGATCGCCAGCGAGCACCTGCCCCGCTTGTTCGAGCGCTTCTACCGCGTGGACGCCTCACGCAGTAACAGCGGGGCCAATCATGGGCTGGGCCTGGCCATCGTCAAGGCGATCGCGCTGATGCATGGCGGGGATGTGTTTGTGCGCAGTGAGCACGGAGGCAATACCTTTGGCATCACCCTGCCGATCTAAATGTTAAAACCGCCATACCATCAAAATGTGGGCTTGCTCCCACACAAGCCCATCCCCATAGGTGGATCCTCGTTGTCTTAACTGTTGCGATTTGGGCAATAGTTATTATCTTGTTACACTCTGTACCGTACCGCTCGCCTGCGCCACTATGTCGCATCGACGAGCGAGACGGCAAAGACAGCCGACCCGCCCTGCCATTTCCCTCGACTTATTGCCAGGGCTCTATACTGGGAATCTGTCTTAAAGCCGCTGACTTCAGCGGCTTTTTTTTGCCGTAAAAAAGGCCAGGAACGCCCCACAACATTGGCCATTTAGACTGACCCAAAGGAGCTCCCCCGGTGAAAACCGCGCTGACACTCACCCCGTTATTCCTCGCAATTGCAGCAACTATCCCCCCGCTCGCCCATGCAGCAGACGCCCCAGCCGCTGACGGTTTTGTCGAAGGCTCCAGCCTCACGATCAACACCCGCAACTACTACATGAACCGCGACCGTCGTGACACCCACACCGACGACAGCAAAGAGTGGGGCCAGGGTTTGCTCGGGATCTTCGAGTCCGGCTACACCCAGGGCACTGTGGGTTTTGGCCTGGACGCCCATGCCATGCTCGGCCTGAAACTGGACGGCGGCGGCGGCACCGACGGCTCCAGCATCCTGCCGTACGGCAGCGGCAACGGCAAAGCGCCGGGCTCGTTTTCCACCGGTGGCGGCACCCTGAAAATGCGCGCCCTGGATACCGAACTCAAAGCCGGCGACCTGTTCCTCAACAACCCGGTGATTGCCGGTGGCATGACCCGCATGCTGCCCGAGACCTTCCGTGGTGTCAGCCTGACCAACCACAGCCTTGACGGCTGGATGCTCGAAGGCGGCCAGGCCAGTTTTGCCAAGCTCTACAACCAGAGTGGCCACGGGCGCATCGGCACCAGTTATGGCGTGCTGCCCAAGGGCCAGGACAGCCAGCATATGACCTGGGCCGGCGTAGCCTGGAGCGGCTTGCCAGGGCTGACCAGCAACCTGTACGCCGCCGAACTCAAGGACGTGTGGAACCAGTACTACTACGACCTGGACTACACCTACACACTCAACGACCTGGTCAGCCTCAACCCCGGCCTGCACTTCTACCATACCCAGGACACCGGCCATGCCCTGTTGGGGGATATCGACAACAACACCTACAGCCTGCATTTCACCGTGGGCGTGGGCAATCACAGCGTCACCGCCGCATACCAGCGGGTCAACGGCAACACGCCGTTCGACTACATCGTCCAGGGCGACAGCGTGTACCTGGACAACTCCCAGCAATACTCGGACTTCAACGGCCCCAACGAGCGCTCGTGGAAGCTCAAGTACGCCTATGACTTCGCTGGCCTTGGCGTGCCCGGCCTGACCTCGGCAGTGTCCTATATCAGCGGCAAGACCGACCTGACCAAGGTCGATCCCAATAGCCGGGGCTACTCGGCCTGGTACAGCGCCGATGGCAAGAACGCCAAGCACTGGGAACGGGATATCGACCTCAAGTACGTGGTACAGGGCGGCAAGGCCAAGGACCTGGCCGTACGCCTGCAATGGGCGACCAACCGTGGCAGCAATGGCTACTCGGCAGTGGACCGCGATGTGGATGAGTACCGGGTGATTGTCGATTACCCGATCAATGTGTTCTGACGGCCCATTATCTTTTTTGCCAATGCGGGCCGCTTACCCCTGAAATGGGAGCGCGCCCGCCGCTCGACCGAGCCCTGGGCCCTGTTGATGATTGACGTCAATCACTGCAAGGCCTTCAACGACCACCAGGTCGGCGGCGAAGCATGGCCATAACGCAGAAATAAAAAAAGGCCACCCGAAGGCAGCCTTTAAAAACTAAAGAAAGAGAGTGGTTACTTACACCGCCGCAACGGGACGCATGTAAGAGATCGGTGCAGTGCTGGCATCTTCAAAGGTCACGACTTCCCAGGCATCTTTCTGCTCAATCAACTTGCGCAGGAGCTGGTTGTTCAGTGCATGGCCCGACTTGAAGCCTTTGAACTCACCTATCAGGCTATTGCCCAGCAGGTAGAGGTCACCAATTGCATCGAGGATCTTGTGCTTCACGAATTCGTCTTCATAGCGAAGGCCGTCTTCGTTCAGTACACCATCCGCGTCGACCACGATGGCGTTTTCCACGCTGCCGCCGAGTGCGAGGTTGTGCTTGCGCAGGTACTCGATGTCACTCATGAAACCAAAGGTACGGGCGCGGCTGACTTCTTTTACAAACGAAGTGCTGGAAAAATCCACGCTTGCACTTTGGGTGCGGTCACGGAATACCGGGTGATCGAAATCGATCTCAAAGCTCACTTTAAAGCCTTCAAACGGAACGAAGGTGGCGCGCTTGTCACCGTCTTCTACTGTCACTTCCCGCAGAATGCGAATGAACTTCTTGGCTGCGTCCTGTTCTTCCAGGCCGGCAGATTGAATCAGGAATACGAAAGGTCCAGCGCTACCATCCATGATCGGGACTTCAGACGCGGAGAGCTCGACGTAGGCGTTATCGATGCCCAGGCCAGCCATGGCCGAGAGCAAGTGCTCCACCGTGTCCACTTTGACGTCACCGTTGACCAATGTGGTCGACATGGTGGTTTCGCCAACGTTTTCCGCGCGAGCAGGAATCTGCACCACAGGGTCCAGGTCGGCACGAACAAACACGATGCCGGTGTCGACAGGTGCGGGCTTGAGGGTCAGGTATACCTTCTCCCCGGAGTGCAGACCTACACCTGTGGCACGGATAATATTCTTCAGGGTGCGTTGTTTAATCATGGCTTGGACCGCTTCAGCGCAAATTGCGAACTGGTATCAACAAAGGCTGGCGATAATAACAGACCAGACCTTTGCTGAACACCAATCACCTTCATAGCCCTGATACATTCCATTAATCGGCCTGACGACGCAGGAAAGCCGGGATGTCCAGGTAGTCCAGATCATCTTGCGGATTCGGGCTACGGGACGCCGCAGCACCGGCCTGGGCCTGGTTGCGCATCACGGTCGGACGATCCAGGTCACGGTAGTTCACCGACGGCAGTTCCTGGCGAGCAGGTGCTGGAGCGGCGGCCGAGGCCTGGCTGGTGTGCACGGTATTGTCGATGACCTTCACAGGCTTCTCGATTTTTGCGCCCAGACCCGTGGCAACCACGGTCACATGCAGTTCGTCGCGCATGTCCGGGTCGATAACGGTACCGACCTTGACCATCGCGTGCTCGGAAGCGAAGGCTTCGATGATGCTACCCACGTCGGAGTACTCACCCAGGGACAGGTCGGGACCGGCGGTGATGTTCACCAGGATGCCGCGGGCACCTTGCAGGTTCACGTCTTCGAGCAACGGGTTGCGGATGGCCGCTTCGGTCGCTTCGCGTGCACGGTTAGGACCGCTGGCGCAGCCAGTGCCCATCATCGCCATGCCCATTTCGCTCATGACCGTACGCACGTCGGCAAAGTCGACGTTGATCATGCCCGGACGCTTGATGATGTCGGAGATACCGCGAACGGCACCGGCCAGTACGTCATCGGCCTTGGCGAAAGCCGACAGCAGGCTGGCGTCTTTACCGAGGATGGTCAGCAGTTTCTCGTTGGGGATGGTGATCAACGAGTCCACGCTTTCAGACAGCAGACGGATGCCTTCGTCGGCGATCTGCATGCGCTTGCGGCCCTCGAACGGGAACGGACGGGTCACGACCGCGACCGTCAGGATCCCCATTTCCTTGGCCACTTCGGCAATGATTGGCGCCGCACCGGTACCGGTACCGCCGCCCATGCCGGTGGTGATAAACACCATGTTGGTGCCTTGCAGCACTTCGGCAATACGCTCGCGGTCTTCCAGGGCGGCTTGACGGCCGACTTCTGGATTGGCGCCAGCGCCCAGGCCCTTGGTCACGGCTGTGCCCAATTGCAGGATGGTCCGCGCGCCGATGCTTTTGAGCGCCTGGGCATCAGTGTTGGCGCAGATGAATTCAACGCCTTCAATGTTGCTCTTGACCATATGATTGACAGCGTTGCCGCCGCCACCGCCAACACCGATTACTTTAATAACCGGGCTTGCGGGGATGTTGTCTACGAGTTCGAACATTTTCCCTCTCCTTCATTTCTCTAGTTTTTTCGCCTACTACTTGAAACGGTGTTGCGGTAAATCGTTAGAAATTGCCTTTCACCCAGGCTTGCAGGCGCTCCAGCAACGGCGCTTTGGGCTCGTCACTGCTATAGCTTTCGCGGCTGCCAATGCCCGACAGGGAAATGCCGTCGGTCTGCTTTTGCAGGCCATACAACAGCAAGCCCACACCGGTGGAATAAATCGGGTTGCGCACCACGTCGCCCAGGCCCTTGACGCCATGGGGCACGCCCAGGCGGACCGGCATGTGGAAGATTTCCTCGGCCAGTTCAACCGCGCCTTCCATCTTCGAGGTGCCACCGGTCAGCACGATGCCGGCCGGGATCAAATCTTCGTAGCCGCTGCGGCGTAGTTCAGCCTGGATCAGGGTGAACAGTTCGTCGTAGCGCGGCTCGACCACTTCGGCCAGGGCCTGGCGCGACAGTTCGCGCGGTGGGCGGTCGCCCACGCTCGGCACCTTGATGGTTTCACCGGCACCGGCCAGCTTGGCCAGGGCGCAGGCGTAGCGGATCTTGATTTCTTCGGCGTACTGGGTCGGTGTGCGCAGCGCCATGGCGATGTCGTTGGTCACCTGGTCGCCGGCAATCGGGATCACCGCAGTGTGACGGATCGCACCTTCGGTAAAAATCGCGATATCGGTGGTGCCGCCGCCGATGTCCACCAGGCACACGCCCAGCTCTTTTTCGTCGTCGGTCAGGACCGAATACGCGGAAGCAAGCTGCTCAAGAATGATGTCGTCGATTTCCAGGCCGCAGCGGCGCACGCATTTTTCAATGTTCTGTGCGGCATTCACGGCGCAGGTCACCACGTGAACCTTGGCTTCCAGACGTACGCCCGACATGCCCAGGGGCTCACGCACGCCTTCCTGGTTATCGATCACGTAGTCCTGCGGCAGGGTGTGCAACACACGCTGGTCAGCCGGGATCGCCACGGCCTGGGCGGCGTCGAGGACGCGCTCCAGGTCGGCCGAGCTGACTTCACGGTCGCGGATCGCCACGATGCCGTGGGAGTTCAGGCTGCGGATGTGATTGCCCGCCACACCGACGAACGCCGAGTGAATCCGGCAGCCGGCCATCAGTTGCGCCTCTTCGATGGCGCGCTGGATCGATTGCACGGTGGACTCGATATTGACCACCACGCCCTTCTTCAGGCCCCGGGACGGATGCGTGCCGATTCCGACGATTTCCAGCGTGCCGTCGTCCGCGACCTCGCCTACCAGCGCCACCACTTTGGAGGTGCCGATATCGAGACCGACGATCATTTTGCCGCTTTGCACGTTTGCCATGGGTCCTGCCTCTTCTTAATTCTTCGCGACAGCGGGCTGCGCTGTCGTGGGCGCAGCCGGTTCGCGCCAGCTAACGGCCAGGCCGTTGGCGTAACGCAGGTCGATGCTCGCAATGTTCGTAATCTGTTCTTTCAGGGTTTTGTCGTAGATGGCGATAAAGCGGCGCATCTTTTCCACCAGGTGGTCGCGTCCCAGCAACAACTCGATGCCCGGGCCGGAACTGCCTGCCCCGGTGGTCAAAAACCAGCTGCCCCGCTCGCGCAATTCCAGGCGCGCAATGGAGAAGCCCAGTGGCCGCAGCATCTGGCTCAACGCCTGGTACTGCTGCATCACTTGTTGCTGTGCCCGTTGCGGCCCGAACAACTGCGGCAAATGCTCGTAATTGGCCAGCTCACGCGGGTTGAACGCCTGGCCCTGGTTATTCAACAGCGCTTCGTCGCCCCAGCGGGCCACGGGCAGTTGCTCTTCCAGGCGGATCGTCACTTGATCCGGCCACACGCGCCGTACTTCGGCGTGGGCAATCCACGGCATCTGCTCCAGCTCGGCACGCATGCCTGCCAGGTCGATGGTGAAGAAGCTCGCCGCGACAAAAGGCGCGATCCGCTGCTGCACCGCTTGCTGGCTGATGTAGCTCAAGTCGCCCTGCACGCTGATCTTGCTGATCGGGCGGTCGGCATACGGCAACAGGCGCTGCGCACCTTCATAGGTGCCAAAGCCCAACGCCACCAACAACACCGGCCAGAACAGGGCCTTGAGAAAACCAAAGTTGGCTTTCGGCAGGCGCGCCGACATCGGCTCTTTAGCCACCATTCGACTGGCACCCCGCGGCACCGGCTTGCGGCCGGGAGCGGGTGGCTGATGACGAAGCGATGCGCCTTGCATGGTCTTAACCTCGTGCCTCTATATAGCTAGCCGCCAGAATCGCCAGCACCAACTGCTGGAAGTCCAGGCCGGCTGCGCGTGCAGCCATGGGCACCAGGCTGTGGTCGGTCATGCCCGGTGCGGTGTTGACTTCCAGGAACCAGAAGTTCCCCTGGTCATCCTGCATCACGTCTGCCCGCGCCCAACCGGCGATACCCAACGCCTCACAGGCTTGCGCCGTGAGGTCCATCAATTCCTGCTCTTTGGTTGCATCGAGGCCGCATGGGATCCGGTACTGGGTATCGGAAGCCAGGTACTTGGCGTCGTAGTCATAAAAGGTGTGAGGCGTGCCCAATGCGATGGGCGGCAATACCTGGCCACGCAGGGTGGCGATGGTGTACTCGGGACCCTGGATCCACTGTTCCACCAACACTTGCGAATCGTAGGTACTGGCCGCTTTCCATGCGTCGATCAATTCGGCGGCCGAGTTCACTTTGGCCATGCCGATACTGGAGCCTTCATGGGCTGGTTTGACGATCAAAGGCAGGCCCAGTTCCTTGGCCGCCGAAATACAATCGTCTTCGCTGCACAACACGCGGTGACGCGGCGTCGGAATGCCCAGGCTGTGCCACACCTGCTTGGTGCGCAACTTGTCCATGGCCAGGGCCGAGGCGAGGATGCCACTGCCGGTGTAGGGAATGCCGGCGCACTCCAGCAGGCCCTGCATGCTGCCGTCTTCACCGCCACGGCCATGAAGAATGATAAAGGCGCGGTCGATCTTCTCGGCCTGCAGGCGGGCGAGGAAGTCATCGCCCACGTCGATGCCAAAAGCGTTCACCCCGGCGCTTTGCAGCGCCTGGAGCACGGCATTGCCGGACTTGAGCGACACTTCGCGCTCAGCGCTCTTGCCGCCGAACAGCACGGCTACGCGGCCGAAGTCGGCAGGCGCGATGGTGGAGAACAGGGAGCCGTAGTTCGTAGTCATTTCGACTTCCCCTGTACAGCGGCGGCAGCAAACAGCGGGCTCGCCAGCAATTTAGGGGCAAGGCCGCCGATATCACCGGCACCCTGGCACAGCAGGATGTCGCCGGCACGCAGCAGCGGCTTGACGATCGGCGCCAGGTCCACACCCCGCTCGATATAGATCGGGTCCAGTTGCCCGCGCTGGCGGATGCTGTTGCACAGCTTGCGGCTGTCGGCACCGGGGATCGGTTCTTCACCGGCCGGGTAGACTTCCATCAGCAGCAATACGTTGGCATCAGCCAATACATTTACGAAGTCGTCGTACAGATCGCGGGTACGGCTGTAGCGGTGCGGCTGGTAGACCATCACCAGGCGACGCTCCGGCCAACCACCGCGCACGGCCTTGATCACGGCCGCGACTTCGGTCGGGTGGTGACCGTAGTCATCCACCAGCATCACGTCGCCGCCGTCTACCGGCAGGTGGCCGTAGACCTGGAAGCGCCGGCCCACGCCGGCAAAGCCCGACAGGCCTTCGACGATGGCTTCATCGCTGACGCCCTCATCGGTGGCGATGCAGATGGTCGCCAGGGAATTGAGCACATTGTGGTTGCCCGGCATGTTCACCGACACATCCAAGGGTTCACGATCCGGGCGCAGCACGGTAAAGAAGGTCTGCATGCCTTGCTGACGGACATTGATCGCACGTACGTCGGCGTCTTCGCTGAAGCCGTAGGTCACGGTAGGACGCTTGACCAGCGGCAGGATTTCCCGCACCACCGGATCGTCCAGGCACACCACGGCCAAACCGTAGAACGGCAGGTTATGCAGGAACTCGACGAAGGTTTTCTTCAACTTGTTGAAGTCACCGTCGTAGGTCGCCATATGGTCGGCGTCGATGTTGGTGACCACGGCCACGAGCGGCTGCAGGTGCAGGAAGCTGGCATCGCTCTCATCGGCTTCGGCGATCAGATAGCGGCTGGTCCCCAGTTGTGCATTGGTACCTGCTGCATTCAGGCGGCCACCGATCACGAAGGTCGGGTCCAGGCCGCCGGCGGCGAACACCGAGGCGATCAGGCTGGTGGTGGTGGTCTTGCCGTGGGTGCCGGCGACCGCGATACCGTGGCGGTAGCGCATCAGCTCGGCCAGCATCTCGGCGCGGGGCACCACGGGAATGCGCCGCTCAAGGGCAGTGGCCACTTCCGGGTTGGTGGTGTTCACGGCACTGGAAACCACCAGTACATCGGCCTGCGCGGCGTTCTCGGCACGGTGGCCGATAAAGATCTGCGCGCCAAACGATTCCAGGCGCTCGGTGACCGGCGAGGTCTTGAGGTCGGAACCGGAGACCTGGTAACCCAGGTTCAGCAACACCTCGGCGATCCCGCACATGCCCACGCCGCCGATACCGACGAAGTGGATGCGCCGGATGCGGCGCATTTCCGGTTGTGGCATGGCTTTTTGATTCTCAACCATGGGCCACCTCCAGGCAGATATCGACCACGCTGCGGGTGGCGTCGGGTTTGGCCAGGCGGCTTGCGGTACTCGCCATGCTGTTCAGTCGTTCGGGTTGCATCAAAACCTCAGTCAGGCGTGCGGCCAGGTCGGCGGCGCCAGTCGTTCTTTGCGGCAGCAGGAAGGCAGCGCCCTCCCCGGCCAAATATTCGGCGTTGCGGGTCTGGTGATCGTCGATGGCATGGGGCAAGGGCACCAGCAAGGACGGCAGACCGGCGGCAGCCAGTTCACTGACGGTCAACGCACCTGCGCGACAGACCACCAGGTCGGCCCAGCCATAGGCATGGGCCATGTCTTTGATAAAGGGCTCGACCGTCGCCTCGACCCCGGCCTCGCGGTAGCGGGCGGCAGTCACTTCATCGTGGTTCTTACCAGCCTGGTGGAAGATCTCGGGACGCAGGTCCACAGGCAGTTGCGCCAGCGCTTCTGGCAGCAATTTGTTCAACGGCTCGGCGCCCAGGCTTCCACCCAGGATCAGCAGGTGCGCCTTGCGCCCGGTCAGGGCCTGGCGGGCAATGTCCATAAACAGTTCGGTACGCACCGGGTTACCGGTGGTGCGGCGCTTGTCCATGGCTGCAAACGTATTCGGGAATGCCTCGCAGACCCGCGCCGCCAATGGCGCCAACAGGCGGTTGGCAGTACCGGCCACAGCGTTTTGCTCGTGGACGATCACCGGCACACCGGCCAACCGCGCGGCCACACCGCCGGGACCGGTGACATAGCCACCAAAGCCCAGCACACACACCGGCTTCAACTCACGGATCACCTTGCGTGCCTGCCATACCGCCTTGAGCAACACCAACGGTGCCTTGAGCAGCGACAATTTGCTCTTGCCGCGCAGGCCGCTGACGTTGATCAGGTGCAGGGGCAAACCGGCCGCCGGGACCAATTCATTTTCGATGCCACGGGGCGTCCCCAGCCAATGCACGGTGTAGCCGCGGGCCTGGAACTCACGGGCACAGGCCAGCGCCGGGAACACGTGGCCGCCGGTGCCACCGGCCATGATCAGCACGTTAGCGCCCATGGGTCGGCTCCTCGGCAAAATCGCTCTCGCTAAATTCCATCTCTTCGCTGCCCAAATGGGTTCGACTCTCCCACTCGATACGCAGCAACAAGCCCAGACAGGCACAGCAGATCACCAACGAGCTGCCGCCATAGCTGAGGAACGGCAGGGTCAAGCCCTTGGTCGGCAGCAGGCCGACGTTCACGCCGATGTTGATCAGGAACTGGCCGATCCACAGGAAGGCCAGGCCGTACGCCACATAGGCGGCAAAAAACTGTTTGGCTTTCTCGGCCCACAGGCCGATGTACATGGCCCGCACGCAGACGAACACGAACAACCCGACGGTGGCCAGGGAGCCAACCACGCCCAGTTCTTCGGCGAGTACCGAGAACACGAAGTCGGTATGGGCTTCCGGCAGGTAGAACTGCTTCTGCACGCTGTTGCCCAGGCCCACGCCCAGCCACTCGCCGCGACCGAAGGCGATCAGCGCCTGGGTCAACTGGTAGCCGGAGCCGAACTGGTCGGACCACGGGTCGGTAAAGGTGATCAGGCGTGCCATCCGGTAGGGTTGCGCCTGCACCAGGATGGTCACGGCCGCCACCGCCAGGCCAACCATCAGGGCAAAGCGGAACAAGCCAACGCCCCCCAAGAACAGCATCGCGGCCGCAGCGCCCATCATCACCACGGTGGCGCCGAAGTCCGGCTCCATCAGCAACAGGCCAGCCATGGGCAGCAGCACGATGAACGGCTTGAAGAAGCCCATCCAGCTTTCCCGCACTTCTTTCTGGCGACGCACCAGGTAACCGGCCAGGTAAATCACCACGAACACCTTGGCGATTTCCGAAGGTTGTACGTTGAACGCGCCGAAGCCGATCCAGCGCATCGAACCGTTCACCTCGCGGCCAATGCCGGGGACGATCACCATCACCAACAGGCCGAAGGCACCGAGCAGCATCAGCCAACCCAGGCGCTGCCAGGTGGCGATAGGGATCATCATGGTGACGATGCACGCACCGAGGCCAATCACCAGGTAAATCAGGTGGCGGATCATGTGGTACAGGGTGTTGCCCGACTGCACGGCGGCCACTTCCGAGGACGCCGAGGTGATCATCACCAGGCCCAGGCCCAGTAGCGCCAGGCAACCGGCAAGCATCGGGAAGTCGAGGTCGATCCCGCGCCCGGTAATGATCGGCGATGGGTACGGCTTGATGATGTTCTTCAGGTCCAGACTCATGCCAAGCCCTCCACGGCACGGGCGAACAACTGGCCGCGTTCTTCGTAGTTCTTGAACATGTCGAAACTGGCGCACGCCGGCGACAGCAGCACCGCATCACCGGGCTGGGCCAGGGCACGGCACTGGGCAATGACCTCGTCCAGGGAGGTGGCGCGCACTTGCGGCACTGCGTCGCCCAGGGCGGCGGCGATCAAGTCGCTGTCACGGCCCATCAGCACCACGGCGCGGCAATGGGCAGCCACCGGGCCCTTGAGGTCCTTGAAGTCGGCGCCCTTGCCATCGCCACCGGCGATCAGCACCAGCTTGCCGTCGATATCGGCACCCAGGCCTTCGATGGCGGCCAGCGCGGCGCCGACATTGGTGGCCTTGGAATCGTTGTAGTAGCTCACGCCCTCCAGGTCGCGCACCCACTGGCAGCGGTGTTCGAGGCCGGCAAAGGTGCGCAGGCTCGACAGCATCGCGTCGAACGGCAAGCCAACCGCGTGCCCCAACGCCAGGGCCGCCAGGGCATTGGACTGGTTGTGGGCACCACGGATCTTCAGTTCACGCACCGGCATCAGGTTCTGGAATTCAAAGGCCAGGTATTTCTCGCCATGCTCTTCACGGATACCAAAGGCCTTGAAATCGGGTTTGCTCAGGCCAAACGTCCAGCATGGCAGGCCCTCGCCCATCAACGGACGGCTCAGGGCATCCTGGCGATTGACCACCACTTGCCGCGCACCACGGAAGATCCGGTGCTTGGCCAGGTGATAAGCCGGCAGGCCGCTGTAGCGGTCCATATGATCTTCGCTGACATTCAACACGGTGGCCACTTCGGCGCCGAGCTGATCGGTGGTCTCCAGCTGGAAGCTCGACAGTTCCATGACGTACAGCTCGATATCGTCGCTGAGCAAATCCAGGGCCGGCGTACCGAGGTTACCGCCCACTGCCACGCGCTTGCCGGCCGCAGCCGCCATTTCGCCGACCAGGGTGGTGACGGTGCTCTTGGCGTTGGAACCGCTGATTGCCACGATGGGCGCCTTGGCGTTACGCGCAAACAGCTCGATATCGCCGGACAATTTCACGCCACGCGCCGCTGCCGCTTGCAGGGCCGGGGTTGCCAGGGCCAGGCCGGGGCTCACGTAGAGTTCGTCGGCACGGCACAGAAATTCCACATCCAACTCGCCACAACGCACTTCCACGTGCGGGTAGTCACGGCGCAGCGTGACCAGCTCCGGTGGATTTTCCCGCGTATCGGCCACGGCAAACGACGTGCCCCGGTTCGCCAGGAAGCGAACCAGGGACATGCCGCTCTTGCCGAGGCCGACAACGATGCGGAAGTGGTCTGAAGCGATCAGGGACACTCGTTTCTACCTCAGTTTCAGGGTGGCAAGGCCAACCAGCACAAGAATCACGGTGATGATCCAGAAACGGACGATCACCCGTGGCTCCGGCCAGCCCTTGAGTTCAAAGTGGTGATGAATCGGCGCCATGCGAAACACGCGGCGGCCGGTCAACTTGAAGGACGCCACCTGGATCACCACCGACAGGGTTTCCATCACGAACACGCCGCCCATGATGAACAGGACGATTTCCTGGCGCACGATCACGGCAATGGTGCCCAGGGCCGCACCCAGCGCCAGGGCGCCGACGTCGCCCATGAACACCTGGGCCGGATAGGTGTTGAACCACAAAAAGCCCAGCCCGGCACCGATCAGCGCGCCGCAGAACACAATCAATTCACCCGCGCCCGGGACATAAGGGATCAGCAGGTATTCGGCGAATTTCACGTTACCCGACAGGTAGCAGAAGATGCCCAGGGCGCCGCCCACCATGACGGTCGGCATGATCGCCAGGCCATCAAGGCCATCGGTCAGGTTGACCGCGTTGCTGGAGCCGACGATCACGAAATAGGTCAGCACCACGAAGCCAATGCCCAACGGGATGCTGGCATCCTTGAGCATCGGGAAAATCAGGGTGGTTTCCACCGCGCTTGGCGCCGTCATATAAAGGAAGATCGCCGCGCCCAGGCCGAACACCGATTGCCAGAAGTACTTCCAGCGGCTTGGCAGGCCCTTGGAGTTCTTCTCGATCACCTTGCGGTAGTCATCGACCCAGCCGATGGCACCGAACAGCAGGGTCACCAGCAACACCACCCACACATAGCGGTTGGCCAGGTCGGCCCAGAGCAAGGTGCTGATGCCGATGGACGACAGGATCAACGCGCCGCCCATGGTCGGTGTGCCGGACTTGGACAAGTGCGACTGCGGGCCGTCATTGCGCACGGACTGGCCGATCTGCAGGTTTTGCAGAGTACGGATCATCCATGGCCCGAGGAACAGCGACAAACACAGCGCGGTCAGCACACCCAGGATCCCGCGCAGGGTCAGGTACTGAAAGACCGCGAAGCCTTTGTGGAACTGTTGCAGATACTCAGCCAGCAGCAGCAGCATTAATGTTTCTCCGTACTTGAGCCACACAAGGCCGCGACGACGTTTTCCATCACCGCGCTGCGCGATCCCTTGATCAAAATGGTTGTGTGTTTGTCTTGTTCGGCCGCGCCCAGCGCCTGGATCAATTCGGCCTGGCTCGCGAAATGCCGCGCGCCTGCACCGAACGCAGCGACGGCATGGGCCATGTTCGGGCCGACGGCGTAGAGGGCGTCGACCTTGCCACTGGCGTAGGCACCCACTTCACGGTGGGACTGTTCGGCCCAGTCGCCCAGTTCGGCGATATCGCCCAGTACCAGGACCTTGCGCCCGGCGAAGCCTTTGAGCAGGTCAATGGCCGCGCAGACCGAGGACTGGTTGGCGTTGTAAGTGTCATCAATCACGCGCATGCCGTTGCTCGCCAGTTGTGCCACGGTGCGGCCCTTGACCGGCTGCACGGCGCCAAGGCCGGTGGCAATGCCGAACAGCGACACGCCCAGAGCGTAGGCGGCAGCCGCAGCAGCCAGGGCGTTGGCAACGTTATGGTTGCCCAGCAGGTTCAGTTGCACGTGCTCGTCACCCTGCGGGCTGTGCAGGGTGAAGGCCGGGCAGCCACGGGCGTCGAGCGTGATGTTCGAGGCATGGAAGTCGGCTGCGGCGTTGTGCACGGCAAAGCTCAAGACCTTGCGCCCGGCGGCACGTCCACGCCAGGTTTCAAAGGCCTTGTCATCGAGGTTCAGGACTGCGGTCCCGGAAGCGTCCAGGCCTTCAAGGATTTCACCCTTGGCCTGGACGATCTTCTCGGGGCCGCCAAACTCGCCAACGTGGGCGGTCCCGGCGTTGTTGATAATGGCGACGTGCGGCCGGGTCATGGCCACGGTGTAGGCAATCTCGCCAATGCGCGACGCGCCCAGCTCGATCACGGCGGCGGTATGTTCCGGGGCCAGTTCCAGCAGGGTCAGCGGTGCGCCAAAATCATTGTTCAGGTTGCCACGGGTGGCCAGCACCGGCCCGCGCGTACGCAGAATACCGGCGAGCAGTTCCTTGACCGTGGTCTTGCCGCTGGAACCGGTGATCGCCGCCACCGGATTGGTGAACGCGGCGCGGTTCAGCGCGCCCAATTGGCCAAGGGCCAGGCGGGTGTCGACCACCAGCAACTGCGGCAGGGTCGAGTCAGTGACTTCACGCTGCACCAGGGCGCCGACCGCGCCTTTGGCCGCCACCTCATTCAAGTAGTCATGCCCGTCGAAACGCGGGCCGGCCAGGGCGACAAACAGTTGCCCCGACTTGATGTTGCGACTGTCGATACTGACACCGTCGAAGCTGCAATCGCTCGACAACACACGGGCCGACAAAGCCTGGGTCAGTGCGCTGAACTGCATGGCCTTAAGCATGGGCCACCTCCCACGCGGTCAAGGCGCGATCGGCCTCGACCAGATCGGAGAAGGCATGACGCTCGCCGTTGATTTCCTGGTAGTCCTCATGGCCTTTACCAGCCAGGACCACCACATCGTCAGCGCTGGCGCTGGCAATCAATTGGGCAATGGCCGCGCCACGACCGGCCACAAACGTCACGTGGGCGGCGTCTTTGAAGCCGGCGCGGATATCCTCGAAAATCTGGCTCGGCGTTTCGCTGCGCGGGTTGTCATCGGTGACCAGCACGCCGTCGGCCAGGCGCTCGACGATCTCGGCCATCAGCGGGCGTTTGCCGCGATCGCGGTCGCCGCCACAGCCGAACAGGCACAGCAACTTGCCCTTGGCATGAGGGCGCAGGGCTTCGAGGACTTTTTCCAGGGCATCCGGGGTGTGGGCGTAGTCGACCACCACCAGTGGCTGCGTCCCGCCCCCCAGGCGCTGCATGCGCCCGGCCGGGCCTTCGAGCTTGGGCAATACACGCAGGATCTCATCCAGGGCGTAATCCAGGCCCAGCAAGGCGCCGATGGCCGCGAGGACGTTGCTCAGGTTGAAGCGACCGAGCAAGGTGCTGCGCAAATGGTGCTCGCCCTGGGGCGTGACCAGCGTAGCGAGTACGCCTTCGTCATTGAACTGGGCTTCGCGGCAATACAGGTAGGCGCTGGCGTCTTCCAGGCTGTAGCTGATCAGGCGCGCTTCGCTTTTTTCGGCGGCCAGTTGGCGACCGAATGCGTCATCGAGGTTCACCACGCGGCACTTCAGGTCAGTCCAGCCGAACAGCTTGGCCTTGGCGGCGGCGTACGCCTGCATGCTGCCGTGGTAATCCAGGTGGTCGCGGGACAGGTTGGTCATCACCGCCACGTCGAACGCCAGGGCACTCACCCGGCCCTGGTCCAGGCCGTGGGACGACACTTCCATGGCCACCGCCTTGGCCCCGGCCTTTTTCAGGTCGGCCAGGGTCGCCTGTACGGCAATCGGGTTCGGCGTGGTGTGCAGGCCGCTTTGCAGCGCGCCATAGAAACCGGTGCCCAGGGTGCCAACGATGCCGCAGTGCTGCCCCAAAAGGTCCAGCGCCTGGGCCACCAGCTGGGTAACGCTGGTCTTGCCGTTGGTGCCGGTGACGCCAATCAGGTTGAGCTGGCGGCTCGGGTCGCCATAAAAACGCCCGGCGATATCCGACAGCTGCGCTGCCAGGCCCTTGACCGGAATCAACGGCACATCGGTCATCGGTAATACAGTGGCGCCTTCGACTTCATAGGCCACGGCCGCCGCACCGCGTTGCAAGGCGTCGGCAATATGGGCCCGGCCATCGAGCTTACCGCCCGGCACGGCCAGGAACAGGTCGCCGGCGCGTACGCTACGGCTGTCCAGGCTCAGTTCGCGAATCAACAGATCGCGGCCAGCGTGGGCGAAAATCTTGTTCAGGCTAAGAGACATCAGCCGCGCCCTCCATTGGCTTTTACAGCAGCAGCCGGTGGTCCGGCGTTGGCTTGTTGGGTCGGCGGCAGGTTATCCGGCGTAATGTTCATCAAACGCAGGGTGCCGGACATGACTTTGCTGAAGACCGGCGCCGAGACCAGGCCACCGAAGTAGCCGGCCTTGCTCGGTTCGTCGATGACCACCACGATGGCGTAGCGCGGGTCGCTCATGGGACCGAAGCCGGCGAACAGCGAGCGGTAGGAGTTTTCCGCGTAGCCCTTGGTGCCCACCGAGGTCTTGCGCGCGGTACCAGACTTGCCGGCCACGTGATAGGCCGGCACCTGGGCACGGAACACGCCGCGTGGCGCCTCGATCACTTGTTGCAGCATGGTCTGCATGGTCTTGGCGACGTTTTCCGGGATGACCTGTTCGGATTTCGGCGCTTCGTCCACGTGGATCAGGCTCAAAGGCGTCATACGGCCATTGTTGGCCAGCACGGAAAAGGCGTGGGCCAGCTGGATCGCGGTCACCGACAGGCCATAGCCGTAGGACAGGGTCGCGGTCTCGGCCTTGCGCCATTCACGGTAGTTGGGCAGGTTGCCGACGCGCTCGCCCGGGAAGTCCAGGCCCGTGGGTTGGCCCAGGCCGATCTTCTGCGCCAGGTGGTAGATGGTCTCGCCGCCGATATCAAAGGCGACTTTACTCATGCCCACGTTACTGGAGTTGATCAGGATGCCGGTCAGGTCCAGCACCGGGCCTTCGCTACGGGAGACGTCGCGAATGGTGTATTTGCCCAGTTGCAGGGTGCCGGGATAGACCTCGACCTTGTCGGTGGGCTTCCAGCGCCCGGATTCCAGGGCCGCACTCATGGAGATGGCTTTCATGGTCGAACCCGGCTCGAACACGTCGATCATCGCGCGGTTGCGCATCATCGCCGGTTGCAGGTTGCGACGGTTGTTCGGGTTGTAGGTCGGCTGGTTGACCATGGCGAGGATCTCGCCGGTCTTCACGTCCATGATCACCAGGCTGCCGGCCTTGGCGCCGTTCTCGATAATGGCGTTGCGCAGCTCGCGGTTGGCCAGGTATTGCAGGCGCAGGTCAATCGACAACGCCAAGGGCTTACCGGCCTTGGCGTTTTTGGTGACCTGGACATCCTTGATCAGTCTGCCGCGCCGATCCTTGATGACCTGCCGCTTGCCGGGAACCCCGGCCAGCCACTCGTCGTAGGCCAGTTCCACCCCTTCGCGGCCGTGATCGTCAATGTCGGTGAAGCCCACCATATGGGCAGTGGTCTCGCCGGCCGGGTAGAAACGCCGAAACTCCTCAATGCCGTAGACACCGGGGATTTTCAGGTCGAGCACGCCCTGGCCCTGTTCAGGGGTGAGGCCGCGAACCAGATAGATGAATTCTTTATTGGCCTGGGCTTCAAGACGGTCCTTGAGGGCCTTGGGGTCCTGGCCGAGGGCGTGGGCCAGCTCGGTCCATTTGTCCTTGGCCACTTGCAGTTCCTTGGCATTGGCCCACAGGGTGGTCACCGGAGTACTGACAGCCAGGGGCTCGCCGTTACGGTCGGTGATCAGCCCGCGGTGCGCAGGAATCGGGATATGCCGCAGGCTGCGGGCATCGCCCTGGCCGATCAGGAAGTCGCGATCCACCACTTGCAGGTCGATGATGCGCCAGGCAATCGCGCCCACCATCAACGCGAGCAAGCCCAGCACGACGCGGAAGCGCCACGGGTAGAGTGCGCCTTCGAGTTTCATCATGGCGCCACCATGCGGACTTCCGCGGCGCCAGGAATGTGCATCTTCAGCTGTTCGGCGGCCAGCACTTCGATGCGGCTGTGGGCCGTCCAGGTGCTTTGTTCCAGGATCAAGCGACCCCATTCCGCCTGGGCCTTGTCGCGCACGCTCAATTCGCCGTACAGGCTATTGAGCAACTGGCGATTCCAGTGGGCGCTGTAGGACACCGCAATTGCGGACACCAGCACGCCGACGTACAGCAGCATCATAAAGAAGCTGCCGCCCGGCAGGGGCTTGGCGAAAAGCCTGCTCACCGCAGCTTCTCCGCAACGCGCATGACGGCGCTGCGCGCACGTGGGTTGGCCTTGAGTTCGGCTTCGGATGCGAACTGCGCTTTGCCATGGACTTTGATTTTCGGCACAAAGGCTTCAAACCGTACCGGCAGGTTGCGCGGCAGGTTATCGGTTTCGCCCTTGACCAGACGCCGCATAAACAGTTTGACGATACGGTCTTCCAGGGAGTGGAAGCTGATCACCACCAGGCGACCACCCACCTCCAGGGACTCCAGGGCCGCCTCAAGGCCAGCCTCCAGGTCACCCAATTCGTTGTTGACGTGAATACGCAAGCCCTGGAATGCGCGGGTTGCCGGGTTCTTGCCCTTCTCCCACGCCGGGTTGGCGACTTTCAGCACTTCAGCCAGGTCGGCGGTGCGCTCGAACGGCTGGATCTCCCGGCGTTCGACCACGGCACGCGCCATGCGGCCGGCGAAGCGCTCTTCGCCGTATTCCTTGAACACACGGGTGATTTCTTCGTGGGGCGCGGTGGCGATGAACTGCGCGGCGCTGATGCCACGGCTCGGGTCCATGCGCATGTCCAGCGGGCCATCGTTCATGAAACTGAAGCCACGCTCCGGGTCGTCCAGCTGCGGCGAGGACACGCCCAGGTCCAGCAGGACCCCGGCCACCTTGCCCGCCATGCCCCGCTCGGCGACTTCCGCGCCCAACTCGGCGAAGCTGCGCTGCACAACGACAAAGCGGCCGTCTTCGGCCGCTAGCGCTTGCCCGGTGGCAATCGCCTGGGGATCCTTATCGAACCCGAGGAGTTTGCCCTGCGGGCCGAGCCGGCTGAGGATCAACCGGCTGTGCCCGCCGCGCCCGAATGTGCCATCCAGATAGCAGCCATCAGGGCGCACGGCGAGAGCCTCGACGGCTTCGTCAAGCAGCACGGTGATGTGGTTAAAGCCGCTATCAATAGTCACAGGATCAAATCACGCAGTTCATCAGGCATGGCGCCCGGTTGTTGAATAGCAGCCAGGTCAGCTGCAGACACAGCATCCCAGGCATCTTCGTCCCACAATTGGAACTTGTTCAGTTGGCCTACCAGCATCGCGCGCTTATCGAGCTTGGCGTATTCGCGCAGACGCGGTGGAACCAGGAAACGACCACTGCCATCGAGTTCGAGATCGACGGCATTACCAATCAGCAAACGTTGCAGGCGACGGTTTTCTTCACGCAACGAAGGCAGAGCGCGCAACTTGGTTTCAATCAACTCCCACTCATCGAGGGGGTAAACACACAAACAAGGGTCAACGGCATCAATCGTGATGATTAATTGCCCGGAACTTCGCGAAATGAGCTCGTCACGATACCGGCTCGGCATGGCGAGACGGCCTTTTGCATCGAGACTGATAGCGTTAGCTCCGCGAAACACAGGTGCGTTTCTCCAAATTTTAGCGTTTTACGTTCAAAAAACCCACTTTGTGCCACTTTCCGCCACTTGCGCACACTATAGGAATGCGCCCACCACACCGTCAAGGCGCGGATTAAAGGAAAAGCCTTACAGAACGGAGATTTAGGAGCGTAAAAGGAGGAGAAACGGGAGTTCGGCGATGTTTTTGACTCAACAACCCCAAACAGCTCAAAGAGCTAGAGCTGGAACTTAAAGTAATTTATTAAGAGTAAGATTTTTTCGGTATTACGAAGACGCATCTGCCAATGATTTGGCAGGGAGGGATTCTTGCGTTACTACCTGGTTTCTGCCCGAGACTCGTGCAAAAGGAAAAAGGTGGAGAGTCGATCTATAAGCCGGGTTCTGTCTTGAACAGTCATTCGTCTACGATGGCCATCACTGGACATCTTTAGCAACCTACCCGGTTCCAGCGCGGGCCACGCCTTGGAACCCTATTTGGTCTTGCTCCAAGTGGGGTTTACCTAGCCACGAACTGTTGCCAGTCGCGCGGTGCGCTCTTACCGCACCTTTTCACCCTTACCGGCACCGAAGTGCTTAGGCGGTTATTTTCTGTGGCACTTTCCGTAGGCTCACGCCCCCCAGGCATTACCTGGCACTTCGCCCTATGGAGCCCGGACTTTCCTCCCCCCCCTAATTTTCATAGAGGGCAGCGACTGTCCAATCGACTCTCCGCCGCGAAGGTTAACGGCACGGCGGCCTTAGAACAAGTATTAAAAGACAGCATTGCCATCATGTTCCGACGCCGTGCGCGTTAAACCCTGGAACTATTCGCTCTTTTGCTTATCAAGCGCGGCCTGATACAACACGTTCTTGCGCACCCCGGTGATTTCTGCGGCCAGGGCCGCGGCGCGCTTGAGTGGCATTTCCTTGAGCAGCAGGTCCAGCACACGCATCGCTTCGCTGCCCACGGCATCTTCACTTTCCGGCGCCGTCCAGCCCGCAACCAGCACCACGCACTCACCGCGCTGCTGATTGCTGTCACCCTCGACAAACGCCCGCAGCTCTTGCAGCGGCAGGCCCTTGAGGGTTTCAAAGGTCTTGGTCAGCTCCCGCGCCAGCAGGGCCAGGCGTTCACCACCAAAGACCAGCTCCATGTCCTGCAGGCATTCGAGGATACGGTGCGGCGCTTCATAGAAGATCAGGGTGCGCGGCTCTTCCTTCAACAGTTCCAGGCGCGCCCGGCGCCCCACGGCCTTGGCCGGCAGGAAACCCTCGAAGATAAAGCGGTCGGACGGCAAGCCCGCCGCCGACAAGGCCGCAATCAACGCGCACGCCCCGGGAACCGGGACTACATTGATACCCGCGGCACGTGCCTGACGGACCAGGTGGTAGCCCGGATCGGAGATCAACGGCGTACCGGCATCGGAAATCAACGCCACGTCATCGCCTGCGAGCAGGCGGGTAATAAAGCGGCTACCCTCGTCACGCTCATTGTGTTCATGGCAGGCAGCCAAGGGCGTGGCGATACCGAAGTGCTGCATCAGGCGCAGCGAGTGCCGGGTGTCTTCCGCCGCAATCAACTTGGCTTCGCGCAACACTTTCAGCGCCCGCGCGCTGATGTCGTCCAGGTTGCCAATGGGCGTCGCCACCACAAAAAGCGAGCCAGCAGTGGAATTCAAAGGACCTGGAGCAGTCAAAGCGCACACCTCGATGATTGGCAAAAGCCATATTGTAGCGCGTAGACGTCAAGAAAATGCGCCAACGGGGTCGCGTCCAGACGGTCTGTTTGCGGTGGTTACTGACACCCTGCAACATTTAAACGATCTAAATAGACGGTTTCACGCCAGTAACATCGCGCCCCGGCCAGTGCTTGGGTACAATTCCACGCTAATTTGATCGGTATCAGGAACACTTACATGATCGCTTGCCTGCGGCTGTTCTCTGCCCTCTGCCTTGCTGCCCTGTTGGCGGCTTGCGCCAGCTCGCCCTCCTCCAGCCTTGGCGAACTCCCACGGACCCCGGATGCCACCATCGAACAGTTGCTCGAACAGGCGACTTCGGCCAAGACCCCGGAACACGCTGCACTGCTGCGCCTGAGCGCGGCAGACATGGCTTTCCAGCAGAACAATCCAGCACGCTCCGCGCAGATCCTCGCGCAAGTGCCACTGGACAGCCTCAAGCCAGCCGCCCAGATCTTTGCCAGCACCCTCACGGCAGAACTGGCCATGGGCCGCAACCAGCCCAAGGCAGCGTTGGCGGCGCTGAGCCACCCAAGCCTGCAAAACCTCAAGGAATTGCCGCCGGAGCAGCAGATCCGCACCGCCACCGTGCATGCTCGCGCCTATGAAGCCGACGGCCAGACCCTGGCCGCCGCCCGCGAACGCGTGGCCATGGCCCCGTTGCTCACCGGCGATGCCGCCGCGAGCAACCACGAAGCCATCTGGAGCCTGATTGCCGCCGTGCCTGGCGAGCAGCTGCAGGCCAGCGGCAACCCGGTGCTCGACGGCTGGATCACCCTGGCCCAGGCCATCAAGAACGCCGGCACCCTGGAGCAGCAGCAAGCTGCCATTGATACCTGGCGTGCGCAGAACCCTGCACACCCGGCGGCGGTGCAACTGCCGACGCCGCTGACCAGGCTCAAGGAGCTGGCCAGCCAGCCCCTGAATAAAATCGCCCTGCTGTTGCCGCAACAAGGCCCGCTGGCCAGCGTGGCCAAGGCCCTGCGCGAAGGCTTCATGGCCGCGCACTACCAGGCGCAACAGGCCGGGCAGAAGCCTCCGGTCATCGAGGTCTATGACAGCTCACGCGTCAGCTCCCTCGATGAGTTCTACAAGAAGGCCCAGGCTGACGGCGTGCAACTGGTGATCGGCCCGCTGGAAAAGCCGCTGGTCAAGCAACTCAGCGCCCGCCCGCAATTGCCCATCACCACCCTGGCGCTGAACTACAGCGAGGGCGACCAAGCCCCGGCGCAACTGTTCCAGTTTGGCCTGGCGGCCGAAGACGAAGCCCGCGAAGTATCGCGTCGCGCCCGCGCTGACGGCCTGCACCGCGCCGCTGCCATGGTGCCCAAAGGCGAATGGGGCGAGCGCGTGCTCAAGGCCTTCCGCCAGGACTGGGAAGCCAACGGCGGCACCCTGATCGGCGTCGAATATGTCGACCAGCCTGTGGCCCTGGCCCAGCAGATCGCCGATCTGTTCAAGCTGCGCCAGAGCGAAGGTCGCGCCAAGAGCCTGCAAAGCACAGTTGGCGCGGATGTCGCGGCACAGCCCTCGCGTCGCCAGGATATCGAGTTCATCTTCCTCGCCGTGACGCCGCAACAGGCCCAGCAGATCAAGCCGACGCTGAATTTCCAGTACGCAGGCGATGTGCCGGTGTATGCCACTTCCCACGTGTTCAGTGCCAGTGGCGACAAAAACCAGTACAACGACATGAACAGCATTATGTTCTGTGAAACGCCGTGGCTGCTCAACACCACCGACCCGCTGCGTAACCAGGTCACCGCACAATGGCCACAAGCCAATGGCAGCCTGGGCCGCCTCTATGCGATGGGCGTAGACGCCTACCGCCTGGCACCACGCCTGGGTCAACTCAAGGCGCTGCCCGATACCCGTATCGATGGCCTTTCCGGCAACCTGGGCATGAGCCCAAGCCAGCGGATCGAACGCCAGATGCCGTGGGCCAAGTTTGTCAGCGGCCAGATCGAACGCCTGCCCGATACCCCGCGCTGATGCCCCCACGCTCCAGCGCACAAAGCGGCAAGGATGCCGAACAACAAGCACTTGAACACTTGCAGCAACAGGGTCTGCGCCTGCTGGCGCAGAACTGGTTATGTAAACGCGGCGAGCTTGATCTGGTCATGCTTGACGGCGATACAGTAGTATTTGTCGAAGTCCGCTACAGAAAATACGCACAATGGGGTGGTGCGCTCGCCAGTATCGACGAGCGTAAACGCCAAAAGCTGATACTCGCCGCGCAGTTTTTCCTGCTCAGTGAACAGCGCTGGGCTGACGCCCCCTGCCGTTTCGATGTGGTTGCCATACAAAGCACGCCCCACGGAACCGCTGATCTGCACTGGCTGCGCAATGCCTTCGACGGCTGAGCACCACCTGGGCAGGTCGGACATCTTCACCGCACACTTTTGCTCTTTGCTTTGCGGGCTGCACATTCGTGTGCCATACAGCCGCGCTACTTAAGGTCACACAGATGGACATGCAATCCCGAATTCGCCAGCTTTTCCAGGCCAGTATCGATACCAAGCAACAGGCGATGGACGTACTTGCACCGCACATCGAGCAAGCCAGCCAGGTCATGGTCAACGCCCTGCTCAACGAAGGCAAAATGCTTTCGTGCGGCAACGGCGGCTCGGCCGGCGATGCCCAGCACTTTTCCTCCGAGCTGCTCAACCGCTTTGAGCGCGAGCGGCCGAGCCTGCCGGCTATCGCCTTGACCACCGATTCGTCGACGATCACCTCGATCGCCAACGACTACAGCTACAACGAAATCTTTTCCAAACAAATCCGTGCCCTGGGCCAACCGGGTGATGTGCTGCTGGCGATTTCCACCAGCGGCAACTCGGCGAACATTATTCAAGCGATCCAGGCCGCACATGATCGCGAAATGATTGTCGTAGCCTTGACCGGGCGCGACGGTGGCGGCATGGCCTCGCTGCTGCTGCCCGAAGACGTGGAGATCCGCGTCCCGGCCAATGTCACCGCACGTATTCAGGAAGTCCATCTGCTGACGATCCACTGCCTGTGCGATCTGATCGACAGCCAACTGTTCGGGAGTGAAGAATGACCGTTAACCGCCTCAGCCTTTTGGCCATCACGCTGTGCCTCGCTATCAGCGGCTGCACCTCGGCCATCACTGCGACCCGCGACACACCGATCCAGGACGACCGCGGCACACGTACCTTTGGTAGCAAGATCGATGACTCGCTGATCGAGACCAAGGTCGGCGTCAACGTGGCCAAGGCCGCCCCCGACCTGGGCAACGGCGCATCGCGTATCGTCGTGACCAGTTTCAACGGCATCGTGCTGCTTGCCGGGCAAACCCCGCGCGCTGACCTCAAGACCCAGGCCGAACAAGCCGCTTCGACTGTGCAACGGGTCAAGAAAGTCCACAACGAATTGCAGGTCGCGCAGCCCATCACCCTGCTGGCAATCAGCAATGACGCCGTGCTGACCACCAAGATCAAGGCACAGATGCTCACCGACAGCGCAATTCCCGGCTCGCGGATCAAGGTCGTGACTGATAACGGCATCGTCTACCTGATGGGCCTGTTGACCCAACAGGAAGCCACCCGTGCGACCAACCTGGTACAGGGTGTGTCCGGAGTACAGAAAATCGTGAAGCTGTTCGAGTACATCGACTGATGTAATCACCAGCCACAAAAAAGGGCGCCGTGCATTGACTGCACGGCGCCCTTTTTTGTAGCTGCCGGTTACTGGTACTGCTGGTACGGATTGCCCTGGAACTGGTTGTTCTGCTGCTGTTGCTGCGCAGGCTGGCCATACTGTTGGCCCGGGATCGGACCGAGGTTGACCTCCACGCGGCGGTTCTGCGCACGACCGTTGACGTCGGCGTTGCTGGCAATCGGGTTATCCGGGCCGGCTCCACGGGTGGTCAGGTTGGTCGGGCTCACACCTTGGGACGTCAGGTAGTTGGCCACGCTTTGCGCACGCCGCTGGGACAGGTCCATGTTGAGCTGGCGGCTGCCGGTGCTGTCGGTATAACCCACAATCTGGATGGTGTTCTGGTTGAACTGCTTGAGCGACCCCGCCAGGTTGTTCAAGGGGGTGTAGAAGCTGCTGGCGATCGCATCGGAGTTGGTCGCAAACGTGATGTTACCTGGCATGATCAGCTTGATCTGGTCACCCTGGCGCTGCACCTCGACGCCGGTATTGGCCATGCTTTCACGCAGTTTCTTTTCCTGCTGGTCAGCGTAATAGCCATAACCCGCAGCACCGATACCGGCCACGGCGGCACCGATCAGCGCCCCCTTGCCACGGTTATCGTGGTCAATGGCGGCCCCCGCCAACGCGCCAGCCAGCGCGCCGAGGCCGCCGTACTTGGCGGTTTTGCTCATACCTTGTGAACCGCTGCCTGCCTGTCCCTGGCTGCCATCGTAAGGGTTAGGGGAAGCACAGCCCGACAACAGGGCTACCGCAGTGGCAACAACAAGCAGACGACGCGAAGTGAACATGAAGGAAGCTCCTACTTTTGCATTCTGTGATGCAGAGGACATTGGCAATGGACCTGTGCCGAGTTTGGAACACGACAAACGGCAAAAATTCCGTGACCGGCCCCTGCCCTGTAACAAAAGATGGAGGCCGGTACACTTACCTAAACCCTAGCAGAGCCTCGCCAGATCAGGCCCTGACAAACGGATTTTCGCGCATTTCATCCCCCAGGCGCGTATCCGGGCCGTGCCCTGTCACCACGGTCGCGTCTTCGTCCAGGGTATACAGGCGCTGCTGGATCGAGCGCACGATGGTCGCCTGGTCGCCGCCCCACAAATCCGTACGCCCTACCCCGCGCCGGAACAAGGTATCCCCGGCGATCAGCAGCTTGGCATCGGCAAACCAGAAACTCATCGAGCCCGGTGTATGCCCGGGCGTGTGCAAAGCCACGCCGCAGCCACAGGCCAACTCTTCATCATCGGCCAACCAGCGATCCGGCGACGGCACCGGAGTGTAGGGCACGCCGAACATCTGGCACTGCATTTCCAGGTTATCCCACAGAAATTGATCGTCCTTGTGCAGGTGCAGTGTGGCGCCGGTCTTCTCTTTTAATTGGCCAGAGGCCAGGAAATGATCGAGGTGCGCATGGGTGTGGATGATGCTCACCACCTTCAGGCCCAGCGCGTCGAGCCGCGCCAGGATCAGCTCATGGTTGCCACCTGGATCGACCACGATAGCCTTTTTGCTGATCGGATCGCCGATGATCGTGCAGTTGCACTGCAACGGGCCGACGGGAAAAGTTTCGCGGATCAGTCCAGGGGTTGCGATTTGCATAAGGAATCCCTTCTAGCTGTTGGCGCGTGCGGCGTGCAGTTTTTTGTAGCTGTCGATCAACCGCAGGTGCCGGTCCAGGCCTTCGAGTTTCATGCTGGTTGGGGTCAGGCCATAAAAGCGCACGCTGCCCTCCACCGAACCAATGGCGGCATCCATGCGCTCGTTGCCAAACATCCGACGGAAATTGGCCTCGTAGTCTTCCAGTTCCAGGTCCTCGTCCAACTGCATCTCCAGCACCGCATTCACCGCCTGGTAGAACAGCCCGCGTTCGACGGTGTTGTCGTTGTATTGCAGGAACATCTCCACCGCCTCTTTCGCCTCTTCAAACTGCTGCAAGGCCAGATAGATCAGCAGCTTCAGCTCCAGGATCGTCAACTGGCCCCAGGCGGTGTTGTCGTCGAACTCGATGCCGATCAGGGTGGTGATATCGGTGTAGTCATCCAGCTCGCTTTCCACCAGGCGCTCGACCAGCGCTTGCAGGCCGTCTTCATCCAGGCTGTGCAGGTTCAGGATATCGGCGCGGAAGAACAACGCCTTGTTGGTGTTATCCCAGATCAGGTCGTCCACCGGATAGATTTCCGAATAGTCCGGCACCAGGATGCGGCAGGCCTTGGCGCCGATATGCTCGTACACCGCCATGTAGACCTGCTTGCCCATGCCTTCGAGAATGCCGAACAGGGTCGCGGCCTCTTCGGCGTTGGAGTCTTCGCCCTGGCCGGAGAAATCCCACTCCACGAACGCGTAATCGGACTTGGCACTGAAGAAGCGCCACGACACCACGCCGCTGGAGTCGATGAAATGTTCGACAAAGTTATTCGGCTCGGTCACCGCATGACCTTCAAAGGTCGGCTGCGGCAAGTCATTCAGGCCTTCAAAACTG
Organism: Pseudomonas sp. ICMP 8385; assembly: GCF_002699915.1. Taxonomy (NCBI): domain Bacteria; kingdom Pseudomonadati; phylum Pseudomonadota; class Gammaproteobacteria; order Pseudomonadales; family Pseudomonadaceae; genus Pseudomonas; species Pseudomonas sp. ICMP 8385. Next base: position 178,680 of record NZ_LKBY01000001.1, on the reverse strand, counting down.
CGGCCCTGGAGCAACTCGGTCAAGCTGCGCTCCAACGCCACTTCCAGGCTTGGGTGGGCACCGAACGAGGCAAACACGCCCCCGGTACGTGGGTTCATCAGGGTCACGCACATCACCGGGAACTCGCCACCCAGGGACGCATCCTTGACCAACACCGGGAAGCCCTGCTCTTCCAAGGCCTGGATACCGGCAAGGATGCCTGGGTATTTGGCCAGTACGTCAGCCGGTACATCCGGCAAGGCGAATTCGCCTTCGATGATTTCGCGCTTTACCGCGCGCTCGAAGATCTCTGACAGGCACTGCACCTGGGCTTCAGCCAGGGTATTGCCGGCACTCATGCCGTTACTCAGGTACAGGTTTTCGATGAGGTTGGAGGGGAAATACACCACCTCGCCGTCCGACTGGCGCACAAACGGCAGCGAGACGATGCCACGCTCTTCATTGCCGGAGTTGGTGTCGATCAGGTGCGAGCCACGCAATTCGCCATCGCGGTTGTAGATTTTCAGGCAGTACTCGTCGAGGATTTCCACTGGCAGCGCATCTTTGCGGCCCGGCTTGAACCAGCGTTCGTCCGGGTAATGCACAAACGCTGCGTTGGCGATGTCTTCGCCCCAGAACTGGTCGTTGTAGAAGAAGTTGCAGTTCAGGCGCTCGATAAACTCGCCCAGGGCCGACGCCAGCGCGCCTTCCTTGGTCGCGCCCTTGCCGTTGGTAAAGCACATCGGCGAATGGGCATCGCGGATATGCAGCGACCAGACATTGGGCACGATATTGCGCCACGAGGCGATTTCAATCTTCATGCCCAGGCCCGCGAGAATGGCCGACATGTTGGCGATGGTCTGCTCCAGCGGCAGGTCCTTGCCCGCGATATAGGTGCCCGCGTCTGAAGCCGCAGCCGGCATCAGCAACGCCTGGGCGTCGGCGTCGAGGTTTTCCACCTCTTCGATGACAAACTCAGGCCCGGCCTGTACCACTTTCTTTACCGTACAACGGTCGATGGAACGCAGGATGCCCTGGCGATCCTTGTCGCAAATATCCGCAGGCAACTCGACCTGGATCTTGAAGATCTGGTTGTAGCGGTTTTCCGGGTCGACAATATTGTTCTGCGACAGGCGGATATTGTCCGTGGGGATATTGCGCGTGCTGCAATACAACTTCACAAAGTAAGCCGCACACAACGCCGACGAAGCCAGGAAGTAGTCGAACGGACCGGGGGCCGAGCCATCGCCCTTGTAGCGAATCGGCTGGTCGGCCACCACGGTGAAGTCATCGAACTTGGCTTCAAGCCGGAGGTTGTCGAGAAAATTGACCTTGATTTCCATGCGGGATTACCAGAATAGCGGAGCAAACGAATTGGCCGCCATTATCCGGCTTTTGCGGCGCAAGTCTCCCCCTTACCCCAACAACCCCATCTCCTGCGCCCGCGCGACCGCCTGGGTACGGCGCTCGACCCCCAGTTTGCTGTTGATATGACTGGCGTGGGTCTTGACGGTGTGCAACGAGATAAACAGTTGGTTGCTGATCTCCTGGTTGGAACATCCCTGGGCGATCAACTGCAATACCGCCAGTTCCCGGGCGCTCAGGGTTTCGCCAGTATGGGTGGTTTCGGCCGGTTCACGCGGGGCAACCGCCGGCAGCAGGGCCCACAGACTTTGTCGCAACCTGTCATTCGGCGCCTGGCCCAGTTGCTCGCGCAGCCAGTCGGGATAACGTTCCAACAGGCGCTGGAAGGGTTGCAAGGCGCCGCCGCTGGCCATTTGCAGGGCGCGGGCAAAAACCGGCCGGGCGGACGCTGCCTGGCCGTCGTCCAGTAACAACAGCACGTGCTGGTTCAGGGCCATCACCGCGATCATCTGCTGGCCTTTGCCTTCGGCTTGCCGCGCCAGCCTATCGAGACGCCCCATGGCGCTGTCGGATTGGCCGCGAATGGCATCCAGGGCCGCCTGTTGCAGCTCGATATGTTGCGGCAGGTGTGGATGGAACTCCGGGGCGGCGGCGGCCTGCTCGCCGTTATAGGTCTGCCCCAGGCGCGCCAGCCAGGCATCGGCCAGGTCGGTACGGCCCTGGGCCAACCACAGCTCGCATTTGATCAGGGTGATCATGGCCAGGTAGTAGATCGGCGGCACGTCCCAGATATGCATCAACCGCTCGGCTTCGGCCAGCTCGGCAAAGGCCTTGGGGAAATCGCCACGGCGCCCCTCAAGGTTGGCGATGACACAGTGGCCGATCAACACACTGATATCCCGGCAGGCGCGGGCTTCGGCCAACCCTGTGCGCAGGCGCAGCAGGCCGGTCTCCGGCTGGCAACGCATCAGCAGCAGGAAGCCTTCATACAACGACAGGCGGGCACGCACCGCATACAGGCGCTGGGACGCCAGGCCCTGCAAGCGTTGCAGGCCCTCGCGCACCTCGTCCAGGGAGCGCAGGATTTCCCCGCGGGCCTGCAGCACCCGCGCCCGGTCGTAATGGGCCAGGGCCTCGAACAACGGGTTGCCGACGCGTTGCGCCAGTTCCAGGGATTCGCGGTTCAAGCCCCGCGCACGCCACAGGTCGGCGTCGACGATGGCCAGGTTCGACAGGGTCGACAGGCACATCAAGCGCTGGCCGTAACGCTTGTGCGGCAGGCTTTCCAGGGCTTCTGTGCAATACAGCTGGGTCAGCTCGCGATTGCCGCGCCCCCGGGCGATGATGCCGCTGAGGGCCAGCCACTGGGCCAGCATCGACTTCTGCGCCGTGGCCGACGGTGCCGGCAGGAAGCGGCTGAGATGGCTGGACAACTCTTGCGCCGCATCCAGTTGGCAGGCCAGCCCCAGCGCCCAGCTATAGAGCACGATCAAGCGCGGCGTGCTGATCAACAGGCTGTCGGGCAAGTCCATCTTCCAGCGCAGGAGCATGCCGACGTTCTGCTCGGCCAGCAGCTGTTCTTCGGACAAGTTCTGCACCAGGTTCGCCGCCACATCCAGGTGCCCCGCGCGCAGGGCCTGCTCCACGGCTTCATCGAGCAAGCCCTGGGCATTGAACCAGCGACAGGCGCGCAAATGCAGGCTGGCGGCCGGCAATATCGCATTCGGTGAGCGGCGGGTGCGCAGCAAGTCGGAAAACAGGTGGTGATAGCGATACCAATGGCCCTGCTCGTCCAACGGCACCAGGAATACCTGGTGGGCTTGCAGGTAACGCAGGATTTCCGCGCTGTCATGGGCCTCGCGCACCGCATCGCACAGCTCGCTGCAAAAGCGCTCCTGGGAGGCGGTGTCGTAGAGGAACCCCTGGACTTCCGGCGGCAGGCAGTCGATCACCTCTTCCAGCAGATAGTCACGGATCAACCCTTCCCCGCCATGCAGGCCCTGGGGCAGGTCGGCCTCGCTGCCGGCTTCAGAGGCAGCCAGCAACCAGAAGCGCAAGCCGGCCACCCAACCTTCGCTACGGCGAATCAGGTTATCCAAGGCCTCACCGCGCAGCGAGCTGCTATGGCGGTCGAGCAAGGCCAGGGATTCGTCGTTGGTCAGGCGCAGGTCCTGTTCATGCAGCTCCAGCAAATGCCGGGACAAGCGCAAGCGCGCCAAATGCCAGTCGGGGCGCTGGCGGCTGGTGACCAGCACCAACAGGCCATCGGGTAAATGGTTGAGGAAAAACTGCAGGCAACGATCCAGCACCGGGCCCTGGGCCAGGTGGTAGTCATCCAGTACCAACAATAACGGGGTGCGTGTGGACAGGTGGACGGTCAATTCGTCGAGCAAGCCATCGAGCCATTCTTCAAAGGCAAACGGCTGATGGCGCTGGCGCATTTTCAACAAACCCAGGGCTTGGGCGCCGACCTGCGGGAAATACTGCTGTAAACCTTCCAGCAGGCGCTCAAGGAAGCGCCCCGGATCACTGTCCCGCGAACTGAGGCCCAGCCACAGGCTTTGCCAGTGAGCCGGCAAGCTTTGGCAGAACTCCACCGCCAACGAGCTCTTGCCAAACCCGGCCGGGGCGCTGACCAGCAATAGACGCCCGTCCAGGCCCGCGCTCAAGCGCTCACACAAACGCGGGCGCAGCACATAGCCATCGGGCAGCGGGGGTCGGTAGAAGCGCCCTTCCAGCGTGGGGATTACCGCACTGGCAGGCCCTTGGATTGGGGACAGATCAGTCATCGCCGGGCTCTTGTAATAGGCTGTGGTCGGCATTGCAGATGTCCGCAGACTAGCGTTAAAAGCTGCCGCTTTGTAGATCTTTGCAACATTTGTCTGAAAAAGACTACAACAAGAAATAACCAACTATTTTCCGACTGCCCCAAAACAAATGTGGGAGCGGGCTTGCTCGCGATGGCGGTGTTTCAGTCTGAGTTGCATTAACTGACCCACAGCCATCGCGGGCAAGCCCGCTCCCACACAAGCCCTCTCCAAGCCCGGACTTGCTTACCGCCAGTTAGCGAACACCATCCTGACGCAGGGCCGCCGGGGTGAAGTCGTTGGTGGTGGCGGTGAAGCCGAAGTCATAGGCTTGCTTCTCTTCGTTCTTCATGCCCAGGGCCAGGTAGCGGCCGGACTGCAGGTCGTAGAGGGTTTCGAGGGCGTACCACGGCACTTGCTTGTCGTAGTAGTTCTCGCCATGGGCTTCGGCCACGCGCCACAGCTGGCCACGACCGTCGTAATGGTCGATCACGGCGGCTTGCCAGGTATCTTCGTCGATGTAGAAGTCACGCTTGGCGTAGATATGGCGCTGGCCTTCCTTCAAGGTCGCGACCACGTGCCACACGCGGCGCAGTTCATAGCGCGCCAGGTCCTGGTTGATGTGGCCGGCCTTGATGATATCGGCGTACTTGAGCTTCGGATCGTCGAGCTTGTAGCTGTTGGAGGCGATGTAGATTTCCTTCTTGCCTTCCAGCTTCCAGTCGTAGCGATCCGGGGCGCCGTTGTACATGTCGAGGTTGTCGGAAGTGCGCAGGCCATCGGCGGCAGTCCCCGGCCCGTCATAGGACACTTGCGGCGCACGGCGCACACGGCGCTGGCCGGCGTTATAGACCCACGCGGCGCGTGGTTCCTTCACCTGGTCGAGGGTTTCGTGTACCAGCAACACACCACCGGCCAGGCGCGCCGGGGCCGTCACTTTCTGCTTGAAGTAGAACAGGATGTTACCCGGGTTTTTCGGGTCGAAGTCCTTCATCTTGTCGCGGAACACGAACTGGTCCTGGAAGTACACCAGGCTGTACGAACCGTTGGCCTGCGGCGTGGCCTGGGTCACCAGGCGCGTCACGCTGCCGCCGCGATAGCGGGTGATGTGGTTCCAGATCACCTCGACCCCGCTTTTCGGGATCGGGAACGGAATCGCGGTCTCGAAGTTTTCCAAGCCGTTACCACCGCCTACCAGGTTGGTGCTGGTGGCGTTCTTTTTGATGGAGGCGAACACTTCTGCCGGCACGGTGGCACCGCGATGGGTGGCGTACACCGGCATCTTGAAGGTTTCGGGGTAGCGCTTGAACATCGCGTACTGCCCCGGTGCCAGCTTGTCTTTGTACTGCTCGACGTTCTGCGCGGTGATGGTGAACTGCGGTTGCTCGCTGGCATACGGGTTGGCCAGGAAGCCCTTGGCATCCACGGCGCCGGCATTGGTGGGCATCGCCTTCCAGGCCGGGATGGTGCCGGCGGCGTTGCCGGCCATTTCCGCGCCCATCGGGGTCAACGTGGTGCCCAGCTTGGCGGCTTCATCCGCCGAGACGGCCGCCATGACGCTGCTGGCCATGATCGACAGTCCCAGCACACCCACGTGCAACAGACTTTTGGTTATTTTCATGTTCTGGTCTTCCTGAAAATACTGACTGCTTAAAGAGTGTGCTTAGAAGTTCACGCCGGCGCTCAAGGCGACGAAATCGCGGTCATCCACCGTGCTGAAGTCGCCACCAAAGAAGTTGGTGTAGTTCAGGCTGACGGTGTAAGTGTTCTGGTATTCCGCATCCACACCCAGGCTGACGGCCTTGCGGCCCTCTTCAAAGTTGCCGCCAGGGCCTGGCGAGTAACCTTTGACGTCATGGGACCAGGCCACGCTTGGCTTGAGGTTGACGCCGGCGAAGACGTCCGGGTATTCCCAGATGGCACGGGCGCGGTAACCCCAGGAAGTGGCGGTGGTATAGCCGTCCTGGTTGCAGTTGGTGTTCAAGCCGGCAGTGCTGCCGCCCAGCCCGGCACCCGCGGATGTCGAAGCATTCAGACGGTTACAGAAACCGCCGGGCAAGCTGCCTGGACCAAACACCGGGTCACGCCCATAACGCGCCTCGGACTTACTCTCAAGCCCACCGACATGCGTCACACCGATCTCACCCACGGTCGTCAGGCGGCTTGCCCCCATGACCTGGTCGAAGAAGTGCGTAAAGGTCGTTTGGAACTGGCTGACTTCCTTGCGGCGATAGCCATGCAAGTCCTGGCCAGGCTGCCCCTTGAGTACTGAAGCGTTGTTATACCCATTAACTCCAGTCACCCCGGCAAACAGGATATCCGTGGTGTTGAGTTGTACCGGCGCATTCGGACGGTAGCTCAACTCACCACTCCACGCCGTACCCGTAGGCAAGGTGGTGGAGAAACTCAAACCGTAGAGGCGGATGTCTTCCGGGTATTCAACAAAATAGTTGGAGTTACCCGCGACAATAACCGGCGCCAGGCCGGCCAACGGAGCTGGCAGGTTATTGGCAATGTTGAACACACGCTGGGAGGCGCCCTGGCCACTGAAAATCGGCGCACGGCTGTGATAGTTCATGAAGTACGCGCCGAACTCGGTATCCAGCGGCTCAAAGTTGTAGTGGAACGCAAAACCGAACTGCCCACTGTCACGTGCATCGCGGTCAGGTCCACGGGCGACTTTCACACCCTCTTCGTTCATGTTGACCCCTTGGGACGTCAGGAACGGGATGGCTGCTGCCGGGAATTGCGAACGCTTGTTCAGCACCCGCAGGTTGTCGCTGCAACCATCGGAAATAACATCCGGCTGCGAGAAGAAAGTCCCACAGTTATCGGTAACCGTCTGGTCCCACTCCAACTGATAGAAGGCTTCTGCCGACAGGTTGTCAGTCAACGATTGGGACACGTAGAACATATTGACCGGGATCAGGCCTTCCTTGATCTCGGCCCCCGGACGACGGAACGCCGACACGTCGATCGGGTTGACCGAGTTGATGCCGCCACCGATGAAGGTACTTTCACCCCAGCTCACGACCTGCTTACCAAAGCGCACCGAACCCGGCGCATCGGCAATGGAGTAGTTGTGGTAGACGAACGCATCGAGAATCTGCCCGCCCGAGGACTTGGCGCCTTCTTTGCGGTTGTTGTCGCTGATGTCCTTGAACTCGCGGCTTTCGTCCTTGAGTTCAAAGTCGTACCAGTATTTGCCACGTACGAATACGCCGGTATCGCCGTACTTCAGTTCCAGGTCATGGATGCCCTTGAAGATCTTCGAGAACGTCTCCCCACGCTTGAAGTTCAAGTGGCCGTCATCGGAGGTCTGCGACAGCCCCCTGCCGCCGTTGTTGGCGCCGATCAGGTCCTTGTTGGGCTTGGACGTGCCCCAACTGGCCCCCACCGACAGGGACGAGTCGAAGCTGCCTTCGATTTCACCGATGTTGAAACTGACGCCGAATGCGGGCCCGGCGAGGGTCGAGGCAAGACTGACCGCCAGGGGTAATCTCGCCCGGCGCCAGAACTGGTTTACTGAGGTCATCGACGCTACTCCATGTGCATTTTATTGTTATGGCAGTGAGCCTTTTCAAACACGCTTGTAACAGCCGGAATACAACGATTCCAATGCCAGACAGCTGCCGGACCACCCAGGCCCGCAGCGCCGCATCCTTGAAAAACGCTGGGAGGGACTATAGCCAGCGGGGGGTATCGCTTGATCCCTCTAAAGTGTGATTTGCATCACCAACCCGTCTGCAACAGCCCTTTCGCCATGTCAGCGAGGGCTGACGCGAAAGAGGATGGCTGAAATTCACCAAATGACAAGGCGAAGGCTTGTAATAGAGCATTGCCGTGCCCGGACGGGCACGGCACGAGGGGTCAGAGCGTGGAGAGGAAGGTGCTGTTATTGGCCTGCCATTCGATGATGTCGATACGGATACGTTTCTTGTCCAGCTTGCCGACGCTGGTCTTGGGAATTTCCGTAACAATGGCAATCTGACTTGGAATCGCCCACTTGCTCAAGTGGCCCTGCTCGACATACGGCTTGAGGTGTTCCTTGAGTTCGCGGGCGCCAATCCCGTGGCCTTCACGGACCACCAACAGCGCAAACGGGCGCTCGCCCCACTGCGGGTCGGCAATCCCGACCACCGCTACTTCGCGTACCGCCGGGTGACGGCTGACCAGGTCCTCGAGGGCCAGGGACGAAACCCACTCACCGCCGGTCTTGATCACGTCCTTGATACGGTCGCGAATATCGATCACGCCGAAGGCATCCAGGGTGGCCACGTCGCCGGTGTGCATCCAGCCGCCTTCCCAGAGCTCGGCGCCCTTTTGCGGCTCCTTGAAATAACCTTCGCTGAGCCACGGCGCACGCAGCACCAGCTCGCCCTGGGACTCGCCATCGGCCGGGAGGAAGTTGCCTTCACCGTCGACGATCGCAGCCTCCACCAACGGCCCGGGCACCCCGGCCTTGATCCGATAGGTGGTGCGCTCGTCTTCGCTGCCGGCCATCAGTTCGTCATTGAGGTGGGCACAGGACACCAGCGGGCCGGTCTCGGACATGCCGTAGGCCGCCGTCAGCTGGATACCACGGGCCTTGGCCGCCTCATACAGCGAGCGGTTGAGGGCGCTGCCGCCGATGACGATCTTCCAGCCGGCAAAATCCACGCCCTGGGCGGCCTTGGCATTGAGCAGCATCTGCAGGATGGTCGGCACGCAGTGGGAGAACGTGACCTTCTCCTTGCGCCATAGCTCCACCAGGTATTCCGGGTCGTAGCGCCCGGGGTAGACCTGCTTCAGGCCCAGCATGGTCGCCACATACGGCAGGCCCCAGGCGTGCACGTGGAACATCGGTGTGATGGGCATGTACACATCGTTGGTGCCCAGCAGGCGCACGCTGTCGACGCTGCCCATGATGGTCGCCACGCCGATGGTGTGCAGCACCAGTTGGCGGTGGGTGAAATACACCCCCTTGGGGTTACCGGTGGTGCCGGTGGTGTAGAAGGTGGTGGCCACCGAATGCTCGTCGAAATCCTCGAAGGTGTACTGCGTACTGGCGGCCGCCAGCAGGGTTTCGTACTCGCCTACCAGGTTGGGCAGGTCGGCGGTTTTTTCTGCGCCATCGGTCAACAGCAGGGTCTTGTCGACGGTGGTCAACTGCCCGGCAATCGCCTGGTACAGGCCGACGAACTCGCTGTTGACCAGCACAAAGCGGTCCTCGGCGTGGTTCATCGTGTAGAGGATCTGCTCTGGCGACAGGCGCACGTTGATGGTGTGGATCACCGCGCCAATCATCGGGATGGCGAACATGCATTCCAGGTAACGGTGGCTGTCCCAGTCCATCACGGCGACGGTATCACCGGCCTTGACCCCGGCGGCGGTCAACACATTGGCCAGGCGGGCGACGCGCTCGATCAGGGTGGGGTAGGTGTAGCGCAGTTGGTCGCGGTAGATGATTTCCCGGGTTTTTTCATAGCGCACGCCCGACATCAACAGGCGTTTGATCAACAGTGGGTATTGGTAGGCGCCTTCGGCGGGCGGGATAACACGAGTCTGCAACATACGAATCCCTTTTTATGACTGCACGGTCTTGGCTAAAGGATTTGCACTGTAGAGACCTTGCACGCCGGCCAAATCAGCCGAAGGAATGATTTGCAGGGCTGAATGAATGCTAGCTTTGCGCCAGCATTCATTCACGGATAACGCGATCAGCGCTCGGTAAACGCTACTTTCACACCGATGGCAATCAGCACCACCCCCATGCTCCGATCAAACCAGTGGCCCATGCGCGCAAAACCTGCGCGCACGCGCTGTTGGCTGAACAACATGGCCACCATGCAGAACCACAGGGCGGTGGCCACGGCCAGGTACAGGCCATAACCGGCCTGGATCGCCAGCGGCGTGTGGGGGTTGATCACCACGGTGAACAGCGACAGGAAAAACAGCGTGGCCTTGGGGTTCAGGCCATTGGTCACAAAGCCCGAGGTAAAGGCGCCGCGGGCACTGCGCTCGCCCACTTCGCGGTGCAGCTCTTCTTCGCCGGCAGGCTTGGCCGGCTGCGCGCGCAGGGCCTTGAAGCCGATGTACAACAGGTAGGCCGCCGCCGCCCATTTCAAGGCGTTGAACAGCACGATGGACTGGGACACGATCAAGCCGATACCGAGCAACGAGTAGCCAACATGAAGGAAAATCGCCGAACCGACGCCCAACGCCGTCCAGGTGCCGGCACGCCGGCCATGGGTCACGCTCTCGCGCACCACCACGGCAAAGTCCGGCCCGGGGCTGGCCACGGCCAACAGGTGAATCAACGCCACGGTCAAAAACTCGGTGATGTACATGCACACTCCAAGAAGTAACTGATTATTTCATCTGGTAGGCTCGGCAGATTACGCTTTTGAACCCTGTCACAAAAGGTACAGTTGATGACGAACAATCGCCGCGCGGTCTTCCTCGATCACCCTTCCCTCGATCTAGGGGACCTGGACCTGAGCGGGTTGCGGGAAACCTTCAGTGACTTGCAGTTGTGCGCACAGACCCGCGCGGATCAGGTGATCGAGCGCTTGCAAGGCGCTCAAGTGGCGATCAGTAACAAGATCCTGCTCAACGCCCAGACACTGGCCGCCTGCCCCGAGCTGAAGCTGATCCTGATCGCTGCCACCGGCACCAATAACGTCGACCTGGCCGCCGCCCGCGCCCAGGGCATTACCGTGAGCAACTGCCAGGGCTACGGCACGCCGTCGGTGGCGCAACACACGATCATGCTGCTGCTCAACCTCGCCACACGCCTGAAGGACTATCAAAAAGACGTCGACGCCGGCCTGTGGCAGCAAGCCAGGCAGTTCTGCCTGCTGGATTACCCGATTGTCGAACTGCAAGGCAAGACCCTGGGTTTGCTGGGCCATGGCGAGCTGGGCGGCGCCGTTGCGCGCCTGGCCGAAGCCTTTGGCATGCGCGTGATGCTGGGCGCCATCCCCGGCCGCCCGGCCCGTGCGGATCGGGTGCCACTGGACGAGCTGCTGCCGCAGATCGACGCCCTGACCTTGCACTGCCCCCTCAACGAACACACGCGGCACTTTATCGGGGCCCGCGAGCTGGCGTTGCTCAAGCCGGGCGCGTTCGTGGTCAATACCGCACGCGGTGGCCTGATTGATGAACAGGCCTTGGCAGACGCCTTGCGCAGCGGTCATCTGGGCGGCGCGGCCAGCGATGTGCTGAGCGTCGAACCACCGACCACCGGCAACCCGCTGCTGGCCGGTGACATCCCCCGGCTGATCATCACCCCCCACAATGCCTGGGGCAGCCGCGAAGCGCGGCAGCGGATCGTCGGCCAATTGACCGAAAACGCCCGGGGCTTTTTCAGCGGCGCCCCGCAGCGCGTCGTCAGTTGATAAACTGCGCTCCTTTTTCAGGAGCAGACCATGGATCCGCGCAGTGAAGTACTGCTTCGCCAGGCCGAACTTTTTCAAGGCAACGTGTTGCTGGCCGGCCTGCCCGCCGACGACCTGCTGGGCCGCCTGCCCAATGCCCATGGCTGGTGCTGGCATGCCGGTGACCAGGCGGCGCTGGATGCGCGGTTTGCCGAGCGCAGCCATTTCGGGGTGAATGTGCCGCAGCGTGCATTCGACACGGCCGTGGTGTTCCTGCCCAAGTCCAAGGATCTGGCCGACTACATCCTCAAGGCCGTGGCGGCACGGCTGCCGGGGGCCGAGCTGTACCTGGTGGGCGAAAAACGCGGCGGCATCGAAAGCGCCGCCAAGCAACTGAACGCCTTTGGCAAGCCGCGCAAGCTCGACAATGCGCGGCACTGCCAGCTGTGGCTGGCCACCGTGGCCAACGCTCCGGCGGCACCCGAGCTGGAAAGCCTGGCCGAGGTGTTTGAGGTGCCGCTGGCCGACGGACCGCTCAAGGTCATCAGCCTGCCGGGCGTATTCAGCCATGGCCGCCTGGATCGCGGCACGGCGCTGCTACTGGAACACCTGGACAAACTGCCCAGCGGTCATCTGCTGGACTTCGGCTGTGGCGCCGGCGTGCTCGGCGCGGCGGTCAAGCGACGCTACCCGCACAACACCGTGACCCTGCTCGATGTGGACGCCTTCGCCACGGCCAGCAGTCGCCTGACCCTGGCCGCCAATGGCCTGCAAGGCGACGTGTTGACCGGCGATGGCATCGACGCGGCCCCCATGGGCCTGGATGCGATCTTGAGCAACCCACCGTTCCATGTCGGGGTGCACACGGATTATTTCGCTACAGAAAACCTGCTGCGAAAAGCCCGTCAACATCTGAAAAACGGCGGCGAACTTCGGTTAGTCGCCAATAGCTTCCTGAAGTACCAACCACTGATCGAAGAGCATCTGGGCGTGTGCGCAGTCAAGGCCGAGGGCCAGGGCTTTCGCATCTACCGTGCCAAACGCGGCTGACGGGCGTTTGAAAAAGAAGGCTTGCCGAATGGATTTTGCCAAGGCAGAATCCGCTCCGTCCTAGGGGAGTAGTCTCCCACGAGCAATATGCTCGTCCGGCATACGTCAACATACTTGGTCAGCAGACCATGGCGTATGCGACCCAGGAGTCCGCACAGACGGACCGGGGTTTGACAAGACCTATGACACGCACACCTTACCCGGGGCGGGAAGGCTGTACGTGTCATAGCCGTGTCGACCCGCCCCTGGAAACCTACCTGATGCTGGATTCACTGCTCGTTCCTACCGCAATCGTTGCCTTGGCCGAAATCGGCGACAAGACGCAATTACTCGCGCTCATTCTCGCCGCACGCTTTCGCAAACCCTGGCCGATCATCGCCGGCATCATCGCCGCGACCCTGGCCAACCACGCCGCCGCCGGTGCCGTGGGCGCCTGGTTTGGCAGTTTCTTCTCGGATGCGGTGCTGCACTGGATCCTCGCCGCGAGCTTCTGCGCCACGGCCCTGTGGACCCTGGTGCCAGACAAACTCGACGATGACGAAACCAGCACCTCACGTAAGTTCGGGCCGTTCCTGACCACCCTGATTGCATTCTTTATCGCAGAAATCGGTGACAAGACGCAGATCGCCACGGTGATGCTGGCGGCACAGTACCCGGAGTTGTGGCTGGTGATTATCGGCACCACCTTAGGCATGTTGATTGCCAACGTACCGGTGGTTCTGGCGGGGAATTTCGCGGCGGAAAAACTGCCACTGACCCTGATTCGGCGCCTGGCGGCCTCGGCGTTCTTCATCCTGGCGCTGGTGGCGGTGTACAAGGCCATGCAAAGCAGTGGCTGGATCTAATTGCAAATGTGGGAGCGGGCTTGCCCGCGATAGCGGTGGGTCAGTTAAATATATCTAACCTGGCACTCCGCCATCGCAGGCAAGCCAGCTCCCACATCTGGAGCTTCACAAGGCCTGGATTATCAGGATTTCTTGGCCTGCTGGTACAACGGCATCACCTTGGGAATCGCCGCCTGCAACGAGGCGATCCGGCTGCTGGAGGCCGGGTGGGTACTCATGAACTCAGGCGGCGCGCCTTCGGAAGCCTTGGCCATTTTGTTCCACAGCGTGATGGCGGCGTTCGGGTTGTAACCGGCACGGGCCGAGAGCTCCAGGCCGATCAGGTCGGCTTCGTTCTCATTGCTGCGGCTGTTGGGCAAGGTCATGCCGTAGTTGGCCACGGTGTCGGCCAGCGCCATACTGTCCTGGCCCAGACCCAGCAATGCACCGGCGCCCTGCTTGGCCATCTCGATGCCGTAGGCCTTGGACATGGCTTCGCGGCCGTGTTCGCGCAGGGCGTGGGCAATTTCATGGCCCATGACGGCCGCCAACTCGTCGTCGGTCAACTTGAGGTTTTCGATCAACCCGCTGTAGACAAAGATCTTGCCGCCAGGCCCGCAGTTGGCGTTCATCTCGTCGCTCTTGATCAGGTTCACTTCCCACTTCCACTGCGCTGCATCCGGGCGGAAGGTGGGCGCCTGGGCGATCAGCCGCTTGGCGATGGCCTGCACGCGCTTGGCGTTGGTGCTGGTCTTGTCCACCAGGCCCTTGCCGCTGGCTTCGCCCAGGGTCTGCTGGTACGACTGCGCGTACATCTGGTCGACTTCCTGGCTCGACAACATGCTGAACATGTATTGCTTGCGTTCCACACCCACGGCACCGCCGCTGGTGGTATTGACCGACTGGCAACCGGCGAGCAGCAAGGCTGCGCTCAATGCCGTGACCACCAATGATTTTTTCATGCACATTCTCCCTGAAAACATGGCGCGTATCGTAGGCGCTCCCTTGTATCCGCGCCAGATACTCCTGACGTTTAACCGCTAATTTTCAGACACTGCCCACGCCCACGACCATTCTGTTTACGACATTCCTGACGCTTTTACGGGGCACCCCCTCATGCCCGCCCGGTCTGTGGCCGATATAAAAAGCAGATCATGCCCCTTGCGTCTGGAGCGTCCATGAAATTCAAGTCGATTCAGTTTTCTGTCGCCGCACTGGCCGGGGCCATCGTCCTGAGTGTCGTCGCAGCCCTGGTGCTCTACGCGCTGTTCGCCGGCGCACGGACCCAGGACATGGTGCAAGCGCGCACCCAGACACAATTTGAGCAGATCATCGAGCAACGCCTCAGCGCACTGGCGCAAACCCAAGCCACGCTGATCCAGCGCGAACTGGAGGCGCCACTGCTGATCGCCAAAGGCCTGGCCACCACCAACGCGTTGATGGGCATGAAGGACGCAAACGGTGCCGCGCCGTTGCAGGTCAGCCGTGAACAACTGATCAACCTGCTGCACGAAACCGTGGTGCGCAACCCGAAAATCCTCGGCTCCTATATCGCCTGGGAGCCCAATGCCATCGACCACAATGATGTCAACTACCTGAACACCGCCGTGGTCGGCGTGGAACCCACAAACGGGCGCTTCATGCCCTGGTGGTTTCGCAACCAGGACGGCAGCCTGGGCCTGGAAAAACTCGCCGACCTGACCGACCAGAAAATCCTCGCCACCGGCATTCGCGCCAGCGAGTACTACCTCTGCTCCAAGGAAACCCAGAAACCCTGCGCCATCGACCCGGCGCCCTATCGTGTGGGCAATACCACGGTGATGCTGGCGTCGTTTATCGAGCCGATCATGATCGACGGGGTGTTCCAGGGCATCGTCGGCGCCGACCTGTCAGTCAATTTCATCCAGGACATGCTGACCGCTGCCAACCAGAAGCTCTACAACGGCGCCGGTGAAATGGCACTGATTTCCAGCAACGGGCGCCTGGTGGCCTATACCAAGGACTCGAGCAAACTGGGGGAAAAGACCAGCGACCTGCTCGACCAGAATGAACTGGAGAACCTCGGCCAGCTGAAAGCCGGCGCCATGCGCTACGACATCGACCAGGCCAACGGGCATATCGAGTTGTTCCTGCCGTTCAATATCGGCCAGACCGATGCGCGCTGGACCCTGATGCTGCAACTGCCCCTGGACGCCGTGATGGCCGACCTGCACACCCTGCAAGGCGACCTGGACGCCCAGCGCAAGGCCGATATCTTCGGCATGACCCTGGTCGGCCTGCTGATTGCCGGTGTCGGCCTGCTGGTGATCTGGCTGGTGGGCCATGGCATTGCCCGGCCGCTCAAGCAAATGGTGGCGATGCTCAATGACATCGCCCAGGGCGAAGGCGACCTGACGCGCCGCCTGACCAGCGACCGCGCCGATGAACTGGGGGCAATTGCCGCGGGCTTCAATACCTTCCTGATCAAGCTGCAGGGCATGATTACCCAGGTGGTCAGCTCGGTGCAGAAGGTCAGCGACTCGTCGGAGCACACCGCCGATATCGCCATCCGCACCAACCAGGGCGTGCACAAGCAAATGGTCGAGATCGACCAGGTCGCCACCGCCGTGCACGAGATGACCGCCACCGCCCAGGACGTCGCGCGCAATGCCACCCAGGCGGCACAGGCCGCCACCCACGCCGACCAAGCCGCGAGCCAGGGCATGCAGATTGTGCGCGACACGTCCACATCCATTGGCGCCCTGGCCCTGGAGATCGGCAAGGCAGTGGGCGTGGTCCAGGCCCTGGCCAAGGACAGCGAGAACATCAGCGCGATCCTGATTGCCATTCGCGGCATTGCCGAGCAGACCAACCTGCTGGCCCTTAACGCCGCCATCGAAGCCGCCCGGGCTGGCGAACAGGGCCGAGGATTCGCGGTAGTGGCCGATGAAGTGCGCAACCTGGCGCAGAAAACCCAGAAGGCCACCGAAGAAATCCAGGCCATGATCCAGCAATTGCAGCAAGGCACGCGGGATGTGGTGCAGGTGATGGAAGACAGCCAGCAGCGCACCGATGAAAGCGTGCAACACGCGGCCAAGGCGGCCCAGGCCCTGGAGACCATCACCCAGGCCGTGTCGGTGATCAACGATATGAACACGCAGATTGCCAGTGCGGCGGAAGAGCAGAGCGCGGTGGCCGAGGATATCAACCGCAATGTGATCAATATCGGCCAGGTGGCCAATGAAGTGGCGGGCGGTGCGGATGAGTCCAGTGCCGCCAGCGCGGGGCTGACCCAACTGGCGGAGCAGCAGCGGCGGTTGATCAATCAGTTCAAGGTCTGAAGGTTTCAGTGGCCTTTAGGGCCTCATCGCAGGCAAGCCAGCTCCCACATTTGAAGGTATTCACACATCAAAATGTGGGGGCTTGCCGGCGATGGCACCAGCGAATCCCCCGCACACCCCCCTGCCTCAACCCGGGGTCAAACACTCCGGCCCATTGAGCTTCGGATCATTGACCATATTGGCCAGCACCCGCTCACGCAACGCCGTCGGCTCACTGGCCAACACCCCCTGCAACACATGCAGCGGCGTCTCGGGATCCAGCCAGGCGGCCTGCCCCGCCGCATCGAGAATCAACGGCCGACGCTGGCTTTGCGCCGCCTGGGTCACCACCGCCGTGCTCAACCACACCTGCTCCTGCACCGGGTAAGCCTCCCAGATCGCCGCAAAAAACAGGGTCGACCCCTCTCCCGGCGTCAGCCAATACGGCCGCTTGCGCTGGGTGCCGCGCCATTCATAAAAGCCATTGGCCGGCAGCAGGCAACGGCGCAGGCGAAAGGCCTCGCGAAACATCGGTTGCTCGGCCAGGGTTTCGGCACGGGCGTGGGCCGGGGTGCGGGACAGGTCGGTCAGCCACGGCGGCGTCAGCCCCCAACGGGCCCGCGCCAGGGTGCGCTGGCCGTCGGTGGCGCGCTGGATCAGCACCGAATCATTGGGGGAAATATTCCACTGGGCCTGTTGATCCGCCGGGAAGCCCGGCAAGGCGGCAAACGTGGGATTCCAGCGAAACAGGGCATAACGTCCACACATGGGGCAACACGACTCTTGGGTAAACCGGTCGACAGCCTAACAGACCAGCACGTCGGGGAAGCTGTCGGGTTCATCGCCGGGCAGGGGCTGGGCACCGATATAGGCGGTAATCAGCTCGCGGGCCTCAGCCGCCTGGTCGTTCTCCACTTCCAGGCCCAGCAGGCCGAAGATCGGCAGGTCACCCGTGCCCCCCAGCAGATGGCGCCCCACCAGATGGGCATCGATGCCTTCGCTGGCGAGCATTTGTTGCAGCAGCTCGCCCTCCATCAGGTTCTCCGGCTCGTAGATTCGTTGCATGGTCGCCCCCCACTACTCATTCTCGCTGCGAACTTCGAGCATCCACTCATCGCCGTGGACCTGAAGATGGAAGTTGATCGGCCGACAGCACACCTGGCAGTCCTCTATATAGTTCTGGTCACCGCCAGACAAATCCACAGAGGTCTCGACCGCTTCACCACAATAAGGACAATCGTACAGCGCAGGTTCT
Organism: Pseudomonas sp. ICMP 8385; assembly: GCF_002699915.1. Lineage (NCBI taxonomy): Bacteria > Pseudomonadati > Pseudomonadota > Gammaproteobacteria > Pseudomonadales > Pseudomonadaceae > Pseudomonas > Pseudomonas sp. ICMP 8385. The sequence continues at coordinate 160,743 of NZ_LKBY01000001.1, read as the reverse complement.
AGCATCGCGGTCTCTCCCGGGTGACTTGTGCGTATAATCGCCGGCCTATTTGCAGGGTTTTTCGTTTGATGCCATTTGTTCAGACCTCACTCTGTCACTTATCGATCCAAACCTTTTTACTTACCCTAGCCATTTCTAACAAGAGAGCATGATGGGCCAATTCGATACCATCCGACCTTACAACGACAGCGAAGTCCCGGCAGTGTTGGCCCGGCTGTTCAGTGACAAGGCCTTTCTGGACATCCTGACCCACTTTCGCTTCCCGCGCTTTGCCGGCGCCTTTGGCTGGCTGCTCAAGCCGCTGATCGCGCAGAAGCTGCGCCGTGAGTTCGCCGGTGTCACCACCGTCGCCACCTTGCAGGACAAAGTCGAGCTGTACGTCGACCACACCATCGACCGGGCGACCGACGGCGTCACCTACACCGGGGTCGAACAGCTCAAGTCCGGCATGGCCTATGTGTTCCTGGCCAATCACCGCGATATCGTGATGGACCCGGCCTTCGTCAACTATGCGGTGTACCACGCCGGCCTGCCCACCCCACGCATTGCCATCGGCGACAATCTGCTGCAGAAGCCGTTCGTCAGCGACCTGATGCGCCTGAACAAGAGTTTTATCGTGCACCGCTCCATCAGCGGGCGGCGCGAGAAGATGGCGGCTTATCAACTGCTGTCGGCCTATATCAACCATTCGATCCGCAACGACTGCCAGTCGATCTGGATCGCCCAGGCCGAAGGCCGCGCCAAGGATGGGGATGATCGCACCGAGTCGGCGATCCTCAAGATGTTCCATATGAGCCGCAAGGACGAGCCATTCGCCGAGGTCATCCTGTCGCTGAACCTGACTCCGGTGTCCATCAGCTACGAGTACGACCCGTGCGACGTGGCCAAGGCCCGCGAACTGTATATCCGCGCCACCACCGGCACCTACACCAAGGCGCCCGGTGAAGACGACGCAAGCATTGCCCTGGGCATCACCGGCTACAAGGGCCGGGTCCACGTCAACTTCGCACTGCCCATTACCGAGCATTTTGAAGATACCAAGCAATTGGCCATCGAGCTGGACCGGCAGATCCTGGGAGGCTATCGACTGTTTCCCGTGCATTACCTGGCGTATGCACAGTGGAGCGGCGCCGACCCGCAATTGCAGGTGCCAACGGCTGCCGAGGTGTTCCCGGCGGACGAACTGGCCAAGGCAAAGGCGGAGTGGGAGCGACGGTTGAATGCCTGCCCGGCGGAACACCGACCGTATCTGGTGCTGCAATATGCAACGCCGGTGCGTAATCAGTATCGGGTCAAAGCCGGGATCGCCCTGTAACCCAATAGCGTGAACAACACACAACACAATGTGGAGCGGGCTTGCCCGCGATGCGGTGGGTCAGTTGATAACTACTTGACTGACCCACCGCTATCGCGAGCAAGCCCGCTCCCACATTGGTTTTGGGGTATTTTTACAATTGGGTGCTGAGCCAGGTAATCAGCAACGCCAGCCCGAGACAGGCAAACCCGATGCGGTAGCCGAGGCGATGACTGCGCTCGGTACGCACATCCAGAAACAGCATCGGCTGATCAATCGCCCGCTCTTCACTTTGCGCGGCGAGTCGGGCCATCGCCCGCTGCTCCCGCAGGCGGGTCACAAACAGCAGCCCGGCGCCAGGGCAGGCAATCAGCAATGCCGTGGTGTTTAGCAGTAATGCCGGCAGCGACATCAAAAACCTCGGTACAACAGTGACCAGGTATCCATCCAGATACAAACCTGAACGGACTGCGCCCTCCTGCGCATCAAAACTCCCTCCCCCATTGACGACTAATGTATCGAGTAATTTACAGCGTCACCTGAACGTCACCTTAACAAGCCACTCTGTTGCCCTTCGCACACCCGGGAGCTTGTCATGTTGCACGCGCAGAACCAGGATCGGCTGTACCTGATCGCCCCTACCGATGAGCAAGAGGCGCTGGTCGGCGGCCTGGCGTTTAATGTCCAGGACCGGCACTGGCTGGTGTATTGCGCCCTCGGCGGGCATCAACATGCCGACCTGCCGGAGCTGGATCTGTTGACGGGGGTGAGTGTGCTGGACTTTTATGTCGAAACGGCGGCATGACCGCAGCAGACACAAAAAAGCCGGGCCCGTGACGGGGCCCGGCTTTTTTACAACTGATTATTGCGAGCTGAGGATCTGGCCGATGCTGGGATCCTTGAACAGACGCGTCAGGGCATCACTCAACACATCGCTGACCAGCTTGGTGTTGGTTTCCTGGTTGGGCGCCATGCCGAAACGCTGGTCCAGGGACGCCCCGTAACGGCCGCTGTAGCGGCGGTTGCCGGCCGACACATCAGAGCGGAAAGTCGCGCCGATGGTGGCTTCGGTCACGTACAGGCCTTCCTTGGGCGACTGGTACTTCAACTCGGCCAGGGTCACCGTCAGTTGCGGTGCGCCTGGCGAGTTGCTGGTTGGGGTGAAGCCCAGCAGGCGCACCGCCGCTTCGGCCTGGGCTTGCAGCTTGGGCAGCACGTCGGCACCGGTCACCGTGATGGCACTGGTTTCCGGGTACAGGCCACCGCGGGTGCCCAGGGTCGGCGATGGACGGCCATCAACCACACGCACCGAGACCGGCTGGCCATGGCCCACAGGCGCCAACTGGGTGGTGAGCTTGGGTTGCGGGCTGAGTTGCTGCGGGCTGTGGGCGCAGCCAACCAGGGTCAAGCTGGTCACAGTGATCAAACCGAACAACAGGCGTTGCAACATGCTTTTCTCTCCAGAAATCAGGTACCGACAGCCCGGCAGTATAGCGGTGCGTCACCGCCTGGAACTAGCGCCAGTTACAACCTCGGGTCCTGGCCTGCGTGCAGCGGCCCAGTGTCACCCAGATGTCATTCTTGACAGATATGCTTGGCGTCATTCTCAGGAGGCCCGCCATGCTCAATCTTCTCTGGCGCTTTTTCGCGCGCACGCCCGCCCATCGCAACTTTGCCCTGCTCGACTCGCAAGGTCGCTGCCAGGCCTTCAAGCAATGCTGCCAGCCGCCCGTGGGTGAGGGCTGGGTCGAAGTCCAGGAGATCCGCCTGAGCTGGATGCACCATCCGTTGCCCGCCCGCGCCCGTGTCAACCCGCGCCGCGCACGGTCATCACACCGCCTGCCGTTGACCGCCTGACCGAAGCGCTAATAAAAGTCATAAAACACGTCCATTTCCCGGCAGTTCTTCGCTACAATCTCCCCCCGATTATAAGGACGTCTCCTGATCGGGCCTCGCAGCATCGCTAATGCCCTGGTATTAGCTCCCCCGCACCGCCCACAGAGAGCCGCCCACACAGATCGTGTGAAGCTGGCGAGCTGGCTGTTTTGTCTGCAAACCTGCGCCTTTACCGAATCTGCCAGAGCTGCCATTGCGCTCGGCCACTTGAGTTGTTTGCCCGTTATGCCGCGTGTCGGCAGTGATTACGGGCCAGGTGCCAGGCTGGGGCAGCCCTTTTTTGAGGTTCACGTCTTCAAAAGAGCGTGAAAAAACGGGTTTTCACAACTTCACAAGAGTGTGGCGAGCAAATGAATAGTTTTGCGTTTGTACAAGCACCATCAGCGTCTGGCACTGCCCAACCACACAGGACCGAGTACTCCTCAAGAACCGGAGTTTGAAGCCTGTCCGCTACGGATTTGGTTGCACGATCGGACGCACTTGACCATAAGTCGAATTGCCACAGGGGCCCTGAAATGCGTTCATATGCAGATAAGGCCTGGTCGGCAGCGTCCGCTGAAGTTGCAAAAAAATTGCGAAGAATCGGACATGGCGATCCTGGCCATGGGTAACCTGGGGCATCACGTGAACCGCCCCGTCACTCCTGGCAGCCATGCCGTCAATTTGGTGCTGCAGATTTTGGAGACGCGTTAAATGGCGCATAACGAAGCAGTCGACGTAGTACTGGTAGGTGCGGGCATCATGAGTGCCACCCTTGCCGTGCTGCTCAAGGAGCTCGACCCCGGCCTCAAGCTGGAAGTCGTTGAGCTGATGGATTCGGGTGCCGCGGAGAGTTCCAACCCGTGGAACAACGCCGGTACCGGTCACGCCGGGCTGTGCGAGCTGAACTACACCCCGCAGGCGGCTGATGGCTCCATCGACATCAAAAAAGCCGTGCACATCAACACCCAGTTCGAGGTGTCGAAACAGTTCTGGGCGTACCTGACCCAAAAAGGCACCTTTGGCTCGTCCAAGTCCTTTATCAGCCCCGTGCCGCACCTGAGCTTCGTGCAGGGCGAAAAAGGCGTGTCCTTCCTCAAGAAGCGCTTTGAAACCCTCAGCCAGCACCACGCGTTCTCGGACATGCACTACACCGAAGACCGTGCCGAAATGGCCGAGTGGATGCCGCTGATGATGCCGGGCCGCCCGGCCGACGAAAAAATCGCCGCGACCCGCGTAATGAACGGGACCGACGTCAATTTCGGCGCCCTGACCAACCAATTGCTGGCGCACCTGAGCAGCTCGGCCGATGCCCAGGTCAAGTACAGCAAGCGCGTGACCGGCCTCAAGCGCAATGGCGCCGGCTGGACCGTGAGCATCAAGGACGTCAACAGCGGCAATACGCGCCATGTCGACGCCAAGTTCGTGTTCCTCGGCGCCGGTGGCGCGGCCCTGCCGCTGCTGCAAGCCTCGGGGATCGAAGAAAGCAAAGGCTTTGGTGGCTTCCCGGTCAGCGGCCAGTGGCTGCGTTGCGACAACCCGCAAGTGGTCAAGCAGCACCAGGCCAAGGTCTACAGCCAGGCCGCCGTGGGTTCGCCGCCGATGTCGGTGCCGCACCTGGACACCCGCGTGGTGGATGGCAAGAAATCCCTGCTGTTCGGGCCATACGCAGGCTTCACCACCAAGTTCCTCAAGTTCGGTTCGTTCCTTGACCTGCCCATGTCGATTCGCCTCGGCAACATCGGCCCGATGCTGGCCGTGGCCCGCGACAACATGGACCTGACCAAGTACCTGGTCAGCGAAGTGATGCAGTCCATGGAGCAACGCCTGGAATCACTGCGTCGCTTCTACCCTGAGGCGAAAGCCGAGGACTGGCGCCTGGAAGTGGCCGGCCAACGGGTGCAGATCATCAAGAAGGACCCGAAGAAAGGCGGCGTGCTGCAATTCGGTACCGAGCTGGTGGCGGCCAAGGACGGTTCGCTGGCCGCGCTGCTGGGTGCGTCCCCAGGGGCTTCGGTGACGGTTTCGATCATGCTGGATCTGATCGAACGCTGCTTCCCGACCCAGGCGGCCGGCGAGTGGGCGGCCAAGCTGCAGGAAATCTTCCCGGCCCGGGAAAAAGTCCTGGAGACCGATGCCGAGCTGTATCGCAAGATCAGCATGCAGAACAACATCAGCCTGGAGCTGGTGGAGCAAGGTAGCGAGGCCGAAAGCTACGCTTGAGGTCGTGACGCATAGCGTCACCGGATGCATTCCCACGCAGAGCGTGGGAACGATCGCAAGCGTGGGAACGATCGCCCTGCTCTCGTGCTGAGAGCGGGGCGTTTTTTTTCAGCCGCGAGCGATGTTGATCAGCTCGATGTACTCGTCCGCGTTGCGCTGGTCCTTGATCAGGTCCACGAAGGTCTGGCCATGCTCATCCTTGCCGTCGAGGTCCAGTCCCGCTTCCTTGAAAAAGCCCAGGAACCGCTCGAAATCGTCGATGCGCAGGCCGCGATAGGCTTTGATCAGCTTGTGCAGGGAAGGTGAAGTGGCGTCGACCGGTTCAAAATCCAGGAACAGCTTGATCTGATCGTCGCCGATCTCGTCACCAATCACTTGTTTCTTATCTTTACGCATTGCCGACTCCAGCCTGCAGACATTTACACGGGAGTGGAAGTCTACCTGCGGGACACAAGGTTCGGAAGCCACGAAGCTCTAATGTGGGAGCGGGCTTGCCCGCGATGGCGGTGGGTCAGTCGAACTGGGCCAGCATCCAGCGGTGATACTCAACCATACCAGCCTCGCCTTCCCGGGGTGCCCAACTCGCCAGCTCACCCTCGCCCACCGGGCGATAGGGGCCGGCCTTGCACTCGAACATCACCGTGTCGGGCTCAAGCACCACCAGGCCGTGGAAAACGCCGGGCGACAGGTCAACCCCCAGGCAATCTCCACCCGCCTGCAAGACACGCCGCTCCAGGACCTCGCCTGACTCGCTGAAGATCAGAATCCCCAGGCGCCCCTTGAGTACCAGCAGGGTCTCGGCCTTGTCGGCGGTGAGATGACGATGGGGCTGCACATAGGTGTGTGGCTGCAAACCGACAGCCATGCGATGGCACGGCTCCTCCATCTGGTGGAAGTTGACGTTCTGCCGGCCACGGGGGTTGATGGCGGCTTTCTCGGCCAATTCGGCAAACAGCGACTGATCAAGAAAACGCGCCACGACTTACATCCCCTTCACAGCAAAGATGCCGTTGGCATTGCGCCAGTAGCCCTTGTAGTCCATGCCGTAACCGAAAATGTAGCGGTCGATGCACGGCAGGCCAACATAATCAGCCTTCAGGTCTGGGCGGGCCTTGCGGTCGTGGTCTTTGTCGATCAGCACGGCGGTGTGCACTTTGCGCGCGCCGGCGTGTTTGCAGAAGTCGATAATCGCGCCCAGGGTGTGACCTTCGTCGAGGATGTCGTCGATGATCAGCACGTCACGGTCGATAAACGACACTTCCGGCTTGGCTTTCCAGAACAGGTCGCCGCCGCTGGTTTCATTACGGTAGCGCGTGGCGTGCAGGTAGGACGCTTCCAGCGGGAATTGCAGATGAGTCAGCAATTTGCCGGCGAAAATCAGACCGCCGTTCATCACACAGAACACCACCGGGTTGGTCTCGGCCATTTCACGGGTGATGTGCGCGCCGACCTTGGCGATAGCCTCTTCGACTTGCGCTTCGGTGTACAGGCAGTCAGCCTCGTGCATGATTTGACGGATATGCTCGAGATCAGCGGACATGGCGCTCTCCAGGGGTACTGTGGCAAGAAAAGCGGGCGAAGGTACGCCTCTGGGACGCAACGTTCAAGCCTTTATGGACTAACGTACTGGTTGTCTATAGGACAACACCCTCGGATAGATTAATCTAGGCCGGTTTTTTTGCCCGCCGCCGGAGCCTTTCCCCATGCCCATCCGTGAGATCCGCCACCCGCTGATCCGACACAAGCTCGGCCTTATGCGCCGCGCCGACATTAGCACGAAGAACTTCCGTGAGCTTGCTCAGGAAGTCGGAGCGTTGCTCACCTACGAAGCCACCAAGGATTTACCCCTGGAAAACTACGAGATCCCCGGTTGGTGCGGTCCCGTCCAGGTCGAGAAAATCGCCGGCAAGAAAATTACCGTGGTGCCGATCCTGCGCGCCGGTATCGGCATGCTTGAAGGCGTGCTGAGCCTGATCCCGGGTGCCAAGGTCAGCGCTGTGGGCGTGGCCCGCAACGAAGAAACCCTGCAGGCCCACACCTACCTGGAAAAACTCGTCCCGGAAATCGACGAGCGCCTGGCGATGATCATCGACCCGATGCTGGCCACCGGCAGCTCCATGGTCGCGACCATCGACCTGCTGAAAAAAGCCGGCTGCAAGGACATCCGCGCCATGGTGCTGGTCGCGGCTCCCGAAGGTATCGCCGCCGTAGAAAAAGCCCACCCGGATGTAGTGATCTACACCGCGTCCATCGATGAACGCCTGAACGAGCACGGTTACATCATTCCGGGCCTGGGCGATGCTGGCGACAAGATCTTCGGCACCAAGCAGAAGGACGCGTGAGCATGCAGGATGAATTCAACGACCCGCTTTGGCGCCAGATCCTGTCTGGCGCACAAATGCTCTTCGTAGCATTTGGCGCGCTGGTGTTGATGCCACTGATCACAGGTCTTGATCCAAACGTTGCACTGTTTACTGCGGGCCTGGGCACGTTGTTGTTCCAGATGGTCACCGGGCGCCAAGTGCCGGTGTTCCTGGCGTCGAGCTTTGCCTTTATCACCCCGATCATTCTCGCCAAGGGCCAGTTCGGCCTCGCGGCGACCATGGGCGGGGTGATGGCGGCAGGTTTCGTCTACACCTTCCTCGGCCTGGCCGTGAAGATCAAGGGCACCGGTTTTATCGACCGGCTGCTGCCGCCCGTGGTGATCGGGCCGGTGATCATCTCCATCGGCCTGGCCATGGCGCCGATTGCCGCGAACATGGCCATGGGCAAGTCGGGCGACGGTGCCGAGCTGATCCATTACCAGACGGCAATGCTGATCTCGATGCCGGCGCTGCTGACCACGCTGATCGTGGCGGTGTTCGGCAAGGGCATTTTCCGCCTGGTGCCGATCATTGCCGGGGTGCTGGTGGGGTTTGGCATGTCGTTCTACTTTGGCGTGGTCGATACCGCGAAGATCGCCGCCGCCCCGTGGTTCGCCCTGCCCCACTTCACCGCGCCGGAATTTAACTGGCAGGCGATTCTGTTCATCGTGCCGGTGGCCCTGGCGCCAGCGATTGAACACATCGGCGGTGTGATTGCGGTCGGCAGCGTGACCGGTCGCGACTACCTGAAAAAACCCGGCCTGCATCGCACGCTGCTGGGCGACGGGATTGCCACCACCACGGCGGGCCTGTTCGGTGGCCCGCCCAACACCACTTACGCCGAAGTGACCGGCGCGGTGATGCTGACCAAGAACTACAACCCGAAGATCATGACCTGGGCGGCGGTATTTGCCATCACCCTGGCCTTTGTCGGTAAGTTCGGTGCGCTGTTGCAGAGCATTCCGGTGCCGGTGATGGGCGGGATTCTATGCCTGCTGTTCGGCTCGATTGCCGCAGTGGGGATGAATACCCTGATCCGTCACAAGATCGACCTGGGGGAGGCGCGCAATCTGGTGATTGTGTCGGTGACCCTGGTGTTCGGGATTGGCGGTGTGCTGATCGGTACCGGCACCGGTCCCGACGATTTCGGCCTCAAGGGCATCGCCCTGTGCGCGGTGGTAGCGATTGGCTTGAACCTGCTGCTGCCGGGCAATGATGGCTGGAAGCACAAGAAGCCGGACGAGCCGTTGCTCTAAGGCTACGGATTGTCGGTGCTGCTGATGGCCCCATCGCGGGCAAGCCCGGCTCCCACATGGGAATGCATTCCTCTGTGGGAGCCGGGCTTGCCCGCGATGAGGCCAATCCAGCCACTATGGATTTAAGCCTTAAAGATCGCCCAAGCCATCGATCAACGCCTGGTTCTGCTCTGGCGTACCGATGCTGATCCGCAGGAACTGGGCAATCCGCTCCTGCTTGAAGTGCCGCACAATCACCCCTTGCTCCCGCAGCTTGGCCGCCAGGCCCGCCGCGTCGTGCCGTGGGTGGCGAGCAAAGATGAAGTTGGCCGCTGACGGCAACACCTCAAAACCCTTCCCTCGCAACTGCACCACAACCTTCTCGCGGCTGTCGATCACCAACTGGCAGGTCTTCTCGAAGTATTCTCGGTCGTCGAAGGCCGCCGCCGCGCCAACAATTGCCAGGCGATCCAGCGGATACGAGTTGAAGCTGTTCTTGACCCGCTCCAGCGCCTCGATCAGGTCCGGGTGGCCCACCGCCAGGCCTACCCGCAAACCGGCCAGTGAGCGCGATTTGGAGAGGGTCTGGGTCACCAGCAGGTTGGAGTAGCGGTCCACCAGGCTGATGGCGGTTGCGCCGCCGAAGTCGATATAGGCTTCATCGACCACCACCACCGAATCCGGGCTGGCCTTGAGCAGCTGCTCCACCGCGTCCAGCGCCAGCACGCAGCCGGTCGGCGCGTTCGGGTTGGGGAAGATGATCCCGCCATTGGGCCTGGCGTAATCCGCCACGCGAATCTGGAACTGCTCGTCCAGCGGCACCGGGGCCGAAGTGATGCCATACAGGCCACAGTACACCGGGTAAAAGCTGTAGCTGATATCCGGGAACAGCAGCGGCAGGTCGTGCTGGAACAGGCCGTGGAAGATATGTGCCAGGACTTCGTCAGAACCGTTACCGAGGAAGACCTGACTCCCCTCCACCCCGTAATACCTGGCCACGGCCTGCTTGAGCAGGTCGCTGTTGGGGTCGGGGTACAAGCGCAGGTTGTCGTTCAACTCGGCCTGCATCGCCGCCAGGGCCTTGGGCGACGGGCCGTAGGGGTTTTCATTGGTGTTGAGCTTGACCAGCCTGGTCAGCTTCGGCTGCTCGCCGGGCACGTAAGGCACGAGGTCCTTGACGAAAGGGCTCCAGAATTTGCTCATGTCTTACTCTCCCTTGACGATGCGGTATTCGGCGCTGCGGGCGTGCGCGCTCAACGATTCACCACGGGCCAGCACCGAGGCGGTCTTGCCCAGCTCGGAAGCACCTTGCGGCGAGCAGAAAATGATCGACGAGCGCTTCTGGAAGTCGTACACCCCCAGCGGCGACGAGAAGCGCGCGGTGCCGGAGGTAGGCAACACGTGGTTGGGGCCGGCGCAGTAGTCGCCCAGGGCTTCGCTGGTGTGGCGGCCCATGAAGATCGCACCGGCGTGGCGAATCGATGGCAGCCAGGCCTGTGGGTCGGCCACGGACAGTTCCAGGTGCTCGGGGGCGATGCGGTTGGCCACTTCGATGGCCTGTTCCATGTCCCGCACCAGGATCAGCGCACCACGGCCATTGATCGACTTTGCGATAATCTCGGCGCGATCCATGGTCGGCAACAACTTGTTGATGCTGGCCGCCACCTTGTCAAGAAACGCGGCGTCGGGGCTGACCAGGATCGCCTGGGCATCTTCATCGTGCTCGGCCTGGGAGAACAGGTCCATGGCGATCCAGTCGGGATCGGTCTGGCCGTCGCAGACCACGAGGATTTCCGAAGGGCCGGCGATCATGTCGATACCGACCTGGCCAAACACATGGCGCTTGGCGGTGGCGACGTAGATGTTGCCGGGACCGACCACCTTGTCCACCTTCGGTACGCTTTCGGTGCCATAGGCCAACGCCGCGACGGCCTGGGCGCCACCGATGGTGAACACGCGGTCAACGCCCGCAATGCAGGCAGCGGCCAGCACCAGTTCGTTGATTTCACCGCGCGGGGTCGGGACCACCATGACCACTTCGGTCACACCTGCCACTTTGGCGGGAATGGCATTCATCAGCACCGACGACGGGTACGAGGCCTTGCCGCCCGGCACATACAGGCCGGCGCGGTCCAGGGGCGTGACTTTCTGGCCGAGCACCGTACCGTCGGCTTCGGTGTAGCTCCAGGAGTCCTGTTTCTGTTTTTCGTGATAGCTGCGCACCCGCGCGGCCGCGACTTCCAGGGCTTCGCGCTGCGGCGCGGTGATGCGCGTCAGGGCCAGTTCCAGGCGTTCGCGAGGCAGGATCAGGTCGGACATGGACTTGACGTCCAGGCCGTCGAACTGGCGGGTAAAGTCCACCAGCGCCGCGTCGCCGCGCTCGCGCACGGCCTTGATGATGTCGAGCACCCGCTGGTTGACCGAGTCGTCGGACACGCTTTCCCAGCTCAGCAGATGATCCAGATGATGGGCGAAATCCGGGTCGGCAGCGTTGAGTCGGGCAATTGCAGTGGACGTAGTCATAGCGAGGGCCTCAATAGTATTGGCAAAAACTCAGGCGCCCTAAACTAGCAGTCGTTTCCGCTTGGGCACCTGAGAATTCTGGCTATGAGGCGGATAGACGGGCGCGACCTAGGGCCGCGCAGATGGGTCAACCGCGGTGTCGAGACTCCACTGCCTTGCGCAGGGTGTCGATCAACGCCTGGATACGGGCGTGCTGCATCTTCATCGAAGCTTTGTTGACGATCAGGCGCGAGCTGATGTCGGCAATAAAGTCCTGGGGTTCCAGGCCGTTGGCGCGCAGGGTGTTGCCGGTGTCGACCACGTCAATGATCTTGTCGGCCAGGCCGATCAGCGGCGCCAGCTCCATCGAGCCGTAGAGCTTGATGATATCGACCTGACGGCCTTGTTCGGCGTAGTAACGCTTGGCAACGTTGACGAACTTGGTGGCCACCCGCAGGCGGCCTTTTGGCTCGACATCACCGACACGGCCGGCGGTCATCAGCTTGCACAGCGCGATACGCAGGTCCAGCGGCTCGTACAGGCCCTGGCCGCCGTATTCCATCAGCACGTCTTTACCGGCGACACCCAGGTCGGCGGCGCCATGTTCAACGTAGGTCGGCACGTCGGTAGCCCGCACGATCAACAGGCGAACGTCGTCCTGGGTCGTGGGGATGATCAGCTTGCGGCTCTTGTCCGGATTCTCGGTCGGCACGATGCCCGCTTCAGCCAGAAGCGGCAAAGTATCGTCAAGGATGCGGCCCTTGGACAGTGCGATGGTCAACATGGGAAACGTCAATCCTTCATCAGGCTATTGCGGTCCGGTCGCAAATGGCGCCAGACACAGATCGAGGCCATTACAGCCTCGATTTGAAACCAATTCAGCCGAGGCATGCCTATGCACACCTCGGGCGGGCGCTTCCCTGCGCCCGAGCAGTGGGGACTAACCCGGTACGCGGCGGATTTTTGCGCCGAGCATCTGCAGTTTTTCTTCGATGCACTCGTAGCCACGGTCTATGTGGTAGATGCGATCGATCAGCGTGTCGCCTTCGGCGATCAGTGCCGAAATCACCAGGCTGGCCGAGGCCCGCAGGTCGGTCGCCATCACTGGCGCGCCCTTGAGGGTTTCGGTGCCGGTAACGATGGCCGTGTTGCCTTCGACCTGGATCTTGGCGCCCATGCGGTGCAGTTCATACACGTGCATGAAGCGGTTTTCAAAGATGGTCTCGATCACCGCGCCGGTGCCTTCGGCAATCGCGTTCAGGGAGATGAATTGCGCCTGCATGTCGGTCGGGAACGCCGGGTACGGAGCAGTACGCACGTTGACGGCTTTTGGCCGCTTGCCGTGCATGTTCAGCTCGATCCAGTCTTCGCCGGTGGTGATTTCGGCACCCGCTTCGCGCAGTTTTTCCAGGACCGCTTCAAGGATGGTCGGATCGGTGTCCTTGACCTTGACGCGACCACCGGTGACGGCAGCGGCAACCAGGTAGGTGCCGGTCTCGATACGGTCCGGCATCACTTTGTAGGTCGCCGAGTGCAGGCGCTTCACACCGTCGATGGTGATGGTGTCGGTGCCGGCGCCTGTGATCTTGGCACCCATGGCGATCAGGAAGTTGGCCAGGTCGACCACTTCCGGCTCGCGCGCGGCGTTTTGCAGGACGCTGCGGCCATTGGCCAGGGCCGCGGCCATCATGATGTTCTCGGTACCGGTCACACTGACGGTATCAAAGAAGAAGTTCGCGCCACGCAGGCCGCCTTCCGGTGCCTTGGCCTTGATGTAGCCACCTTCGACATCGATGGTTGCGCCCATGGCTTCAAGGCCACGGATGTGCAGGTCCACCGGACGCGAACCGATGGCGCAACCGCCAGGCAGTGCCACTTCGGCCTCGCCGAAACGGGCGACCATCGGGCCCAGCACCAGGATCGAGGCCCGCATGGTTTTCACCAGCTCGTACGGTGCGATCAGGGTCTTGATGGTGCGCGGGTCGATTTCGACCGAGAGTTTCTCGTCGATCACCGGCTCAATGCCCATGCGACCGAACAGCTCGATCATGGTGGTAATGTCGTGCAGGTGCGGCAGGTTGGCTACAGTAACCGGGCCATCGCACAGCAAGGTGGCCGCCAGGATCGGCAAGGCCGAGTTTTTAGCCCCGGAGATACGGATTTCGCCATCAAGACGGGCACCGCCGGTAATAATCAATTTATCCATAAGAATCTCGACGCCTTGGGGGCTCAGGTACGCTCGGCCCAGGCCGCGCGGCTGAAAAATTTCATAGTGACCGCATGGATGCTGCCATCGGTGATCCACGGGTTCAAATGGGCATAGATCTGCTGCTGACGCTTGACCGGGCTCAATGCCGCCAGTTCATCGCTAATCACGTTCAGCTGGAAATTGCAGCCTTCGCCTTCAACTGCAACCTCAGTATTCGGCAGCTTTCCTTCAAGGAAGCTTTTAACTTCTAGGGCCTGCATGCTCAACCTCTATCGGCGCCCAGTGCGCACGGGTCGCACATCATACAAAAAAGCCCCGCGCCTGCGAACCCCGCATAGCAGGACTCTGACGGGGGGCTTCTTCAATAAGGTGTATTAAGGATGCGTCAACAGCTCAGTCAAACCACAAACCTGGGCGATTTCACGCATATCCTCGGGTAATGCGCGAATACTGACAGGTTTCTTGACCGCTGCGGCGTCACGCAGGAAACACAGGAGCAATGACAGGCCAACACTGCTGGACTTCACCACCGCCGAGCAATCGAGGACCAATGCCTGCGCGGTGCTGGCATTGATCAGCGCCTGGCCCTGCTTGCGCAGGGCCGGCCCGGTGCTGTAGTCGAGCACGCCACTTAAGAGCAGCTCGCCGGCCTGGCCTTGACGAACAGCCGACTCGGTCATGGCGCCTGCTTCTCTGCAGCTTCTTCGGTCACTTCCTTGGCCTTGGCCACTTCACCGGCCCACCCATCGATGGTCTTGTCCAGGTCGTTGCCATTGCGCTGCATGGCATCGGCGAACTGGTCACGGAACAGCTTACCGATGTTGATGCCGTTGATGATCACGTTGCGCACTTTCCATTCACCGTTGATTTTCTCAAGGGTGTAGGAAACCGGATAGATCGCGCCATTGTTGCCCTTGACCTGCATATCCACGCTGGTACGGGTGCCGGACTCATCCTTGGCCGGGGACACGACGATCCCCTGGTTGTTGTACTCCAGCAGGGCATTGCCGTAGAACTGCATCAGGCTGCGCTTGAAGTTGTCCTGGAAACGCTGCATTTGCGCAGGCGTGGCCTTGCGCGAGTACTTGACCGTCATGATGCTGCGGGAGATGCCATCAGCGTCGACCACAGGGCCCACGATACCGTTGAGGGCATCGTAGAACGCGCTTGGGCTCTGCTTGTACTGTTCCTTGTTTGCGGCAAGGTCAGCCAGCAACTCTTTGGTGGTTCTCTCAATTATGTCGTGCGCCGAGGGCGCCGCCACGGCGTTAGCCATCAATGGCAAGGCTGCCAACAGCACCAACAGGCCACGTCGCAAGGTAGAGATCATGAACAAACTCCTCATTTGGCGTCTTTACTAACCGTATTAAGCAGGAATTTACCGATCAGGTCCTCCAATACCAACGACGACTGTGTGTCATGAATGGTCGAACCATCCTTGAGCAAGGCTTCTTCCCCGCCCACGCTGATACCGATGTACTTCTCGCCCAGCAGACCCGCCGTGAGGATAGACGCCGTGGAGTCAGTCGGCAGGTTATCTACCTTCTTGTCCAGTTGCAGGGTCACTCGGCCGGTGAAGCTGTCGCGGTCCAGATCGATTGCCGTGACCTTGCCGATGGTCACACCGGCCATGGTCACTTTGGATCTGACCGTCAAACCGGCGATATTGTCGAAGTAGGCGTAAAGTTTATAGGTATCGGCGCTCGAGCTGGCCGACAAGCCGCTGACTCGCAGGGCGAGCAACAGTAAAGCCAGGATGCCAGCCAGCAAGAAAAGGCCGACACCGATCTCCACAGTGCGGTTTTGCATCAGAAATCTCCAAACATCAAGGCGGTCAAAATGAAGTCAAGGCCCAGTACCGCCAGCGAGGCGTACACAACGGTCTTGGTGGTGGCACGACTGATCCCCTCTGAAGTGGGCTCACAGTCATAGCCTTGGAATACGGCGATCCAGGTCACGACGAAGGCAAAGACGATGCTCTTGATAATGCCATTGAGCACGTCACCGCTGAACGTCACGCTGTTTTGCATGTTGGCCCAGTAGGAGCCGTCATAGACCCCCAGCCAGTCCACCGCCACCCACGACCCGCCCCAGATCCCGACCACGCTGAAAATCATCGCCAGCAGTGGCAGTGAGATGAAGCCGGCCCACAGGCGTGGGGCAACAATGTACTTGAGCGGGTCCACGCCGATCATTTCCAGGCTGGACAACTGCTCGGTGGCCTTCATGTTGCCGATCTCGGCGGTCAACGCGGAGCCCGCGCGGCCGGCAAACAGCAAGGCCGTGACCACCGGCCCCAGTTCACGCAGCAGCGTCAGCGCAACCATCTGCCCCACCGCCTGCTCGGAACCGTAGCTGGACAGGATATTGAAGCCCTGCAACGCCAGCACCATGCCGATGAACACCCCGGAGACCACGATGATCACCAGGGACATCACGCCCACCGAGTGCAACTGCTTGAGCAGCAAGCCAAAACCGCCGCCGATAGCGCCGCGGCCCAGCAAGGCGTGAAACAGGAAAATCGTCGAACGCCCGAGCACTTCGACGATGTCGATGCCGGAACGACCGAAAAGGCGAACCTTCTCGATTAAAGATGTCTTGCGCATCAGCGCTTCCCCAGAAGATCTGCGCGGTAGTCCGCTGCCGGAAAATGAAAAGGCACCGGGCCATCAGGATCGCCGGTCATGAACTGGCGAATCCGCGGGTTATCGGCGTTCATCAGTTCTTCAGGCGTACCCTGCCCCAATACCTGGCCATCGCCGACCACATACAGGTAGTCGGCAATGCTCGCGGTTTCGGCCAGGTCGTGGGAAACCACGATACTGGTGATGCCCAGCGCATCGTTGAGCAGGCGGATCAGGCGCACCAGGACGCCCATGGCGATAGGGTCCTGGCCGACGAACGGTTCGTCATACATCAGGATCTGCGGGTCGAGGGCAATCGCCCGTGCCAGGGCCACACGCCGCTTCATACCGCCGGAGAGCTCATCTGGCATCAGATCGATGGCACCGCGAAGGCCGACGGCCTGCAGCTTCAACAATACAATGTCACGAATCATCTCTTCGGACAGCTGGGTGTGTACCCGCAGCGGGAACGCGACGTTTTCAAAAACATCGAGATCGGTGAACAGGGCACCGCTCTGGAACAGCACCCCCATGTGCTTGCGCGCATCGAACAGGTCGCTGCGCGACAGGGTCGGCAGGTTCTGGCCATTGACCCAGACTTCCCCGGCGGTGGGACGCAACTGCATGCCCATCAGGCGCAGCAGGGTCGTCTTGCCGCAACCGGACGGCCCCATGATGCCCGTCACCTTGCCGCGGGGAATGCGAATATCGACATTATTGAAGATGCTGCGCGTACCGCGCTTGAAGGAAAGGCCCTTCAGCTCGACCGCGTAGGCGTTATCGGCACTCATCTAAACTCCTTGGGATGCAGCTTCTCACTCAGACACCACGTTTGGGACAACTGCTTGCGACAGTTAGACACATGTGAGCTGTGCGGACCGAACTGGCGGCGAACTATATCACTGCTGAGATAAAGCGCCCAAGGCCGGAGCAGCGGTTGTTCAGAAACAGGACAGCTAAAGTGCATTTGAGAAGGTTCTCACATTCATGGTGAACAAACCCTGACGAACTTGCGTGAGGGAATTGATCATTACCGCTATAATCGCCGACTTTTCGTCAGGCTATACGATTTCAGACATGAGCCAATCCAACGACCTTATTCAATCCGCACAACGCACCATCCGCCTCGAACTTGAAGCCGTAGAAGGCTTGCTGGCCCATATCGACGCAGATTTCGTACGCGCCTGCGAGATGATCCTGGCCAGTAAAGGCCGGGTTGTCGTGGTCGGCATGGGCAAGTCAGGCCATGTCGGCAACAAGATTGCCGCCACCCTGGCCAGTACCGGCACCACCGCGTTTTTCGTGCACCCGGCCGAAGCCAGCCATGGCGACATGGGCATGATTACCCGCGACGACGTGATCCTGGCCCTGTCCAACTCCGGCACCACCAACGAAATCGTGACCCTGCTGCCCCTGATCAAGCGCCTGGGCATCAAGCTGATCAGCGTGACCGGCAACCCGGACTCGACGCTGGCCAAGGCCGCCGAAGTGAACCTGAACGTGCATGTGGCCCACGAGGCCTGCCCGCTGAACCTGGCGCCGACCTCCTCCACCACTGCCGCCCTGGTCATGGGCGACGCCCTGGCCGTGGCCTTGCTGGAAGCCCGTGGTTTTACCGCCGAAGACTTCGCCTTTTCCCACCCCGGTGGCGCCCTCGGCCGTCGCCTGTTGCTGAAAGTGGAAAATGTGATGCACACCGGCGATGAACTGCCCCAGGTACAGCGTGGCACCCTGCTCAAGGACGCGCTGATGGAAATGACCCGCAAAGGCCTGGGCATGACCGTGATCCTTGAAGCCGACGGGCGCCTGGCCGGGGTGTTTACCGACGGCGACCTGCGTCGCACCCTGGACCGCACCATCGATATCCATACCGCGACCATCGACCAGGTCATGACCCCCCACGGCAAGACCGCCCGCGCCGAAATGCTCGCGGCCGAAGCCCTGAAGATCATGGAAGACCACAAAATCGGCGCCCTGGTGGTGGTCGATGAGGCCGATCATCCGATTGGCGCCTTGAACATGCACGATTTGCTGCGCGCAGGAGTGATGTAAATGACCACCGACCTGTTGCAACGGGGCAAGGCCATCAAACTGGCGATTTTCGACGTGGACGGCGTGCTGACCGATGGCCGCCTGTACTTCCTCGAAGACGGCAGCGAATTCAAGACGTTCAATACCCTGGACGGCCAGGGCATCAAAATGCTGATGGCCTCTGGCGTGCAAACGGCGATTATCAGTGGTCGAAAGACTCCGGTCGTGGAGCGTCGCGCACAAAACCTGGGGATTCCTTACCTCTACCAGGGCCGTGAGGATAAACTGGTGGTTCTGGACGAGCTTCTTGGCCAACTCAACCTAAGCTATGAGCAGGTCGCCTATCTGGGCGATGACCTGCCCGACCTGCCGGTGATCCGCCGCGTCGGCCTGGGCATGGCAGTGGCCAATGCCGCGTCATTTGTGCGCGAACATGCCCATGGCATTACCCAGGCCCGTGGCGGCGAAGGTGCCGCGCGCGAGTTCTGCGAGTTGATCCTGCGTGCCCAGGGCAGCCTTGAAGCGGCCCACGCCGCCTACCTATAGAGCCTTCTATGCTGAGCAAAAAGATTCGCAACTTCCTGATATTCGGAGCCATCGCCGCGCTGTTCCTCGCGGTGGGCTACTGGAACATCAGCCCGGAGCGCTTCCTCGACCACCCGGTTGTGCAGGCCGACCAGGGCGCCATCGACTATTACGCCACCAACGCCTACAGCGTGCAGTTCCTGCCGGACGGCAAGGTGCAGTACGAAATGACGTCGGACAAGGTCGAACACCTGAAGGCTTCCGAGGTCACATTGCTGACCAACCCGGACCTGAACCTGTATCGCGGCACCGAATTCCCGTGGCATGTCACCAGCAAGCGTGGCGAGGTCAACCCGGACGGCACCGAAGTGGAGCTGATCGACTCGGTGCGCGTTGCGCGCACCGACGCCCAGAAGCGCGAGACCATCATTACCAGCAGTCGCATGACCGTATTCCCACAGAAGCAATATGCGCAGACCGAGCAAGACGTTAGAATCGACGGCGCTGGCGGTGTATCGACTGGCAAGGGAATGAAAGCGTATTTGAAAGAAAGCAGGATACACCTGCTATCGAACGTAAGAGGACAGTATGAGGCTCGTTAAAACCCTCCCTATTTTGCTCGGTCTGGGCGCAGCACTGGGAAGCGTGAGCGCCTGGGCTCTGCCGAACGATAGCCAGCAACCGATCCACATTCAGGCTGACGATGCGCAGCTGGATGACAAGCAAGGTATCGCGACCTACAAGGGCGACGTCATCATCACCCAGGGCTCGATGAAGATTACCGGCAATACCGTGACCCTGACCCGCACCCCGGCAGGTGAGATTGACGTCGTGACCTCGGTGGGCAACCTGGCCTACTTTGAACAGAAGCAAAATGCTGCCGACCCAGGCCCGATCAAAGGCTACGGCGTGACCATCCAGTACCACGCGCCGCAAAACCGCATCGTACTGACTGACCGCGCCAAAGTGATCAGCAGCGACGGCAACTCGACCGAAGGCGAGAAAATCGTCTATGACACCGTCAAGCAGGTCGCCACTGCCGGCCGCGCCAATGGCACCAAGGTCACTGCACCACGTCCGCGCATCGACATGGTTATCCAGCCGAAGAAGAAGGCCCAGTAATGGCAACCCTGAAAGCCCAGCATCTGGCCAAGGCCTATAAAAGCCGTCAGGTCGTGCGCGACGTCAGCCTGTCGATCGACAGCGGCCAGATCGTCGGCCTGCTTGGCCCCAACGGTGCCGGCAAGACCACCTGCTTCTACATGATCGTCGGCCTGGTCCAAGCGGACCAGGGCCGCGTCTTGATCGACGACCTGGACGTCAGCCACCAGCCCATGCACGGTCGTGCACGGGCGGGTATCGGCTATCTCCCCCAGGAGGCATCGATCTTCCGCAAACTGTCAGTGTCCGACAACATCATGGCGATCCTTGAAACCCGCAAGGAACTGGATCGCGATGGACGCCGCCAGGAACTGGAAAGCCTGCTGCAGGAGTTCCACATCAACCACATCCGCGACAACCTCGGCATGAGCCTGTCCGGCGGCGAGCGTCGTCGTGTGGAAATCGCCCGCGCCCTGGCCACGGCACCGAAGTTCATCCTGCTGGACGAACCCTTCGCCGGTGTCGACCCGATTTCGGTAGGCGACATCAAGCAGATCATCCATCACCTCAAGGCCAAGGGGATCGGCGTGTTGATCACCGACCACAACGTGCGTGAGACCCTGGATATCTGCGAAACCGCGTATATCGTCAACGACGGCCAACTGATTGCCGAAGGCGACTCCGCCACCATCCTGGCCAACGAACTGGTCAAGGAAGTGTACCTGGGGCACGAGTTCCGCCTGTAAACACTGGGATGTCAGGACATTCGCCATCAGGCGCGGGAGTCAATAAAAACCTTATTATTTTTATTGTTACCGCGCTCTAGGCAAAGCCCCCGATATCAGGCATATAATTTGCTTATGTTTGGCGCTCACGCGCCCTGTCGTGGATGGCGCATTGCGCCGGCGAATAAGGTGTTAAGCCCCTGCCATGAAACCATCGCTAGTCCTGAGAATGGGCCAGCAGCTGACGATGACACCGCAGCTGCAACAGGCCATCCGCCTGCTCCAATTGTCGACCCTGGACCTGCAACAGGAAATCCAGGAGGCCCTGGAGTCCAACCCGATGCTCGAACGCCAGGAAGAAGGCGACGACTTCGACAATGCCGATCCACTGGCCGACAACATCGAGCAAAAACCCAACGCCGACGTCCAGGAACCGTCCTACCAGGAAACCGCACCCACGGTGGATAACCTGGAAGAAGGCGAGTGGAACGAGCGCATTCCCAATGAACTGCCGGTGGATACGGCCTGGGAAGATGTCTACCAGACCAGCGCCAGCAGCCTGCCCAGCAACGACGATGACGAGTGGGACTTCACCACCCGCACCTCCGTCGGTGAAAGCCTGCAGAGCCACTTGCTGTGGCAACTGAACCTTGCCCCGATGTCCGACACCGATCGCCTGATCGCCGTGACCCTGATCGACTGCATCAATAATCAGGGCTACCTGGACGAGACCCTTGAGGAAATCCTCGAGGCCTTTGACCCGGAACTGGATATCGAGCTGGACGAAATCGAAGCGGTCCTGCACCGCATCCAGCAGTTCGAGCCCGCCGGCATTGGTGCGCGCAACCTCAGCGAGTGCCTGTTGCTGCAACTGCGCCAGCTGCCCGCCAAGACCCCCTGGCTGGCCGAGGCCCAACGCCTGGTCACCGACTACATCGACCTGCTGGGCAGCCGCGACTACAGCCAGTTGATGCGCCGGATGAAGCTCAAGGAAGATGACCTGCGCCAGATCATCGAACTGGTCCAGAGCCTCAACCCGCGTCCCGGTTCGCAAATCGAGTCCAGCGAAGCCGAATACGTCGTCCCCGACGTAATCGTGCGCAAGGACAACGAGCGCTGGCTGGTGGAACTGAACCAGGAATCGGTGCCGCGCCTGCGGGTCAACCCGCAATACGCAGGTTTCGTGCGCCGGGCCGATACCAGTGCCGACAACACCTTCATGCGCAACCAGTTGCAGGAAGCGCGCTGGTTCATCAAGAGCCTGCAAAGCCGCAACGAGACCCTGATGAAAGTAGCCACCCAGATCGTCGAGCATCAGCGCGGCTTCCTGGAGTACGGCGACGAGGCAATGAAGCCGCTGGTGCTGCATGACATTGCCGAAGCCGTCGGCATGCATGAATCGACCATTTCCCGGGTCACCACCCAGAAATTCATGCATACCCCGCGCGGTATCTATGAGCTGAAATACTTTTTCTCCAGCCACGTCAGCACCTCCGAAGGCGGCGAATGCTCGTCCACGGCGATCCGCGCGATCATCAAAAAACTGGTTGCCGCGGAAAATCAGAAAAAGCCGTTGAGTGACAGCAAGATCGCTGGTTTACTGGAGGCACAAGGCATTCAGGTCGCCCGTCGAACCGTCGCCAAGTACCGCGAGTCCCTTGGGATCGCGCCTTCCAGCGAGCGTAAGCGGTTGATGTGACGGGCAGGCCACAGCGTTCCAGTGGCGGGTATTCCTACCCGCCGCTTTATGCACTGGCAACGAAGGAGAAGCTGTATGCAAGTCAATATCAGTGGACACCAACTGGAAGTGACCGAACCGCTGCGCGCCTACATCAGCGAAAAACTCAAACGGATTGAGGGGCATTTCGACAAGATCACCAATGTGCAAGTCATCATGTCTGTCGAAAAGCTAAAGCAGAAAATCGAAGCCACCTTGCGTATACCCGGCGGGGAAGTAGTCGCCAATGCAGAGCATTCAGACATGTATGCCGCCATTGACGACCTGACCGACAAGCTGGATCGCCAAATCAAAAAGCATAAGGAAAAGCAGCAGAGCCTTCTTCAAGGCACAGGCCGCTAACACTCCCCACCCATGATTCGACTTGAAACCATCCTGACCCCCGGCCGTTCCCTTGTGAACGTGCCGGGCGGCAGTAAAAAGAAAGCCCTCGAACAAATTGCCAACCTGATCAGCCGCCAAGTGCCTGACCTGGAAATGCAAGATGTCTTCGATGCCCTGATAGCCCGTGAAAAACTCGGTTCGACCGGTTTTGGCAACGGCATCGCGATTCCTCACTGCCGCCTCAAAGGCTGCGACGCACCGATAAGCGCCCTGTTGCACCTGGAGGCGCCCATAGATTTCGACGCCATCGATGGCGCCCCGGTTGACCTGCTGTTTGTCCTGCTGGTCCCGGAAGCCGCCACCGATGCGCACCTGGAGCTGCTCCGGCAGATCGCCAGCATGCTCGACCGTGAAGAAGTACGTAAGAAACTGCGCAGCGCCAGCAGTAATGAAGCGCTGTATCAGGTGGTTCTGGATGAGCAAAGCGGGCAGTAATCATGCGTCTGATCATCGTCAGCGGGCGTTCCGGCTCGGGTAAAAGTACGGCCCTCAATGTGCTTGAGGACAGTGGCTTCTATTGCATCGACAACTTGCCGGCCGGCCTGCTGCCCGAGCTGGCCGAACGTGCGTTGATCCATACCGAACTGGCCCAACCGCTGGTGGCGGTGTCGATCGACGCGCGCAACCTGCCCAGCCACCTCACGCGATTCCCGGAACTGCTGGAAGAGGTACGCGCCAAGCACATCCATTGCGACGTGCTGTACCTGGATGCCGACGAAGAAACGCTGCTCAAGCGCTTCTCGGAAACCCGTCGCCGCCACCCGCTGAGCAGCCCGCACCGCTCGCTGGCCGAAGCCATCGAAGACGAGACCAAGCTGCTGGGGCCGATCATTGACTTGGCCGACCTCAAGATCAACACCACCAGCCTGAACCTTTACCAACTGCGCGACGCCATCAAGCTGCGCCTGCTGAACCAGCCGGAACCGGGCACGGCCTTCCTGGTCGAATCCTTTGGTTTCAAGCGGGGCATGCCGATAGACGCCGACTTGGTATTTGACGTGCGTTGCCTGCCCAATCCTTACTGGAAGCCGGAACTGCGCGATCAGTCTGGGCTGGACCAGCCCGTTGCCGAGTACCTGGCGGCACAACCGGATGTGGAGGAGATGTTCCAGGACATCTCCAGCTACCTGCTCAAGTGGCTACCGCGCTTTGCCGCCAGCAACCGGGCCTATGTCACCATCGCCATTGGCTGTACCGGCGGGCATCACCGCTCCGTCTACCTGACCGAGCGCCTGGGCCAGGTCTTGCAGCAAACCCTCAAGAATGTCCAGGTTCGCCACCGCGACCTCAGCTGAAAGGAACACCTTCGCGATGCCTGCTCTGGAAATTGAAATCATCAACAAACTGGGCTTGCACGCCCGCGCCTCGGCCAAATTTGTCGGGGTCGCGGGCCAGTTTCCTTGCCAGGTGCGCGCCGGGCGTACGCCAGAGTCCATGGTCGATGGCAAAAGCATCATGGCGATGATGATGCTGGCAGCCGGCAAGGGCACCACGATCCACCTGAAGACCGAAGGCGAGCAGGAGCAGGAAGCGTTGGACGCGCTGGCGCAGTTGATCAATAACTACTTCGACGAAGGCGAATAGCCCCTGCCCAACATAAATTCCATGTGTATGGGCTTGTGTGGGAGCTGGCTTGCCTGCGATAGCATCACCTCGGTCTAGACGAAAAGCCGAGGTGCCTGCATCGCAGGCAAGCCCGCTCCCACATTGGTTTTGTGCACCCCCTGAATAAAGGATCAGCCCAGCGCTGTATCCATCGCCATCATCAGGCAAAACCCGATGCACAACCCCAGGCTCGCCAGCTTGTCATGCCCATTGCGGCGCGATTCGGGGATCACTTCGTGAGTCACCACCAATAGCATCGCCCCGGCCGCCAGCGCCAGGCCCAAAGGCAGCAGCATCTCGGCCAGGCTCACCAGCCAGGCACAGAGTACGGCAAACACCGGCTCTACCAGCCCGGAGGCCGCCCCAATCATGAAAGCCTTGGCTCGCGACATCCCTGCCCCTGCCAACACCAACGCAATCACCAGCCCTTCCGGCACATCCTGCAAGGCAATGCCCATGGCCAAGCTGTCGGCATCCGGCATGCCACCGCCGGCCGAAACGCCCACCGCCATGCCTTCGGGAATGTTATGGGCAATGATCGCGAACACGAACAGCCAGATGCGCGGCGGGATCACCGGTTTGTCGGGCGTACCGACCAACATGTCCGGGCTGGCCCCGGAGACCTTGCGGTCGACCAGAAACAAGCCGAAAGCGCCCAGCATGATGCCGAAGCTGATCAAGCCACTGGAGGCCCAGGGCGTCAGCCCCAGGTTTTCGGCGGCGGCAATCCCCGGCACGACCAGCGAAAACGCAGTCGCCGCCAGCATCACGCCGGCGCCAAACCCCAGCAATGTATCGCTGACCGCCAACGGCATCCGCCGGATCACCAGGACCGGCACCGCGCCCAACGCCGTGCCCAGGGCGCAGATTGCTCCCCCTTGCAGTGCGCGCAGGATCCGCGGCTCCAGGTTCAGCCAGGCCAGCCCGTGGGCCACCAGCAATGCCGTTCCCGCCAATAGCAGCAGCGAGCCAAATGCATAGCGGAACATTCGTACGCTGCTGATCGCCAGTGTTTCAGTGCCCATAGTCGGCCTTAGGTCTGGTTATAAGAGGTCATTAAGCGAGGGCAGCCTGGTAGCGTTCAGCGACTTCCGGCCAGTTGATAACACTGTAGAAGGCGTTGATGTATTCAGGACGGCGGTTTTGATAAAGCAGGTAGTAGGCGTGCTCCCACACGTCCAGACCGAGGATCGGCGTATTGCCGCTCATCAACGGGCTGTCCTGGTTGCCACTGCTTTCGACCACCAGGGTCTTGTGCGGGGTCACGCTCAGCCAGGCCCAACCGCTGCCGAAACGGGTCAACGCGGCCTTGGTGAAGGCCTCCTTGAAGGCATCAAAACCACCCAACTGCGTATCAATCGCCTGGCCCAGGGCCCCTTCGGGCTTGCCGCCGCCCTTGGGCGACATGACCGCCCAGAACAACGAGTGGTTGGCATGCCCGCCCCCCTGGTTGATCACCGCGGCGCGCAGTTTTTCCGGCAATTGCTGGACGCTGGAGACCAGTTTCTCGATGGGCCAGCCAGCGAACTCGGTGCCTTCGACGGCGGCATTGAGGTTATTGATGTAGGTCTGGTGGTGCTTGGTGTAGTGGATTTCCATGGTTTGCGCATCGATATGCGGTTCCAGGGCATCGTAGGCGTACGGCAAGGCAGGCAAGGTGTAGGACATATCAATGTGCTCCATAAAAAGGGCTGTTGCGGGTCGGCGCACCTGTCTGCGACGTATGGTTGCCCAGCAAGCGATGGGTACGGGGGTACTCGCCGTGGTCGCTGATGAAATTCAACAGTTCGACGTAGGTCTTGCTGCTCTGGCGCAAGGCTGCCTCGCGCAAGGCCTGAGGCAGCCGAGTGTCCTGCAGGGTCTGCAGCAAACGCTGGTGAATGGCGCAGAGGTATTCGGCGCTTTCTTCAGGCTGGTTCAGGCGCAGGTGCAGGTCCGCCAGGTTGTGATGGGAAATGACGCAGGCCGCCACCGCCTCGTCGGCATCCCCCCAGCGCTCGAACAACACTTGGGCCAGGGCCAGGGCTTGCAGGTAATGCTCGCGGGCATCCACCAGTTCGCCCTGCATAAAGCAGCGATTGGCCCGTTCGATCGTGCGTTTCCAGTGCTCCATGGTGAGCCTCCAAAGCAGGGTCGGTTATTACACGCCACCCGCCGTGAGCTTTTCCGGGTCCAGGAGGATTTCCAGTTGGCTGCGCGGCAGGTCGGTGTGTTCGAGCGCCACATCAATCACCGGCCGGCCTTGTTGATAGGCTTTCTTGGCGATTTCAGCGGCCTTTTGGTAACCAATGATCGGGTTGAGGGCAGTGACCAGGATCGGGTTGCGCGCCAAGGCTTCCTTGAGCTTGGGCTCGTTGACCTTGAAGCTGGCGATGGCCTTGTCCGCCAGCAGGCGGCTGGAGTTGGCCAACAGCTCCAGGCTGCTGAGCAGGTTCTGGGCGATGATCGGCAGCATCACGTTGAGCTCGAAATTGCCGGATTGACCGGCGACCGTGATCACACTGTCATTGCCGATCACCTGGGCCGCGACCATGGCCGTGGCCTCTGGAATCACCGGGTTGACCTTGCCTGGCATGATCGACGACCCCGGTTGCAGGCCTTCAAGCTCGATTTCACCGAGGCCGGCGAGTGGGCCGGAGTTCATCCAGCGCAGGTCGTTGGCGATTTTCATCAGCGATACGGCAATCGCTTTCAACTGGCCGGAAACGGCGACCGCGGTGTCCTGGGAGCCAATCAGGGCGAACAGGTTCTTGCCCGGAGTGAACCGCACCTGGGTCAGGCTGCTCAACTGCTGGCTGAAACGTGTAGCAAACTCAGGGTGCGCATTGACCCCGGTCCCCACCGCAGTACCGCCCTGGGCCAGGGCCTGCAGACTTGGCAGCAGGCCCTGCAAGTGAGCGATATTGGCCTTGAGCTGCTGCGCCCACCCCTCAAGCACCTGGCTCATGCGCACCGGCATGGCGTCCATCAGGTGGGTGCGCCCGGTCTTGATGAACGGATGGACCTCTACCGCCTTGCGCTCGATCACCTCAACCAGGTGCAGCAACGCTGGCAACGTCTGCTCATGCAGCACCAGTGCGGCGCTGACGTGAATGGTGGTCGGGATGATGTCGTTGCTGCTTTGCCCGCAATTGACGTGGTCGTTGGGGTTGACCGGCTCGCCCAGCAGGCGGCTGGCCAGGGTTGCAATCACTTCATTGGCGTTCATGTTGGAGCTGGTGCCGGAACCGGTCTGGAAGATATCCACCGGGAAATGCTGCATGAAATCGCCTTCCAGCAAGCCTTGGGCGGCGTCGACAATGGCTTTGCCCTGGCTTTCGCTGATCTGCTTGAGATCGACGTTGGCCTTGGCGGCGGCGGCCTTGGCCAGGATCAGGGCGCGGATGAACGGGGCCGGCATGCGCTGGTGGCTGATCGGGAAGTTGTTCACCGCACGCTGGGTTTGCGCGCCATACAACGCGTCGGCCGGTACCAGTAGTTCGCCCATGCTGTCGCGTTCGATACGGGTGTTACTCATCGGAAGATCCTTGCACCAAGTCGGAGTGAGAAATCGAAGGTTGCAGTTCACAAGTCGCCAATTGCCAGGCAAAGGTCTGCCAGCGCTTGAGGCGGCAGGCGCAGTGCGAAAGGTTTTCCAGGTCGCGCAGCGGGCGCCAGGCCTGGTCCAGGCATGTGGAGCGCCAATGCCAGGGCAAGGCGATATCGGTGGCGGTGTCGATCAGCAGGCAAAACGAGGTCTCGGCGATGGTCCACGGGTGCGTGGCCGTGCAGCAGGCCAGGTAGCGACCTTCGTTCAGGTAATGCTCGATCAGCCGTGGCTCGTCAGGGTTGAGCCCGCAGCGAATCTGACGGCTCATCCAGCGCCAGCTTTCCAGGTAGGGATCCTCGTGCAGGACAGAACTCATGATCCACACTCGCTCGATAATGATATTTATTATTAAATGATATTGAGAATCAAAACAAGCTATCAACCCTATAGCTTTGTCTGCACGGCAATATTCCAGGCAAAAAAAACGCCACCCCAAGGGGTGGCGCTGTTGTGCAGGCGGCGGGGGGCTTAGCTGCCGGCGATGGTCATACGCTCGATCAGCACCGAGCCGGTGCGGATATTGCTGCGCAGTTCCAGATCGTTACCCACGGCGACGATCTGCTTGAACATATCGCGCATATTGCCGGCGATGGTCACTTCCTGGACAGCGAACTGGATTTCGCCATGCTCCACCCAGAAACCTGCGGCACCACGGGAATAGTCGCCGGTGACCATGTTCAAGCCATGGCCCATCAACTCGGTCACCAGCAAGCCACGGCCCATACGGCGCAACAGCGCCGCCTGGTCTTCATCGCCATGGGTCACGAACAGGTTGTGGACGCCACCGGAGTTGGCGGTACTCGGCAAACCGAGCTTGCGCCCGGCGTAGGTGCCCAGTACGTAGGACACCAACTCGCCCTTCTCGACAAACGGCTTGGCGTAGGTCGCCAGGCCATCGCCATCAAAGGCCGAACTGCCCATGGCGCGCATCAGGTGCGGGCGCTCATCCAGGGTCAACCACTCGGGAAACAACTTCTGGCCCAGTGCACCTTCAAGGAACGACGATTTGCGGTACAGGTTGCCCCCGGAAATCGCCCCCAGGAAGCTGCCGAACAGACCACCTGCCAACTCCGCCGAAAACAGCACCGGCACTTCGCACGTCGGCACCGGGCGCGCGCCCAGGCGGCTCGCGGCCCGCTGCGCGGCGCGTTGGCCGATGCTGGCCGGATCCGCCAACAACTCGCCCTGGCGACTGACGTCATACCAGTAGTCACGCTGCATCTGGCCATCACCCTCGGCGATCATCACGCAGCTCAAGCTATGGCGCGTTGATGCATAGCCGCCGATAAACCCGTGGCTGTTGCCATACACACGGCAACCCTGGTGGGTACTCAAGGTGGTGCCATCGGCATTCTTGATCCGGCTGTCGGTATCAAACGCCGCAGCTTCGCAGGCCAGGGCTTTTTCGATGGCCTGCTCGGGGCTGATATCCCAGGCGTGAAACAGGTCGAAATCTTTCAGATCCCGCGCCATCAAGGCCGCATCCGCCAAACCCGAGGCCTCGTCTTCGGAGGTGTGCCTGGCAATCGCCAGGGCGGCGGCGACGGTTTCGCGAATGGCTTCCGGGCCGCTGGCCGAGGTACTGGCCGAGCCTTTGCGCTGCCCCACATATAAGGTGATGCCAAACCCCTGGTCGCGGTTGAACTCAACGGTTTCCACTTCCCGCTGGCGTACCGAAGTCGACAGCCCCTGCTCCAGCGACACCGCCACTTCACAGGCACTGGCGCCCTGGCGCTTGGCTTCATTGATGATCTGTTCAACTTGTTCCTGCAGTGCCGGTAACGCTTGTGGACCGACGCTTTGGGCTGCACTCATGGTGTTCTCCACTCAAATTCTGCTTTCGGTTAAGGCCATCGAGCGACCGGGCCGGACAAGCGGCCCCCGACTGGTTATCATGGCGGCGTTTCTTTGCGGACTGCCACCATGGTTGATTCTTACGACGACTCCCTCGATGGGGAGAAAAGCAAAACCCAGGTCAAACGCGAGCTGCATGCTCTGGTTGATCTCGGCGAGCGCCTTACAACACTCAAGCCGGACTTGATTGCCAAACTGCCACTGACCGACGAAATGCGCCGGGCCCTGGCAGATGCACCCAAGCACACCGCGAATATCGCGCGTAAACGGCACATCATGTTTATCGGCAAGCTGATGCGCGACCAGGACACTGACGCCATTCTGACCTTGCTCGACCAACTCGATGCTTCCACCCGCCAATACAACGAACGTTTCCATAACCTGGAACGTTGGCGCGACCGCCTGATCGGCGGTGACGACGCTGTATTGGAGAAGTTCGTCCTGGACTATCCAGATGCCGACCGCCAGCAACTGCGCTCCCTGATCCGTCAGGCCCAGCACGAACTGGCACAGAACAAGGCGCCGGCCACCAGCCGTAAAATCTTCAAGTACATCCGTGAGCTGGACGAGACTCAACGCGGCCTGCGTTGATCCTCTTCCCCGGGTGGCGGTCTTCGCCACCCGAAGCTCCACGCCTTACGACCCCGTGCCACCCACGGTGATCGCATCAATTTTCAGGGTTGGCTGGCCGACACCGACCGGCACCGACTGCCCATCCTTGCCACACATACCCACACCGCTGTCCAGCGCCAGGTCGTTACCGACCATCGACACCTTGCTCATGGCTTCCGGGCCGTTGCCAATCAGGGTGGCGCCCTTGACCGGCGCAGTGATCTTGCCGTCTTCGATCAAATAGGCTTCGCTGGTGGAGAACACGAACTTGCCGCTGGTGATATCCACCTGGCCGCCCCCCAGGTTGGCGCAATAGATCCCACGTTTGACCGAGGCAATGATCTCTGCCGGATCGCTTTCGCCCGCGAGCATGTAGGTATTGGTCATGCGCGGCATCGGCAAATGCGCGTAGGACTCGCGACGACCGTTGCCGGTACGCGCCACACCCATCAGGCGCGCGTTGAGCTTGTCTTGCATATAGCCCTTGAGCACGCCGTTTTCGATCAGCGTGGTGCACTCGGTGGGCGTGCCTTCGTCGTCGACGCTCAGGGAGCCACGGCGACCGGCCAAGGTGCCGTCATCGACGATGGTGCAGAGTTTGGAGGCGACCATTTCGCCCATACGCCCGCTGTAGGCGGAGCTGCCCTTGCGGTTGAAGTCGCCTTCCAGGCCATGCCCCACCGCTTCATGCAGCAAGACCCCGGACCAGCCCGAACCGAGCACCACCGGCAGCGTACCGGCCGGCGCCGGAATGGCTTCCAGATTGACCAACGCCTGGCGCAACGCCTCGCGGGCATAGCCCATGGCGCGGTCTTCGGTGAGGAAATAGCGATAATCCGTACGCCCGCCGCCGCCATGGCCGCCGCGCTCGCGACGGCCGTTCTGCTCGACAATCACACTGACATTGAAGCGCACCAGCGGTCGCACATCCGCCGCCAGGCTGCCATCGGTGGAGGCCACCAGGATGCGCTCCCAGACACCGGCCATGCTCACGCTCACCTGCTGGATACGCGGGTCGAGGGCACGGGTTGCGGCATCCACGCGCTTGAGCAGCTCGACCTTTTCGGCACGGCTCATGACTTCCAGCGGGTTGTCCGGGCCGTACAACTGGGTCACGTCCTGGGTACTGAACGCCTGCACGGTGCCGTTCTGCCCGGCACGGGAAATCGAACGCGCCGCGCGGGCGGCCAGGCCCAGGGCTTCCAGGGTGATGGCATTGCTGTAGGCAAAGCCGGTCTTCTCACCGGACTGCGCACGCACGCCAACCCCTTGGTCAAGGTTGAAGCTGCCGTCCTTGACGATCCCGTCTTCCAGGGACCAGGACTCGGAAATCTGCCCCTGGAAATACAGGTCGGCGGCATCAATACCCGGCCCGGCCAGGTCGCCCAGCACGGTTTGCAGACTTTCGATGGTCACGCCACCGGGCGCCAGGAGGTGTTCACTGACTGAGGACAACAACTCGCTCATAGGTTCGGCCTTAAATTCATCGTTCTGAAGCAGGTCGCTGTGCGCCCTGCGAGAAAAAGCGCCGGTGGCCTGCCACCGGCATGCGCGCCCGTATCGACGCTTGTTCACTGCTATCGCGTTCGGCCAACAACACCGCTTCGCCTTGATCCTGTTGCGCCAGTACGCGCCCCCATGGGTCGACAATCGCCCCATGACCATAGGTTTCCCGTGGCCCCGGGTGCACGCCACCCTGGGCGGCCGCCAGCAGGTAACACTGGGTTTCGATGGCCCGGGCCCGGATCAGCACATCCCAATGCGCCGCGCCGGTTACCGCCGTAAAGGCCGAGGGTGCGGTAATCAATTCAGCGCCCGCCGCACGTAACTCGCTGTACAGCTCCGGGAAGCGCAGGTCATAACAGACCGTCAGCCCCAGGCGCCCCACCGGCGTATCGGCCACCACCACTTGGTTGCCATAAGCATAGTCGTCGGATTCGCGATAACGACCGCGTGCGTCCGCCACGTCCACATCGAACAAATGCAGCTTGTCGTAGCGGGCCACGATTTGCCCCTGCGCGTCGATCAACAACGAGCAGGCGTTGGACTTGGCGTCGGGTTGTTCCAACGCAGGCAACGGCAATGTGCCGGCCACTATCCATAAGTTGAGGTCACGGGCGGCCAGTTTCAACCAGGGCAGGATCGGCCCCTCGCCCACCGCTTCGGCGCGGCCAATAGCGGCCACGTCGCGGCGCCCCATGGCAGCGAAATTTTCCGGCAGGACCGCCAGTTGCGCGCCCCCTGCCGCCGCCTGTTCCAGCAAACGCCGGGCCTGGGCCAGGTTGGCCAGGATATCGCTCTGGCTGACCATCTGGATTACCGCAAAGGACATGGGCCCACACTCCATAAAAAGCATGGGGCCATGCTACTCCACAGGGGCTTATTGTGGTTTTTCAAATGGCTTGTCGAAGGTGATTTTTGGATCTTTCCATGGCCCTTGCACCTTGTACTGGACGCTGGCAAAACGCGAGACCCGATCGCCGATCAGCTTGTCGATCAGGAACAAGGCGCCACCAATGGCCGGCGCGCCTACGATCAACGCGGCAATCGGCAGGTTGTTGGTCACCGGCAGGGTCACCAGCAACTTGGCATCGACCCGGTCGGCCACCAGGTCCAGGGTGCCGTTAAGCTCCAGGTTGCTCGACGGCCCCGTGAGAACAATCGGCTCACGGGTCACAAACACACCATTGCTGGCGGCCAGCAGGCCCTTGACCCGGTCGTAGCTCAGGCCCTTGCCCAGCAGGTCCGAGAAATCCAGGCGCAAACGCCGGCCAATCGAGTTGAAGTTCAGCAGGCCAAACACCCGCAACGCCTGGGCACCGCCCTCCACCTCGACAAACTGCCCCTTGCGGAACGACGCATCCAGGCTGCCGGAAAAACGCTTGGGCCCAACCCACGCAGGCGAACCGGGCCAGCGCCCGTCAACATCCAGATGGAAATCCTGGCTGGTGACCGTGGGCGCAAACCCCCAGCCCTTGAGCACATCGGCGATGTTCTTGCCATCCAGGCGCCCCTTGTACCAACTGCTGCTGGCACCCGGCCCCCCTTCCCAGCCGCCGGCGCCCTTGAGCTGCATACCCTTGAGGCCCAGGTCGAGGTTGTTGAAGGCCATGCCCTTGGCGGTCGGGCGCACCTTCAGGGACCAGGCGCCAATCAAATCAGGCCCCTGAAACAACTGGTCAATGGCGATATCCAGCGCCGGAATGTCCTTGGGGTTGATATCTGCCAGGGGATCAGGCGCGTTCTCGTCGGCCTGGACCGTGGGATCGACCGCCGGCAGCTTCACGTACTGCAGGTTGATGGCAATGGGCGCGCCCTTGGCATCTGGCAGGCCGACCGTGCCCTTGGCCTGCTGGCTGTCGAACTGCAAGCCCCAGGCATCGGGCTTGCGCTCCAGTTGCAGGGTGACCTGGTCGAACTCGGTACCAAAGCCTGTCAGCTTGCCGATCCTGAAATCGGCACTGCTCAACAGTTGCTTGGCGTTGCCACTGGGATCATTGCCGGCATAGCGCTCCACCAGTTTCTTCCAGGGATCGATATCCAGCTCCGACAGCACCCCGCGAATCCGCAGGCCCTTGCCTGCGGGCAGCAAGGCATCGCCATCGCCGAGGAACAACTCGCCTCGGCCCTGGGCAAAGTTGTTCGCCGGGGCGGCGAAGGTAAAGTTCGCCAGCTCACCGTAATCAAACCAGTAGCGCCGCTCCGCTCCCTGCAAGGTCATGCGCAATACACTGTCGCGGCCCTGGCTGGCGGGCATGCCAAACGGCGCCGGCAAATCCACCGCCACGCCCTTGAGGTTGGAGCTGACCCGCAACTGGCTGTCGGCACCGTCCAGGTCAAGCTGCAGTTGATACGGGATATCCCCGGACACCGGCAGCGGCTGGCCGACTTTCAGCCAGTCGGTAAGGCGCTTGACCGTCACCTGGCCCTTGGCCGTAACCCGCGTACTGAGATTGCCCGGTTTGCCACCGGCGGCAATCTGCGCCGTGATCGGCCGGTCGAAGGCCTGGGCGCTGATGTTCTGGCCACTCAGGCCCTTGGCGCTGTCGAAGCGGAACTCGCCCTTGAGCTGGCTCAGGTCCAGGGTCGGCTCGGCCAGTTGCAGGCGGGCCTTGTCGGTCTTGAAGTCCACCACGATTTTCGGCTCGGCGCCCTTGGCCAGGGGAATGTCCAGGTCCAGGGAGCCTTGCAGGTCGCCCTCGCCTTTCCAGCCGGCAAACGTCGACGCCGTGCCGATGGGCGCTTCCTGGAGGATCTTCAGGCCATCCCCCAGGCCGCCGGCAAACCCGCCCGTGAGCAACAGATGGCTGTCCTGGCCGGGTGGCGCATGGGGAATATTGACGTAAATGTCCTTGACCCGGGTGTCGAGCAATTGCCCCTTGCTGGCCAGGATGCGCACGCCGGTCTCTTCGACAAACACTTCACCGGCCACCTTGCTCACATGGGGCCAGCCCGGCTGAAACGCCAACTCGGCGTCGTGCACCTTGAAGAACAGGCTGATATTGCGCGCCGCCGTCACGGCGTCGTGGTTCAGCGAACCCTGGTACTGGAAGAACCCTTCATCGACCGCGCCCTTGAGAATCGCCGTGCGCAGCCATTCATCCAGGGCCGGGCTCAACACCGCCGGCAGGTATTTGGCGGTAAAGCGTCCATCGCCGTCGACCATGCCGACCCGCAGATCCATGTAGTCTTCCTGGCTATGATCGAAATGCAGGCGAATCAGGAAGTCCGCCGCGACCTTGCCCTCTTCCCCCAGCACCTTGATATAGGGCGCAATCAGTGTGAAGCCTTGCTTATCCAGCTTCCACGTCAGGCGCGCCTTGGCCTGGATGTACTGCCAGGGCTTGGCGAAAATCGGGTCCAGGTGCAAGGCGAAGTCCTTGCTGTCCATGCGCAGCTCACCCTGGCCCAGGTCGCCGCTGATGCTGCCGGAGACATTGCGGGCCGCCGGCGCGCCGAAATAGGCATCAAAGCCCACGCGGTCGAGGTTGGCGGCAAAGCTGACGCGCTGGTCGCCCGTCTCCTGGGGACGATAATCCACCCGCACATTGCGCAGCACGCCCGTGGCCTTCAAGGCTTCGACAGCCTTGGCAAAACCTTCCGGCAATGGCGCCAGGGCATTGAGCAAGGGGGTGATCGGCGTCAGGTCCAGGCGGTCGGCCTGCAGGTTCCAGGTTTCCTGGCCCTTGTCGCTGGCCAGGGTCTGCTGCAACTGCAGGTGCGACTCCCAGCGGGTGTCGCCCAGGTTCATGGCCAGCGAGTCGAAGACCACCTTCAGGCCGCTGTCATTGCGCTGCAGGTAGGCCGTCAGGCCCAGGTTCTGGATGCTCACGGATTTGCGCTGGGCATAACGGACCTTGGCTTGCGGTGCGTTGAGCCGCGCGGCGGCGCTTTGCAGCGTGCCATTGGCCCAGGTCAGCCAGAACTCGCCACCGGCTTTCAACTCGCTGAGTTTCCAGCCCTGGGTCAACTTCGCCGGAATCCATTGCGCCCAATTGCTCTGGGGCAGGCTCAGGTAAGCCTGGACTTCACCGTCGCGCCACTGGCTGGCACGGATCCGCGTGCGCAGGCTGAGGGCCAGCGGTTGCCCATCGGGCAGGGTCAGGCGCGCATCCAGGCGCTGGCGAGTGGCACCGGTTTGCAGGCTCAGGCCCACGTAGGTCAAGGTCAACGGCGCTTGTTCAAACGGCTGCAAGGTGACCTGGCTGTCCAGCAGCGAGACCTTCGCCACCGCCTGCATGCGCTGGAGCAGTTGCTCCGGGTCCAGGGGCTGGTCGTCCTGCACCGGCAGGCCTTGCAGTGCCCAACGACCGTCCTGGTCTTCCTTGACGCTGAGCTGCAACCCGCTGACTTCCAGGTGGGCGATGCGCACATCCCACGCCAACAGGCTGGCCCAGACGTCGGGCACCACTTGTACCTGGTCCAGGCGCAAGGCACTGCTGCCCTCGCCGACCATCACATCGTGGGCGAGCAATACCGGGGCAAAACCGCTCCAGCGCCCTTCCAGGCTGCCAATGCTCAGGGGCATATCGACCGCCGTCTGCGCCTTGGCCTCGACTTCGGCACGGTACTCCGCCACCAAGGGTGTCAATTCACGGCCCAGGCTGACGTAGACCGCCGCCAGCACCAGCAGCAATGCACACAGGCCAAGGCCCCAACGGGTCAGTGCGGCAAAAAAGCGTTGCAGACGCTCCATGTCAGGCGACCCTCAAGGTAATAGTCGGACGGCAGATCAAGGTCTGGCGGTCTCGTTGAACAGGACGGATGCGAATCAGAGCAGCACCACGTCGTATTGTTCCTGGGAATACATGGTTTCGACCTGGAAACGGATGGTGCGGCCAATAAAGCCTTCCAATTCCGCAACGTTGCCCGACTCTTCGTCGAGCAACCGGTCCACCACCTTCTGGTTGGCCAGGACTCTATAACCCTCGGCCTGGTAAGCGCGTGCCTCTCGTAGGATTTCCCGGAAAATCTCGTAGCAAACCGTTTCCGGGGTCTTCAACTTGCCGCGCCCCTGGCAACTGCTGCACGGTTCGCACAGCACTTGCTCAAGGCTCTCGCGGGTACGCTTGCGGGTCATCTGCACCAGGCCCAACTCGGTGATCCCGATAATGTTGGTCTTGGCGTGATCGCGCTCCAGTTGCTTTTCAAGGGTGCGCAACACCTGGCGCTGGTGCTCTTCATCTTCCATGTCGATAAAGTCGATGATGATGATCCCGCCCAGGTTGCGCAGGCGCAGCTGGCGGGCAATGGCAGTGGCAGCTTCGAGGTTGGTCTTGAAGATGGTTTCTTCAAGGTTGCGATGGCCGACGAAGGCGCCGGTGTTGACGTCAATGGTGCTCATGGCTTCCGCCGGGTCCACCACCAGGTAGCCACCGGACTTGAGCGGCACCTTGCGCTCCAGAGCCTTCTGGATTTCGTCCTCGACGCCGTACAAGTCGAAAATCGGCCGCTCGCCGGGGTAGTGTTCCAGGCGGTCGGCGATTTCCGGCATCAGTTCGGCGACAAATTGCGTGGTGCGCTGGAAGGTTTCCCGCGAATCGATGCGAATTTTCTCGATCTTCGGGCTGACCAGGTCGCGCAGGGTGCGCAGGGCCAGGCCCAGGTCTTCGTAGATGACGCTCGGCGCGCCGACGGTCTTGATCTGGGCACCGATCTGGTCCCACAGGCGCCGCAGGTAGCGGATGTCCATAAGGATCTCATCGGCTCCGGCGCCCTCGGCGGCGGTACGCAGGATGAAGCCGCCCGCTTCCTTGATGCCCTCGGCCGCCACGCAATCGCTGACGACTTTTTTCAGGCGCTCACGCTCACCTTCGTCTTCGATCTTCAGGGAAATGCCAACGTGGGCGGTGCGCGGCATATACACCAGGTAACGCGAAGGAATCGACAACTGCGTGGTCAGGCGCGCGCCCTTGGAACCGATCGGGTCCTTGGTGACTTGCACCACCAGGCCCTGCCCTTCATGCACCAGGGCGCTGATGCTCTCGACCGCCGGGCCTTCGCGCAGGGAGATTTCCGAGGCGTGGATAAATGCGGCACGGTCCAGGCCGATATCGACAAAGGCCGCCTGCATGCCCGGTAGCACCCGCACGACCTTGCCTTTGTAGATATTGCCGACAATCCCGCGCTTCTGGGTGCGCTCGACGTGCACTTCCTGCAAAACACCGTTTTCTACCACCGCCACGCGCGATTCCATCGGCGTGATGTTGATCAGAATCTCTTCACTCATGGCTGGGTCTCGTTCAGGCGTTTTCACAATAGTGGCCGATCGCTTAAAGGTGGCGCTGGAATAAAGCGTTCAGCGCACGCAAAGGTGTTGCCAACAGGGTATGCCGAAATGGCCCAGCAGTTCTGCTGTTTCGCAGACTGGCAGGCCGACGACTGCGGAGTAGCTACCATTGAGCCCGGCGACAAATACCGCCGCCAACCCTTGGATAGCATAGCCGCCCGCCTTGTCCCGGGGTTCCCCGCTGTGCCAGTAAGTCGTTGCTTCGTGTGTGGAAACCTGGCGAAAACGCACGCGACTGCTGACCAGGCGCGTTTCGCAGCGCTGTCCATCGAGCAGGGCAATGGCGGTGAGGACTTCGTGTTCACGATCAGAAAGGGCCAACAGCATGGCCAGGGCATCGGCCTGGTCCACGGGTTTGCCCAGGATCCGGCCATCGAGGATAACGGCGGTATCGGCGCCCAACACGCAGGCATTGCGGGTATCGACCAATGTCGCCAGGCCTGCGGCGGCTTTGCCACGGGCCAGGCGCTCGACGTAGGACGCCGGCGACTCGTCGTCCAGGGGTGTTTCATCGATAGCCGCGTTGACCACGGTGAACGGCACGCCGATCTGGGTCAGCAGTTCACGCCGCCGAGGAGAGCCAGAGGCCAGATAAAGCGCATGCATTGCAGACTCTCCCTGTGGGTTCGATAACCAGGTAGAGCCTCGCGCCCCACTCAATTGATTTTATAGCGGCGACGTAACCCACGCAGGCCAAAGCTGATCCATGGCCACAGCAGCGCGCTGACCAGGGCCGGCAAGACCAGCGCCAGGGTGGGTTGGCGGTTACCGGTCAAGGCACTGAGCCACAGTTGCACCAACTGGGCCAGGCCGAAGATCACCAGGATCACCAGGCACTGCTGCCACATCGGGAACATGCGCAGGCGTTGCTGCAACGACAGCACCAGGAAGGTAATCAGCGTGAGAATCAAGGCGTTCTGGCCAAGCAGCGTGCCATACATCACGTCTTCAGCCAGCCCCAGGCACATGGCCGTGACCATCCCGACCTTGTGCGGCAAGGCCAGGGCCCAGAAGGCCAGCAGCAGGGCCAGCCACAGCGGGCGCAGGATTTCCATGAACTGCGGCATCGGCGAAACGCTGAGCAGCATGCCGATGGCGAAGGTCAACCAGACCATCCAGCCATTGCGCGAATGAGTACCGGCCATTATTGCGCCCCCTGTCGAGTGGTTGCCGGCGCCGGAGCCGTCGCCGCTGGCTTGACTGGCCGAGCAGGCTGGGCCACCGGTCTGGCAGGTGTTGCCGTAGTGGGCGCGGCGGGTGCACCGGGGCCCGCCACTGGCGCTGCCGGGGCCGCCGGTTTGGGTACGGTTGCCGGGATAATCGGCGTGGTGGCGCCGTCTTGTTTTTCCTGCGCTTCCTGGGCCTGGGCGGCTTCGTTGGCACGTTCTTCCGGCGTGCGTGTGTCACTGAACACCAGCAACAGGTAGCGGCTACGGTTCAGCGCGGCCGTGGGCACGGCGCGGACAATCGCGAACGGCTGGCCGGAATCGTGGATCACTTCCTTGACCGTCGCCACCGGATAGCCCGCCGGGAACCGCTGGCCGAGGCCGGAGCTGACCAGCAGGTCGCCTTCCTTGATGTCGGCGGTGTCCGCCACATGCCGCAGCTCCAGGCGCTCCGGGTTGCCCGTGCCACTGGCAATCGCCCGCAGGCCATTGCGGTTGACCTGCACCGGAATGCTGTGGGTGGTGTCGGTCAGTAGCAGCACACGGGAGGTATAGGGCATCAACTCCACCACCTGGCCCATCAGGCCACGGGCATCGAGCACCGGCTGGCCCAGGACCACACCATCGCGCTCGCCCTTGTTGATGATGATGCGATGGGTGAAGGGGTTGGGGTCCATGCCGATCAACTCGGCCACTTCGACCTTTTCGTTGACCAACGCGGACGAGTTGAGCAACTCGCGCAGCCGCACGTTCTGCTCGGTCAGGGCCGCCAGCTTTTGCATGCGCCCCTGCAACAGCAGGTTTTCGGTCTTGAGTTTTTCGTTCTCGGCCACCAGTTCGGTACGGCTGCCAAACTGGCTGGCCACACCTTGCCATAGCCGTTGCGGCAGGTCGGTGATCCAGTAGGACTGCATCAAGACCAGCGACATCTGGCTACGCACTGGCTTGAGCAGTGTGAAACGGGCATCGACCACCATCAGCGCGACCGATAGCACGACCAGCACCAACAAGCGCACGCCCAATGAGGGGCCTTTAGTGAAGAGCGGTTTAATAGGCCGCTCCTCCCGGGCAGATATTCTCTTTATTCATACGGCATCAAACCGGCCTGGATGCAGATTGAAGAAGATAAACGCCAACAGGCAGCACTGCAAAGTGCTGCCTGCCTGGCGAAACATGGTGCAACCAACGAGCTTATTCGCTGGAGAGCAGGTCCATGGTGTGTTTATCCATCATTTCCAGTGCACGACCACCACCGCGGGCAACGCAGGTCAGCGGGTCTTCGGCAACGATCACCGGCAGACCGGTTTCCTGGGCCAGCAACTTGTCGAGGTCGCGCAGCAAGGCGCCACCACCGGTCAGCACCAGGCCACGCTCGGCGATATCGGAAGCCAGTTCCGGCGGCGACTGCTCCAGCGCGCTTTTGACCGCCTGAACGATGGTGGCCAGGGACTCTTGCAGAGCTTCCAGCACTTCATTGGAGTTCAGGGTAAAGGCACGTGGCACGCCTTCGGCCAGGTTGCGACCGCGAACATCGACTTCGCGCACTTCGCCGCCCGGGTAAGCGGTGCCGATTTCCTGCTTGATGCGCTCGGCGGTGGATTCGCCGATCAGGCTGCCGTAGTTACGACGCACATACGTGATGATCGCTTCGTCGAAGCGGTCGCCGCCCACACGCACGGACTCGGCATACACCACGCCATTGAGGGAAATCAGGGCGATCTCGGTAGTACCACCACCGATATCCACCACCATCGAACCGCGCGCCTCTTCAACCGGCAGGCCGGCGCCGATGGCAGCCGCCATTGGCTCTTCGATCAGGAACACTTCGCGGGCACCGGCGCCAAGGGCCGATTCACGGATGGCGCGACGCTCCACCTGGGTGGATTTGCACGGTACGCAGATCAGCACACGAGGGCTGGGCTGCAGGAAACTGTTTTCGTGAACTTTGTTGATGAAGTACTGCAGCATCTTCTCGCAGACGCTGAAATCGGCGATCACGCCGTCTTTCATCGGACGAATGGCGGCAATGTTGCCAGGTGTGCGGCCGAGCATGCGCTTGGCCTCGGTGCCCACGGCAACGACACTTTTCTGATTACCATGGGTCCGAATGGCCACAACCGATGGCTCATTCAGGACGATACCGCGCTCGCGCACGTAAATAAGGGTGTTGGCAGTGCCCAGGTCGATGGAAAGATCGCTGGAAAACATGCCACGCAGTTTCTTGAACATGGGAAAGGGACCCTAGGCAACGCGTGGGTAAAAAAGTGCGGCAAACTCTAACAACGACAGGGATTTTGGGCAAGGCGCCAATGTGCTAAATTGACCGACTTTCTGTGCACCTAACCCCACAATCGCGGCCTTATGACCGTAGAAATGCGGTAGTGTTCCGACAATCTAACACACGGATAGCTTCCGTTCTGTTTTCCACTGGAGAATCCCATGGCGCTTGAACGCTCCGACGTGGAAAAAATCGCTCATCTGGCCTGCCTGGGCCTCAATGAAGCCGATCTTCCACAGACCACCGCAGCCCTGAACAGCATTCTCGGGCTGGTCGACCAGATGCAAGCGGTGAATACCGATGGCATCGAACCCCTGGCCCACCCACTGGAAGCCAGCCAGCGCCTGCGCGCAGACGTCGTGACCGAACGCAATAACCGCGAGGCCTACCAGTCCATCGCACCTGCGGTCGAGAACGGCCTGTACCTGGTTCCGAAAGTCATCGACTAAAGGGAAAGAGCCTGCAATGCATCAATTGACTCTGGCCGAGATCGCCCGCGGTCTCGCCGACAAAAAGTTTTCTTCCGAAGAGCTGACCACGACCCTGCTGGCGCGTATCGCCGCGCTGGACCCGAAGGTCAACAGCTTCATCAGCCTCACCGAAGAGCTGGCCCTTAGCCAGGCCAAGGCCGCCGACGCCCGTCGCGCCAACGGTGAAAGCGGCGCGCTGCTGGGTGCGCCAATCGGTCACAAGGACCTGTTCTGCACCCAGGGCATCCGCACCAGCTGTGGCTCGAAGATGCTCGACAACTTCAAGGCGCCCTACGACGCCACCGTGGTCGCCAAGCTGGCCGAAGCCGGGGCCGTGACCCTGGGCAAGACCAACATGGACGAATTCGCCATGGGCTCGGCCAACGAATCGAGCTACTACGGCGCGGTGAAAAACCCGTGGAACCTGGAGCATGTGCCCGGCGGTTCGTCCGGTGGCTCGGCTGCCGCCGTGCCCCCCCGCCTGCTGCCGGCCGCTACAGCCACCGATACCGGCGGCTCGATCCGCCAGCCCGCCGCCTTCACCAACCTCACCGGCCTGAAACCGACCTACGGGCGTGTTTCCCGCTGGGGCATGATTGCCTACGCGTCCAGCCTCGACCAAGGCGGCCCCCTGGCCCGCACCGCCGAAGACTGCGCAATATTGTTACAAGGCATGGCCGGCTTCGACGCCAAGGACTCCACCAGCATCGACGAACCGGTGCCGGACTACAGCGCCAGCCTCAATACCTCGCTCAAAGGCCTGCGCATCGGCGTGCCGAAAGAGTATTTCAGCGCCGGCCTCGACCCGCGTATCGCCGAGCTGGTGCATAACAGCGTCAAGGAACTGGAAAAGCTCGGCGCGGTGATCAAGGAAATCAGCCTGCCGAACAACCAGCACGCGATCCCTGCGTACTACGTGATCGCCCCGGCCGAAGCCTCGTCGAACCTGTCGCGCTTCGACGGCGTGCGTTTCGGCTATCGCTGCGAAGACCCGAAAGACCTCACCGACCTGTACAAACGCTCCCGTGGCGAAGGTTTCGGCGTGGAAGTGCAGCGCCGCATCATGGTCGGCGCCTACGCCCTGTCGGCTGGTTACTACGACGCGTACTACCTCAAGGCGCAAAAGATCCGACGCCTGATCAAGAACGACTTCATGGCCGCCTTTAATGAAGTCGACGTGATCCTCGGCCCGACCACGCCGAACCCGGCCTGGAAGATTGGTGCCAAGACCGGCGACCCGATCGCCGAGTACCTGGAAGACCTCTACACCATCACCGCCAACCTCGCGGGCTTGCCGGGCTTGTCCATGCCTGCCGGTTTCGTCGACGGGCTGCCGGTGGGCGTGCAGTTGCTCGCCCCGTATTTCCAGGAAGGCCGCCTGCTCAATGTGGCGCACCAGTACCAGTTGAACACTGACTGGCACACTCGCACCCCTACCGGCTTCTGAGGAGAACACTATGCAATGGGAAGTTGTGATCGGGCTGGAGATTCACACCCAGCTCGCCACCCAATCGAAGATTTTCTCCGGTAGCGCCACCACGTTCGGCGCAGAACCCAACACCCAGGCCAGCCTGGTAGACCTGGGCATGCCTGGCGTATTGCCAGTGCTGAACCAGGAAGCGGTGCGCATGGCGGTGATGTTCGGCCTGGCGATTGACGCCCAGATCGGCCAGCACAACGTGTTTGCGCGCAAGAACTACTTCTACCCGGACCTGCCCAAGGGCTACCAGATCAGCCAGATGGAGTTGCCGATTGTCGGCAAGGGCTACCTGGATATCCCCTTGGAAGACGGCACGATCAAACGTGTCGGCGTGACCCGCGCGCACCTGGAAGAAGATGCCGG
Source organism: Pseudomonas sp. ICMP 8385 (assembly GCF_002699915.1). NCBI lineage: Bacteria > Pseudomonadati > Pseudomonadota > Gammaproteobacteria > Pseudomonadales > Pseudomonadaceae > Pseudomonas > Pseudomonas sp. ICMP 8385. Next base: position 116,708 of record NZ_LKBY01000001.1, on the reverse strand, counting down.
CAAGAGCCTGCATGAAGAATTCAACGGCGCCAGCGGCATCGACCTGAACCGCGCCGGCACGCCGCTGCTGGAGATCGTGTCCGAGCCGGATATGCGCAGCGCCAAGGAAGCCGTGGCCTACGTCAAGACCATCCACGCGCTGGTGCGCTACCTGGGCATCTGCGACGGCAACATGGCCGAAGGTTCCCTGCGTTGCGACTGCAACGTGTCGGTACGGCCAAAAGGCCAGGTCGAGTACGGCACCCGCTGCGAGATCAAGAACGTCAACTCGTTCCGCTTCATCGAAAAGGCGATCAACACCGAAGTCCGGCGCCAGATCGAATTGATCGAAGACGGCGGCAAGGTGATCCAGCAGACCCGCCTGTACGATCCGAACAAGGACGAAACCCGCGCCATGCGCAGCAAGGAGGAAGCCAACGACTACCGTTACTTCCCCGACCCGGACCTGCTGCCGGTGGTCATCGAGGATTCGTTCCTCAATGACGTGCGCGCGACCCTGCCGGAATTGCCACCGCAAAAACGCGAGCGCTTCCAGGCGCAGTTCGGTCTGTCGGTATATGACGCCAGCGTCCTGGCGTCGAGCCGTGAGCAAGCCGACTACTTTGAGAAAGTCGTGAGCATCGCCGGTGACGCCAAGCTGGCGGCCAACTGGGTCATGGTTGAACTGGGCAGCCTGTTGAACAAACAGGGCCTGGAAATCGACGAAGCCCCGGTCTCGGCCGAACAACTGGGCGGCATGTTGCTGCGCATCAAGGACAACACCATCTCCGGCAAAATCGCCAAGACCGTGTTTGAGGCCATGGCCAGCGGTGAAGGCAACGCCGACGAGATCATCGAGAAGCGCGGCCTCAAGCAAGTCACCGACAGCGGCGCGATCTCGGCCGTGCTCGATGAAATGCTGGCGGCCAACGCCGAGCAGGTCGAACAATACCGTGCGGCGGATGAAGCCAAGCGCGGCAAGATGTTCGGCTTCTTTGTGGGCCAGGCAATGAAGGCCTCCAAAGGCAAGGCCAACCCGCAACAGGTCAACGAATTGCTCAAGAGCAAGCTCGAAGGCTGATAGCAATGAATGGTCCGAGCTGGATTTTACTTGCGACTCGGACCCCATGTGGGAGCGGGCTTGCTCGCGATGGCGGAGTGTCAGTCAATGTATTTGGCGACTGATTCACCGCTATCGCGAGCAAGCCCGCTCCCACATTTGTAATGGGGACACCTTGAAAATGAAGCGTCTACTCGGCCTCTGCGCCCTGTTCTCCCTGCTCACCGGCTGCGCCAGTGGCCTGGTCGACCCCAACGGCTACGACGAAACCGGCACCGCGTCCTACTACGGCGCCAAGCACCACGGCAAGAAAACCGCCAGCGGTGAACCCTTCAACCAACACGCCCTGACCGCCGCCCACCGGCGCCTGCCATTCGGCACGCGGGTGCAGGTCACCAACCTGGCCAATGACAAATCCGTGGTGGTGCGCATCAATGATCGCGGCCCGCATACCCGTGGCCGGCTGATCGATCTTTCACGCAAGGCTGCCGAGCAGTTGGGTATGCTGCGCAGCGGAACCGCGCGCGTGCGCGTGCAAGCCCTGAGCAACTGACTGACGGAGCCCTGACCATTTTCGGATTAAGCGCCCTTTCGCCCATCAGCCTGATTGAACTGATCGGCGGCCTGTTGCTGCTGATTGCCGGCGCCCAAGTGCTGGTACGCGCCGCCGTGCGCCTGGCCGCCAGCCTCAAGGTCAGGCCGCTGATCATTGGCTTGAGTATCGTGGCCTTTGGCAGCAGCGCGCCGCAAATCGCCGTCAGCCTGCAGGCCACCCTGGCGGGCAATACCGATATTGCCGTGGGCAGCGTGATCGGCAGCAGCATCTTCAATATCCTCGTGACCCTGGGCCTGTCGGCGCTGATCATTCCCCTGCGCGTGTCGCGGCAACTGGTGCGCCTGGATATCCCGGTGATGATCGGCGCCAGCCTGCTGCTGTTTATTCTCGCCAGCGATGAACAACTGACCCCCATTGACGGCCTGACCTTACTCGCGGCCCTGCTCGCCTACCTCGGCCTGTTGCTGTACCAGACCCGCCATTCACGCCGCCCACGCACCCGGGCCACGGTCGTGCAGGCGCCCTGGTTAAGCAGTTTGCTATGGATGCTCGGCGGGCTCGTGCTGCTGGTGCTCGCCGGGCATCTGGTGCTGGGAGCCGCAGTGGATGTGGCCAGCGACCTGGGCCTGTCCGAGCGGGTGATCGGCCTGACCATCGTCGCCGTCAGCACCTCCCTGCCGTGCCTCGCCACCTCGCTGATTGCCGCCCTGCGCGGCGAGCGGGAAATTGCGGTGGGCAACGTGATCGGCAGCAACCTGTTCAACCTGTTGGGGGTGCTGGGTTTTACCGCGCTGGTGGCGCCGTCGCCCTTGTCGGTGTCGCCCAACGCCCTGGATTTCGACCTGCCGGTAATGCTCGGTGTTGTCGCGTTGTGCCTGCCGGTGTTCTACACCGGCTACCGCATCACCCGCGCCGAAGGCTTGCTGCTGCTGGGGCTGTACCTGGCGTACGGGCTGCATGTGGTGTCCTTCACCACCGGCATGCCGCTGGCCAACAAGCTGGAACAACTGATGTTGTATTACGTCCTGCCAGCGCTGGTGGCTTTCCTGCTGCTCACCTCGCTGCGAGCCTGGCGCCGCCAACACCACAAGAGGGAATCGCAATGACCGATCAACCGAAATCCGGCGTGCAAATGCGTCGCCAGGTCATGGGTGATGTATTTGTCGACCGCGCGTTGGGCAATGCCACCGAATTCACCCAGCCGTTGCAGGACTTCGTCAACGAACATGCCTGGGGCGGGGTGTGGAACCGTGAAGGCCTACCGCTGAAGACCCGCAGCCTGATCACCCTCGCGGCATTGACCGCCTTGAAGTGCCCGCAGGAGCTCAAGGGCCATGTGCGCGGCGCGCTGAACAATGGCTGTACGGTCGAAGAAATTCGCGAGGCGCTGCTGCACTGCGCGGTGTATGCCGGCGTGCCGGCGGCGATTGATGCGTTTCGGGCGGCGCAGGAAGTGATTGAGGCGTATCAGCCGGCCCCGCAGTGACTGTTAGATTGCTATCGCGGGCAAGCCCGCTCCCACACTTGAAGGTGTTCACCGCTCAAAAATGTGGGAGCGGGCTTGCCCGCGATTGGCCCTGAAGAACACTACTGATTTCAGATCCAGCCACCCGCCTGCAACACGAAAATCCCGATATTGGTGGTCAGCGCCGCCATCAGTGTGGTGATCACGATAATCGCCGCCGCCAACTCATGGTTGCCCTGGGCCGCACGGGCCATGACAAAACTGGCAGCGGCCGTCGGCGCGCCGAAATACAAAAACAGGATCCCCAATTCCGGCCCGCGGAACCCGTACAGCCAAGCGCCGGCAGTCGCCAACAGGGGCAGCCAGATCATCTTCATCAGGCTGGCGCTCAGGGCAATGTCGCCGCTTTTACGCAGGGCAGCCATGGACAAGGTGCCGCCGATGCAGATCAACGCCAATGGCAATGTGGTATCTGCCAGGTATTGCCCGGACTTTTCCAGCCAGCCGGGCAAGCCAATCTGGAAATACGCGAAGGGCGTGGCCGCAATCACGCTGATGATCAATGGGTTGGCCAGCACGCTTTTGCAGATACTCCACGGATCGGACTTGATCACCGGGCTGTAGACCGCCAGCACGATGGTCGACAAGGTGTTGTAGAACAGGATCACCAGGGCGGCGAGGATCGCGCCAAGGGAAATCCCGTAGTCGCCGTACATACTGGCCGCCAGTGCCAGGCCAATCACCCCGTTGTTACCGCGAAACGCACCCTGGGCATAAATGCCCCGGTCCTCACGCGGGCAACGGAAAATCGCCCAGCCCCAGGCCAGGGCAAAGCCGACCAACGTCGCAACAGAGAAATAGATCAGCAGGGCGGGCTTGAGCGCCGAATGCAGGTCGGCGTGCAGAATTCCCAGAAACAGCAACGCCGGCATGGTGACGTTGAACACCAGGGCCGATGCAGTGTGGATAAAGTTGTCGTTGATCCAGTTGATGCGCTTGAGCAAGGCCCCCAGGAACAGCATGGCAAACACCGGGGCGGTGATGGTCAGGGTTTGCAGGAAGATTGCCAGCATGCCGGGGAGAACCTTGGGTGAGCGTCGGTAGGTGGCTAATGATAAGCCATACAGCCAAGCGCCGCCTGAGAGAGCGCTTTCGCGAGCAAGCCCGCACACATTTTGACCGTATTCCTACAGGGTAGACGCGGTCGAATGCAGGCATCTCGAAGTCATTTTTAGCAAGCGCCTTGACGTAGGAAATTATTCCTCTACTCTCTCAATAACTGTATATACATACAGTTATCAAGGAAGATTCCTACGACATAGCAAGGAGCTAACATGTCAGAACTTGAATCGGTCATTACCCGCAAAACCCTCCCCTCCCTGCGCTTTGAAGGCGGCGAGCACACCGCCATTGGCGATGACACCCAGCTGCGTTTCGTGCAGGGCGCGCCCGCTATTCCGGGCGCGCAAGTCCAGCTTCACCTGCCCAACGGCCTGGCCCTGACCTATGGCCAGATCATCTCCCTGGGCGGTGACTTCTACGGGATTCCCGGCCAACCCATCAGTGACGGTGCATCACCCGCCGAGCGCGTGCAGCGTTTCACCGCCGCCTTCAACTCGCTGGCAACTTTGCCTGCGTCGCGCGAGGAAGCGGGCAAAATCCTCGCGGTGATGCAAAAGGAGATCAACGCGGTGAAGCAGGCCATCCAGGAGGGCAAGCAGCCTCATGAGGCCTATGACGCCCTAGGAGATACGTTGTCCGAAGAGTGGAACCGCATCACCGGCGGCGGTAGCGTCGTTTCCGCGATGGTTCCGTTGGGGCGCTACCTGAAGCTGGCGGCCGACAATGCCGACCATTTTGGCGAATGGGCACTGTCTGCCTATCTGGCCGGGCATACCGCCGCCCTGCAACAAGCGGTGGTAGCTCACCAAAGCGGCAGTGGCCAGCAACTGGAGCTGGCTTATGCCATGAACAGCTTTGCTGATCACTTCTTGACCGACCTGTTTTCCGCCGGGCACCTGCGCGTGCCGCGCAAGCAACTGGCCGCGGTGGTGACACCGGGTGAACTGGGGTCGTTGATCAGTCGCTTTATGCATGATGAAGACAGCAAGTTCGGGCTCAATGTACGCAATGCCCTGGGCGACCAATGGCATGCCTATGGCGACAAGCGCTATTTCGATAGCAACGACGCCGCCAACCGCACCCAGGTCAAACGTGCGGTGCAGGCTTCGGCTGATGAGATTTTCGAGGCGTATACCAGCGGTATCGCGCCCTCCCCGGCCACGTTCAAGGCACCGCTGCATGTGCCGGACCTGAATGCAGCGAACAATCCGGCGAATAACTTTTCGCCGCTGTTCAAGGCCGAGGGCGACAAGGTGTTGCGGCGCAAGGACGTCAACAACCTGAATGACAAGCAGTGGACCAATGATTGGTGGGGGTGGAGTACGTATTTGTTGCTTAAGGATTACACGCCAAACAAGCCGCAGCCCTAACTAAACAACAGGAAAACAGGCGCGACGAACTCCATACCGTTCGTCGCTACTGTTAATTCTGACAGTAGCCCATTTTTGCCCCCCCTCCTACCGTGCAGTTGATCCCCAGAAACCAGCTGAGCCTGCATCCAGGTGCGCTGGCAGGCCGGGAATCCCGCTACAACTTTTTAATTTTTATTGAGGTGCACTATGGCGAACAAAGTAAAAGTTGGAATTGCCCACAAGAAGGGGGAAAAGCGTCATTTCGAGAGCGATTGTAGCTGCCTTCCCAATATTGGTGACGAAATAGTGGATCCTATCGCGGGCTTGGTAATCGTCCGGCGCAAGATTTGGAATTTCGACGACCCGGATGCCAACCTTGTTACTTTTGATACAGAAGCGTCCCCATATCCCCCCATTTAAATAATCTGGTCCCTGCTTACCCCCGCTGCGCCTGCGCCTCTTCATGAGCCTGGCGTAGCCGCTCCCGACTATTGGTCAAATGCAGCTGCATCGCCGCCCGCGCCACCTCCGAATCCTGGCAGGCAATCGCCTCATCAATCTCTTCGTGCTCGCGGCTCAGGCGGCTTATGTAATGCTGCAGGTCAGCATGGGCCAGTTGTACAACCATCGTTCTGCCGGCCTTTCCCGTGCTTTAAATCGCGCAAAAAAATACCCCGGCCAAGGCCGAGGCATTTTCAACACTCACCCGTAGGCTTGTGTTCCGTTACTTCACCACTTTCAAGCTCGGCCGGCCGCTAGGGCGCGGTGGCTCGGAATCAGGTGGCGGCAGATCATCTTCAATTTCAATCGCTTCGTCGTCTTCAAGGGACGACTCCAGATCAAACACCATGCCCTGGCCATTCTCCCGGGCATAAATGCCCAGGATCGCGCCGATGGGCACATAGAGCGTATGGGGTACCCCACCAAAACGCCCTTCAAAGCTGACCGCTTCATTGTCCATGTGCAGTTGACGCACGGCACTGGGCGAAACGTTCAGGACAATCTGCCCGTCACTGGCAAAACCTTGTGGCACCTGTACCGCAGGGAACTCGGAATTGACCAGCATGTGCGGGGTGCAATCGTTGTCCACAATCCACTCGTAGAGCGCGCGGACCAGGTAAGGTCGACTGGAGTTCATCAACGGCTCCTTAAGCCTTAGCGCATATCGCGTTCGACGCCAGACAGACTTGCCTGGAAAGCCTCACGCGCAAACTGGCGCTCCATGTAATCAAGCAGCGGCTTGGCAGGCCGCGGCAGTTCAATGCCCAGAATCGGCAAACGCCAGAGTATGGGTAATAGGCAGCAATCCACCAGGCTTTGTTCCTCGCTGAGGAAAAAAGGTTTATCGGCGAACAATGGAGAAACGCCGGTCAGGCTCTCGCGCAATTCCTTACGCGCCTGCACACGGGCAGCTTCTTTGCTGCGTGTATCCAGAATCAGATCCACCAGCCCACACCAGTCGCGCTGGATCCGATGGATCAGCAGGCGGCTGTTGGCACGCGCCACCGGATACACCGGCAGCAAAGGTGGATGGGGGTAACGCTCATCCAGGTATTCCATCACCACGGTTGACTCCCACAACGCCAGGTCACGATCGACCAGGGTGGGCAAGCTGCCGTAAGGGTTCACTTCGATCAGTTTCGGTGGATGACGCCCCACCTCCACACTGATGATCTCGGCGCTGACACCCTTCTCTGCGAGCACGATGCGTACTCGGTGGGAATAGTGGTCGGCGGGGTCGGAGTAACAGGCCAACCGGTTGGTCACGCCCATGGCGGTCCTCCTCGCTTGTTGAAATTATCGAAAGCTCAAAAACGAGCGCGCCCAGAGGGCATCTCTCGTAACACCTGGATCAACCAGAGCGTTACCCGTTCAGAGACGTCGCTGGGCGCGCAAGATTAACAGCAATTGCCTAAGGTTGGATCAATGCACATCCTTCCAGTATTCACGCTTGAGCAAATAAGCGAATACGAAGAAGAAAGCCAGGTACAACAACACATAGGTGCCGATGCGCTGGTGTTCCAGTTTGACCGGGTTGGCGGAGTACGCCAGGAAGGTCACCAGGTTCTTGACCTTCTCGTCGAACTGCTCCTCGTTCAGCGCGCCGCTCTTGGGCACGATGGTCAGTTGATCACAGGCCTCATGGGTCAACGGCGTGCCGGTCAGTGGGTCGTATTGCTTCTTGCCGTTTTCAACGACTTGAACCTGTTTGCAGCCTACCACCTGGCGCCCTTGCAGGCCGACCAGCACGTTAGGCATACCCACGTTAGGGAAGACCTTGTTGTTCACGCCCCAGGGGCGCGTAGGGTCTTCGTAGAACGACTTCAGGTAGCCATACAGCCAGTCGGTGCCACGGACGCGCGCCACCAGGGTCAGGTCAGGCGGTGCAGCCCCGAACCAGGCCTTGGCATCGGCCGGTTGCATGCCGATGTTCATGTGGTCGCCAATCTTGGCACCGGTGAACACCAGGTTGCTGAGCATCAGGTCGTGAGGGATGCCCAGGTCATCGGCAACGCGCTCGTAACGCTGGAACTTGGCGCTGTGGCAGCCCATGCAGTAGTTGGCGAACGTACGGGCGCCGTCTTGCATGGCAGCCTTGTCAGAAACGTCAATGTCGACTTTTTCCAGCTCGGCGCCTGCACCGGACGCCAGGGACAGGGCCGGCAGGGCAGCAAGAATCAATGCAGCGAATAATTTTTTCATCAGCCAGTCACCCTTTCCGGAACCGGTTTTGTCTTCTCGAGCCGGGTGTAGAACGGCATCAGAATGAAGTAGGCGAAGTACAGGAAGGTGCAGACCTGCGACAGCAACGTACGGCCAGGGGTCGGCGCCAGTACGCCCAGCACGCCCAGGATCACGAACGAAATGCAGAACACCCACAGCCAGATCTTGCTCAGCCAGCCCTTGTAGCGCATGGACTTGACCGGGCTACGATCGAGCCACGGCAGCACAAACAGCACGGCAATGGCTGCCCCCATGGCAATGACGCCCATGAGCTTGTCGGGGATCGCCCGCAAAATGGCGTAGAACGGCGTGAAGTACCAGACCGGGGCAATGTGTTCCGGGGTCTTGAACGCGTTGGCCTGCTCGAAGTTAGGTTTTTCGAGGAAATAGCCACCCATTTCCGGGAAGAAGAACACGATCGAGCAGAAGACGAACAGGAACACCACAACGCCGACGATATCTTTCACGGTGTAGTAAGGGTGGAATGGAATGCCGTCCAGCGGAATGCCGTTCTCGTCCTTGTGTTTCTTGATGTCCACGCCGTCCGGGTTGTTTGAACCCACTTCGTGCAGCGCCAGGATGTGCAGCACCACCAGGCCGAGAATCACGATCGGCAAGGCCACCACATGCAAGGCAAAGAAGCGGTTCAGGGTGATGCCCGAAATCAGGTAGTCACCACGGATCCACTGGGTCAGGTCGTTACCGATGACCGGGATCGCACCAAACAGCGAGATGATCACCTGGGCGCCCCAGTAGGACATCTGGCCCCACGGCAGCAGGTAGCCCATGAAGGCCTCTGCCATCAGCGCCAGGTAGATCAGCATGCCGAACACCCATACCAGCTCACGCGGCTTCTGGTACGAGCCGTAGAGCAAGCCACGGAACATGTGCAGATAGACCACGATAAAGAACGCCGAAGCGCCGGTGGAGTGCAGCAGGCGCAGGATCGAGCCGTACTCGACGTCGCGCATGATGTATTCGACGGAGGCAAACGCTTCTTCCGCCGACGGGGTGTAGCTCATGGTCAGCCAGACACCGGTAACGATCTGGTTGACCAGAACCAGCAATGCCAGGGAGCCAAAGAAATAGAAGAAGTTGAAGTTCTTCGGCGCGTAATACTTGCTGAGATGGTCTTCCCACATTTTGGTGGCGGGGAAGCGCGCATCCACCCAATCCATGAACTTGCTCATTACGCGCTCTCCTTATCGACACCAATGACAATAACGTCGTCAGATTCGTAGTTGTGCGGCGGAACCGGCAGGTTCAACGGGGCAGGCTGGGACTTGTAGACGCGACCGGCCAGGTCGTAGTGGGAACCGTGGCAAGGGCAGAAATAGCCGCCAACCCAGTCCTTGCCCAAGTCCACAGGCGCGACTTCCGGGCGGAAGGTCGGCGAGCAGCCCAGGTGGGTGCAAAGACCGACCAGCAGCAGAATCTCTGGCTTGATCGAACGCGCTTCGTTTTGGGCGTAGGCGGGCTGGTCGGAATTCTTGGACTCGGGGTCAGACAACTGGCCCTCGATCTTCTTCAGATTCCCCAGGATTTCCTCGGTACGACGAACGATGAATACTGGCTGGCCGCGCCACTCAGCAATCATCTGCTGGCCTGGCTCGATCTTGCTGACATTCACCTTCACCGGTGCACCTGCGGCTTTCGCCTTGGCACTGGGAAACCATGACCCCACGAACGGGACCGCAGCCCCCACCGCTCCTGCAGCACCCACCACGGATGTGGCTGCTACCAAGAAGCGACGCCGGCCTGCATTCACGCCGTCATTGCTCATTCAGTCCTCTCCCATCAGCTTTTTGGCCTGTTAAATCAGGCGTCTACTAAGTATTAAATCTGAACTTATAAAAATTTTGCCGAATGGTAATGAAAAGCCCCACCTCTGACAAGGTAATTACCCGCAGCCTAGCCTCCAAGCCTTGTAGTATAGGGGGTCTACGGATGTGGCAAGTTGTCACACAGAAAAAACCTACATAAAACACGGACCATAAAAAACGCCCAGCTCCGTGAGGAGGCTGGGCGTTTTTGTGGAACGTAAAACGAATTAACGCTTCGAGTACTGCGGACGCTTACGCGCTTTACGCAGACCGACTTTCTTACGTTCAACTTCACGGGCATCACGAGTCACGAAGCCAGCTTTGCGCAGAGCGCCGCGCAGGGTTTCGTCGTACTGCATCAGAGCGCGAGTGATACCGTGGCGGATTGCGCCAGCCTGACCACTTACACCGCCACCGATAACGGTGACGTAGATGTCGAACTTTTCAACGGTCTCGGTCAGTTCCAGCGGCTGACGAACTACCATGCGGGCAGTTTCGCGGCCGAAGAAGTTGTCCAGAGTGCGGTTGTTGATCGAGATGTTACCAGTGCCCGGACGCAGGAAAACGCGTGCGGTTGCGGTTTTGCGACGGCCAGTGCCGTAATTTTGAGTCGCCGACATAATGAACTATTCCGTTAAAACTTCAGTTCTTGGGGCTGCTGAGCAGCATGAGGGTGAGCAGCGCCCGCATAGACTTTCAGCTTGCGATACATGTCGCGACCCAGTGGGCCCTTCGGCAGCATACCTTTAACCGCGATCTCGATCGGGGCTTCAGGCTTCTTGGCAATCAGGCCTTCAAAGTTCGAAGACTTGATACCGCCTGGGAAACCGGAGTGACGGTAGTACATTTTGTCGCTTGCTTTGTTGCCGGTTACACGAACCTGCTCGGCGTTGATGATTACGATGTAGTCACCGGTATCAACGTGAGGGGTGTACTCAGGCTTGTGCTTGCCACGCAGACGGCTGGCGACTTCAGTGGCCAGACGACCCAGGGTCTGACCAGCGGCGTCGACGACAAACCAGTCGCGCTGAACTGTTTCCGGTTTTGCAGTAAAAGTTGTCATTCTTTAATAGCCTCAGGGGCCGCCCTGTAAATTAGACGGCGGATCTTACTGAATAGTGCGTACTTTGACAAGTCAAAGGCAGCCGGATACAGACGCTATCGGGGGCTCGGGTCAGCGCGTCCGTTCAACGGCAAGATTCTTCGGCAGGCGGCGCATCACTTCCACTGCAGAAAGAGGTGGGCAATTATGCAGATTGCGAAAAAAAATTCAACCTGCTTTTATGATTGTTTTCCCCAAAGGAGTACCCGATGGATTATCGAAAGCTGGGCCGGACCGATCTGAACGTGAGCGCGATCTGCCTCGGGACCATGACCTGGGGCGAGCAAAACACCGAGGCAGAGGCCTTCGCCCAGATTGAGCGGGCCAAAGGCGCAGGGATCAACTTCCTCGATACCGCAGAAATGTACCCGGTGCCGCCCAAGGCCGACACCTACGCCACCACCGAGCGCTACATCGGCAATTACTTCAAGAGCCGTGGCGACCGCGCCGACTGGATCCTCGCCAGCAAGGTCGCAGGGCCCGGCAACACCATCGACTATATCCGCGACGGCCAGCTCAAGCACAACCGCAAGCACATCGTCGACGCGCTGGACGCCAGCCTCAAGCGCCTGCAGACCGACTGGATCGACCTGTACCAGTTGCACTGGCCGGAGCGCAGCACCAACTTCTTCGGGCAACTGAGCTACAAGCACCAGGAAGAGCCCGACCTGACGCCGCTGGAAGAAACCCTCGAAGCCCTCGACGAGCAGGTCAGGGCCGGCAAGATCCGCCATATCGGCCTGTCCAATGAAACGCCGTGGGGCACCATGAAGTTCCTGGCGCTGGCCGAGGCCCGTGGCTGGACCCGCGCGGTGTCGATCCAGAACCCCTACAACCTGCTCAACCGCAGCTTTGAAGTGGGCCTGGCAGAGATCGCCATCCGTGAGCAGTGTGGCTTGCTGGCCTATTCACCCCTGGCGTTCGGCATGCTCAGCGGCAAGTACGAAGGCGGCGCACGGCCGGCCAAGGGGCGCCTGAGCCTGTACAGCCGCTTCAGTCGCTACTTCAACCCGCAATCGGAAGCCGCGTGCAGCCGCTATGTGGCCCTGGCCCGCGAGCACAACCTGGACCCGGCGCAGATGGCCCTGGCGTTTGTGACGCAACAGCCATTCGTGACCAGCAATATCATCGGGGCGACGACGCTTGCGCAGCTGGACAGCAATATCGCCAGTGCCGGGCTGAAGCTGTCGAAAGAGGTGTTGGAGGGGATTGAGGCGATTCAGAAGGATCATCCGAACCCTGCGCCTTGATTGACCTTTAGGCCGCCATCGCGGGCAAGCCCGCTCCCACATTTGAATGTATTCACAGATCAAAGGTGGGAGCGGGCTTGCCCGCGATGGGGCCCTCAAAAGCACCAGAGATTCAAAGCGCCCGCGCAATGATCTCCTTCATGATCTCATTGGTCCCCGCATAAATGCGCTGCACCCGCGCATCCGCCCAGGCCCGGGCGATCGGGTATTCCCACATATAGCCGTAGCCGCCGTGCAACTGCACACACTCGTCGAGCACCTTGCATTGCAGGTCAGTGGTCCAGTATTTGGCCATCGCCGCCGTGGGCACATCCAGCTTGCCTTGCAGGTGCTGCTCCAGGCACTTGTCGACAAAGACCCGGCCGATCTGCACCTCGGTGGCAATCTCCGCCAGCTTGAAGCGGGTGTTCTGGAAGTCGGCAATCGCCTTGCCAAACGCTTTGCGCTCGCGGGTGTAGTCCAGGGTCCATTGCAACGCCGCTTCGGCCGAGGCCAGGGCGCCAATCGCCACGGTCAGGCGCTCCTGGGGCAGCTCCTGCATCAGGTAGGCAAAGCCCATCCCGGCCTGGCCCAGCAGGTTCTCCTTGGGCACCCGCACGTCCTGGAAGAACAGCTCGGAGGTGTCCTGGGCCTTCATCCCCACCTTCTCCAGGCGCTTGCCCTTATCAAAGCCCGGCGTATCGGCCTCGACCAGGAACAGGCTGGTGCCCTTGGCGCCGGCCTTGGGGTCGGTCTTGGCGACCACGATCACCAGGTCCGCCAGGAAACCATTGGTAATAAAAGTCTTGGAGCCGTTGATCACGTACTCATCGCCATCCAGCACGGCGGTGGTCTTGACCCCTTGCAGGTCCGACCCGGCCCCCGGCTCGGTCATGGCAATGGCCGTGACCATCTCCCCGGAAACGAGCTTGGGCAGGTACTTGTGCTTCAGCGTCTCGCTGCCGTAATGCAGGATATACGGCGCAACAATGTCCGAATGCAGGGAGAAGCCGATCCCGGTCAGGCCCAGGCGGCCGATCTCTTCGATCACCACGGTGCTATAGAGAAAGTCCGCACCCAGGCCACCGTATTCTTCCGGCAGGTGCGAGCACAGCATCCCCGCCTCCCCCGCCTTGCTCCACAGGGCACGATCAATATGGCCCTGCTTTTCCCATTGCGCATGGAACGGCACCGCGTCTTTTTCGAGGAAGGTGCGCACGCTCTGGCGGAAGAGTTCGTGCTCGGAGCTGAACAAGGTTCTGGGAATCATGGGGCACCTGCGTCGATGGTCAGACAAAAACAAGATCACAGAGCCTAAGCTGCACGGCTGTCACAGGACACTGGACACATGCGACAAAAAATAAGACGATCCAGCCGTTAGTTGACCACTTTCCCCTATAAGAATAATCGAAATTATGTCTAGCCTTGTCTCCACGCCCCTGCGGCGCGTCAGCATTTTGGCCATTGATCGGGTGTTTGCCTCCACCCTCATGCAAGCCAAGGATTTTTTCCACCTCGCCAGCCTGCGTTACGGCAAACAGCAAGGCCTGGGCCTCACGCCGGCCTTTGAAACCCGCCTGGTGAGCCCCGACGGGCAATCGGTCTGCAGCTTCAGCGATGTGATCATGCCGGTGGACGGCGGCCTGGAAAACGCCGACATCATCGTGTTGCCGGCCTTCTGGGATGACTTCGACGCCCTGAGCAAGCGCTACCCGCAGATCCTGCCATGGCTGCGCGAGCAACATGCGCGCGGCGCGGTGCTATGCGGCGAGGCCACTGGTGTCTTTTGGCTCGCCGAAGCCGGCCTGCTCGATGGCAAGGAGGCGACCACGTACTGGCGCTTCTTCAATGCGTTCAGCGAGCGCTTCCCCAAGGTCCAGCTCAACCAGGACAAACACCTGACCGACGCCGACAACCTGTACTGCGCCGGCGGCACCACGTCGGCCTGCGACCTCTATATCTATCTGATCGAGCGTTTCTGCGGCGCCAATATCGCCCAGGCCGTGGCCCGCGACATTCTCTACGAAGTGCAGCGCAGCTACGCGCCGGGACGCATCGGCTTTGGTGGGCAGAAGCTGCACCAGGACGTGATCATCCTGCAGATCCAGCATTGGCTTGAGGAGCACTTCGCCGACAAATTCCGCTTTGAAGACGTGGCCCGCGAACACGGGATGAGCATCCGCAACTTTATGCGGCGCTTCCAGACGGCGACCGGCGACAAGCCGCTGCATTACCTGCAACGGCTGCGGATCGAGACGGCCAAGGGCTTGCTGTCGGGCAGCCGCAAGAGCATCAAGACCATCAGCTATGAGGTGGGGTATGACGATGCGAGCTTCTTTGCGCGGCTGTTCAGGCAGCACACGGAGTTATCGCCGAACCAGTATCGCCAGCAGTTCCAGCAGGCCGCCTAACTAAAGCCGGGCACAATCAAATGTGGGAGCGGGCTTGCTCGCGAATGCGGTGTGTCAGTTAACGAATAAGTCGACTGATACACCGCATTCGCGAGCAAGCCCGCTCCCACATTTTGGTTCGGTGTTTGCCTAAGGCTTGTGCGCTCGCGCCAGGAACTCGTGGGACTGCATCTCCAGCAAGCGGCTCAGGGTTCGTTGGAACTCGAAGTTCAAGCGCCCCCCGGTGTAGAGGTCCTTGAGTTCGACTTCGGCCGAGATGATCAGCTTGACGTTACGGTCATAGAACTCATCGACCATGTTGATAAAGCGCCGGGCGATGTCGTCGGTGGTGACACTCATCTGCTCGACACCGCTGAGGATCACGGCATGGAAGATCTTGCCCAGTTCGATGTAGTCGTTCTGGCTGCGCGGGCCGTCGCACAGTTCGCGGAAGTCGAACCAGGCCACGTCGTCACAGGTACGCAGGGCCATGATCTGGCGATTTTCGATCATCAACTTATCGTTTTCCACGGCCTGGGTGCATTCCGGCGTCAGCGCGCGGAAGCTCTTGCGCAGGCTTTCGTGGGCCGCTTCATCAAGGGGAAAGTGGAACAGCTCCGCCTGTTCGAGGTGGCGCAGGCGGTAATCGACGCCGCTGTCGACGTTGACAATATCGGTGTGCTGCTTGATCAGGGCAATGGCCGGCAGGAAACGCGCACGCTGCAGGCCGTCCTTGTACAGGCCGTCGGGCACGATGTTCGAGGTGGCGACCAGGGTCACGCCGTTCTTGAACAACTCTTCCATCAGGGTGCCGAGAATCATCGCGTCGGTGATATCGGACACGAAAAACTCATCGAAACAGATCACCCGCGCTTCCTGGGAAAAACGCTTGGCGATGATGGTCAGCGGGTTCTTCTCGCCGTGCAGGGTCTTCATCTCTTCGTGCACGCGCTTCATGAAGCGGTGGAAGTGCGTGCGCGACTTTTCCTTGAACGGCAGCGCTTCAAAGAAGGTATCGACCAGGTAGGTCTTGCCGCGACCCACGCCGCCCCAGAAGTACAGGCCCTTGACCGGCACCTGGTCTTTCTTGCCAAACAGCTTGCTGAGCATCCCTGGCTTGCTCTGGGAGGCGGCGACCAGGTCTTCGTACAGGCGCTGCAAGTGACGCACTGCCGTTTCCTGGGCAGCATCATGAAAGAAGTCGGGGCGCTTCAGATCAGCTTGATATCGTTCTAGGGGCGTCATAATTTCGTTAGCAAGGCAACAAAAACGGGCCGTCACTGTAACGACGGCCCCGGATAATGGCAATCAACCCTTGGTCGGGTCAGTCCTCGATGGGCGTCAATGCCACGCGCACAGCGTCGATAGCCGCATCCCGCGCGGCACTGTCGGCAAAGGCCGGGCTGTCGGCGACACAGGCGCCTTCAAGCCACACGCTGAAGCCCAGGGCTTCACTGCGCACATCCAGCGCCTGGCCGGACTGCAACTGCTTGGTGACAGCACCCGCTGCCTTGCCGTCGGCAAAGTTGCGCGACAGCAACAGTTGCTCACCATCGGCCGCCAGCAGGCGGAAGCGGAAGCTGCCGTCGTCTTCACGGAAGCTGACAAAGCGCGCGGCCTTGACGGCCTTCTTCTTGGTGCTGGCCACCTCGGTGGACGGGTTGACGAACGAGCGCAGGCCCACGGCTTCGCGCAGCTCTTGCAGGAATGGCGCGGCGACGGCACGGGCTTTATTGGCACCGACCAGCAGTAGGTCTTCCATATCCGAAGGGCGCGCCATCAATTGATGGTAACGCTCGCGGGCTTCGCCCAACTGGCCATCCAGCAGTTGGAACAGACGGTTCTTCGCCTCGCCCCAGCCCAGGCCATCGAGCAGTTCGCTGCGCAGCTGTTGTTCCTGCTCAGGGGTGGCGAACGCCTGGTACAGAGTGAACAGGTGCGAGTTGTCTGGGTCCTTGGCCTCACCGGGCGCGCGGGAGTCGGTGACGATCCGCGAGATCGCGTCCTTCATGTCCTTGGCGGTGGTGAACAACGGGATGGTGTTGTCGTAGCTTTTCGACATCTTGCGCCCATCCAGGCCCGGCAAGGTGGCAACGCTTTCTTCGATCAACGCCTCGGGCATGGTGAAGAACTCTTTGCCCTTGCCGAACAGGTGGTTGAAGCGCTGGCCGATATCCCGGGCCATTTCCACGTGCTGGATCTGGTCGCGGCCGACCGGCACCTTGTGGGCGTTGAACATCAGGATGTCCGCCGCCATCAATACCGGATAGCTGTACAGGCCCATGCTGATCCCGGCATCCGGGTCTTCGCCGTTTTCCAGGTTCTTGTCCACCGAGGCCTTGTAGGCGTGGGCGCGGTTGAGCAGGCCCTTGGCGGCAACGCAGGTCAGCAGCCAGGTCAGCTCGGGAATTTGCGGGATGTCGGACTGGCGGTAGAAAGTCACCCGGTCGACATCCAGGCCACCGGCCAGCCAGGTCGCGGCGATTTCCATGCGCGAGCGCTGGATGCGCTGCGGGTCATCGCACTTGATCAGGGAATGGTAGTCGGCCAGGAAGTAGAACGAATCGGCATTGGCATCCTGGCTGGCGAGGATCGCCGGGCGGATGGCCCCCGCGTAGTTGCCCAGGTGCGGGGTGCCGGTGGTGGTGATGCCGGTGAGGATACGGGTACGAGTCGTCATGGGTAATCGCTTATCAGACTGCTATCAATTTGAAAGGCGCGGCAGCACCAGATCCTTGAGATCGGTGAGCTTGCCATGAAAAAAGTGTCCACATTCTGCCACTTTCAGCAGTTCATGGGGGCGTTTGAGGGCCGCGGACCAGTCGTAGACGGTCTGCGGGTCGACCACTTCGTCGGTTTCCGGCTGGATAAGGGTCAACGGGCAGTCCTGTGGCAGCACGTCCTCATCCCGCAAACGCATGACCGCCGCCGCCACCATGAACAGATGCGCGAGTTTTTCGCCCTTGGCCTCCAGGCGCCCGCCCAGGCTTGCGGCCACAAATCCACCGAACGAGAAACCCAGCAACGTGATGGGCAGGCCCGGGTGTTTTTCACGCAGCCAACTGGCGGCGGCTTCGGCATCGTCCACTTCACCGGTGGCCATATCGTGGGTACCCGCGCTGGCACCGACGCCACGGTAATTGAAACGCAAAGTAATCAAACCGGCATCACGGGCGGTGCGTTGCAGGGTCGAGACGACTTTATTGAGCATGGTCCCACCCTGCACCGGGTTGGGGTGGCAGATCAGCGCCAGGCCACGTGGCTCGGGGTGATCCAGGTACAAGGCTTCCAATTGGCCTACCGGGCCATCGATCAAAACAGGGGTTTCACGCATGAGCAAGGAATGAACTCCGTGACCTCTCAAGGGGTCGACTCGTCTAGCTAAAAGTCTGTGCATGGCATCATTGCGAGCTTAATCGCGGTATACAGCGCAGGTCCGAGCCGTTAACGTAAAGCAAAGCCGTTTATAGAGGAAGGACTCGTGGAACACTCGCTCTTAGTTTGGTTGTTGCCGACTCTTGCCCTGGTTGCCGGTGTCGCCATTGGATTCCTGGTTGCTCGCCTGCTGCCGAATGCCGCGCCTAACCGCACGCAGCGTCAGTTGGATGACATCCAGGAACGTTTTGACAGTTATCAGAACGAGGTTGTTACCCACTTCAACAGCACCGCGTCCCTGGTCAAGAAACTCACCCAAAGCTACCAGGAAGTACAGGATCACCTCGCCGATGGCGCCAACCGCCTGGCCCTGGATGACATCACCCGCCAGCGTCTGCTGGCCGCGCTGCATTCCGATGCCACGCAAGCCCCACGAGAACGCCTGACCCCGCCCCGGGAAAACCAGGAGCCACCCCGGGACTACGCGCCAAAGACGCCGAACGCCCCCGGCATGCTGGATGAGCATTACGGCTTGAAGAAGTAAGTCGTTTTCAAGCCCTACAAAAAGCCCGGCTGATTGATGATCAGCCGGGCTTTTTGTTGGAACTGGACCGGCAGAACAATGGAGATCCAATGTGGGAGCGGGCTTGCTCGCGATAGCGGTGGGTCAGTCAGCACATTTGGCACCTGATACACCGCCATCGCGAGCAAGCCCGCTCCCACACAAGCCCACTCACCGGACCACCCAAGTCCAGTTCAGCGGCGTACCGGGCGCTTCTGCAACTTGCGCTGCAAGGTCCGGCGGTGCATGCCCAGGGCGCGGGCGGTAGCCGAGATATTGCCTTCGTGCTCAGTCAACACGCGCTGGATGTGTTCCCACTGCAGGCGGTCCACCGACATCGGGTTTTCCGGCACCAGAGTGTCGAGGTCGGCGTGCTCGGAAAGCAGCGCGGCCAGCACGTCATCGGCGTCGGCCGGCTTGCACAGGTAGTTGCAGGCGCCGCGCTTGATCGCCTCGACAGCGGTGGCGATGCTGGAATACCCGGTGAGGATCAGCACGCGCATTTCCGGGTCCAGCTCCAGCAACTTGGGCAACAGCACCAGGCCCGAGTCCCCGTCCATTTTCAGGTCCAGTGCCGCGTAGTCCGGCAGGTCGGCCTGGGCGATGGTCAGGCCTTCTTCGGCGGAACCTGCGGTGCTGACGCGAAACCCGCGACGGCTCATGGCTCGCGCCATCACGCGGGTAAAGGTGGCATCGTCATCTACCAGCAACAGGTGCGGCAGTTCTTCGCCTTCGACTTGGATCTCGTCACTCATCGATGTCTCCTCGTGCAGCACGGGGCAGGCGCAGCTCGGTGAGCGTGCCGCCTTCCTCATGGGGGTAAAGTTTCACCGAGCCGCCAGCGCGGGTTACGCTGGCCTTGCTCAAGAACAGGCCCAGGCCGAAGCCCTTGCCCTTGGTGGTAAAGAATGGCTTGCCGATCTGCTCGGCAATGGCCAACGGCACACCCGCGCCGTGGTCGCGAATGCTGATGGTGAGGTTTTCCCAATCCCAGTCCAGTTGCACTTCCAACCCTTCCGGGCAGGCGTCAGCTGCATTGTTCAACAGGTTCAGCAGCGCCTGGGTCAGATCCGGCGGTGGCGCCATGCGTGGCACTGTGCCCTGCCCCAGCAGGTGAAAACGGTAACTGGCTTCGGGCCGCATCAAGTGCCAGCGGTTCAGGGCTTCGTCCAGCCACTGGGTGACGTCTTGCATATCCACCGCCAGGCGCCGGTTGGCTTCAGCGGCGCGCACCAGTTGTTGCAAGGTCTGCTTGCACTGCTTGACCTGTTCCTGCAACACACCGAGGTCGTCTTGCAACGCCGGATCGTGATGGTCCTGGCGCATTTCCTTGATCAGCACGCTCATGGTCGCCAACGGTGTGCCCAACTCATGGGCCGCGCCAGCGGCCTGGGTGGCCACGGCCAGCAGTTGCTGGTCGCGCAGGCCTTCTTCGCGGCGGATGGCGCGCAGCTCTTCCTGGCGCCGCAGCTCTTCAGCCATGCGCGCGGCGAAAAAGGTGATCACCGCCGCCGACAGCGCGAAGCTCAGCCACATGCCGTAGATCTGCAGGTTTTCCCGGGCGATCGGGAAGGTTTCCAGGGGGTAGAACTGCGCCAGCAACAAGGTGTACAGCGCCAGGGCGATACCCGACAGGATCACCGAATAGCGCCATGGCAAGGTCACGGCGGCGATGGTCAGCGGTACCAGGTAATAGGAGACGAAGGGGTTGGTGGAGCCCCCGGAGAAATACAGCAACACACTGTGGATAAACAGGTCGCAGGCCAGTTGCAGGGCGTACTCCAACTCGGTCACCGGCCAGGTGGTGCGCAGGCGGATGGCCGTGAACACACACAGCACCGTGGAAAAGGCCAGGGTCACCCACAGTTGCAGCCAAGGCAGCGGCAGCAGTTCAAACCAGTAGGCGAGCCCGACGGAACCGGCCTGTGCGGCCAGCACCAGGGTGCGGATAAACGTCAGGCGCCAGAGGTTCTGGCGAGTGGCGGAAGTCAGTTTTACGGGGGCGAGCATGAGCTCTCCTGATGAGCGCTCCAGGCGGATCGCAGCAAGTATAAACGAAGCGACGGTACAGGCAGCGCGTCTGTGGCCCTTTGACGCAGGTCATGGCTTTATGACGGGGCGTGGCGACTTTGACCGTTCGTCGGCATCCTACCCAGATGTAGAGATTTTGTAACCCGCCGAACCCGAATCGCCCGTCTACAGTCTTACCGAATACGATCACCCTCAAGGAGCTTCCATGTCACGTTTCACTCGCAGTGCCGCCCTTATTGCCCTCAGCGTTGGCAGTGTTGCCAGCCTGCCTGCGCTGGCCGCCGATCAACTGCACTACAACCAGATTTCCCTGCGGGCCGAAGTCAGCCAGGAAGTGGCCCGTGACAAGATGATCGTCACTCTCTACACCGAGTCGCAAAACACCGACCCGGCTAAGCTCGCCGCCGAAGTCACGACCATCATGAACAAGGCGTTGGGCGAGGCTCGCGAAGTAAAAGGCGTGACCCTGCGCCAGGGCAGCCGCAACAGCTATCCGATCTACGACAACAAGAACCAGAAGATCACCGGCTGGCGCGAGCGCGCCGAACTGCGCCTGGAAAGCGCGGACTTCCCGGCGCTGTCCAAGCTCACCGGCGAGCTGCTCAACACCCTGAAAATGGACAATATGGACTTCGCCATTGCCGACCCAACCCGCAAGGCTAGCGAAGATGCCCTGCTCAAGGATGCGGTCGCCGCGTTCAAGGCCCGCGCCCAACTTGCCACCGATGCACTCGGCGGCAAGGGCTACAAGATCGTCAACCTGAACTTCAACACCAACGGCTACCCAATGCCGTACGCGCGAAATGGCGGCATGATGATGAAGGCGGCGGCAATGGATTCGGCGCCGACACCTGAAGTCGAAGCCGGCACCAGCCAGGTCAGCATGAGCGCCGATGGCGTGATTGAAGTACAGATGCCATAAGCCTTACCTGATGACCCACAACGGCGGTAACCTCGGTGACCGCCGTTTTTTTTGGCCGTTGTTTACCTGCCATCTCAGGGGGCACCATGGATAGAACTGTCTTCAAGCCGCTCCTTCTCGCTGCCAGCCTGCTGGCGTGCATGCCCACGGCCCAGGCGGCAAGCACCCTGGTCTACTGCTCCGAAGCCAGCCCCGCCGGGTTCGATCCGAGCCAGTACACCAGCGGCACCGATTTTGATGCCTCGGCCGAAACCGTGTTCAACCGCCTGACCCAGTTCAAGCGCGGCGGGACCGAAGTCGAGCCGGGCCTGGCGACCCGTTGGGAGGTTTCCAAGGACGGCCTGGCCTACACCTTTCACCTGCGCGACGGGGTCAAGTTCCACAGCACCGAGTACTTCACCCCGACCCGCGACTTCAATGCCGACGATGTACTGTTCACTTTCCAGCGCCTGCTGGACGCCAACCATCCATTCCGCCAGGCCTACCCGTCCGAGTCGCCGTACTTCACCGATATGGGCCTGAACACCACGATCAAAAGCGTGGAAAAGCTCGACGAGCACAGCGTGCGCTTCAACCTCAATAACGTCGATGCCGCTTTCGTGCAGAACCTGGCCATGAGCTTTGCGTCCGTACAATCGGCCGAGTACGCGGCGCAGTTGCTTAAAGACGGCAAGGCCGCCGATATCAACCAGAAACCGATCGGCACCGGGCCGTTTGTGTTCAAGCGCTACCAGAAGGACTCGCAGATTCGCTACGTCGCCAATAAAGACTATTGGAAGCCTGAGGATGTGAAACTCGACAGCCTGGTGTTTGCGATCACCCCGGACGCCGCGTCGCGCCTGCAAAAGCTCAAGGCCGGCGAATGCCAGGTCAGCGGCTATCCGCGCCCCTCGGATATCGAAGTGATGAAGCAGGATCCAAACCTGCGTGTGCTGCAGCAGGCGGGCTTCAACCTGGGCTTTCTGGCCTACAACGTGACCCATCCGCCGCTGGACCAGCTCAAGGTGCGCCAGGCCCTGGACATGGCCATCGATAAGCCAGCGATTATCCAGGCGGTGTACCAAAGTGCCGGGCAATTGGCGCAGAACGCACTGCCGCCGGCCCAGTGGTCTTATGACCCCAGCATCAAGGACGCACCGCACGACCCTGCCAAGGCCCGGGCGCTACTAAAAGAAGCAGGGGTTGCACCAGGTACCACCATCAATCTGTGGGCGATGACTGTGCAGCGCGCCTCCAATCCCAACGCGCGAATGTCGGCGCAGATGATCCAGCAGGATTGGGCCAAAGTCGGGATCACTGCCAATATCGTCAGCTATGAGTGGGGCGAATACATCAAGCGCGCAAAAAACGGCGAGCACGATGTGATGATCTACGGCTGGACCGGCGACAACGGCGACCCGGATAACTGGCTGGGCGTGCTCTACAGTTGTGCCGCGGTCAAGGGCAGCAACTATGCAAAATGGTGTAACCCGCAGTACGACCAACTGGTGCAGAAGGCCAAGCTCAGCAGTGACCGTGACGAACGCATCAAGTGGTATCAGCAGGCGCAAAAAATACTTAAGGATCAAGTACCTATAACACCTATTGCGAACTCGACGGTTTTCCAGCCGCTGCGCAAGGAAGTCCAGGACTTTAAGATCAGCCCGTTTGGCCTGACACCGTTCTACGGCGTAAGTCTGAATAAGTAACAATCATGCCCCAACCGGGTGCGCCAGACACCTCGTTTGGGCTTATTCGGTGCACTCCACGCACCGAAAAAAGCCCTCAAAAATACAGTTTCGTGTCGAAAATTATATGAATGCGACATTCCTGTACGTTCGTACCACTCTTTGGCGGTTGTAGCCTCTCAACATCTTGCATTGGGTATGGGGCCTGCATAAGTATCCGCAGGCCGACTCACGAGGTCGCCCTCAATTCCAAAAATGACAACAAATCATGAGGCCAACATGCTTAAACACGCAGTCATTCCGTTTTTAGTCAGCGCCGGTTTAATGGCCGCTGCACCTTTCGCCCAGGCGGCGACTAATCTGGTGTTCTGCTCCGAAGGGAGCCCGGCGGGTTTCGACCCAGGCCAGTACACCACCGGAACAGACTTCGATGCTTCGGCCGAAACCATGTTCAACCGGCTCAGCCAGTTCGAGCGCGGCGGCACCGCCGTGATTCCTGGCCTGGCCACCAAGTGGGATGTTTCCGAAGATGGCCTGACCTACACCTTCCACCTGCGCGAAGGGGTCAAGTTCCACACCACGCCGTACTTCAAGCCGACTCGTGAATTCAACGCCGACGACGTGCTCTTCACCTTCAACCGGATGATCAATAAAGACGATCCGTTCCGTAAGGCCTACCCCACCGAGTTCCCGTATTTCACGGACATGGGGATGGACACCAACATCAAGAACATCGAGAAAATCGACGACCACACCGTCAAGTTCACCCTTGGCACCGTGGACGCCGCGTTTATCCAGAACCTGGCCATGAGCTTCGCCTCGCTGCAGTCGGCTGAATACGCAGCCCAACTGTTGAAGGACGGCAAGCCCCAGGACATCAACCAGAAGCCGGTCGGCACTGGTCCGTTCGTGTTCAAGAGCTACCAGAAAGACTCCAACATCCGCTTCACCGGCAACAAGGATTACTGGAAGCCTGAAGACGTGAAGATCGACAACCTGATCTTCGCCATCACCACCGACCCGTCGGTACGTGTACAAAAGCTCAAGAAGAACGAATGCCAGGTCACCCTCTTCCCGCGTCCGGCCGACCTCAAGGCCCTGGGCGAGGACAAGACCCTGAAACTGCCGCACCAGGCCGGTTTCAACCTGGGCTATATCGCCTACAACGTCATGCCGGTGCTCAAGGGCCAGACGGCCGCCAACCCATTGGCCGACCTGCGCGTACGCCAGGCCCTGGACATGTCGGTCAACAAGCAGCAGATCATCGACTCGGTGTACCAGGGCGCAGGCCAACTGGCGGTCAACGCCATGCCGCCGACCCAGTGGTCCTATGACGACACCATCAAGGATGTCCCGCACGACGTGACCAAGGCCAAGGCACTGCTCAAGGAGGCCGGCGTCAAGGAGGGCACCGAGATCACCTTGTGGGCCATGCCCGTCCAGCGTCCGTATAACCCCAACGCCAAGCTGATGGCCGAGATGCTGCAGAACGACTGGAAGCAGATCGGCTTGAAGGTCAACATCGTCAGCTACGAGTGGGGCGAGTACATCAAGCGCTCCAAGGGCGGCGAGAACCAGGCCATGATCATCGGCTGGAGCGGTGACAATGGTGACCCGGACAACTGGCTGAACGTGCTGTTCGGCTGCGACTCCCTGGCCGGCAACAACTTCTCCAAATGGTGTGACAAGAAATTCGACGGCATCGTGAAAGAAGCCAAGGCCACCTCGGACGTCGCCAAGCGCACCGAACTGTACAAACAGGCGCAACACGTCCTCAAAGATGCAGTCCCCATGACACCTATCGCGCACTCGACGGTGTACCAACCCATGCGCAACAACGTACAGGACTTCAAGATCAGCCCATTTGGCTTGAATTCCTTCTACGGGGTGAGCGTCAGCAAGTAGTGATCTCTGGCGGCGACGTTTCATAACGTCGCCGTTATTGCATCCGCCCAGATCCTAGGAATCGAACTACCCCCGCACGGGCTGCCGTCCTACAGCAGCTAACTGCGCAGGTTCCGTCCGATACCTACAAGGTCTGTCCGGTTCTGCGCATTTACCGCCCTGCCCTCGTTCCCTAACGTCGAGGTAGGCAAACGCTCAGTTCCGATACGGCATTTGCTGTGGATGGGAGCAGTGCTTTCTCCATGCCAGGTAAGGCATGGCGATTGTTCACTGACGAAAACGATAAACATGGATTGGGGACCGTCATGCGCCATACCACCGTTCTATCCGCGATATTCGGCACCAGCCTGTTGGCCGTCGCTTCGATGGGCCAGGCAGCCGAGAAGAAAAGCCTGGTGTTCTGCTCTGAAGGCAGCCCGGCCGGGTTCGATACCGCGCAATACACCACCGCCACCGACAACGATGCGGCCGAGCCGATCTACAACCGCCTGGTTGAGTTTGAAAAGGGTGAAACCGGCGTCATACCAGCGCTGGCGACCCAGTGGGATATCTCGCCAGACGGCCTGACCTATACCTTCCACTTGCGCCAAGGGGTGAAATTCCACAGCAACAAGGAATTCAAGCCGACACGGGATTTCAACGCCGATGACGTGCTGTTCACCTTCAACCGCATGCTTGATCCCGACCACCCGTTTCGCAAGGCCTACCCCACCGAGTTTCCGTACTTCAACGGGATGAGCCTGAACAAGAACATCGCCAAGGTCGAGAAAACCGACCCGCACACCGTGGTGATGACCCTGAACACGGTCGACGCCGCGTTTATCCAGAACATCGCCATGAGCTTCGCCGCAATCCTCTCGGCCGAGTACGCCGAGCAACTGCTCAAGGCCGGCAAGCCCAGTGATATCAACCAGAAGCCGATCGGCACCGGGCCGTTTGTGTTCCAGCGTTACCAGAAGGATTCGCAGATCCGTTTCGCCGGCAACAAACACTACTGGGACCCGGGCAAGGTCAAGCTCGACCAACTGATCTTCGCCATCAACACCGACGCCTCGGTGCGGGTGCAGAAGCTCAAGGCCAATGAATGCCAGGTCACCCTGCATCCACGCCCCGCCGATGTCGAGGCCCTCAAGGCCGACCCGAACCTGCAACTGCTGACCAAGCCCGGCTTCAACCTCGGCTACATCTCCTACAACGTGCGGCACAAGCCCTTCGACCAGCTCGAAGTGCGCCAGGCCCTGGACATGGCGGTGAACAAGCAGAGCATTCTCAATGCCGTGTACCAGGGCGCGGGGCAACTGGCGGTCAACGGCATGCCGCCGACCCAGTGGTCTTATGACGACAGCATCAAGGACGCCGCCTACAACCCGGAAAAAGCCAAGGAACTGCTCAAGGCCGCCGGCGTCAAGGAGGGCACCGAGGTCACGCTGTGGGCCATGCCCGTCCAGCGCCCGTACAACCCCAACGCCAAGCTGATGGCCGAGATGCTGCAAAACGACTGGGCCAAGATCGGCCTCAAGGTCAAGATCGTCAGCTATGAATGGGGCGAGTACATCAAGCGCACCAAGAACGGCGAACACGATATCAGCCTGATTGGCTGGACCGGCGACAACGGCGACCCGGACAACTGGCTGGGCACCCTCTACAGCTGCGACGCCATCGGCGGGAACAACTACTCGATGTGGTGTGACCCGGCGTACGACAAGCTGATCAAGCAAGCCAAGGTCGTCACCGACCGTGAACAACGGACTGTTCTGTACAAACAGGCGCAGCAACTGCTCAAACAGCAGGTGCCGATCACGCCTGTCGCCCACTCGACGGTCAACCAGCCGTTAAGCACCAAGGTCGAAGGTTTCAAAGTGAGCCCCTTCGGCCGCAACGTGTTCTCGGGCGTCAGCGTCACCCCATAAGAAAATAACCGGATGCGCAGAGCGAAGTTGGCTCTGCCGCAAACGTGTAGCTGTAATTCGCGAAATCTCCTACAGCAAACGTTTGCAAAGGCTTGAAGAGTTACACACCCAATAACCGGCTCACCTAATAAGGCCGGTATTAAAAAAAGAGAACCAAAGGAGCTCCACCCATGAAACTAAGCAGCAAAGTGCTACTGGCCATGGCCATCAGCAGCATCACGGCTACCGCCTATGCGGAATCCGTAAGCCAGGACTTTGTTCCAACCACACTGGCCGGCACCAGCGCCCAAAGCGAAGCCAAGGGCTTTATCGAAGACTTCAGCCTGGGCGGCCAGACGCGTAACTGGTACTCCCACGAAAGCCTGTACCGCGGAGGCAAGTTCAAATACAAAGAGCACGGTGTAACGAAGACCGACCGCAACCGTACCAACTGGATCCAGGGCACCATCCTCAACGCCAGCTCGGGTTTCACCCAGGGCACTGTTGGTGTGAAGACCGAAGTAGCGGTGTACAACGCTCTGGTTCTGGACCGCAGCAAACGCGATATCAAGGGCGGCTCTAACCGTACCCTGGCTGACTCTGACGGCAATGCCGTAGACCAGTGGAGCAAACTGGGCCTGGCCAACGTGCAGTTCCGTGTGTCCAACACCACCTTGACTGCCGGTCGCCAGAACTTCAGCAGCGGCATCGTCGACACCATCGGCAACCGTCCCCTGCCATCGAGCTTCCAAGGTGTGAGTTTCAACAGCGAAGAGTTCAGCAACCTGTCGTTCCAGGGCGGCGTGTTTGACCGCGTTTCCCCACGTACCGAACAGAGCCTGTCGAAGTTCCGCAGCGAGTACAGCCAACAAGGTGCCAACAGTGCGACAACCGACAAGGTCTACACCCTGGGCGCCAACTACCAGCCGTTCAAGAGCCTGAAAACCAGCTTCTTCGGCGCCAACGTCAAGGACTTCTGGAACCAGTACTACTTCGGTGCAACCCACGAACTGGGTGACAGCCAAGTCCTGGCCTTGACCACCGGCCTGAACTACTACAAAACCGTCGATGAAGGCAAAAAGCTGATGGGGGAAATCGACAACGATACCTACTCCCTGTCCCTTGGATTGGCTCACCAGGCTCACAGCCTGACCTTCTCCTACCAGCAAGTGAACGGTAACGAGTACTTCGACTACCTGCACGAAACCAACGGCATCTACCTGGCCAACTCCCTGACGTCGGACTTCAACGGCCCGAACGAGAAATCCTTCCAGGTCGCCTACGCCATCAACATGGCCGAATACGGCGTTCCGGGCCTGAAGTTCAACATCTACTCCGCACGCGGCTGGGGCATCGACGGTACTCACTACACGGGTAACCGCAACGGCGCTTACGCCTACACCGGCATCGAGACCCAGGACGGCGAAAAACACCAGGAATACGGCGTGGGCGCGGCCTACGCAGTCCAGAGCGGCCCGCTCAAGGCCACCGCGATTCGTGCCACCTACGTCGAACACCGTGGCAGCGCCAACCAGTACGACGGCAGCGTCAAGGAATTCCGTCTGGTTACCACCGTCCCGTTCAACATTCTTTAAATCGCACCAGGTAGACGGCGGGCTCAGGACGAGCCCGCCGTCTACGCTTGCCTGGTCCCATCGATTGCAGAGGGCTCTGAATGAAAATGCTCCCGCTACAAGCTGCCGTTGCCGCTGCGCTATTAAGCGTCGCTATCGGCGTATCGGCCAAACCCCTGGTGGTCTGCACCGAAGCCAGCCCGGAAGGCTTCGACCCGGTCGTGTACACCACGGCTGTCACCGCCGATGCCGCCGCCGAAACCATGTTCAACCGCCTGGTGGACTTCAAGCCCGGCACCACTGAAATCCAACCCTCACTCGCCAAATCGTGGGACATCAGTGAGGACGGCCTGACCTATACCTTCCACCTGCGCGATGACGTGAAGTTCCACACCACCGACTACTTCAAGCCCACGCGCAACCTGAATGCCGACGACGTGCTCTGGAGCTTCCAGCGTCAACTGGACCCGAAACACCCATGGCACAACAAGTCCACCACCGGCTTCCCCTATTTTGAAAGCATGGGTTTCAAGGAACTGCTCAAAAGCGTCGAGAAGACCGATGACCACACCGTGGTCTTCACCCTGACCCGCCCCGAAGCACCGTTCCTGGCCGATGTCGCCATGCCGTTCACCGCCATTCACTCCGCCGAATACGCCGACAAGCTGCTGGCCGCCAACAAGACCGGCGAGCTCAACAGCAAGCCGATCGGCACCGGCCCGTTTATTTTTACCCGCTACCAGAAGGACGCCCAGGTGCGCTTCAAGGCCAACCCGGAGTACTTCCGTGGCAAGCCGCCCGCCGACCCGCTGATCCTGGCCATCGCGGTGGATAACAACGTGCGCCTGCAAAAGCTCAAGGCCAATGAGTGCCAGATCGCGCTGTATCCAAAACCTGACGACCTGCCGAGTATCAAGGCCGATCCAAACCTGAAGGTCGCGGAACTCGCGGCGATGACCACCGCCTACACCGCCCTGAACACCACCCACAAGTACATGAGCGACGCGCGGGTGCGCCACGCGATCAACATCGCGTTCGACAAACAAGGCTATAACGAATCCCTGTACGGCAAAGGCAATGCCGTCGACGCCACCGGCCCGTACCCGCCGACCCTGCTGGGCTTCAACGACCAGCTGAAAAACCCGGCCCGCGACCTGGACAAGGCCCGTGCCCTGCTCAAGGAAGCCGGCGTGCCGCAAGGCACCGAGTTCAGCCTGTTCACCCGCAACGGCGGCGGCCCGACCAACCCCAACCCGATGCTTGGCGCCCAGCGCATGCAGGCGGACCTGGCGCAGATCGGCCTGAAGGTCAATATCAAGGTCATGGAATGGGGCGAAATGCTCAAGCGCGCCAAGGCTGGCGAGCACGACATGGTCTCCGCCGGCTGGGCCGGGGATAACGGCGACCCAGACAACTTCCTCACGCCCAACCTGAGTTGCGATGCGGCCAAAAACGGCGAAAACTACGCCCGCTGGTGTAACGAAGAATTTCAGGGTTTGATCGACAAGGCCCGCGCCGTGGCTGAACCCGCTGAACGCGCTGCACTCTATGAACAGGCGCTGGCCGTTTTCGACAAGGACCAACCGTGGATCCCCATGGCTTACCCGAAAATGTTCACCGCCATGCGTAAGAACGTCGAGGGATATACCCAAAGCCCCCTGACCAACAATAACTTCGCCACCACCCAGGTGAAGTAAAAAAGACGCCCGGCCCCGTCGAGGTTGACGGAGCCGGGCCTGCCTAACCGGCTGATTGAGGTAGAGACCACGATGTTTAGTTTTATTGCCCGCCGATTGGGGTTATTGATCCCAACGTTTTTCGGCATCACGTTGCTGACTTTTGCGTTGATTCGCATGATCCCTGGCGACCCCGTAGAAGTCATGATGGGTGAGAGGCGGGTTGACCCCGAGATGCACGCCCAGGCAATGGAACGCCTTGGCTTGAACAAACCCTTGTATGCGCAATACCTGGACTACATCGGCAAGCTCGCCCAGGGCGACCTCGGCGAATCCCTGCGTACCCGCACCAGCGTTTGGACCGAGTTCAGCGCCCTGTTCCCCGCGACCCTGGAACTGTCCATGGCCGCCCTGTTGTTCGCCGGCATCCTCGGGCTATTGGCCGGGGTGATCGCGGCCTTGAAACGAGGATCCCTGTTCGACCATGGGGTGATGGGCATCTCCCTGGCGGGATATTCGATGCCGATCTTCTGGTGGGGCCTGATCCTGATCATGTTCTTCTCGGTAAGCCTGGGCTGGACCCCGGTTTCCGGGCGTATCGACCTGCTCTACGACATCGAGCCGCGCACCGGCTTCATGCTGATCGACACCCTGCTGGCCGACGAGCCGGACGCATTCTGGGACGCCCTGCACCACCTGATCCTGCCGGCCATCGTACTGGGCACCATCCCGCTGGCGGTGATTGCGCGGATGACCCGTTCCTCGATGCTGGAAGTGCTGCGCGAAGACTACATCCGCACCGCCAAGGCCAAGGGCCTGTCGCCGGCGCGCGTGGTGTTCGTGCATGGCCTGCGTAACGCGCTGATCCCGGTGCTGACGGTGGTCGGCCTGCAAGTCGGCACCCTGCTGGCCGGTGCGGTCTTGACCGAGACCATCTTCTCCTGGCCCGGCATCGGCAAATGGCTGATCGAAGCCATTGGCGCACGGGACTACCCGGTGGTGCAAAACGGCATCCTGCTGATCGCCTGCCTGGTGATCCTGGTGAACTTCGTGGTGGATATCCTCTACGGCTTCGCCAACCCACGCATCCGTCACCAGCGCTGAGATCATGACCATGACCACACCAACTCCCGTGTCAGCAGTCGATCAGAGCCTGCTGTACCCGTCGCCGTACAAAGAATTCTGGCAAGCCTTCTCCAAGAACAAGGGCGCGGTTGCCGGCCTGCTGTTTATGCTGCTGATCGTGTTCTGCGCGATCTTCGCCCCCTGGGTGGCCCCCCATAACCCCAGCGAGCAATACCGCGACTTCCTGCTGACCCCGCCGTCGTGGCTCGAAGGCGGGCAGATGCAGTTTTTGCTGGGCACCGACGAACTGGGCCGTGACTTGTTGTCGCGCCTGATCCAGGGCTCGCGCCTGTCGCTGCTGATCGGTTTGTCATCGGTGGTGATGTCGCTGATCCCGGGGATCCTGCTGGGCCTGTTCGCCGGGTTCTTCCCGCGCCTGCTCGGCCCGACCATCATGCGTCTGATGGACATCATGCTGGCCCTGCCCTCGCTGCTGCTGGCCGTGGCGATTGTCGCCATCCTCGGCCCTGGCCTGATCAACACCGTGATCGCGATTGCCATTGTGTCGCTGCCCTCCTATGTGCGCCTGACCCGCGCAGCGGTGATGGGCGAGCTCAACCGTGACTACGTGACGGCCGCGCGCCTGGCCGGGGCCGGCCTGCCGCGCCTGATGTTCGTCACCGTGCTGCCCAACTGCATGGCGCCGCTGATCGTGCAGGCCACCTTGAGCTTCTCCTCGGCGATTCTCGATGCCGCCGCCCTGGGCTTCCTCGGCCTTGGCGTCCAGCCGCCCACCCCAGAGTGGGGCACCATGCTGGCTTCGGCCCGTGACTATATCGAACGTGCCTGGTGGGTCGTGAGCCTGCCTGGCTTGACCATTTTGCTCAGCGTGCTGGCAATCAACCTGATGGGCGACGGACTGCGCGATGCGCTGGACCCGAAACTCAAGAATGCCGCGTGAGGAGATTCCCATGTCACTGCTAGAAATCAAGAATCTCAATGTACGCTTCGGCGACAAGACTGCCGTACCCGTGGTCGACGGGCTCGACCTGGCCGTGGACAAAGGCGAAGTACTGGCCATCGTTGGCGAGTCGGGTTCGGGTAAATCCGTGACCATGATGGCGCTGATGGGCCTGATCGAGCATCCCGGCATCGTCACCGCCGATTCGCTGACCTTCGACGGCAAAGACATGCTCAAGCTGAGCAACCGTCAACGCCGGCAGATCGTCGGCAAAGACCTGGCGATGGTGTTCCAGGACCCGATGACCGCGCTGAACCCCAGCTATACCGTGGGTTTCCAGATTGAAGAAGTGCTGCGCCTGCACCTGAAAATGTCCGGCAAACAAGCGCGCAAGCGGGCCATCGAACTGCTGGAAAAGGTCGAGATCCCTGGCGCCGCCAGCCGCATGGATGCCTACCCGCACCAACTGTCCGGCGGTATGAGCCAGCGTGTGGCAATTGCCATGGCGATTGCCGGCGAGCCGAAACTGCTGATCGCCGACGAGCCGACCACCGCCCTGGACGTGACCATCCAGGCGCAGATCATGGAACTGCTGCTGGCTCTGCAAAAAGAACAGAACATGGGCCTGGTGCTGATCACCCACGACCTCGCAGTCGTCGCGGAAACCGCCCAGCGCGTGTGCGTGATGTACGCCGGCCAAGCCGTGGAAGTCGGCCAGGTGCCCGGCCTGTTCGACGTACCGGCCCACCCGTACAGCGAAGCGTTGCTGGCGGCGATCCCGGAACACAGCATGGGCGCGGCGCGTCTGTCGACCTTGCCGGGCATCGTCCCCGGCCGTTATGACCGCCCGCAAGGCTGCCTGTTGTCGCCACGCTGCCCGTATGTGCAGGACAGCTGCCGCCAGACCCGTCCGACCCTGGACCCGCAAGCCCACAGCCTTGTGCGCTGCTTCTACCCCTTGAACCAGGAGGTGGCGTAATGGCCGTCGTTCTTACTGCCCGCGACCTGACCCGTCACTACGAAGTGTCCCGTGGCCTGTTCAAGGGCCACGCCACGGTGCGCGCCCTCAATGGCGTGTCGTTCGAGCTGGAAGCCGGCAAGACCCTGGCTGTGGTGGGTGAGTCGGGGTGTGGCAAGTCCACCCTGGCCCGCGCGCTGACGCTGATTGAAGAGCCGTCGTCCGGCTCGTTGAAAATCGCCGGCCAGGAAGTCGCCGGCGCCGACAAGGCCCAGCGCAAGCAACTGCGTAAAGACGTGCAGATGGTGTTCCAGAGCCCCTATGCCTCGTTGAACCCCCGGCAGAAAGTCGGTGATCAACTGGGCGAGCCGCTGTTGATCAACACCAACCTGTCCGCCGCCGAACGCCGCGAGAAAGTGCAGGCGATGATGAAGCAAGTGGGCCTGCGCCCTGAGCATTATCAGCGCTACCCGCACATGTTCTCCGGTGGCCAGCGCCAGCGCATCGCCCTGGCCCGGGCCATGATGCTGCAACCCAAGGTGCTGGTGGCGGATGAACCGACCTCGGCGCTGGACGTGTCGATCCAGGCCCAGGTGCTCAACCTGTTCATGGATTTGCAGCAGCAGTACAACACCGCCTATGTGTTTATTTCCCACAACCTGGCGGTGGTGCAACACGTCGCGGATGACGTGATGGTGATGTACCTCGGCCGCCCGGTGGAAGTGGGCCCCAAGGAAGACATCTACGCCCGCCCCCTGCACCCGTACACCCAGGCGCTGCTGTCGGCCACCCCGACCATCCACCCGGACCCGAACAAGCCGAAGATCAAGATCGTCGGCGAACTGCCCAACCCGCTGAACCCGCCCTCCGGCTGCGCCTTCCACAAGCGCTGCCCGTATGCGACCGAGCGCTGCAGCAGTGAAGAGCCGTTGTTGCGCGAACTGGACAAGCGCCAGGTGGCTTGCCATCACGCGGAGCAGTTCGTCGCCTGACCCCACCCTGTGGAGCGGGTTTGTGTGGGAGCGGGCTTGCCCTAATGCCAGTCAGTTAAGCCTTTTTGTAGGAGCGAGCTTGCTCGCGAAGAACTTGAGAGCGCCGCGTTTACCTAGCAAACACGCGTTATCGTTGACGTCCTTCGCGAGCAAGCTCGCTCCTACAGAAAGCAGAATCCGCTTAACTGACTGGCATTAGGGCTTGCCCGCGATAGCATCACCGCGGTTTAACTGACAGCACGAGGTGCCTGCATCGCGGGCAAGCCCGCTCCCACACAAGCCCGCTCCCACAGGGCGATACAGCGTTGTACAGCCTCTCCCGCCAGATTGCGCATCAGTCTGGCGGGAGGGGCTTTTTTCGAGTGTGCCGGCGACAGAACTCCACCTTTGAGCTCAGGTTTGACTAACTGCATTACCTTTCGGGGTTGTCTTCACCTGCTGCGTCCTGCAAAAGCCCTTCATACCGGTTGCAGAACAAGGCCCCCTCAAGGTCACGATACAGAGACGGTGCGGAGTCCATGCTCACTTTCACCTTGAATGTCAGCATAGCCAACGTATTCGACACATCTTCAGCGTCCAACAAGATAGTTGCGGTGCCACTTCTACCAAACCATGTACGCTGCAGCGAGTCACTATTCAATGTGTACTCAAAGCGCCAGACTGAGCGGATAGGACTCTCGAATAACCATAATTTCCTGCCTTCGAGAAAAACTTTCAGCCTCCCTGCCGCAGGATGGCTGCTGCTAGCCACAAGAACAACGCTTTGCGAGCTTTGGCCCCAGAGTCTGGCTTCCCCCTGGAAATTCGTATCAGAAATATTGTTGTCCCTGAATATGACTCTGCCAGGGTCAGTATTTTTTTTGCCTACCATGATCTTTCTCCTTATCACATCAACATGAGCCGAGAGATAGTTCTTTGCCAATCCAAACTAGAGCGCCTTAACCCAAACGTCTACTGTCAGTAATGACAGTAGAAAGCCGTACATTTATTCGAAAAAACCAGCGTCGACCAAGCCCATTGCTGTACCTGACCAGCCTGGCGTGAGGCGTTTTTTGTGTTTTTACGGAGCCTGCATCCAGGAGGACCAAAGCGTAAAATTTGTAAATGATATTTACTTGTATTTGATAATCAATACCATTCCGGCGCACAGAGCGCGCCGAATCCTGCTGGAAGGCAATTCTGGTGCATCTCGCTCAGTTGCCACCTTCCCTAAAGGATTCTGCGGACATGTCACCTCGATTCAGGCTCAGCCATTTCTCCCTCGCGTTTATCGCCGCCCTCTCATCGCCCACGCTGCTGGCGGAGACCCAGGAAAGAGAACGCGGCAAAGTGCCGATAGAGGCAACCGACCTGCCCGTCGATGGCACCTCCCAAGCCCTGGAGCTGAGTGAAACGCGCATCTTGGGCACCGCCGCCGAAGAGCTCAAGCAAGCTCCCGGCGTGTCGATCATCACCGCCGAAGACATCAAGAAGCGCCCACCGACCAACGACCTGTCGGACATCATCCGCCGTGAGCCAGGCGTCAACCTGAGCGGCAACAGTTCCAGCGGCAGCCGTGGCAACAACCGCCAGATCGACCTGCGCGGCATGGGCCCGGAAAACACCCTGATCCTGATCGATGGCAAGCCCTCGACCTCACGCAACGCCGTGCGTTACGGCTGGAGCGGCGACCGCGATACCCGTGGCGAAACCAACTGGGTGCCGGCCGAAGAAGTCGAGCGCATTGAAATCCTGCGTGGCCCGGCCGCTGCGCGCTACGGCTCCGGGGCCATGGGCGGGGTGATCAATATCATCACCAAGCGCCCCACCGACCAGTTGCACGGCTCGCTGACCACCTACGTGTCGCTACCCGAAGACGATGCCGAGGGCATGAGCAAGCGCACCAACTTCAACCTCAGCGGCCCCTTGAGCGACACCTTGGCCTTCCGCGTCTACGGCGGCCTGAACAAGACCGATGCCGACGACTCCACCATCAACCAGGCCGAGCAGGCCAGCGCCGACTCCCTGGTAGCGGGCCGCGAAGGTGTGCGCAACAAGGACGTCAACGGCTTGCTCAGTTGGCAATTCACCCCCGAGCAAACCCTGGACCTGGAAGCCAGCTACAGCCGCCAGGGCAATATCTTCGCCGGCGATACCATGCTCAACGGCGGCGGCACATTCGTGAACAGCCTGGTCGGCAAGGAAACCAGCGTGATCCAGCGCAGCAGTTTCTCGGCCACCCACCGTGGCGAATTCGACTGGGGCTCGACCCTGGCGTCCCTGAGCCACGACCTGACCCGCAACGCACGCCTCAACGAAGGCCTGGCCGGCTCCGGCGAAGGCGCACCTTCCGCCACTGCTGGCCGCTTCGAGTCGCGTTTGCGCAACACCCGCGCCACCGCCGAGGTCAACCTGCCGCTGAGTTTCGGCACCGAGCAGGTGCTGACCCTGGGCAGCGAATACCTCTACGAATCGATGAACGACCCAGGCTCATTGCGCCCACAAAGCTACGATCCCGGCACCGGTGGCGTACCAAGCATTCCAGGGATGAGCCGCAGCAGCACCAAGACCACGGCCTCGAGCTACGCGCTGTTCGCCGAGGACAATATCGAGCTGGGCAGCAAGACCATCGTCACCCCTGGCCTGCGCTACGATCACCATGAAGAGTACGGTGGCAACTGGAGCCCAAGCCTCAACGCCTCGCACCAGTTGACCGATGAACTGAGCCTCAAGGGCGGGATTGCCCGGGCCTACAAGACGCCCAACCTGTACCAGTCCAACCCCAACTACTTGCTGTACAGCCGTGGCAATGGCTGCAACGCCAGCGAAGCCAACGCCGGCGGCTGCTACCTGGTGGGCAACCCGGACCTGAAACCGGAAATCAGCGTCAACAAGGAAATCGGCCTGGCCTATGACAAAGGCACCTGGCGCACCAGCGCGACGTACTTTCGTAATGACTACAAGAACAAGATCAACGCCAGCAACACCGCCGCCTACCGCCTGGAC
The DNA here is from genome assembly GCF_002699915.1 of Pseudomonas sp. ICMP 8385. Taxonomy (NCBI): domain Bacteria; kingdom Pseudomonadati; phylum Pseudomonadota; class Gammaproteobacteria; order Pseudomonadales; family Pseudomonadaceae; genus Pseudomonas; species Pseudomonas sp. ICMP 8385. Next base: position 79,344 of record NZ_LKBY01000001.1, on the reverse strand, counting down.
GGCGGGCGCCGCGTGCTGGAATGGGAAAACAGCGGCGCCGCGCTGGTGCAGGGGGTCGAAGGCAACCTGTTCATGACCCTGCGCGATGACCTGGACTGGAACACCAACCTGACCTACATGATCGACTCCAAGGACAAGGATACCGGCGAGCCTTTGAGCGTCATTCCCAAGTACACGGTCAACACCACCCTGGACTGGCAGGCCACCGACAAGCTGTCGTTCCAGGTCAGCGGCACCTACTACGGCAAGCAGGAGGCGCCGACCCTCAACTCCCGCAGCGCCAACCGCTATGATCGCAGCGCCCAGCAGGACGTGGACCCGTACGGCTTGATGGGCTTGAGCAGCGGCTACGAGTTCAACAAGAACCTGAGCGTGCGCGTGGGCATCGAAAACCTGCTGGACAAGCGCCTGTACCGCAAAGGCAATGCTGATGATGCCGGTGCCCAGACGTATAACGAACCGGGGCGCGCTTATTTTGCGTCGGTAACTGCATCGTTCTAAACAGGCCCCGCGCCTACCATGTGGCTACAAAAAAGGGCGAAGCCATCACGGCTTCGCCCTTTTTTGTACCGTTCAGACCTTAGTGGTGTTCACGGGTCGCCCGGAACTTCACATCCGGCCAACGTTCTTCCATCAGCGCCAGGTTGACCCGCGTCGGCGCCAGGTAGGTCAGGTGACCGCCGCCGTCGATGGCGAGGTTTTCCACGGCCTTGTTGGAAAACTCTTCGAGTTTCTTCTTATCGCTGCAATCAATCCAGCGCGCGGAGTACACGGTGATCGGCTCATAGGAGCATTCAACCTTGTATTCCTCTTTCAAGCGGCTGGCCACCACATCGAACTGCAGCACACCCACGGCACCGAGGATGATGTCGTTGCTGCGCTCGGGGAAGAACACCTGGGTGGCGCCCTCTTCCGCCAACTGCTGCAAGCCTTGGCGCAGTTGCTTGGATTTGAGCGGGTCGCGCAGGCGTACGCGGCGGAACAGTTCCGGGGCGAAGTGCGGGATACCGGTAAAGCTCAGGGCTTCGCCTTCGGTGAAGGTGTCGCCGATCTGGATGGTGCCGTGGTTGTGCAGGCCGATGATGTCGCCGGCAAACGCCTCTTCCAACTGCTCACGCTCCGAGGAGAAGAACGTCAGGGCGTCGCCGATGCGCACGTCCTTGCCGGTGCGGACGTGGCGCATCTTCATGCCTTTTTCGTATTTGCCGGAGCAGATGCGCATAAAGGCGATACGGTCGCGGTGCTTGGGGTCCATGTTCGCCTGGATCTTGAACACAAAGCCGCTGAATTTCTCTTCCACCGGCTCCACAGTCCGTTCGTTGGCCACCCGGGCCAGCGGCTTGGGAGCCCAGTTGACCACCGCATCCAGTACGTGATCGACGCCGAAGTTGCCCAGGGCCGTCCCGAAGAACACCGGGGTCAGTTGGCCGTCGAGGAACTCCTGCTGGTTGAATTCGTGGCAGGCGCCCTGCACCAGTTCCAGTTGGTCGACGAAGCGGTCGTACTCGTCGCCCAAGTGGGCGCGGGCTTCATCGGAGTCGAGTTTCTCGATGATTTTCACATCGGTGCGTTCATGCCCATGACCGGCGGTGTAGACAATGATGTAGTCGTCGGCCAGGTGGTACACGCCCTTGAAGTCGCGGTAGCAGCCAATCGGCCAGGTGATCGGCGCGGCCTTGATCTTCAGGACCGCTTCGATTTCATCGAGCAGTTCGATCGGGTCGCGGATGTCACGGTCGAGTTTGTTGATAAAGCTGACAATCGGCGTGTCACGCAGGCGGCACACGTCCATCAGCGCAATGGTCCGTGGCTCGACGCCCTTACCACCGTCGAGGACCATCAAGGCCGAGTCCACTGCGGTCAGGGTGCGGTAGGTGTCTTCGGAGAAGTCTTCGTGGCCCGGGGTGTCGAGCAGGTTGACCATGTGTTCGCGATAGGGGAACTGCATGACCGACGTGGTAATGGAAATACCCCGTTGCTTCTCCATCTCCATCCAGTCGGAGGTGGCATGGCGATCAGACTTGCGGGATTTCACCGTGCCGGCCACCGCGATCGCCTTGCCCATCAGCAGGAGCTTTTCGGTGATGGTGGTTTTACCGGCATCGGGGTGGGAAATAATGGCGAAAGTGCGGCGTTTCGCGACTTCGGCGGCCTGGTGGGTCATGGGAAATCGCCTGGCAGGTGAGTCAAAAAAGGGCGGCGAGTATAGCGTAAACCAAGGCTCCCGAACCACCGCTCACCCGATGGGGGGTGGCTAAATGCTGCCAAGTATGGAACCTTTTAAAAGGTAGAGACGTCCACTCCCCTGTTACCGCACTCGTAACAGGGGCTGAAAAATCAGCAAGTTAGCCTGACGAGGCTGCGCTCATGGCTCGACCTCATGCCGTTTTGCCGGCATTGGCGAGCTGCTTTTCGCGACCACATTTATTGGCAGCCAGGAATGGCAATGCCACACGAGAATGTGCTCGCCGACTGAAATAAAGGAGTCCGCCTGTGGCTATTCGCTATGGCAAAGGGCTGATAGGAGGCGCGGTTGTCGTCGCGCTCCTGGCCCTGCTGGTCCACTGGATCGGCATCAACACGATCGAACTGTACCGCGACGATTTGTTGTTTTACCTGCAAGCTCACCTGATTCTTGTACTTGTCTCCATGCTGGCTGCCCTGATCGTAGGGATCCCCGCCGGTATCCTGCTCAGCCGACCGAACAGGGTCGAGCACGCAGAACGTTTCATGCAGATCTTCAACATCGGCAACACCGTCCCTCCCCTGGCCGTACTGGCCATCGCCCTCGGCGTCCTCGGCATCGGCAGTGGCCCGGCGATCTTCGCCCTGTTCCTCGCCTCCTTGCTGCCTATCGTGCGCAATACCTATGAAGGCCTGAAAAACGTTCAAGGCTCGCTCAAGGAAGCCGCCGTCGGCATCGGCATGACCCCGCGCCAGGTGCTGTTTCGCGTCGAGTTGCCCAACGCCGTGCCGATCATCATCGGTGGCGTGCGTGTGGCCCTGGCGATCAACGTCGGCACCGCACCGCTGGCGTTCCTGATTGGCGCCAACAGCCTGGGCAGCCTGATCTTCCCCGGCATCGCCCTGAACAACCAGCCGCAATTGCTGCTCGGGGCCGCGTGTACCGCGCTGCTGGCGTTGCTGCTTGACGGCCTGGTGACCATGGCCAGCCGCCTCTGGCTGGAACGCGGGTTGCGTGCGTCTTAAGGCTGGGTAAAGGAATCGACATGAAAAAACTGACTTTGCTACTGAGCTGCGTCCTGCTGTTTGCCGGCATTGCGCAAGCCGCTGAAAAACCGGTGATTCGCATCGGCGCCCGGGTCTTCACCGAACAGACCCTGCTCGCCGAAATCACCTCCCAGTACCTGCGCACCAAGGGCTACGACACCCGCGTAACCGGCGGCCTGGGCAGCAACCTGGCGCGCAGTGCCCAGGAAAGCGGGCAACTGGACCTGATCTGGGAATACACCGGTGTATCCCTGGTGGCCTACAACCATGTGGACGAAAAGCTCGACAGCGAACAGTCCTACGCCAGGGTTAAAGAACTCGACGCGAAAAAAGGCCTGGTCTGGCTCTCGCCGTCGAAATTCAGCAACACCTACGCCCTGTCCCTGCCGGAAAACGTGGCCAAGGAGTATCCGCAGATCAACACCATCAGCGACCTGACCCAGGCGCTGGCCGAGCCGACCCGTGAGAACCGCCTGGTGGCCCTGGACACCGAGTTCGCCAACCGTTCCGACGGTATGGCCGGCATGGTCAAGCTGTACGGCATGAACCTCACCCGCAAGAACTCCCGGCAGATGGACGCCGGCCTGGTCTACACCGCCCTGCGCAATGGCCAGGTGTTTGCCGGCCTGGTGTACACCACCGACGGTCGCCTCAACGCGTTCAAGTTGAAGCTGCTGGAAGATGACCTGCACTACTTCCCGGACTACACCGCAGCCCCGGTGGTACGCCAGGTTTATCTGGATGCCCACCCGCAATTGGCCGCCGACCTCAAGCCACTGGCGGCGCTGTTCGACGATGAAACCATGCGCCAGCTGAACGCGCGGGTCGACGTCGACCATGAAAGCCCATCGGCCGTGGCCGCTGATTTCCTGCGCCAGCACCCACTCAACTAAAAGAGGAGAAGACATGGAATTTCTGAACGCCTTTTCCCATCTTGATTGGGCCCAAGTCCTGCACCTGACCTGGCAGCACATCACCCTGGTCGGGATCGCCGTGATCCTCGCGATTGTCGTCGGCGTGCCCCTGGGCGTGCTGATGACGCGCTTCCCGACCCTGGCCGGCCCGTTGCAAGCCAGCGCCACGGTGCTGCTGACCGTGCCGTCGATTGCCCTGTTCGGCCTGCTGCTGCCGTTCTACTCCAAGTTCGGCCAGGGCCTGGGGCCGATGCCGGCGATCACCGCTGTATTTCTCTACTCCCTGCTGCCAATCATGCGTAACACCTACCTGGCCCTGACCGGCGTCGAGCCGGGCATCCGCGAAGCGGCCAAAGGCATCGGCATGACCTTCGGCCAGCGCCTGCGCATGGTCGAGCTGCCCATCGCCGTACCGGTGATCCTCGCCGGGGTGCGCACCGCCGTGGTGATGAATATCGGGGTGATGACCATTGCCGCCACCATCGGTGCCGGTGGTCTGGGTGTACTTATTCTGGCTTCCATCAGCCGCAGCGACATGTCGATGCTGATTGTTGGCGCCGTACTGGTCAGTCTCCTGGCCATCTGCGCCGACCTGCTTCTGCAATGGCTGCAACGCTCGCTGACTCCAAAAGGATTGCTCAAATGATCGAACTTCAAAACCTGTCCAAGACCTTCCAAAGCAACGGCAAGACTGTCACCGCCGTTAACGACGTGAGCCTGACTGTCAATGAAGGCGAGATTTGCGTATTCCTCGGCCCCTCGGGCTGCGGCAAGAGCACCACGCTGAAGATGATCAACCGCCTGATCAAGCCCACCTCGGGCAAGATCCTGATCAACGGCGAAGACACCACCGACCTCGACGAAGTGACCCTGCGTCGCAATATCGGCTACGTGATCCAGCAGATCGGCCTGTTCCCCAACATGACCATCGAGGAAAACATCGTGGTGGTGCCCAAGCTGCTGGGCTGGGACAAGCAGAAGTGCCATGACCGCGCCCGCGAGTTGATGAGCATGATCAAGCTCGAACCCAAGCAGTACCTGCACCGCTACCCCCGTGAATTGTCCGGTGGCCAGCAACAGCGTATCGGCGTGATCCGCGCCCTGGCGGCCGACGCGCCATTGCTGCTGATGGATGAGCCATTCGGCGCGGTCGACCCGATCAACCGCGAGATGATCCAGAACGAGTTCTTCGAGATGCAACGCGCGCTGAACAAGACGGTGATCATGGTCAGCCATGACATCGACGAGGCGATCAAGCTGGGCGACAAAATTGCCATCTTCCGCGCCGGCAAGCTGTTGCAGATCGACCACCCGGACACCCTGCTGGCCCATCCTGCCGACGAGTTTGTCAGCAACTTTGTCGGCCAGGACAGCACCCTCAAGCGCCTGCTGCTGGTCAAGGCCGAAGACGCGGCGGACAACGCCCCGTCGGTCAGCCCGCAAACCCCGGTGGCCGATGCCCTGGAGCTGATGGACGAGCATGACCGGCGCTATGTGGTGGTCACCTGCGCCGAGAACAAGGCGCTGGGGTATGTACGCCGTCGCGACCTGCATCGTCAGACGGGTACCTGCGCCCAATACCTGCGCGAGTTCAACGCCACGGCGGCGTTTGACGAGCACTTGCGCATCCTGTTGTCACGCATGTACGAGTTCAACCGCTCGTGGCTGCCGGTGATGGATGCCGAGCGGGTGTTTTTGGGTGAAGTGACCCAGGAGTCGATTGCCGAGTACCTGAGCTCTGGTAAGTCCCGTGGAGGCAAGACCAGTATCGTGTCGCCAGCCGAAACCGCGCAGGCCTGATAGACCGCTATCGCGGGCAAGCCCGGCTCCCACAGGGGAATACAATTCCATGTGGGAGCCGGGCTTGCCCGCGATAAAGGCGCCGCAAATCCTTCTGAATGCCCCCTGCGGGGAACATCAATCCGTCACACCGGTCGGTTACATAAGTAGCTGCACTGCGCCTGGCGACGAACGCGTGTAAAAACGCGACATTTTTAGTTGATCTCAAGCCCCTCACGCCCTAAAGTTCGCGCCGAACGTCCATGCTGGAAACGATCCATCCGGCTCAAGTACTGACGACGAGACAGCAAGGCCAAGGGCAGCTTACCCCATGGCCTTTTTGCTTTCGGCGACATGCCTTGGGAAGTAGGCGAACCAAAGTGGGGATACGGAGGACGTTCATTTGCACCCATTGATCAATTTAGTTTGCCCTTAGGAGTTCCCAGCATGTCGATCAACGTCGAAGACTATTTCGCGCGCGCCACCTTTGACAAAATGAAGGCGTTCGCCGACAAGCAAGAAACCCCATTCGTGGTGATCGACACCGCGATGATCAGCCAGGCCTACGATGACCTGCGCGCCGGTTTCGAATTCGCCAAGGTGTACTACGCCGTCAAGGCCAACCCGGCTGTCGAGATCATCGACCTGTTGAAAGACAAGGGTTCGAGCTTCGACATCGCCTCGATCTACGAGCTGGACAAGGTCATGGACCGCGGCGTCAGCGCCGACCGTATCAGCTACGGCAACACCATCAAGAAATCCAAGGACATCCGCTACTTCTACGAGAAGGGCGTGCGCCTGTTCTCCACCGACTCCGAAGCCGACCTGCGCAACATCGCCAAGGCCGCGCCGGGCTCGAAAGTCTATGTGCGTATCCTCACCGAAGGCTCGACCACCGCAGACTGGCCTTTGTCGCGCAAATTCGGCTGCCAAACCGACATGGCCATGGACCTGCTGATCCTCGCCCGCGACCTGGGCCTGGTGCCGTACGGCATCTCGTTCCACGTCGGTTCGCAGCAGCGTGATATCAGCGTGTGGGACGCCGCCATCGCCAAGGTCAAGGTGATCTTCGAGCGCCTGAAAGAAGAAGACGGCATCCACCTCAAGCTGATCAACATGGGCGGTGGCTTCCCGGCCAACTACATCACCCGCACCAACAGCCTGGAAACCTACGCCGAGGAAATCATCCGCTTCCTCAAGGAAGACTTCGGTGACGAGCTGCCGGAAATCATCCTGGAGCCGGGCCGTTCGTTGATCGCCAACGCCGGGATCCTGGTCAGTGAAGTGGTGTTGGTGGCCCGTAAATCGCGCACCGCCGTCGAGCGTTGGGTGTACACGGATGTGGGCAAGTTCTCCGGCCTGATCGAAACCATGGACGAAGCCATCAAGTTCCCGATCTGGACCGAGAAAAAGGGCGAGATGGAAGAAGTGGTGATCGCCGGTCCTACCTGCGACAGCGCCGATATCATGTACGAAAACTACAAGTACGGCCTGCCGCTGAACCTGGCCATTGGCGACCGCCTGTACTGGCTGTCCACCGGTGCGTACACCACCAGCTACAGCGCCGTTGAATTCAACGGTTTCCCACCGCTCAAATCCTTCTACGTCTGAGCCGTGTAGGGGCCGGTTTGCCGGCCCCTACCCTTGTTCTATGCGCTGTTGGTAAGCGTCGGCCATTGCGCGAACCTGCGGTTGGCTGGCGCTTTGCAAAGCCTGCTGCGCGACCCGCAAGAACTTCAGATTGCCACCCTCAAGCGCCTTGTGCAGCCACTCCAGGGCCGCCTCGACCTGGCCTTGATCCGCCAGCACTGCGGCATAACTGAACTGCCCGCGAAAATCCCCACCTTCGGCCGAGCGGCGATACCACTCAAGCGCTGCGGGCAGGTCTTGCGCGCAGAATTGCCCTTCTTCCAGGTACCGCCCCAACAGGTTCATCGACTTGGCATGCCCCAGCTCGGCAGCCTGGCGATAACAGGCCAGTGCCTGCTGCGGGTCTTGCCTCACCCCGCGCCCGGTGGCCAGCAGGTTGGCGTAGTTGTACAACCCCCAATCCAACCCGGCCTCTGCGGCCTGGCGGTATTCCCCGGCGGCCGCCCGCTCATTGGCGGCGCAGCCCCAGCCATGTTCCAGGCAGCGCCCCACCATATTGCGGGCCATCCGGTGGCCGCCCTGTGCCGCAATCTGGAACCAGCGCAGGGCCAGTGCTGCATCGCGCTCGATCCCGCGCCCCTCCAGGAGGATTTGCCCCAGTAGCGCCTGGGCATCGAGCACGCCCTCCTTGGCCGCCATCAGGATCGCCTGGGCCGCACGGGCCGGTGATTCGTCGAGCATGGCCCGCAGTTGCTCGCCGTCGAGGACTTCTTCGCGGCGCAGGTGAAAAGCCATGCTCAGACCTCGACCCAGCGGCGCAACAGGTTGTGATAAGTGCCGGTGAGCTGGATCAGCGCCGGGTGGTCCGGCACATCGCGGGTCAATTGCTGGATCGCGCCGTCCATTTCAAACAGCAAGGTGCGCTGGCTGTCTTCACGCACCAGGCTCTGGGTCCAGAAAAATGCGGCATAACGCGCGCCACGGGTCACGGCGTTGACTTTGTGCAGGCTGGAGCCGGGGTACAGCACCATGTCGCCGGCGGGCAGCTTGACCCGCTGCAGGCCGAAGGTGTCCTGGATCTCCAGTTCGCCGCCGTCGTACTCGTGCGGGTCGCTGAAAAACAGCGTGGAAGACAGGTCGGTACGCACCCGCTCGGGGCTGCCCTTGGGCTGGCGCACGGCGTTATCGATATGAAAGTCGAAGCTGCCACCGGCGGTGTAGCAATTGAGCAATGGCGGGAAGACTTTATGCGGCAGGGCCGCCGACATGAATTGCGGGTTTTGCCACAGGCGCTCGAGCATGGCCGCGCCGATTTCCTTGGCCAGTGGATGGCCTTCGGGCAATTGCAGGTTGTGCTTGGCCTTGGCCGACTGGTGCCCGGCGGTGATCTTGCCGTCGGCCCAGTCCGCCTGCTCCAGGGCTTCGCGGATGCGCAATACCTCGTCGCGGGAGAACAGGCCTGGAATATGCAGCAGCATGGGGCGTTACCTGAGGGCAGAGGGGCGCCAATGGTATTGATTACTATTGACGCTGTAAAACCCTGATCCGACGGGCAGACGTATAAGCCGGCAAAAACCGTAACCCCCGAAGTGTAAATTTTGTAAATTGAATGCGAATAGCAATGCATCTCAATTGCTATGCATAATTGTTTACAATATATTTCGCGCCCTAACATCCTTGGGGTAGGGAATTTCATGTCGCGCCACATTACAAAAACACCAAACAGTTCACCGCGCTTGCTGGCCTCGGCCATTGGCATGGCCATCAGCGCCAGCTCTGTCGCCCATCTGGCGCAAGCGGCCGAAGAGACCGAACACAAAGGCGAGCGCAACAGCATCTCCCTGGGCGCCACCAGCATCACCGGCCAGGAACAGGACGCGACCTCCTACCAGACTGAAAAAGCCTCTTCGCAGAAATACACCGCGCCCCTGGTCGACACCCCACGCTCCGTCACCGTAGTGCCGGCGCAGGTGCTCAAGGACACCGCCGCCACCTCGCTGCAAGACGCCTTGCGCACCGTACCGGGGATTACCTTTGGCGCCGGTGAAGGCGGCAACCCCCAGGGCGACCGTCCGTTTATCCGTGGCTTCGATGCCCAGGGCGACACCTACCTGGACGGCGTGCGTGATACCGGCGGCCAGAGCCGGGAAATTTTCGATATCGAGTCCATCGAAGTCAGCAAGGGCCCCAACTCCTCGTTCGGTGGCCGTGGCTCGGCCGGTGGCAGCCTCAACCTGGTGAGCAAGACCCCACAAGCGCGGGACTTCCTCAACGGCGGCTTTACCTACGGCTCCGACCAGACCCGTCGCTATGCCCTCGACGTCAACCGCCAGTTCCTCGACAGCGCCGCGTTCCGCCTGAACCTGATGAGCCACGAACAGAACGTGGCCGGCCGCGACGCAGTCAACTACGACCGTTGGGGCGTGGCACCGTCGCTGACCTTTGGCCTGGGCACCCCGACCCGCGTCAACCTCAGCTACTACCATATGGAAAGCAATGACCTGCCGGATTCGGGCATTCCTTATGGCTATAGCTCCGCCGCAGCCACCGCCCACGGTCACGACAAGCCGACCGATGGCGGCGACAGCAATAATTTCTATGGCCTGAAAGATCGCGACTTCCGCAAGACCCGCGCCGATATCAGTACGTTCTCCATCGAGCACGACCTGAACGACAACATGACGATCAAGAACACCCTGCGTCATGGCAGCACCGGCCAGGATTACGTCCTCACTCAGCCGGACGACAGCAAGCTCAACGTCAACCAGTTCGGCACCGTCTGGCGCCGCGCCAACAGCCGCGTGTCGACCACCACGACCACCACCAACCAGACCGATCTGTTTGGCAGCTTCCAGGCCCTGGGCTTCAAGCACAGCTACTCCACCGGCCTGGAATTTACCGGTGAAGAAACCCGTGTCAGTGGTTATACCGTCAGCCCTAACGGCAACCCTAGCGGCGGCTGCACACCTGGCAAGGTCGGCAACAGCGGCGGCCAATGCACCTCGCTGGGCAACCCGAACCCGGACGACGCCTGGACCGGCAGCGTCGCCCGCAACTACATGGGCACCAACACCAAGGCCACCAGTCGCGCCGCCTATGTATTCGACACCATCGAGCTCGATCCGCAATGGCTGCTGAATGTCGGCCTGCGCTATGACACCTTCGACACCGAGGCCAACACCAACGCAACCACTGGCCGCACCAAGCTCAAGGATGACAGCCAGTTCTTCAACTGGCAGGCCGGCCTGGTCTGGAAGCCGATGGAAAACGGCAGCATCTACACCTCCTATGCCACTTCGGCCTCGCCCGCTGGCGGCCTGGTGGGTGAAGGTGTCGACTCCAACGCCATCACCAGCGACCTGAAGCCGGAAGAAACCGTCAACTACGAGCTGGGCACCAAGTGGGACCTGTTCCACGACCGCCTGTCCCTGACCGCTGCCGTGTTCCGCACCGAGAAGAAAAACGCGCGCATTCTGGTGAACTCCAACACCTATGAAAACGCCGGTGAATCCCGGGTCGATGGCCTGGAGCTTTCCGCCAGCGGCAAGCTCACCGAGCAATGGCAGGTATTCGCCGGCTACAGCTACCTGAAAAGCGAGCTGGTGGACCCAGGCAAAAACGGCAACCGCCAGGGCGTGGTGACTGCCGGCTCCAACAAGGGCAACGAAATGCCCAACACGCCGAAGCATTCCTTCAGCCTGTGGACCACCTACGACATCACCTCGAAGCTGACCGTCGGCGGCGGCGCATTCTATGTCGATGACGTCTATGGCGATGCCGCCAACACCGTCTACGTGCCGTCCTACACCCGCTACGACGCCATGGCCAGCTACAAGCTGACCAAGAATGTCGACCTGCAATTGAACGTGCAGAACCTGACCGACAAGACCTACTACGACAAGGCCTACGGCGCGCACTTCGCCAACCAGGCCGCCGGTCGTACCGCCCTGTTGACCACCAGCTTCCACTTCTAAGGCGCTAGACGTTTCATGCAAAAGCCCCGCGCATTGGCTGCCCGGGGCTTTCGTCTGTAAAAAAGAAAGTTTCTCGACCACCCACGGCATAATGCCCGCCGTAAAAATCATATCCAGCTCAGCGAGGCCGTCCGACGTGTTGAAGAAAACCCTGTTCCAGTTGCACTGGTTTTTCGGCATTAGCGCCGGGCTGGTGTTGGCCTTGATGGGGATTACCGGGGCCGCGTACTCGTTCCAGGATGAAATCCTGCGGGCGCTCAACCCCACGGTACTGACCGTGCAAAAACAACCCGCCGGGGTGCTGCCACCCGCTGAACTGGTGCGCAAACTCGAAGCCACCGAAGGCAAGGCCGTGGCCATGCTGTGGGTGGAAAGCGAAAGCGGCAACGCCGCCCGCGTGTTCTTCACCCCGCCACCGGGCGAGCGCCGGGGGCAGATGCGCTACTTCGACCCGTACACCGGCGACTACCTGGGCGATGCCGTCGGCCAGAACTTTTTCGGCCTGATGCTGCAACTGCACCGCTTCCTCGCCATGGGTGACATCGGTCGGCAAATCACCGGTGCCTGTACGCTGATCCTGATTTTCTTCTGCCTCTCTGGCCTGTACCTGCGCTGGCCGCGCCAGGTGGCGAGCTGGCGCGCCTGGCTGACCCTGGACTGGCGCAAGAAAGGCCGCAGTTTCAACTGGGACCTGCACTCGGTGTTCGGCACCTGGTGCCTGCTGTTTTACCTGTTGGCCGCACTCACCGGTTTGTCATGGTCCTACGAGTGGTACAACAAGGGCCTGACCCGGTTGCTGTCCGATGCCCCGCAGAACGAGCGGGTGCGCAATCGCGGTCCGGCGCCGGCGGGCCCGGCGCCCATCGCCAATTACGAGGCGATCTGGAGCAGCATCTACAGCACCGCCGGCCCGGGCCTGAGTGCCTACAACATCCGTATGCCAGCCGTCGCCGGGCAACCGGCCACGGTCTACTACCTGTTGCAGAGCTCGCCCCATGACCGCGCGCTGAACCAGATCAACCTCGACCCGGCCACCGGCGTGGTCAAAAGTGTCGAACGCTATGGCGATAAAAGCCTCAAGGCGCAATTGCTGACCAGCCTCTATGCGCTGCATGTGGGCAGTTATTTCGGCCTGGTGGGGCGGATCATTCTTACCGTCACTGCGCTGTGCATGCCGCTGTTCTTTATTACCGGCTGGTTGCTGTACCTGGACCGCCGCCGCAAAAAACGCCAGGTGCGCGATGCCCGTAAAGGCCTGGGCGACAATCACAGCGATGCACCGGCCTGGCTGATCGGTTTCGCCAGCCAGAGCGGCTTTGCCGAGCAACTGGCCTGGCAGACCGCCGGCCAGTTGCAGGCCGCCGGGGTGCCCGTGAAGGTGCAGCCCCTGGGCAGCGTCAGCGAAGACGACTTGCGCCAGTCGGAACATGCACTGTTTGTGGTCAGCACCTTCGGCGATGGCGAAGCACCGGACAGCGCACGCGGCTTTGAACGCCGCGTACTGGGGCGCGACCTTGCCCTCCAGGGCCTGAACTACTCGGTACTGGCCCTGGGCGATCGTCAATACCCGCACTTCTGCGGCTTTGCCCGGCGCCTGCACTTCTGGCTGACCCACCAGGGTGGCAGCGCCTTGTTCGCCCCGGTCGAAGTCGACAGCGGCGACCAGGAGGCCCTGCGGCACTGGCAACAACAACTGGGCCAGATCACCGGCCATGCACCGGCCGCCTGGGCCAGTGCCCCCTATGAAAGCTGGACCCTGGGCCAGCGCACTCTGCTCAACCCTGGCAGCAGCGGTTCGGGGGTCTACCTGCTGGGCCTCACCCCGCCGGCACCGCGCGACTGGCTGGCCGGCGACCTGGTGGAAATCCTGCCACGCCATTGCCCGTGGGCCGTCGAACATTTCCTCGCCGGGTTGGGCATTGCCGGCACGGACGAAGTGCTGATCGATGGCTTGGCACGGCCCCTGGAACAGGTGCTTGCCAGCCGCCAGTTGCCGGACAATCGCGCCCATCTGGTCGGCCTGCACGCCCAGGCCCTGGTGGAGGCGCTGGTGCCGATGGGCATGCGCGAATACTCTATCGCCTCGATTGCCAGCGATGGCGTGCTGGAGCTGATCGTGCGCCAGGAACGCCATGCCGACGGCAGCCTGGGCCTGGGTTCGGGCTGGCTGACCGAGCACGCGCCACTGGGCACGGCGATCAGCCTGCGGGTGCGGCGCAACAGCGGTTTCCACCTGCCGACAGACCCGGTGCCGCTGATCCTGCTGGGCAACGGCACGGGCCTGGCCGGCTTGCGCAGCCTGCTCAAGGCGCGCATCGCCGACGGCCAGCAGCGTAACTGGTTGCTGTTCGGCGAGCGCAACATCGCCCATGACTATCACTGCCGGGATGAGCTGCAAGGCTGGCAGGCCAGTGGCGACCTGGCGTTGCTGGACCTGGCATTTTCGCGGGATCAACAAGAGAAAATCTACGTCCAGGACCGCCTGCGCGAGTCTGCCGATGTACTGCGTAAATGGCTGGCCGAGGGCGCGGCGATTTATGTCTGCGGGAGTTTGCAGGGCATGGCGGCCGGTGTGGATCAGGTGTTGGTGGATGTCCTGGGCAGCGAGGCGGTGCAACGCCTTATCGAACAGGGCCGCTACCGCCGGGATGTCTACTGACCTACACCCATCAAAATGTGGGAGCGGGCTTGTGTGGGAGCGGGCTTGCCCTAATGCCAGTCAGTTAAGCGGATTCTGCTTTCTGTAGGAGCGAGCTTGCTCGCGAAGGACGTCAACGGTAACGCGTGTTTGCTAGGTAAACGCGGCGCTCTCAAGTTCTTCGCGAGCAAGCTCGCTCCTACAAAAAGGCTTAACTGACTGGCATTAGGGCTTGCCCGCGATGGCGGTCTGTCGGTAACCCATAGGCTGGCTGATCCACCGCAATCGCGGCGATGCGGCGACCCGACAAGCCCGCTCCCACAGGTTTAATCGTATTTCAGGTCAGGTGGGTTGGAGTTTTTGTTCAAATACCGACACGCCATCGAGGTCGCGTAGCGTGACTGTCAACTCCGCCGTCTGCCCATCAATCTGCACCTCGCCAAAAAACTGGAAACCGGCAAACGGCGATGTGTTTTGCACCGGTGGGGCTTTTTCAAATATCACTTGCGGGCCAAAGGTCTTATCCAGCGGATTGGGCCCAAAGCTCCCGGCATTCAGCGGCCCCGCGACGAATTCCCAGAACGGCTCGAAATCCTGGAACGCCGCCCGGTCCGGGTGGTAGTGGTGTGCCGCGCAGTAGTGCACATCGGCGGTCAGCCACACATGGTTACGCACCTGTTGTGCGCGCAGGAAGCCCAGCAATTCGGCAATTTCCAGCTCACGGCCCTGGGCCGCGCCCGGGTCGCCGTTGGCCACCGCTTCCCAGCGCGGTACGCCGGGGCTGACTTCGCCGTCGGGCACGCCGAGGCCGATGGGCATGTCGGCGGCGATCACCTTCCACTGCGCTTTCGACGCCTTGAGTCCGCCCTTGAGCCAGTCCAGTTGCGCCCGCCCCAGAAACGGTTTGGCCCCGCCCAGGTTGTCATCGTTGGCCCCGCGATAGCTGCGCATATCCAGCACAAACACATCGAGCAACGGCCCGTAGCTGAGCTTGCGGTAGATGCGCCCCCCCTGGTCGGCGCCCTGCAGGCGCATCGGCGCATATTCCAGCCAGGCCTGGCGTGCGCGGCCCACCAGGGTGGTGATGTCCTGGGTCTGGTAACGCCCGTCCAGTTGCTTGCCGGGCGACCAATTGTTGACCACTTCGTGATCGTCCCATTGCCAGATCTGCGGCACCTGGGCATTGAAGCGGCGCACGTTTTCGTCCATCAGGTTGTAGCGGTAATTGCCACGGTATTCATCCAGGGTTTCGGCAACTTTGCTCTTGGCCTCGGTGGTGAGGTTGCGCCAGATGCGTCCGCCTTCGGTGGTCAATTGCGCCGGCACCGGGCCGTCGGCGTAGATGGTGTCGCCGCTGTGGATAAAAAAATCCGGCAGGCGCAGGCGCATGGCTTCGTAGATGCGCATGCCGCCAATATCCGGGTTGATCCCGAAGCCCTGGCCAACGGTGTCGCCGCTCCACACAAAGCGGATATCGCGCCGTTGTTGCGGCACGCTGCGCAGGTGACCGAACCAGGGCTCGCTGGCCACGCCGGTCTGCGCATCCTCAAAGTGCACACGGTAGAAAATCGCCTGGTCGGCCGGTAGCCCGGTCAGCTCGACGCGGGCGGTGAAGTCGCTGCGGCTGTCGGCCAAAGGCGAGATGAATCGGCGCGGGTTGCTGAACAGGCTGCGGGTGTCCCACTCGACCACCATCCGTGCCGGGCGGTCGCAGCGGCTCCAGATCATGGCGCGGTCGCCCAGCAAGTCGCCAGACTGCACGCCATCGGTCAATTGCGGTCGGTCCTTGACCGAAGCAATCACCGCCGGCGCCAGCCCCGGCAGCAACAGGCCGGCGCCGACGCCCTGGATCACCCGGCGGCGGCCGGGGTTGAAGTGGCTCATAGGTGTTCCTCTGCACAGCAAAAGGAAAACTAAAGCATGGCCGTATGAAACACAGATGACAGGTGTCGATACCTACATTCAGGCAACGGCCAGTTCGACGGCCTCCGGGCGTTTGATCACGGCGTACAGCAACCCGGTGAGCACGCTGCCGGCCACGATCGCCAGCAGGTACAACAGCGCATGGTTGATCGTATTCGGAATCAGCATCACAAACAGCCCGCCGTGAGGCGCCATCAACTTGCAGCCGAAGTACATCGACAGGGCACCGGTCACTGCGCCACCGGCAATGCTGGCCGGGATCACGCGCAACGGGTCCTTGGCAGCAAACGGGATCGCCCCTTCCGAGATAAAACACAGCCCCAGAATCAACGCCGCCTTGCCAGCTTCGCGCTCAGTCTGGGCGAACTTGCGCCGGGCCAGGAACGTGGCGATGGCCATGCCAATCGGCGGCACCATACCGGCCGCCATGGCGGCGGCCATCGGCGCGCCGCTCTGGGAGGCCAGCAGGCCGATGGAGAACGCATAGGCCGCCTTGTTGATCGGCCCGCCGAGGTCGGCGCACATCATCGCGCCCAACAGGATGCCCAGCAGCACCGCATTGGTGGTGCCCATGGTGCTGAGGAAGTCCGTCAGGCCAACCAGCATCTGCGCCACGGGTGGGCCGATCAGGTAGATCATCGCCAGGCCAGTGACCAGGCTTGCCAGCAACGGGATGATCAGGATCGGCTTGAGCGACGCCAGGCCTTGCGGCAACGGCACCGCGCGGGTGATCAATTTGACGCTGTAGCCGGCGAGGAAACCGGCGAAGATCCCGCCGATAAACCCCGCGCCCAGGGTACTGGCCAACAGGCCGCCGATCATCCCCGGCGCAAGGCCCGGACGGTCGGCAATCGAGTAGGCGATATAACCGGCGAGCAGCGGCACCATCAGGGTGAAGGCATGGTCACCGACCGCCCTCAGCGCCGCCGCCAGGGTGCCGGGCTGTTCGTAGGCGTGGATACCGAAGACGTAGGACAGGGCAATCAACAAGCCCCCCGCCACCACCATCGGCAACATGAACGACACGCCGGTCAGCAGGTGTTTATAGACCCCGGTGTTCTCCGGCTTGGCCACCGCGCCACTGGCGGCGCTTTCCTGTTGGCCTTCGGCCAGGGCTTTGTCGAGGATCGCGGCGGATTGCTTGAGGGCAATGCCGGTGCCACAACGGTAGATTTTCTTGCCGGCAAAGCGCTCGGTGGCCACTTCGATATCGGCGGCCAGCAGCACCACGTCGGCGTCGCGAATAGCCTGCTCGCTCAGGGGCGTACGCGCCCCTACCGAACCCTGGGTTTCCACCTGCAGGTCATACCCCTTGGCCTTGGCGGCCTGCTGCAACGCTTCGGCGGCCATAAAGGTGTGGGCCACGCCGGTGGGGCAGGCAGTGATGGCGACAATGCGCGGTGCGTGTCTGGCCGTTGGCACTGCGCTGCTGGCAACGTACAACCGGGCCTCTTGCGCGCCCCGTTGCAGCAGCGCGTCCACGTCCTGCAACGCCTGGGCCGGGGTGCTCTGGTACACGCGCTTGCCGACAAAGCGCTGCATGTCCACCGGGGTGCTGGCAACCAGCAACACCCATTCGGCCGCGTCTAGAGTGGCCTGGGAAAGGGCGCGCTCGGGGTGGTTCGCGTCCACCACCTCCACGCCGGTGCTCCAGCCCTGGCGCTGGGCGGCAGCCTCCAGCAAGCGGGCGCACAACACACTGGTGACCCTGCCGTTGGGGCAGGCGGTAACAATGGCTAACTTCATGAAAAACCCTCTTATTGTTCTGTCAGCGGGTGTACCTGCACGCCACTTTCGAGGCACGCCAGGTGCGCGCCGTCGCTGATGCCGAAACCGATCTGCGTGACGGCCATGGCGGCAATCGCGGTGGCGCGGCGCAGGGTCTGCTCGGGCGCTTCGCCGCTGAGCAGACCGTGCAGCATGCCCGCCAGCAAGGAGTCGCCGGCCCCCACGGTACTGGCGACGCTGACCTTGGGCGCCGTGGCGTGCAACGCTCGGTGGGGGCTGAACCAGTTCACACCGTCGGCCCCATGGGACACCACCACATGTTCCACGCCCTGGGCGTGCAAACGCTCAGCCGCCCGGGCTTGCTCGGCGACGGTTTGCGTGGGGCAGTCGAGTGCTTCGGCAAGTTCTTCAGTGTTGGGCTTGATCAACCACGGAGCGGTCTTCAAGCCTGCGCGCAACGCTTGGCCACTGGTGTCCAGGGCGACTTTCAAACCAAGGTCCTTGAGGCACGCCAGCAAGCCCTGAAACCACTGCGGGCTGACGCCACGCGGCAAGCTGCCGGCGACCACCACCGCATCGAACTCGGGGCCGATCGATGCGATCAGCTTAAGCAACTGTTCTTGCGCCTGCTCGCTCACCAGCGGCCCCGGGGCATTGATGTCGGTGACCCGGCCATCCGCCTCGGCAATCTTGATGTTGCTGCGGGTTTCGCCCGGCACACGAATAAACGCATCGCCAAACCCTCGGCTGGCGATCAGGGCATCGAAAGCCTCGGGGTTTTGCGCACCGAGAAATCCCCCCACGCTCACGCAATGGCCCAGATCAGCCAACACCTGCGCCACATTCACGCCCTTGCCGGCGGCATGGGTGAGCAGGGTTTCGCTGCGGTTGACTGCCCCAGGTTCCAAGTGCGCCAAACGCACCGTCAGGTCCAACGCCGGGTTCAACGTCAGAGTCAGAATGTTCGCCATTTACACGGCCTCCACAAGGGCACGCACTTGAGCAGGGGACCCCACTGCCAGTGCTTGTTGCGCCAGGCTCCGGGCCTCGCTCAGGCTGAATTCACGCACCCGCGCCTTCACTTCGGGAATGCTGCGCGCCGACACACTCAACTCATCCACCCCCAGGCCCACCAGCACCGGCACCGCCAGCGGATCGGCCGCCAACTCGCCGCACACCCCGACCCATTTGCCATGGGCGTGGGCCGCGCGCACCGTGATGTCGATCAGTTGCAACACCGCCGGGTGCAGGCCGTCAGCCTGGGCCGACAGGGTTGGGTGACCGCGGTCGATGGCCAGGGTGTACTGGGTCAGGTCATTGGTGCCAATGCTGAAGAAGTCCACTTCCTTGGCCAATACCGGCGCCAGCAGGGCCGCCGAGGGTACTTCGATCATGATGCCCAATTGCAAGTCAGCCACCGGGATTTCCAGGCGCAGGCGCTCAGTCATGTCGCGGGCCGCACGCCACTCATCAACGCTGCCGACCATGGGGAACATGATGCGCAACGGTCGGCTGTCCGCCGAACGCAGCAGTGCGCGCAGTTGCGCCTCCATGATCGGCGGGCGCTGCAGGGTCAGGCGGATGCCGCGCACGCCGAGAAACGGGTTTTCCTCCTTGGCAATCGGCCAGTAAGGCAACGGTTTGTCCCCGCCCACATCCAGGGTGCGCACCACCAGCGGCCGGCCGCCCAGGCCATCGAGCACACGGCGGTATTCGGCTTCCTGGGTGGCTTCATCCGGCGCTTGCGGATGGGCCATGAAAATCAGTTCGGTACGCAGCAAGCCAATGCCTTCGGCACCCTGCTCGACAGCGAGCGCTACACCGGCGCTTTCGCCGATATTGGCGAATACTTCGACAGCGTGCCCGTCGCGGGTCAAGGCCGGCTCATGGCGTTGCGCGGCGGCAGCCTGGAGACGTTGCTCGCGGTTATCACGCTCTTGGGTGGCGCGCTGCAAGGTTGCAGCATCGGCATCCACATGCAGGCGCCCGCGTTGGCCGTCGAGCAACAGCGGCGTGCCCGAAGCCAGCAGCAGCACCGCCGGGCCCGCGCCGACCAGCGCCGGGATCCCCAGGGCACGGGCCACGATGGCGCTGTGGGCGGTGGCGCCGCCGCGTGCGGTGAGGATCCCGGCGACACGCGCCGGATCCAGCCGGGCAACGTCCGAAGGGCCGACTTCCTCCATGACCAGAATGTAGGGTTCGCTTGGCTCTTGTGGGGTTTGGACCCCACACAGTTGGGCCAGCACCCGCCGGCCAATGTCCCGCAGGTCGGCGGCGCGCTCGGCGAGCAACGTGTCCTGCAAGGATGCCTGCTGCTTGGCGGCGGCTTCGATCACGCTCATCCATGCGGCTTCGGCGCTTTCGCCTTGTTTGAGGCGGGTGTCGACTTCATCGCTCAGTTCCGGGTCGTCGAGCATTTCCTGGTGGGTGATGAAAATCTCGCGGATCGCCTTGGACGTGCTGCGCTCGACCAGGCCCTGGATATCGCGGCGCACCTCCCGCAGCGCGGTGGATAGGCGCTCGCGCTCGGCGTTGGCCGACTCGCCGCGCAGTGGATAGTCGAACGGCTGCAATACCTGGAGATGGGCCGGGCCGATGGCGATCCCCGGCGCGGCAGGGATTGCCTGGATCAGGCTGCCGGAGAGCGGCACGCTGATTGGTGGTTCAACCTCAAGGGCTTCAAGCCGTGCACTGACGGCCGGCAGCGGCTCGACGTCTTCACCAAGCCCCGCTTGCACCGCCGCCAACAGCGCCGGCAGGGCATCGTCGGCAATGCCCGGCTCGGCAACAAACTCCAGCTCCTGGCCACGCCGGGCGCCGAGGCTGAGCAGCTTGCTCAAACTCTTGACCGACACCGCACCGCCCTGCCCGTCGACGATGCGCACGCGGATCTCGCCGTCGAAGCCCTTCGCCAGTTGGGCCAGAGCCTTGGCCGGCCGCGCATGCAGGCCGTGGGCGTTGGCCAGGGCGATACGGGCACTGGGCCAGTCGGCAGGCAGTTCGCCCCCCAGCACTTCGAGCACCGCACGGCGGCTGGTGGCGCGCCCCAGTTCCTGGCCGCGCCCTTCAATCAGCAAGGCACACAAACGCTCAAGCAAGGCCTGGTGGGCCTCGCCGAGGCTGGCCAGGCAGAACAGGCCGTTCAAGGGCTGGCCCAGGTAGCGCATGGGCTTGTCCGGGGTGACAAAGGCCAGGCCCGGGCGCTTGACCGTTTGTTCGCTGTGCAGCCACCACAGGCCATCGCCCAGGGGCAGTGCATCGACTTGCTGCAGCACGGCGGCGAAACCATTGCTCACACAATCGGCCTGGCGCAGCAGACGGGCGCCACGCCACACCAGTTCTTCAAAATCGTCGGCGGACACCCCCAGGCCGATCATCTGCGCATCCAGCGCCAGCTCCTGGGGCGCGCCTTGTAGCAATTTGAGCAAGGCCTCGGCCGAGGTGGCGCGGCGCAGCGCCTGGCCCAGGTCGGTTTCACCGAGGGCGCGGGTCAGCAGTTGCAGCAGGCGCAGGTGCTCATCAGACTTGGCGGCAATGCCAATCGCCAGGTAGACGATCTGGCCATCGCCCCAATCCACACCGTGGGGAAATTGCAGCAGGCGCACGCCGGTGGCGAACACCTGGTCGCGGGTTTCCGGGGTGCCGTGGGGGATCGCAATACCTTGGCCGAGAAAGGTCGAACCTTGCGCTTCACGGGCTTGCAGGCCGCTCAGGTAGCCCTCGGCGACCAGGCCATCGGCCACCAGCTGTTGGGCGAGCAGTTGCAGGGCCGCAGACTTATCCACAGCCCCCTGGCCCATGGATATCTGCTCTACGGTGAGCTCAAGCATGCCTTTCTCCTAGTTAGTGCGGGGTGTGCACTAGGTATTGTTTTGATTAAACCGTGCAAAAATAACTGACTGAGTGGTCAATTGGCAGTGGTTACTCAGCGGCGATCGTCGTAAAAATACGCTTGCTGAAACGTTTAATCTAGATTTTATGGCAGATTACTGGGTAATTCTTCATCCTTGAAGCACCACTCGGCGCTTGAGCTGCGACAATGGTCGTGTGCAGGAATCGGTTAGGATTGGACAAAATGTCGGGGCAAGCTCTAAAAAACAAGGAAATCCCGGTTTGAAACTCAGTGATATTGCACGCATAGCCGGTGTGTCCGTGACCACCGCCAGCTACGTCATCAACGGCAAGGCCCAACAGCAACGGATCAGCACCGCCACCGTCGAACGGGTGCGGGCGGTGGTCCAGGAGCATGGCTTTACCCCCAATCCCCAGGCCGCCGGGTTGCGCAGCCGGCATACCCGCACCCTGGGCTTTATCCTGCCGGACCTGGAAAACCCCAGTTACGCACGGATCGCCAAGCTGCTGGAACAAGGCGCACGGGCCCGTGGCTATCAGTTGCTGATCGCCAGCTCCGACGATGATGCCAACAGTGAGCGCCAATTGCTGCAACTGTTCCGCGCGCGGCGTTGCGATGCGTTGTTCGTTGCCAGTTGCCTGCCCGCCAGCGACGACAGTTATCGCGAGCTGCAAGCCAAGGGCCTGCCGGTGATTGCCATTGACCGGGTGATGGCGCCTGAGCAGTTCTGCTCGGTGGTCAGCGATGACCGACGGGCCTGCCAGCAATTGACCAGCAGCCTGCTGCACCCGCTGCCCCGGCAAATCGCGTTGATTGGCGCCCACCCTGAGCTGAGTATCAGCCAGGAACGCGCAGCGGGTTTCCGCCAGGCGCTGCAAGGCTTTGAAGGTGAGGTCCTGGTCGAGCACGGCGACGCGTTCAGCCGCGACTGTGGCCGCCAGTTGATGGAAGAACTCCTGCAACGCCTGGGGCATTTACCCGATGCGCTGGTCACCACTTCCTACGTTCTGCTGCAAGGGGTATTTGACGCGCTGCACGACTTCCCGCTCAAGTCGCGGCCGCTGCGCCTGGGCACTTTTGGTGACACCCAGTTGCTGGACTTCCTGCCGCTGCCGGTCAACGCCATGGCCCAGCAACACGCGCTGATTGCCGAGACAGCCCTGCGCCTGGCGCTGGCGGCGATTGAAGAACAGCACTACCAGCCGGGCGTGCATGCCATTGGCCGGACCTTCAAGCAGCGGATTCACGAGGCGTAGGCGTGGAGCTGATCGACAGCCACACCCACCTCGACTTCGAGGACTTCGATGCTGACCGCGACGAAGTGCTCAGGCACAGCCGCCAGCTCGGTGTGCGACGCATGGTGCTGCTGGGGGTGTACCAGCGCAATTGGCAGCGGCTCTGGGACCTGGCGCAACAGGACCCGGACCTGCATGGGGCCTTCGGCCTGCACCCGGTGTACCTGGATGAGCATCGCCCCGCCGACCTGATCGAATTGGGCGACTGGCTGACCCGCCTCCAGGGCCATCGCCAACTGTGCGCCGTGGGGGAAATCGGCCTGGATTACTTTCTTGAGCACCTGGACCGCGAGCGCCAGCAAGCGTTGTTTGAAGCCCAATTGCAGTTGGCCGTGGACTTCCGCTTGCCGGCGCTGCTGCATGTGCGGCGCAGCCATGCGGCGGTTATCGCCACCCTCAAGCGCATCCGCCTGCCCCGGGGCGGGATCATCCATGCCTTCGCCGGCAGCCGCGAAGAAGCCCGCGAATACATCAAGCTGGGGTTCAAGCTGGGCCTGGGCGGTGCGCCGACCTGGCCCCAGGCCCTGCGCATGCACAAGGTCATCGCTCAGTTGCCGCTGGACTCGGTCGTACTGGAAACCGACTCGCCGGATATGGCGCCCGCCATGTACCCCGGCCAACGCAATAGCCCGCAGCACTTGCCGGCGATCTGCGGGGCCCTGGCCGCACACATGGGCATCAGCCCTTCAGTGTTGGCCGAAGCGAGTACCCGCAACGCCTGCGAAGTGTTCAACTGGCCGCTCGACAACGGGGTTGACCGCCTGTAGCGTCAGGGTCATGCGATGCCGATGCCGGGCGTGGCGCAGGGTCAGGAAGTGAATCAGGATCGCCACCAGCGACACGTTCAATTGCCCGACCTTACTGATCAAGCCGACCCACTCCACCACCAGGGCCACCAACAAGGCCACGCAGGTCAGCACCAGCATGCTCGGGCGGAGCAGAGCCAGGTTGTCCAGGGACCTCAACTGACGCAGTTGCCTGGGACAATTGAGCAGCAGGACTTTGTGGCAATACGGGCAGTCAAAGGGCTCACTGATAGCAATGGCATTGAGCTGCCAGGGCTTGAGTACAAAGGTGATATCACAATGGGCGCAATGCCCTTTCACGCCTGGAGTTGTCGCGGTCATGGCCCTGCCTCCCGGAAGCGCTGGATGGGGTGTGAAACAAATTCTCACCCAATCCCGCGACAAAAAAAGCTCACACGGGAAAACAGGACATGCACTACATCACCAACAAACAAAACCTACAGACATGCCTTACACGCGAAAGGCGCCGATCAGCTTTTTCAATTCAATCACCTGCAAAGACAATTGCCGGCTGGCCTCTTCGGTCTGGTGCGCGCCTTGGGACGCGTGCTCGCCAGCCCGATTAATCTCAACGATGTTCTGGTCGATGTCATGGGCCACCGCCGTTTGCTGCTCCACTGCCGCGGCGATTTGCTGGTTCTGATCGACAATCATGCCCACTGCGCCGAGGATATTTTCCAGGGCCAACTGGACCTTTTCCGACTGCCCGACCGTACCGCTGGCCATGGTATGGCTGCTGCCCATGGCCTTCACGGCCGCGCCAACGCCCAGGTGCAACTTGGTAATCATCTGCTCGATTTCTTCGGTGGACTGCTGGGTGCGCCGGGCCAGGGTGCGTACCTCATCGGCCACCACGGCAAACCCACGGCCCTGCTCACCCGCCCGCGCCGCCTCGATGGCCGCGTTCAGTGCCAGCAGGTTGGTTTGTTCGGCAATGCTCTTGATCACTTCCAGCACGCTGCTGATCGATTGGCTGTCGATGGCCAGTTGGTTGATCACCAGCACGGACTGGTCAATCTCCGAGGCCAGTAGCGCGATGCTGCCCTGCTGGGATTGCACCAGGCCCCGCCCGTTGAGGGTTTCATCGTTGACACTGTGGGCACTGCTGACAGCCGCCGCCGCACTGCGCGCCACTTCATGGGCAGTCGCCGACATCTGGTTCATGGCCGTCGCCACCTGCTCGATCTGGCAGCGCTGGCCCGACACCGCCTGGTTGCTGCGCGCCGACACCGACTCCACTTGCTCGGCCTGATGCTCGACTTCCTGGACGGTCTGCCCGACCCGCTCGATCAGGTCATGGATTTTCGCCACGGTGCCATTGAACACCTCGCCCAATTCACCCAGCTCATCGCGACTCTGGGATTTGAAGCTGACGGTCATGTCCCCGGCGGCGACCTTATCCATCATCGCGCCCAGGTGGCGCAGGGTGGTACGGGTCGACGCGTAGAAACCGCCGTACAGATAGAAGATCAGCAGGAACACCGCCGCCAGCGCCGCGACCAGCACCACCATGTGCGTGCGGTTCTGGGCCAGGCGCTGTTGCAGTTGCTGGTCGAGGAAGGACAGAGTCGCGTCGTCCAGTTGATAGGTCTTGGCCATCAAGGCCGTCACTTCGTCATAGAAGGTCTGCCACGGGGCCTCCAGGGTTTCGGCCATCACCACCTGCTCTTCAAACAACTCGCTGGCCTGCTTGAGGCTGGCCTGGCTGGCTTGGGCCAAGGCATCCAACGAGGCATGGGCGGCCTTGCTGGAACCGAGGGCGTCCTGCACTTTCAAGCCGTATTCGGCTTGGAGTTTTTCCAATTGCTGCAGCAGTTCGTCAAAGCGCGTGCTGGACGATGAATTGAGAAAGCCCTGACCCAGGGAGTACGCGCCCATGGCCCGGCCTTCGCCCAGGGTCTGGGTGACTTGCGGGGTGACGCTGGTCACCAGTTCGCTGAGTTGGCGTACATCGCCCTGGGCATCGCGGCTCAACCCCGAGTGGCTGGCGATGATCTGGCTGAACATCTGCGCCGTGTTCAGCAATTTGCCGATCAAGGCACTTTTGCTCAACAGTGAAGATTCCGTTTGCTGGGCCTTGAAGGCAGCGATCATCTCATCGCGCTTGCCCTCGAACACCGCAACCTGCTCGGGGTCGGCGGTCATCGCCTGGAAACCCTGCATGCGCTCAAGTACGCGCTGCTCCAGGGCGGTGATGCGGCTTTCGATATCCCCCGCCTTGCCCGCCTGGCCGAGGGTGGCGTTGATCTGCACCTGATTGTTCAGGGTTTCCAGGTCGCGGCGCAGGATCAGGCTGCTGCCCAGCAGGTCCAGGCTCTGCAACTCAACCTGCGTGCCCTGGAACTCACGCCAGGAGTCGCGTACCAGGTAATAGTTGGTCACCAGCATCGGCAGGAAAAACAACACACTGATCAGGCTGAACTTCATGCCGAAGCTCAGGCGATTCATCAGGGCGATGGCGGGATAGAGCAAGCTCTTCACAGATGAACTCCCTTTTCTTTTATTTTTATTGACGGCGCAGGGCAGCGGCAGAAAGCCACTATTGGGCGCGCTGTCTGTATAGCTTAAATCGGCGGGGAGTTTTGTAACTTAAGGTTAACGCGATCAGCGGGGCCTGGCGGCCGACCGATTTTTGAAGCCACTACGGGCTCTTTGTGGGAGCGGGCTTGCCCGCGATAGCGGTGTGTCAGTACCGGATTTTTTGACTGCTACACCGCATCGCGGGCAAGCCCGCTCCCACACAAGCCCGCTCTCACAAGAGCTGTTTTTCAGGGCAAGACAGTCCAGATCGCAAACCCGGCGTACCACAACACGGCGGCGCGCAGCAGCAGTTCCCACAACCGGTCCAGACTATTGATCCCTTCGGCACCCACCACCGGCGCAGGAATTTCGCCGGCCACCAGGCCCACTTTTTCCACCAGTTGCGCCGCACTGATATCCCAGCTCAGTAGCTCATGCAGCATCACCCGGCTGACCGCGACAAAGTTGCCGACCAAGGCAAAGCTCGCCGCCAGCAACCGCACCGGCAACCAGTCGAATGCATGGCGCAATTGCCCGGCACGCTCGACCACCAGCGGGTTCTGCCCGTGCTCACTGGCCAGCGCCAGCAGGCGGTAGGCCAGGGCCACCACCGGGCCAAGGAGGAAGTACCAGAAAATTACCGCAAAAAAGCTCTGGTAGGCCTGCCACAGCAAATGGCCCTGGACCCGCTCCAGCAGTTGCTCGCCGCTGTCCGCGCCAATGCCCAGGTCACGTTCGGCAACATGTTCCGCCGCTTGCAGGTCCCCCCGGCGCCAGGCATCGCGAAACGGCCCCAACTGGCCCAGCAGATCGCCGCGGCCCAGGCTGTAGATCACCACCAGCAGGTGCACCGGCAGCGCCAGCAAGCCATAGGCCACTGGCTCCAGGGCCAGCAGCAACAGCCCCAGCAGCGCCACCGGCAGCAATACCAGCAGCACCAGGATCAGCCAGGGTTGTTTGCCCAACCGCGCGCTCGATTCAAGCCGGGCCAGTTCGCGCAACCAACGGCCATCGCGCTGTACCCGCGAACGCAAGGCCGAGAACTTCTCGATCCACACCGCCAGCACCAACACCAGGAAACTCATTGTGCATGTCCTCCATCCTGCAAGGCGCCGCGAAAACGCGCCCAATCAAAAGCCGGTCCAGGATCGGTCTTGCGTCCTGGGGCGATGTCACTATGACCGCAAATGCGCTGGAGCGTGATACCCGGGTAAGCGGCCAGCAATTGGCGACTCAGTTCAATCAGGGAGTGGTACTGGGCATCGGTAAAGGGTTGCTCGTCAGTCCCTTCAAGCTCGATCCCCAGGGAAAAGTCATTGCAGGTCTC
Source organism: Pseudomonas sp. ICMP 8385 (assembly GCF_002699915.1). NCBI lineage: Bacteria > Pseudomonadati > Pseudomonadota > Gammaproteobacteria > Pseudomonadales > Pseudomonadaceae > Pseudomonas > Pseudomonas sp. ICMP 8385. The sequence goes on along the minus strand of NZ_LKBY01000001.1, from coordinate 51,766 downwards.
GCGCCCCTCGAAACAGGAGACGCCAGCATGCCAGGCACGGTCCTGGCAGGAGACAAACTGCGTCACCGCACCGTCGCGCTCAATCAGAAAGTGCGCAGAAACCCGTAAGTCGGCAATGCCTTCAAAGTAGGGATGTTCCGTGACATCCAGGCGATTCTGGAAAAACGCCTGCACTTTGCCTGTGGCGAACTGGGCCGGTGGCAAGCTGATGTTATGCACCACCAACAGGGAAATCTCGCCGCCCGGGCGTTCATTGAAGTTGGGCGATGGGCAATGGGCAATGCCCTGGCACCAACCGCTGGTGGGGTCCAACTGCATACAGGTTCCTTGCGCAAGACTTGAGAGCGCTCAGTATGCCGTGATCCGCCGGGTGGTTGCGATCACTTGGCACGATTGAGTTGGCGCAGGCTGCCAATCACCGACGCCAGCGCACGGTCGAACAACAAGGCATCATCCAGGGTGCGGACCGCGCCACGCTTGAACTCCAGAGCCAGCTCGGTGCAGGTTTTCTCCAGCACCTTGAGGCCGGTACGATTGACAAATATATAGCTGTTGGCCGGCGCGATAATCGCCGTCAGCTTGCAGCGCAGGGTGTTTTCCTCATCTTCGCGAAACTCCACCCAACTGCCGATGCGCAATTGGCGGACCTTGAGCAGGTCGGGATCATCCTCCGCCAGGCTGACCGTCTCGCACGGCAGCGCCGCGTTCGAGTCCTCGCGCACCTCGACCAGCGCCACGCTGGGCAGCGTCGCCCCCTGGAACGCCTGGGTATGCAAGGCCTGTAACTGGATAAAAAACTCGCGGGTGACAAAGGAATCAAACGCCGCCTCGCTCAGCCCATCACGCAGGGCCTTGAGCAATGCGGGCAATTGCTCCAGCAAACGACGGCCGGCCTCGGTGTCCTCACTCAGGCCGACACTCCAGATCAATTCGTCCATGGCCCGCAACCGCGTCTGCCATTGCGGCGAGTGCTGCCCGTGCTTAAGGCATTCGAGCAACAGGACCTGGCTCCAGGCCTGTTGCAGGAACTGCACCACGACATGCGGCAAGACCTTACCCAGCAAGCGCTGGTTGACCGCATCGGCGACCCGCTGCCGGGCCTGCTCGGTGCGGGCGCGCCCTTCCTCGGCGTCGCGGGTACGCTGTTCCAGCAGCTCACTGCGGCGGCGCTCGTCCTGGGTAAAGGCGGTGAACTCGTGCAGGAGCACGGAGAAAATCGCCGGGTCATCGACAAAATCGTTCAACAGGCGCTGCACCACCTGCTCGATGCGCACGTACAGGCTGTCGCGCTGATAGTCGTCACGCTTGCCCCACCCCATGGCGGCGGTCCCGATTTCATTGAGCAGGCGCCGCGCCGGATGGCTGCCACGGCTGAAAAAACTCTTGTCCAGCACGGCCACTTTCAACATGGGAATCTGCAGGCGCGCAATCAGCACCTTGAGGGACTCAGGCAAGGTGCGGTCGTCGAGGATAAACTCGAACAACATGGCGATCAGGTTGATCACATCCTCGTCGGCCTCTTCCACTACCCGCGACTTGCCACTCTTGACGCTAACCCGGGTGAGCAGTTCTTCCAATTGGCGGCGCAGGTCAAAATCGTCCTCGACCGCCGGCTCCGGCACATATTGCTGCAGATGGGACAACAGGCGCAGTAGGTCGCGGGTCGAAATGGGCTGGGCCTGGGCGCTGGCCTCCAGGGTCGGGGCCACGCTGCCGCGTACCGTCAGCAGCAGTTCTTGCAGGGCGGCGAAGACTTGTTGCTCGGCCTCGTCGGCCTGGCCGGCCGCCGGGGCCGCCTCGACGGGCGGACGGGCCCGGCTGGCGCGCTCGCCGGCCCGCCGTGACGGTACGGCCTTGAGTTCAGGCAGCACGCCGGTGGCGACCAGCAACTGGTTGGCCTCGCCGTACAGCAGGTCGGCATCGCTGAGGACGTACTTTTCAAACAGTTTCAAAATGATCAGCTTGACCCGGATCTCCACCCCCAGGCTGCGTCCGGCCCGCAGGAAGAACTCGCAGAGCATCGCCGGGCCCAGGGGGTTTTCCCGGTCATCCAGGCGCTTGCCCAACAACGCGCCCAGACGGGCGGTCAATTGCCCCAGGGCCAGGCCGTCACGGTGCATGACCTTGTCGAGCATGGCCTCCAGGGCCACGGCTTTTTCCAGGTCGTCGGCCGACACACCCGGCGCCGCGTCGTAGGAGACCGTCGGCAACAGCAACTCACCCTGCCCCGCCTGCCCCAGGTTGGCGAACGCGGCAAAGAGCTGCTCCATGAACACACGCTCGAAGTTCTTGCGCTTGAGGCGCAGGTCGCGCATGGCTTCAAAGAAAATATTGTGGTCGGCACTGTTGCGGGCCTTATCGGCCATTTCAAACAGGGTGTCGTCGGCGTTATCGAACAGCTCCTGCAAACCCCGGTCGAGCTGCTGCGTGGCCTTGTCCCGCACCTGGAGCACGATCACGGGCAGGCGGGCGAGCGGCGACGGCATCGCTTGTGCGGCGATCTTATTGATCGGCACCACCTTTGCGTCATTGTGCATGCTGGCCTCCTGGAACGACGGGTTCGGTTTTGTGAACGCTCGCGGCAACCGCCGATGGAATACTGGCGGGGGCTGCGATTATCTGTAGATCACCGAGACGTCAAAGCTATGACGCCAATTGCAAGGCGCGAGATTATCTTGCAAATAGCCCCTCTAGCGCCAGCAAACTCTGTAGGCGCTTTGTAATCAGGCAGGTTATGGCGGCATACCTTGGGTTCGGCGCTGCCATGCCCCTATAATCGAGGCACTTTGTATGTGGAGCCCGCTATGCCGAATCTACGCCTCGCCGACCTCACCGCCGAAATCGAAGCCAACGTGCGCCGCGCACTGCTGGAAGACATCGGCAGCGGCGATATCACCGCGCAATTGATCCCGGCCGAACGGCTGGCCAAGGCCACGATCATCACCCGTGATACCGCCGTCATCAGCGGCACCGCCTGGGTCGATGCCGTGTTCCGCCAGTTGGACCCACGGGTTGCTGTGCATTGGCAGGTGCGCGACGGTGAACGCGTCAGCCCCAACCAGGCGCTGTTCCACCTCGAAGGCCCCGCCCGCTCATTGCTGACGGGGGAACGCAGTGCGCTGAATTTTTTGCAGCTGTTGTCGGGCGTGGCCACGCGCGCGCAGTACCTGGCGGACTTTGTCGCCACCACCCAGGTCAAGCTGCTGGATACCCGCAAGACCCTGCCGGGCCTGCGCCTGGCGCAAAAATACGCGGTGACCTGCGGCGGTTGCCACAACCACCGCATCGGCCTGTATGACGCGTTCCTGATCAAGGAAAACCATATCGCCGCCTGCGGTGGCATTGCCCAGGCCATTATTGCCGCCCACAAGATCGCCCCAGGCAAGCCGGTGGAAGTCGAAGTGGAAAGCCTGCAAGAGTTACGCGAAGCCCTGGCGGCAGGCGCCGATATCATCATGCTGGATGAGTTGAGCCTGGACGACATGCGCGAAGCCGTACGCTTGAACGGCGGCAAGGCCAAGCTGGAAGCCAGTGGCGGGATCAATGAAAGCACCTTGCTGCCCATTGCCGAGACCGGCGTGGACTACATCTCCATCGGGGCGATGACCAAGGATGTGAAGGCGGTGGATTTGTCGATGCGGCTCAGTCTCTGAGTCGCTGCACGCCTCAAGCTGCAAGCGCGCCTGGCGACACTTGCGGCTTGAAACCTGCCACTGCTTTTAGACCACCAAATCATTCATCTCGCAGTACTCTTCCCACTCGACACCCAACACCTCGGCCGCCTCTTTGTGTAGGGCCAGGCGTGCCGTCTCGAACTCTTCCGGCGTGGACGTGTACTTGAGGGTCAGTTCCCAAGGCTGGAAGCCCTGGCTCTCGGCCTCGTCCTCGAATGCCCACTGGATCTGGTCGCGCTGGTCATCAGCGCTCAGGTCCTTGATCTCTTCCTTAAGCTGCGGCGACTCCTCGAGGTACTGCTTGAGGGCTGCTGCGTGCCGCACTTCCTGGGTCATTGCTGTCGTGGTCATGTCGTTCTCTTAAGATCGAGGAATGGGGATGCATCTGGGTCATCAAGGTTGCGCAGATACAAAAGAACGGGCATGAATACCGGTTCATCTGGCCTTCAGAACCATTCTGGGATCATCTGAAAACTGTGGTGCCTTTTTGCCCGAGACAGGAATCGAACCTGCGACCTTCGCGTTACGAGTGCGCTGCTCTACCAACTGAGCTACACGGGCGGTGGGCTAAAGCTAGCACTGCATTGGGCGCCCGGCAACTTACCGGATGTGCGGCGCAATGACGCCCTGGACCCAGAAGCGTGGCTGCAGATGGCCTTTGGCAATATCGATGTAGTGTTGGCTGCGCTCGGTGGCGCCTGGCAGGTCGCGGAACACGACCAATACCAGCAACGCCACCGAGAACACCGCCGACGCCTGCCAGGCCCGGTACAACAGCGGTATCGGCTCGATAGCCGGCGTGCGCCACGGATGCAATGCCATCAACCAGCCCACCACCAGCGCCAACCAGAGTTGCGAATAGGGCATCACCATCACCCCATCGACCATGGCCTGCAGCGTTGCGCCCAGCAGCGCGGCAAACAGGCATAGGCGCAGCAGGTCTTGCGCTGACCCTACCGCCCCTTGCCGATAAATGACCATCAACGTGGCCCAACCGCCGCGCAGCGCCAGCAGCGCCACACATAGGGCCGAGGGCACGCCCCATTCGCTGGCCCACTGCAGGATTGCCTGGTGCGGGTGGGCGGCAATCGGGTTGGGGATATCAGCAAAGTGCATCGGCCCGAAACCGAGCCATGGCCGTTCGCGGATCATCTCCCAGGCTTGCCACCAGATCACTTCACGACCGGAAAGGCTGGTGGTGAGCCGGTCATTGGAAAGGCTGGCAATTTCCAGCCCCAGGTAACGCGCCAGGACCGTGAACAACAACCAGTACAAGAACAGCCCGCCGCACAGTGCAGCCAACTGCCAGATCAACCAGCGACGCCCCGCCGCCCCCAGGCAAGCCAGGACGATTGCCGCAACGCCGATGCCCAGCCAGGTGCCACGGGTACCGCCACTGATTGCAATCAACCACCAGGCACACAACAGGGCGAACACCAGCCCACGCGCCAACCGCGAGGTACTCGCAAGCAGCAGCGGCAACGCCAGCAAGGGCAAGGTAAAGGTCTGGAACTGGCCGTAGAAGCGCTTGTTGGAGAACCCGGAAAGCAGCAGGTCGGTGTCCAGTGTCGGTTCGCCACTGGTAAACGCCAGCACGCCTGCATACCCATATTGCAGGACCTTGATCAGGCACAGCAGCAACACAAACAGGATCAGCACCTGATCCAGGGTTTGATCGCCATTGCGCCGCAACCGGGCAAAAGCCGCGGCAATCACCCCGCAGGTGATCATCAGCGCCCACTCGATCAACGCCCAGAGTGGCTGGTGGGCCCACCACGCAGAGACCAGGCCCAGGCCAAACACCAGTGCCAGGCCGATAGCGGTGGGCTTGTCGACCAGCCGCCCGGCGGGAGTCGCCAGGCCATAGAGCAACGCACACACGCCGACGCCGACCTGCATCACACGCTGCCAGTCATGCCCACTGAAGGACAGGGTGATGCCCAGTAGCAAAAGGCTCAGCGCCACCACCAGGAACACGCTGCCTCGTTGTTGCACGGATAACGTCATGGGCAACCTGTACTTGGGGGCCCGTCATGCCGGGCTCCCGTCACTGATGTGGGCGGCCGGGGCTCAGTTGCCAGCAGCGCAACCCTTGGCCACATACTGCTCGTCAGCATTGGTGGTGCACGTCCAACCGTCACGGGCACTGCGTGCCAGGGTAATGAGCTTGCCCTGGATCGGAGCAGGCGCATCGAGGATCTCGCAGGCGATCGAGCCCGTCCCCGCAGCCACATCACCCGCCACGCTGATCACGCAGTTGGCGGTCGGGCTGGTGCCGCCGATCAGCGCCAGCGTGGGCACCGTGCCCTGGTTGAAGGTGTCTTCAAAGCCCGCCTTCAACGCCGAGATTTCCGCCAACCCCGCCGTGAACTTGGCCTTGGCCTGGTGCTTGGTATACATGGGCAGGCCAATGGTGGCCAAGATGCCAATGATCGCCACGACGATCAACAACTCGATCAAAGTAAAGCCGTTCTGACGCATCACACTCACTCTCCAGAATAAAACCCCATCGCAAGGCACATCCTGCGCCCTGCCCTCAACAACCGCGCCAGTGTACTCATCCACGCCGGGCCAGGCCCTCATAAGACGCACAATCTGACATTTTTCCCCTGCCCAATAGCCTGACAGACACAGAGGCCTGGCTAAGCTGTCAATCGTCACTTGCCGATGAGCTGTCGCACCCGATGAAGGATGTCACCGTGAACCCCACCGCCACCTACGCCTGGGAAGGCACGCTGCGCAATGGCCGCAAGGTGTCCGGCGAAACCCGTGGCCATAGCCCGGCCGTGATCAAGGCCCAATTGCGCCGACAAGGTATCAACCCGGTGCGGGTGCAAATGCGCTCCAGCCTGCTTGCCGGCCTGCGCGACCCCATCACCCCAGCCGATATTGCGCTGTTCACCCGTCAACTGGCGACCCTGCTGAAGGCAGGAATCCCCCTGCTGCAAGCCTTCGATATGATTGGCGAAGGCTTTGACAGCCGGGCCATGCGCACGATGGTCCAGGGATTGAAGCAGGAGATTGCCGCCGGCAACAGCCTGAGCGGCGCCCTCTTGAAACAGCCGCAGTGCTTCACCCCCCTGTATTGCAGCCTGATCGCGGCCGGCGAACAGGCCGGCACCCTGGAAACCCTGCTGGAGCGGGTCGCCACCCACCTGGAGAAGAGCCAACGCCTCAAGGCGCGGATCAAGAAGGCCATGACCTATCCGCTGGTGGTCCTGCTCGTGGCTACGCTGGTCAGCAGCATCTTGCTGATCCACGTCGTGCCTCAATTTGAAAGCCTGTTCGCCGGCATCGACACACCGCTGCCGCGCTTTACCCTGCTGGTTATCATGCTGTCCGAATTCATGCAGGGCGCCTGGTGGATGCTGTTGCTGGCCCTGGCCGCGACTGCCTGGGGGATACGCCACGGCTACCGTCGACATAGCAGTTTTCGCCTGTGGCTGGATGCTGGTTTGTTGAAACTGCCGTTGGCAGGCACACTGCTGAAAAAAACCGCAGTCGCCCGCTACGCCCGTACACTTGCCACCACCTTTGCCGCCGGCGTACCGCTGGCACAGGCACTGGACTCAGTGGCCGGCGCCGCCGGCAACGAGCGCTTCACACGAGCAATCACGCGGATGCGCCAGGACGTGGCAATAGGCATGCAATTGAATCGAACCATGAGCGCCAGTGGCCTGTTCCCAGGCATGGCGGTCCAGATGACGGCCATCGGCGAAGAGTCGGGCGCGCTGGACAGCATGCTGGAGAAGGTCGCTGACCATTATGAAACGGACGTCGACCATCTGGTGGACAACCTGACCAGCCTGATGGAGCCGCTGATCATGGTGGTGCTGGGCAGCATTGTCGGGGCGCTGGTGATCGCCATGTACCTGCCGATCTTCCAGCTTGGCACGGCGTTTTGAACATGACCCTTGGCCAACTCCTGATCCTTCATCCCTGGCTGTTCGTCTGGGCTTCCCTGGTACTGGGGCTGATCGTCGGCAGCTTCCTCAACGTGCTGGTGTGGCGCCTGCCAACCATGCTCGAACGGGACTGGCGCGCCCAGGCCCATGAAATACTCGGCCTGCCCCCCGAACCCAGCGGCCCGACCTATAACCTGCTGCACCCCAACTCCTGCTGCCCACACTGCTCGCAGCCGATTCGCCCCTGGGAAAATATCCCGGTGCTCAGCTACCTGCTGCTCAGGGGGCGCTGCGCACGGTGCCACGGCTCCATCAGCCCACGCTACCCGCTTGTCGAACTGGCCTGCGGGCTGCTCTCGGCCTTTATTGCCTGGCACTACGGCTTCGGCTGGCCGGCCGCCGGGGTGCTGTTCTTGAGCTGGGGCCTGCTGGCCATGAGCCTGATCGACGCCGATCACCAACTGCTGCCGGATGTGCTGGTGCTACCACTGCTGTGGCTGGGGCTGATCCTCAATTATTTTGAACTGTACGTAACCTTGCCCGATGCTCTGCTGGGCGCGGTCGTTGGTTACCTGAGCCTGTGGTCGGTGTTCTGGCTGTTCAAGTTATGCACAGGCAAGGACGGCATGGGCTATGGCGACTTCAAGCTCTTGGCCATGCTCGGCGCCTGGGGTGGCTGGCAGATCCTGCCACTGACGCTGCTGCTGGCCTCGCTGGTAGGCGCGATAGCCGGGGTGATTGTGTTGCGCCTGCGTCATGCGCAGACGTCGACGCCCCTGCCTTTTGGTCCCTATCTGGCAATTGCCGGCTGGATTGCATTGCTCTGGGGTGGTCAAATAACCGACTTCTATTTGCAGTCTGTCGGTTTCAGATGACCACTTCTGTCGCAACACCCTGGATTCTTGGCCTGACGGGCGGCATCGGCAGCGGCAAAAGCGCTGCGGCCCAGCACTTTATCGACCTTGGCGTGGACCTGATCGACGCCGACCACGCCTCACGTTGGGTGGTGGAGCCCGGCCGCCCGGCGCTGGCCAAGATTGCCGAGCACTTCGGCGGCGCGATCCTGCGGCCCGATGGCCAGTTGGATCGCGCGGCCTTGCGCCAGCGCATTTTCCAGGCACCGCAAGAACGCCGGTGGCTGGAGGCCCTGCTGCACCCGCTGATTGCCGACGAGATCCGCAACCACTTGGCCCGCGCCCGCTCGCCCTATGCGATCCTGGTATCGCCGTTGTTGATTGAGTCGGGCCAGTCCGCCATGACCCAGCGCATCCTGGTGATCGATGTGCCGCAAGCAACACAGATTCAGCGTACCCTGCTGCGCGATGGCATCAGCGAAGAACAGGTGCAGGCGATTCTCAAGGCCCAGGCCTCCCGGGAAGAGCGCTTGCGCCATGCCGACGATGTACTGGTCAATGACCAGGACCTGGCCTGGCTACAGGCCGAGGTCGAGCGACTGCACCACTTTTACCTTACTTTGCGTGGAGGCCGAACATGAGCCAACCCTTGACCGTCGAATGCCCAACCTGCGGCGCACCCGTGGAATGGAAAGCGACCAACCTCAACCGGCCATTCTGCTCGGATCGCTGCAAACTGATCGATCTGGGCGCCTGGGCCGCGGAGGAACACAAGATTCCGGTCAGCCCGGACGCTGAAGACGAACTGTTCTCCGAAGACCTGCCACCGCGGGCCCACTAAGGTCGCATAAAGCCGTAGTCCTGCTGGTCGTCGAGGTTTTCTGCAAGAAACAGCAACTCGTCGGCCAGGTCTTCGGCACTGCGTACGCCCTTGCTCTGCTGCACCACCGCACTGAGCAAGGCGCGCAGGCTCAAGCCCGGGTCAAAACCGATTTCCTGTGCCGCATCCTGGCTTCTGCGCAACTCCTGCCGTGCCCACTCGTACACACTCATGATCGTGCTCCTGGAAGTTTCGCAGAGCATGCGACCACTTTTGCGTCCCGCCTTTGATTTGGATCAAGGGCGTGAATTGTCATCCTTCCAGGGCGCCGAGAGGTAGCGCGTCCGGTTGAACGTCTCCAGCCACTCCGGGCAAAACACCACCAAGGCACTGATCACCATGCCGTTGATAAAGGCTTCGGGAAAGATGATCAGCCACAGGTAACCGATAAAATCCTCGATCCACTCGGGCATGGCGAAGCGGCCGTCCAGCCACAGCAGGCCCAGGCCGGCCAACAGGCACAGCAACGCCGACAAGGCGGCGGCAAAAAAACCGGAACAGAAGATATACACAAAGGGATTGCGCGGCTGCGCCCGCTCCACCAGCAGCGCGCACGTCTCGGTCACCAGTACCGGCAGCAGGACCAGCAGCGCGCCATTGACCCCGACCGCCGCCAAGTCCTGGCGCCCGAGCAGCACCAGGCCCAATTGCGCCGCCAGCCCACCGACAATTGCCAGGGGCCAGTCGAGTAGCAGGGTCACGGCGGTCATGCCGATAAAGTGGTAGGACACCCCGCTATCGAAGTCCCGGCGCACCAGCCACAACATAAACAGCGCGAACACCGTGCCAAACAACAGATGCTGGCGCCGCCGGTCGGCAAACAGCTCGACCCAGGACGAGCGCAGGATCGCCCAGACAATCACCGGTGCATACAGCAGCCAGCCCAGCCACAGGGTTTGCGGCGCCAGCATGGCGGCACTGATCACGGCTGTACCTGCTCCAGGGCCTGGCGCAGTTCGGCGGCAGAGGCGTACTCATGGCGCGCGACCAGCTTGCCGTCCTCCAACTGCAACCACAGCACTTTATCCACAGGCGCCGGATAACGCACAGCGATCCGCGCATCACGGTCGAGCATCACCCGGTAGTTATAGGCCTGCATCGCCGGGACGGCGAAGAGCTTGGCAATCAGCCTTGGCATGCGCTGGATATCGGCGACAAACACCACATGGCGTGCCTCCAGATACCCCTTGGGCTGGCCCTGCAAGGCCGCATCCACCTGCTTGGCGGCGTCCATGCTGCGCGCTACCAGCAAGACCTGCGCCTGGTTATCCAGGGTATAGGCCTGGTCGAACTGGTCGAGCAGGGTCCAGGGCGTCAGCCGCTCCCCCAGCTCAACCGCTTGGGCCCAAAGGGGCAAAAAGCTCAGCAACACCGCAACCCAAAACTTCACCGCGAACTCCTTGTGTAAACCGTCAACTGAAGCGCCAGTCTACACCGAGCCTTTTCACACGGGACTTCCTGCGGTCATCATTTGAACGCTAAGCTGCAAGCATGGATGACTCAGATTATTTGCGCCTGCTCACCATAGCGGCCGAACAAGCCAACGCGTTCCTGTCCAATGCCCGCAAATGGGAGCGTGAGCGTTGGGTCTGCCAGCGCCTGCTGCAAGGCCTGAATGTGCCCTACCGTGCCGAAGAGTTTCATGCCGCCGGTCAAGAACCGCCGGACGTGCTGTTTCGCGATGCCAGTTTCGAGGTGTTTTTTGTCCTCGACGAAGGCCGCCGCCTGAATGACGAATGGCGCGACGAACTGCTGCGCCGGCGCAGTGCTTTTTCCCTGAGCCAACTGGTACGGCGCGAGGCCAAGCCCAGGCGCATTCCCGCCCATGAGTTTCTCCTGCGCCTGGCGCCGACCTTGCGCAAGAAGGCCCATAACTACAAAGAGCGCGGCATGGACCTGGGGGAGCTGGATATCATCGCCTTTGCCAGCCTCAAGCGTGAAGTGCTGGACCTCAACAGCCATTTCCCACCGCCCACCGAATACCTGCGCCAGGGCTGGCGCTCGCTGTCATTGGTCGGCCCGACCTTTGCGCGGGTGTTATTCGCCCACCCGGACGCACCGGATTTCTTGCGCAACAACCTGGGGCGCAGCATAGTGTTCGACGTGGGTATCAGCCTGTAACGTGATCCCCCTCAGCAACGTCTACCTGACGAGGCCTTTATGACCAGCCGCCTGAACCCTGACGACCAACAACATGTCGAAGAGTACCTGCAACTGTCCCAGCACCAGGTTGAGCGCAAGCCTTTCCGGCCGTGGCTGCTCCTTGGGGTGGTACTGGTTGTGGTGATTGCCCTGGGCTTTCTGAGCCGCCTTTTGAGTTACCTGACGCTATGAGCTGCCTGGCGCTCGCTCGGGTAACCGCACCGATTTCTTTTAGCCTTGCGAGATACCCCCATGACCCATCGTATTATTATCGTCGGCGGCGGCGCCGGCGGCCTGGAGTTGGCTACCCGTCTGGGTAAGACCCTGGGCAAGCGCGGCAGTGCCAGTGTCACGCTGGTAGACACCAACCTGACCCACATCTGGAAGCCCCTGTTGCATGAGGTGGCCGCCGGTTCGCTGAACTCCTCTGAAGACGAACTCAATTATGTTGCCCAGGCCAAATGGAACCACTTCGAGTTCCAACTGGGGCGCATGAGCGGGCTTGATCGTGAACAGAAGAAGATCCAGCTGGCCGCGACCCTTGATGAAGAAGGCCGCGAGCTGGTGCCCGCGCGCGTGCTGAGCTATGACACCCTGGTGATTGCCGTCGGCAGCACCACCAACGACTTCGGCACCGAAGGCGCGGCACAGCACTGCCTGTTCCTCGATACCCGCAAGCAGGCCGAACGTTTCCACCAGCAATTGCTCAACCACTACCTGCGCGCCCACGCCGGGCAAACCGATGTGGTGGAACAGATCAGCGTGGCAATCGTTGGCGCCGGCGCCACCGGAGTCGAACTGGCCGCCGAACTGCACAATGCCGCCCACGAACTGGCGGCCTATGGCCTGGACCGGATCAAGCCGGAAAACATGCACATCACCCTGATCGAAGCCGGGCCCCGGGTCTTGCCGGCCCTGCCAGAGCGGATCAGCGGGCCTGTGCATAAAACCCTGGAAAAGCTCGGGGTGACAGTCATGACCAACTCGGCCGTGAGCGAAGTCACCGCCGAGAGCCTGATTACCAGCAGTGGCCAGGTGATTCCCGCCAGCCTCAAGGTGTGGGCTGCGGGGATTCGCGCACCGGGCTTTCTCAAGGATATCGACGGCCTGGAGACCAACCGCATCAACCAACTGCAGGTGCTGCCAACCCTGCAGACCACCCGTGACGAGAATATCTTCGCCTTCGGTGACTGCGCCGCCTGCCCGCAGCCAGGCACCGACCGCAACGTTCCACCACGGGCGCAAGCAGCGCACCAGCAGGCGTCGCTGCTGGCCAAGTCCCTGAAATTGCGCATCGAAGGCAAGGCACTGCCCAGCTACAAGTACACCGACTATGGCTCCCTGATCTCGCTGTCGCGTTTTTCGGCTGTGGGTAACTTGATGGGCAACCTGACCGGCAGTGTGATGCTCGAAGGCTGGCTGGCGCGGATGTTTTATGTGTCGCTGTACCGCATGCACCAGATGGCGTTGTACGGGTTCTTCCGCACGATGATGTTGATGCTGGGCAGCAAGATCGGCCGGGGCACCGAGCCGCGGCTCAAGCTCCACTGACAATACGGTCCCGGGTGGGGCTGCTCAATGTGGGAGGGGGCTTGCCTCTTCCCACATTTGATCGAGGTAACTTCAGCTTTTGCACAGGCAAAAAAAATCCCCGTATCTTTCGATACGAGGATTTTTAATATGGTCGGGGTAAGGGGATTCGAACTCCTGACATCCTGCTCCCAAAGCAGGCGCGCTACCGGACTGCGCTATACCCCGGTAAAAAAAAGGCGACCTTTTCAAGTCGCCTTCTTCGATCAGGACTTTTGGCCTCTGATCTTAAGATTCGATTCCAGCGTTAACTGGTCTCAAAAATGGTGGGTCGTGTGGGATTCGAACCTACGACCAATTGGTTAAAAGCCAACTGCTCTACCAACTGAGCTAACGACCCAAATATGGTCGGGGTAAGGGGATTCGAACTCCTGACATCCTGCTCCCAAAGCAGGCGCGCTACCGGACTGCGCTATACCCCGGTTTGAAATTGGCTCCGTGACCAGGACTCGAACCTGGGACCCAATGATTAACAGTCATTTGCTCTACCGACTGAGCTATCACGGAACTACATATTTCAAATGTACTACGGTGTTGCTTGCTACCTTCTCTTCGGCCCGTCCGTATCGCTACGTTCGCGTCTCTGAGGCGCGCTATTCTACAATCTTAAAAACCCCTGTCAACCCTTTAAATTGCTTTTAAGACAATGATTTGCGCTTCTTTCTGATTTCTCCTTGGGGAGAAGAAACCCGTGGGCTGACGTTGCTGCGGGGCGCACTTTACAAGCCTTTGCCTTACAGTTCAACGCCCTATCGAAAAAAAAGGCCCCGCAATGCGGGGCCTCTGCTTATAACCACCCAATCCGGGCTTAGTGGAAGACGATTTCGTCGTTTTCTACCGTGGCCTTGACGCTGGTCCCCGGCACAAAGCTGCCCGACAGGATCAGTTGCGCCAGCGGGTTCTCGATCCAGCGCTGGATCGCCCGTTTCAAAGGCCGTGCGCCATACACCGGGTCGTAGCCGACGGCGATCAGCTTGTCCAAGGCCTCGCTGCTCAGCTCCAGCATCAGCTCGCGCTCTGCCAGACGGCTGCGCAGGCGGCCCAGCTGGATCTCGGTGATGCCAGCGATCTGATCCCGCGCCAAAGGCTCGAAGATCACCACTTCATCGACCCGGTTGATAAATTCCGGGCGGAAGTGGCTGGTCAGCGCATCCATGACTGCAGCACGCTGGCCCTCACGATCCCCGACCATCTCCTGGATCTGTACCGAACCCAGGTTGGAGGTCATCACGATCACCGTATTACGGAAGTCCACGGTACGTCCGTGGCTGTCCGTCAGCCGGCCATCTTCCAGCACTTGCAGCAACACGTTGAACACATCCGGGTGGGCCTTCTCGACCTCGTCCAGGAGGATCACCGAGTAAGGCTTGCGCCGTACCGCTTCGGTCAGGTAGCCGCCTTCCTCGTAGCCCACGTAGCCTGGTGGCGCCCCGATCAACCGCGCCACGGAGTGTTTCTCCATGAACTCGGACATATCAATACGCACCATCGCCTCTTCAGTATCAAAGAGGAACTCGGCCAGGGCCTTGCACAGCTCGGTCTTACCCACACCGGTCGGGCCGAGGAACATGAACGAGCCGCTCGGGCGGTTCGGGTCGGACAACCCGGCCCGGGAACGCCGTACCGCGTTGGACACGGCCACCACGGCCTCTTCCTGACCAATCACGCGCTGGTGCAACAGGCTTTCCGTACGCAACAGTTTGTCACGCTCGCCCTCCAGCATCTTCGACACCGGAATACCGGTCCACTTGGACACCACCTCGGCAATTTCTTCCTCGGTCACCTTGCTGCGCAGCAACTGGTTTTCACTGTGGCCATGCTGGTCAACCATTTGCAGGCTGCGCTCCAGGTCCGGGATCACCCCGTACTGTAACTCGGCCATGCGGTTCAGGTCGCCTTTACGCCGGGCAGCTTCCAGTTCCTGGCGCGACTGCTCGATCTTTTGCTGGATCTGTGCGGAACCC
Source organism: Pseudomonas sp. ICMP 8385 (assembly GCF_002699915.1). Classification (NCBI taxonomy): domain Bacteria; kingdom Pseudomonadati; phylum Pseudomonadota; class Gammaproteobacteria; order Pseudomonadales; family Pseudomonadaceae; genus Pseudomonas; species Pseudomonas sp. ICMP 8385. The sequence continues at coordinate 36,757 of NZ_LKBY01000001.1, read as the reverse complement.
TGCACTTCGGCTTTTTCCGAGGTCCAGATTTCTTCCAGGTCCGAATACTCACGTTCCAGGCGCAGGATTTCTTCCTGGAGTTTTTCCAGGCGTTTCTTCGCCGCGTCATCGTCTTCTTTTTTCAGCGCCTGGGATTCGACTTTCAGTTGAATCAGGCGCCGCTCCAGACGGTCCAGCACTTCAGGCTTGGAGTCGATCTCCATGCGGATCCGGCTGGCCGCTTCGTCGATCAGGTCGATGGCCTTGTCCGGCAACTGACGATCAGTGATATAGCGATGGCTCAATTTGGCCGCCGCAATGATCGCGCCGTCAGTGATCGCCACGCGGTGGTGGACTTCATAGCGCTCTTTCAAGCCACGCAGGATCGCAATGGTGTCTTCTTCGCTCGGCTCTTCCACCAGGACTTTCTGGAAGCGCCGCTCAAGGGCCGCGTCCTTTTCAATGTACTGGCGGTACTCGTTGAGCGTGGTGGCCCCGACGCAATGCAACTCACCCCGGGCCAGTGCCGGCTTGAGCATATTGCCGGCGTCCATCGAACCTTCGCCTTTACCGGCGCCGACCATGGTGTGCAGTTCGTCGATAAACAGAATGATCTGCCCTTCCTGCTTCGACAGCTCGTTGAGCAGGGATTTGAGGCGCTCTTCAAACTCGCCACGGAACTTGGCACCGGCGATCAACGCCCCCATGTCCAGGGACAGCAAGCGCTTGCCCTTGAGGCCGTCCGGCACTTCACCATTAATGATGCGCTGGGCCAGGCCTTCGGCGATGGCGGTTTTACCCACCCCAGGCTCACCGATCAGCACCGGGTTGTTCTTGGTGCGACGCTGCAGGACCTGGATGGTGCGACGAATTTCATCGTCACGCCCGATCACCGGGTCCAACTTGCCGTCTTCGGCGCGCTTGGTCAGGTCAACGGTGTATTTGTCCAGGGCCTGGCGCGACTCCTCATGGTTGGGGTCATTCACCGCCTCGCCGCCGCGCAGGTTGTTGATGGCATTTTCCAGGGCCTTTTTGCTCACACCCTGGCCCAGCAACAACTTGCCGAGCTTGCTGTTGTCATCCATGGCGGCGAGCAGCACCAGTTCGCTGGAGATGAACTGGTCACCCTTTTGCTGGGCCAGGCGATCGGCCTGGTTGAGCAGGCGCGCCAAATCCTGGGACATATTCACGTCGCCCGTCGGATTCTGGATTTTCGGCAGTTGGTCGAGCTCTTTGCTCAACTCCTTGCGCAGGCTGTTGACGTCGAAGCCCACCTGCATCAACAGGGGCTTGATCGAACCACCCTGCTGTTCGAGGAGTGCCTGCATCAAGTGCGCGGGCTCGATGGCCGGATGGTCGAGGCCAACCGCCAGGGATTGGGAATCCGATAAGGCCAATTGTAATTTGCTGGTTAAACGATCAATACGCATTAGTCACCTTCCTTTTGAGCAGGCCGGAGCTAGGTACGAGCGAGCTTGCTCGCGATTAACGCATCCTGAATGAAGAAACCTGCCAGATACCCTTATAGATGGGGTGGATTCTGGAAGATTCAAGCCGGCCATGCTTGATATGGATCAGCAGAGTCTAGCGTTCGAGCCAGATAAGGGAGGCAAATCGACCGGTGCGCGGGCTGCGCCGGTAAGAAAAGAAGCGTGGGTCGGTTACGGTGCACAAACCGCCACCGTAGACGGCAGTGATACCCCGCGCAGCCAGGCGCAGGCGCGCCAACTGGTAGATGTCGGCCAGGAACTTGCCCGGGTTGTGGCTCGGCACAAAGGCTTCGGCCGTTTGCGCAAGTTGCTGCATGAAGGCTTCACGCACTTCGGGACCGACTTCAAAGGCCTTTGGGCCGATCGCCGGACCTAACCAGACCAGTATGTCGGCAGGTGCAACATCCAGGCTGTCGGCGGCGGCTTCCAGCACGCCCGCCGCCAGGCCACGCCAGCCGGCATGGGCGGCGGCAACCCGGGTCCCGGCTTTGTTGCAAAACAAGGCCGGCAGGCAATCGGCGGTCATCGCCGTGCAGGCGATGCCGGGCGTATCGGTCCAACTGCCATCCGCCTCGGCAATCTGTCCCGGATCGGCCTCAACCACGACCACACCATGGACCTGGCGCAGCCAGGCCGGCTGGATAGCGAATGCGGCAGTGAGGCGACGACGGTTTTCCAGTACAGCCTCAGGGCTGTCCTCGACATGATCGCCTAAGTTGAGGCTGTCGAACGGCGCCAGGCTGACACCGCCCGCACGGGTGGTGACGCAGGCTTTGACCCCGGCCGGCGCAGGCCAGTCAGGAATCAGCCAGCCATTCATCCGACAAAGGCCTCGCGGTCTTGCTTGAGCAGCGACAGCAGCCAGACAAAATCGTCGGGCAGTGGCGATTCCCAACTCATCCGCTCACCGCTCGTCGGATGATCCAGCTCCAGGAAGCGTGCATGCAGCGCCTGGCGCGGGAACGATTTCAACGATTCGACCATGGTCACACTGGCGGCCGGCGGAATACGGAAGCGGCCACCGTAGGCCGGATCGCCGACCAACGGGAAGTTGATATGCGCCATATGCACCCGGATCTGGTGGGTACGGCCGGTTTCCAGCTTGACCCGCACATGGGTGTGGGAACGGAAACGCTCCAGCACGCGATAGTGGCTGACGGCCTGCTTGCCGCCCTCCATCACCGCCATGCGCTGGCGCTGCTGGCCGTGGCGACCGATAGGCGCATTGATTTTGCCACCGGCTACAACCACACCAATCACGATGCACTCATAGATACGGCTGACACTACGGCTCTGCAATTGTGTGACCAACTGCGTCTGCGCCTGGATGGTCTTGGCCACCACCATCAGGCCGGTGGTGTCCTTGTCCAGGCGGTGGACAATGCCGCAGCGCGGGACATTGATGATGTCCGGCACATGGTGCAACAAGGCATTGAGCAAGGTGCCATCAGCGTGCCCGGCCGCCGGGTGAACCACCAGGCCTGCGGGTTTGTTGATCACCAGGATGTCGTCGTCTTCATAGACGATATCCAGTTCGATGTCCTGGGCGATCCATTCTCCCTGGGCTTCCTGCTCGGCAGTCAGCTCAAGAACCGAACCGCCATGCACTATGTCTCGCGGGCGGATAACCGCTCCATCCACAGTCAGGCGGCCGTCTTTGATCCAGGCGGAAAGGCGCGAGCGCGAGTGCTCAGCGAATAGTTGTGCGGCGACTTGATCGAGGCGTTGGCCGCCCAATTCGGACGGCACCTCTGCGCGAAGTTCAATTTTATCGGACATGCTCAGACTAGGCGTGGCACAGCCTTTGGTTTCGGCTGCGCGCTTGTGGTTAAATACGGCGTCTTTTGCCCCGAGGCTTTCATCGGGGCGCTCATCATAACAGGACGGCCCCGCCCAAGACAGCGGCCGTCATAGGGACGCAAGCCGCCATGCAAGTGAAACACCTGCTGCTGATCGCCATCCTCGCCATGACTGCTGCTTGCTCGTCAACAAAGGACGTCGTCGACGAAAACCTCAGTGAAGTCGAGCTGTACCAGCAGGCTCAGGCCGACCTGGACAACAATAGCTACACAAGTGCCACGGCCAAGCTCAAGGCCCTGGAGTCGCGCTATCCGTTTGGCCGCTATGCCGACCAGGCCCAGCTCGAACTGATCTATGCGAACTACAAGAACGCCGAGCCGGAAGCTGCAAAATCCGCTGCCGAGCGTTTTATCCGCCTGCACCCGCAGCACCCGAACGTAGACTACGCCTACTACCTCAAGGGCCTGACCTCGTTTGACCAGGACGTTGGCCTGCTGGCGCGCTTCCTGCCGCTGGACATGACCAAGCGTGACCCAGGTGCCGCGCGCGACTCCTATAACGAGTTCGCCCAACTGACCAGCCGCTTCCCCAACAGCCGCTACGCGCCGGACGCCAAGCAGCGCATGATCTACCTGCGCAACCTGCTGGCTTCCTACGAAATCCACGTGGCCCACTACTACCTGACGCGCCAGGCCTATGTCGCCGCCGCCAACCGTGGCCGCTATGTAGTGGAAAACTTCCAGGAAACCCCTTCCGTGGGTGATGGCCTGGCCGTGATGACCGAGGCTTACCAGCGCCTGCACCTCGATACCCTGGCGGCTACCAGCCTGGAAACCCTGAAACTCAACTACCCGGACCACCCGAGCCTGCAAGACGGCCAGTTTGTGCCGCAGGTTGCCGAAGCGGACAACCGCTCGTGGTTGAGCAAGTACACCCTGGGCCTGATCGAGTCCCGTCCACCGTTGCCACCGGGCGAAACCCGCGCCAACCAGGACATCCTCAAGCAGTACCAGGACGCCAAGGACGCCATTCCGTCCGAGCTCAAGCCGCATAACGAGAACGGCGACGTGATCGAGGAAGAAGCCCCCGAAGCCCTGGGCAACAACCAGGATCGCTCGTGGTTCAGCTACATGACGTTCGGTGTCTTTGACTGAAGCCCCCTCTGGTAGCGCAAGAAGGAGCCCCCCGGGCTCCTTTTTTTATGGCGCGACTTTATTACCCTGTGCGCCGGCAATACCTTTGGCTAAACTGCCGGATTCCCTGTCGAGAAGCTGCCTGCCATGGTTCGTTTACTGTTCTGGATTGCCCTGATTGCTGCTGCGGTATGGTTCTGGCGCAAGTTCAAGCGCCCCGCTTCGACGCAGCAACAGCCCGGCGAACAAGGCGCTGCGCCCATGGTTCGCTGTGCGCACTGCGGCGTGCATCTGCCTCAGGACCGGGCATTGAGCCAGCGCCAGGAGTGGTACTGCACCCAGGCGCATCTGGAGCAGGGGCCGAAGTCTATCGAGCGCTGAGTACTCAGGAGCCGGGTCTATATCCGACCAGCGGGCGCATAGGGCGCCGGGTCAATCACCGGCTCATGCCCCAGCAGTAGGTCAGCAAATAACTGACACGACGCCGGCGCCAATACCAGACCATTACGGTAATGCCCGCAGTTGAGCCACAGCCCCTCAAACTCTGGCACCTTGCCGATATAGGGGATGCCCTCCGGCGAACCAGGCCGCAAACCGGCCCAATGCCCCACCACCTCGGCATCCGCCAGGGCCGGAATCAGCTCCACAGCCGAGGCCTTGAGGCTGTCCAGGGCCGACTCGGTCGGGGTCTTGTCGAAGCCTTCATGCTCCAGCGTGCTGCCAATCAGGATATGCCCGTCCCGGCGCGGGATCGCATAGCGCCCCTTCGCCAGAACCATGCAGGACAGAAAGTCCGAGGCGCACTTGTACAAAATCATCTGGCCCTTGACCGGCTCCACCGGCAGCGTCAGCCCCAGGCTGGCGAGCAACTCGCCACTCCAGGCACCGGCCGCGAGCACCACCTCATCACCCCGCACCTCACCCTGCGCGGTATTGACCCCGACAATGCTGCCGCCCTCCTGGATAAACCCCTCTACTGCGCAATGCTCATGCAGGGTCACGCCAGGTAACGCCAACAACGCCGCCTTGAGGGATTTGACCAGGCGCGGATTGCGCACATTGGCCACGTCCGCCATATAAATGGCCTGTGCAAACCCCGGCCCCAATACCGGAACCGCGTCACGGGCGGCCGAGACATCCACCTTGCTCAATGGCCGCTCCTCCCGAGCAGCCCAGGCCAGGGCATCGGCCTCGTCGTCGAGGTCCAGCCAATAGAGGCCGGTGGTATGCACCTCCGGGTCCACGCCAGTGGCGGCAAACAGGCGCTGGGCCAGTTGCGGGTAAAAATCCTGGGACCAATGGGCCAATGCCGTGACAGCTGGGCTGTAGCGCCATGGGTATAGCGGCGACACGATCCCACCACCGGCCCAGGAAGACTCCTGACCGACCGACGAACGGTCAAGCACGACCACTGCCTGCCCCTGGGTTGCCAGGTTGAATGCCGTCAACAGCCCGATAACACCACCACCCACAACCACGACTTGCTGTTGCTTGGTCATTGTTCGATCCAGCCCATAAAAAGAAAGGAGTGCCCCAGGCACCCCGTCGCCCACCCGCCTCATCGCCCCCAGCACTCCTGACGTGTGATGCCGGGTGCTGCGCCGGGATTGGCCCGTGCGCCAGTGCTGGTCAAACTGAACTCACCACAAGGATCGCCCAACATCGCAGCGGCAAAAGGCGTCGCGGTCAGGGTGAAATCCTGCGGGTTCAGCGTCACCGTGATTCTATAGCGATCATTGCCGCTGCTGATGCCGCCCGCATCAATAAAAGTGCCGTTTCTCACGTAATAGCGCTCCAGGTGCTGGGCTTGCTCCATGAGCAGCCCGACGATTTCTGTGCGGTAAGCCTTTTTCACATGGGCGGTGTACCCCGGATAAATCACTGCGGCCAAGGTGCCAATGATCGCCAGCGCGATCAGTAACTCGATCAGGGTGAACCCTTTGCTGTTGCCACTCATCGTGATGCCCACCTACTGAAGTTGTCGCCACAGGATTCGTCGAAATCGCTCATCGGCCTCAGCATCCGGGGCTACCCGCGCATAGACGCTCTCCAGAACGGTGCGCGACTGGCCGCTGATCCCCACTGCTGTGACCCGATACAAGGTCGCCGGGGTGTCGGGCGGCAAATGGGCCAACCCGCTACCGACTCCCAGGTTTTGAATGCCGTAGAAGCCCGCCTGCATGCCGACCCAAGTGACAGCCGAGACCGGATCGACACCCGGTCGGCTGATGACATACGCCTCGTTTGGCGGTGCGCAGGTAACCCATGACTGACAGGACGGCAAACCAAACCCATGCACCTGTACAGCCGACTCACCACGCCTGAGCCCGCTTTCGGCAGCCTGAAACGATTGGTTGCGATGCCAGAGGCTGCCGGCGAGCTGTTCCTGCGACGTCGCACCCTGCATCGATGACAGCCCGAGAACCGTCAACAACAGCAGCACTACCAGGCTGATCAACAGCACCATGCCGCGCTGCCTGGGGGCCGGCATCCGGCACTCGCTACTCAAGACGATTACGCACGGCGGCGACGGCGCTGTAGACCTGATCCCGCACACGCCCCGCCGGGTCGCGAAGTGTCAACGCCACACGCACACTGCGGATCAGCGACTCATCGCCGGGATGACTGTCATACCGGGTCACAACACTGGACCCAGGCCGGCCGGCCATCCCGAAGCTCAACTCGAACGTCCCCACGTTATCCACCAGCACCGCCTTGGCCGGCATTGCCGGCGTGCTGAGCTTCACCTGCCCTGACTCAAAGGTGTAGGTCAGTTTGCGCACGGGAAAAGCGATCTGCCCGGGCCCTGGCCTGGGCGGCACCCCCGAATAGGCCTGGGCGCTGTCGACACAGTTACTGAGCACAGTCCAGTCTGGACGACTGCCCTGCTCACCGACATCACCGGTGACCAACGTCAGGCTGGTCGAGGCACCATTGACCACCACCCTGACCGGCCTGGAAAAGTCAGCAGGCGCCTGGGCAATCAAAGGCAGGGACAGGCAACCAAACATCCCCGCCAGGCGAATCTCCTGAATCATCTTGCCCAGGACAAAGCGCCCATCGTCCTGCAATAACGCCGACGCGTGCTGGCTGGCAGCGGTGCTGCGGGCGGCCAGCATCACCTGGACCGCCGCCAGGACCACGATCAACCCCAAGGTCGCCGCCAGCAAGGCTTCGACCAGACCAAACCCCGCACAGGAGCGCCTCATCGTGCCGGCCTCGGGTCAACGGCGACGCGACTGGTCAGGGTGAATGTTTCACGGGTATTGCCAGCATTGGCTACACGCGAATCATCCCAGCTGATGCTGATGGTTACCTCGCGCTGGTCGAGCGCAATCGAACCTTTGGCGGTATCGCCGGCCAGTTGGCTGATATTGGCCTCGAAGTCGAGCAGATCCAGGTCCCGGACACTCGCGGCCATACTGGTGGCGGGCGCCACATCGCCGCTCTGCCAGGCGTAGTCGGCACCGAAGTTGGCGCGGATCCGGTCGAGCATGTCGTAGGCGATGAAGCTCGCCTGGCTGATCATCCTGGCACTGTCGGTGTACTTGAGCGCATTCAACTGGATCAGCCCGGCCCCCAACAGGCCAACCCCGAGAATCAACAGCGAGACCAGCACTTCGACCAGGCTCATGCCAACCTGCCGGTCAGTTGGAGGGGGTGTACAAGACGTTGCCGAGCAAGCTCGCATAACCATCGTCATCCTTGTCCAGGGTCATCAAAACGGCCGAGAGAGCCGTGCGTTACCCAAGACTAGCGCCGCTCCCGCAGCCTCGCTGCCCCTCGGAATAAAGGGAAATACTTTGGACAGGAAGGCCATCACTGCACGGGCGTAGACCGCCGCTATAACTAGTACTGCCACAGTCGAATGAACTGTCCACGGAGGGACAAGGTATGAAACAACACGGTTTCACATTGATCGAATTGCTGCTCGGCTTGCTCGTCAGCGGCATCCTGGCGCAATTGGCGGTGCCCGGCTTCAAGAACCTGCTGGACTCCCACATGCGACTGAACGCGGCGCAGACATTGGCGTCCGGCCTGCGCTACGCCCGCACCCAGGCCATTGCGCGCAATCGAACGGTGATCATCCATGCCCTGGAGGATGACTGGAGCCGAGGCTGGAGGGTGGTGGTAGACATGAATGGGCGCGGCCATCTGGACGACGACAACCCGGTACTGCTGGAGCGCCAGGACAATGGGCGGGTTCCCATCGTGGGCAATACTCCGGTGCGCACGCAGATTCGCTTCAGTGGGCTGGGCGAACCCCTGCTGTCTGCGGGAGGGTTTCGCGCCGGCACCGTGCATGTGTGCTCAACGGACCAGCCGCTGAGCCTGCATCAAGTGGTGCTGGCGCCCACCGGTCGGATCAGCCTGCGCAGCGACAAGGCCGAGCAGGCCTTGTGCCGCGGGTACGACGAACTGGGACTCAGAGCAGCGAGCGAACCCGCAACTCCTTGGGCATGGAGAAAGTGATGTTTTCTTCACGCCCCGCCAACTCGTCGGCGCCTGTCGCGCCCCACGCCTGCAATTGCTGGATCACCCCACGCACCAGGACTTCCGGCGCCGAGGCACCCGCCGTGATGCCGATGCGCTCGACACCGTCGAACCAACTGCGCTGCAAGTCTTCGGCGCCGTCGATCAGGTACGCCGGGGTGGCCATGCGTTCGGCCAGTTCGCGCAGACGATTGGAGTTGGAGCTGTTGGGGCTACCCACTACCAGCACCACATCGCACTCGTCGGCCAGTTGCTTGACGGCATCCTGGCGGTTTTGCGTGGCGTAGCAGATGTCGTCCTTGCGCGGCCCACCAATGGCGGGAAAACGGGTACGCAGGGCGTCGATGACGCGACTGGTGTCATCCATCGACAAAGTGGTCTGGGTCACGAATGCCAACTTTTCAGGGTTATGCACTTGCAACTCGGCGACGTCTTTTTCATCTTCCACCAGGTAGATCGCGCCGCCATTGCTGGCGTCGTACTGACCCATGGTGCCCTCGACTTCGGGGTGACCGGCGTGGCCGATCAGGATGCACTCGCGGCCGTCGCGGCTGTAGCGCGCCACTTCGATATGCACCTTGGTCACCAGCGGGCAGGTCGCATCGAATACTTTCAGGCCACGGCCTGCCGCCTCGGTGCGCACGGCCTGGGAAACGCCATGGGCGCTGAAGATGACGATGACGTCATCCGGCACCTGATCCAGTTCTTCGACAAAAATAGCGCCACGGGCCCGCAGGTCTTCGACCACGAACTTGTTGTGGACCACTTCATGGCGCACGTAGATCGGCGGCCCGAAGACTTCCAGGGCGCGATTGACGATTTCGATCGCCCTGTCCACGCCGGCGCAGAAGCCACGGGGGTTGGCGAGTTTGATTTGCATGCTGTGCCTCGTGTCTTTGTGGGAGCTGGCTTGCCTGCGATAACACCGCCTCGGTGTACCCGTTGCTCCAAGGCGATGCTACCGCAGCCAAGCCGGCTCCTACAGGAACCGGTTTCGTCAGTTAGAGCGCTTTAACGTCGATGATTTCAACATCAAAGGTCAAGGTCTTACCGGCCAACGGGTGGTTGAAGTCGATGGTCACCTGAGTGTCATCGAAGGTTTTGACCACGCCAGGCAGTTCGGTATTCGCCGCATCGTTGAAGATCACCAGCAAGCCTTCCGACAGTTCCATGTCCTGGAACTGCGAACGCGGGATGATCTGTACGTTTTGCGGGTTGGGCTGGCCAAAGGCGTTTTCCGGCGGGATCTGCAAGTTGCGCTTGTCGCCGGCCTTGAAGCCGAACAAGGCGGCCTCAAACCCCGGCAGCAGGTTACCGTCGCCGACCTTGAAGGTCGCCGGGGCCTTGTCGAACGTGCTGTCGACCGTGTCGCCATTCTCCAGGCGCAATGCAAAATGCAAGGTGACTTCCGTGTTCTGGCCAATACGTTGTTCGGCCAATACTTGTTCAGTCATTTACGGCTTCTCCGGGCTTGTTGCCCTTGAACATATCCAGCGCCAGCATGATTGCACCAACGCAGATGGCGCTGTCGGCAAAATTGAACGCCGGGAAGTACCAGCGGTTCTGCCAATGCACCAGAATAAAGTCGATCACATGGCCCAGGGCAATGCGGTCATACAGGTTACCCAGCGCGCCGCCCAGCACCAGGGCCAGGGCGATAGCCAGCCAAGTGTCATTGCGCCCCAGGCGCTTGAGCCAGACCACCAGCACCGCACTGACCACCACGGCGATCAGGGCGAACAGCCAGCGCTGCCAGCCGCCGCTGTCAGCCAGGAAGCTGAAGGCGGCGCCGGTGTTATAGGCCAGGGTCCAGCTGAAGTAGTCAGGAATCACCACGATCTGCTGGAACATTTCCAGGGCGCCCTCGAAGTGAGCCTTGCTGACCTGGTCGATGACCAGGACCAGCAAGCTCAATACGAGCCAACCCAGACGTCCGAAACGGCTGGTTTTAGGCATAGTGGCGAACCTCGCCGGCACCGCTGATGTTGTCGACGCAACGACCGCAGATTTCTGGATGCTCGGGGTTCACGCCAACGTCTTCACGGCAATGCCAGCAACGGGCGCACTTGGCGAAGGCCGACTTGACCACCTTGAGCTTGAGGCCCGGCACTTCGGTCGCGACCGCGTCAGCCGGGGCCTGGGCGAAGGGTGCCAGGCTGGCTGTCGAGGTGATCAGCACAAAGCGCAGTTCGTTGCTCAGCTTGCCCAGGTCGGCGCTCAGGCCTTCCTCGGCAAACAGGGTGACTTCGGCCTGCAGGTTGCCACCGACGGCCTTGGCCGCACGCTGGACTTCCAGTTCCTTGTTCACCGCAACCTTGACGGCCATCACGCCTTCCCAGTACTCGCGGCCCAGCTCGAAATCGGCCGGCAATTCGGTCAGGCCTTCGTACCAGGTGTTGAGCATCACGGACTCGTTACGCTCGCCCGGCAGGTATTCCCACAGCTCGTCGGCGGTGAAGGCCAGGATCGGCGCGATCCAGCGCACCAGCGCTTCGGTGATGTGGTACAGCGCGGTCTGCGCCGAACGGCGGGCCTTGCTGTCGGCGCCAGTGGTGTACTGGCGGTCCTTGATGATGTCGAGGTAGAAACCACCCAGCTCCTGCACGCAGAAGTTGTGGATCTTCGAGTAGACGTTCCAGAAACGGTATTCGCCGTAGTGTTCCTGCAACTCGCGCTGCAGCAACAGGGTACGGTCCACGGCCCAACGGTCCAGGGCGAGCATTTCCTCGGCCGGCAGGATGTCGGTGGCCGGGTTGAAGCCGGTCAGGTTCGACAGCATGAAGCGTGCGGTATTACGGATACGACGGTAGGCATCGGCGCTTCGCTGCAGGATCTGCTCCGAAACGGCCATCTCGCCCGAGTAGTCGGTCGAAGCCACCCACAGGCGCATGATATCGGCGCCCAGGGTGTCGTTGACCTTTTGCGGCGCGATCACGTTGCCCAGGGACTTGGACATCTTGCGACCGTTCTCGTCGACGGTGAAGCCGTGGGTCAGCAGCTCACGGTACGGAGCATGGTCGTCGATGGCGCAACCGGTCAGCAGCGACGAGTGGAACCAGCCACGGTGCTGGTCCGAACCTTCCAGGTACAGGTCGGCGCGCGGGCCGGTCTCGTGACCCATCGGGTGCGAACCGCGCAGCACGTGCCAGTGGGTGGTGCCCGAGTCGAACCACACATCGAGGGTGTCGCTGATCTTGTCGTACAGCGGCGCTTCATCACCGAGCAACTCGGCAGCGTCCAGCTTGAACCAGGCTTCGATGCCTTCCTGTTCCACGCGCTGGGCCACCACTTCCATCAGTTCGACGGTACGCGGGTGCAGCTCGCCGCTTTCCTTGTTCAGGAAAAACGGGATCGGCACGCCCCAGTTGCGCTGGCGGGAGATGCACCAGTCCGGACGGTTGGCGATCATCGAGTGCAGGCGCGCCTGGCCCCAGGCCGGGATGAAGCCGGTGTCTTCGATGGCCTTGATGGCACGCTTGCGCAGGGTTTCGCCCGCGACAGGCTCTTTGTCCATGCCGATAAACCACTGCGCGGTGGCGCGGTAGATCAGCGGAGTCTTGTGGCGCCAGCAGTGCATGTAGCTGTGCTTGATGGTTTCGGTGTGCAGCAGCGCCCCGACTTCCGACAGTTTGTCGATGATCGGCTGGTTGGCCTTGAAGATGAACTGGCCGCCGAAGAACTCCAGCGACGGCGCGTACACGCCATTGCTCTGCACCGGGTTGAGGATGTCATCGTTGACCATGCCATAGGCTTTGCAGGTCACGAAGTCGTCCACGCCGTAGGCCGGTGCGGAGTGAACCACGCCGGTGCCCGAACCCAGCTCGACATAGTCCGCCAGGTACACCGGCGACAGGCGGTCGTAGAACGGATGACGGAAGTTGATCAGTTCCAGCGCCGAGCCGGTGGTGGTGGCGATCACCGAACCTTGCAGCTCATAACGGGCCAGGCAGGCCTCGACCATTTCCTCAGCCAGCACCAGCAGGCGATCACCGATGTCCACCAGGGCGTAGGTGAATTCCGGGTGCACGTTCAGCGCCTGGTTGGCGGGGATGGTCCACGGGGTAGTGGTCCAGATCACGATGGCGGCGGGCTTGGCCAGGCTCGCCAGGCCAAAGGCCTCGGCCAGCTTGGCGTCGTCGGCGATCGGGAACGCGACGTCGATGGTCGAGGACTTCTTGTCTTCGTACTCGACTTCCGCTTCGGCCAGGGCCGAACCGCAGTCAAAGCACCAGTTCACAGGCTTGAGCCCCTTGAACACGAAGCCGCCCTTGACGATTTCGGCCAAGGCACGGATTTCCCCGGCCTCGTTCTTGAAGTTCATGGTCTTGTACGGGTTGGCCCAGTCGCCCAAGACACCCAGGCGGATGAATTCGGACTTCTGCCCTTCGATCTGCTCGGAGGCGTAGGCACGGCACAGCTCGCGGGTCTTGTCGGCGCCCAGGTTCTTGCCGTGGGTCACTTCGACCTTGTGCTCGATCGGCAGGCCGTGGCAGTCCCAACCCGGGACATAAGGCGCGTCGAAGCCCGCCAGGGTTTTCGAGCGGATGATCATGTCCTTGAGAATCTTGTTCAGCGCATGACCGATGTGAATCGTGCCGTTGGCATAAGGAGGGCCGTCGTGCAGGACGAACTTCGGACGATCCTTGCCAATCTCGCGCAACTTTCCGTACAGGCCAATACTGTCCCAGCGCTGCAGGATCTGCGGTTCGCGCTGTGGCAGGCCGGCCTTCATTGGGAAGGCGGTGTCCGGAAGGTTTAGCGTGGCTTTATAGTCGGTCATTTAAGGCTCTTCATTAGCGATGGGCGCTAGGTGCGGCTAGTGCACGGGCGGCGGCGACATCCGCATTGATCGCCGTTTTCAGCGCCTCCAGGGAGGCGAATCGCTGCTCTTCACGCAGCTTTTGGTGGAAAACCACCGTCAAACGCCGGTCATACAAATCCCCGGCAAAATCCAAAAGGTGAACTTCCAGGTGGGCCTTGCCATCACCTGCAACCGTTGGCCTGACGCCTATGTTGGCGACTCCGGGCCACGGTTGGCCGTCGATCTCGACACTGACCAGGTACACCCCGGTCAGTGGCACACGACGGCGCTTGAGTTGCACGTTGGCGGTTGGCGTGCCCAGTTGGCGCGCCAGCTTCTGGCCGTGCAGGACCCGCCCGGCAATCCGGAACGGGCGGCCGAGCAAACGCTCGGCCAAGCCGAAGTCGGCAGCCGCCAGGGCATTTCGCACCTGGGTGCTGCTCACGCGCAGGCCGTCCAGTTCGACGGTTTGCGCGGCTTCGACGGTAAACCCCTGGGTGACGCCGGCCTGTTGCAGGAAATCGAAATCCCCTACCCGGTCGCAACCAAAGCGGAAGTCGTCGCCGACCTCCAGATGCTGCACGCCCAGGCCGTCGACGAGGATACGGTCGACGAACTCAGTGGCGCTGAGGCTGCGCAAACGCTGGTTGAAGGCCAGGCACAGCACCCGGTCCACACCTTCTTCGGCCAGCAACTGCAGTTTGTCCCGCAGGCGGGCCAAACGGGCCGGGGCCGTCTCGGGGGTGAAGAACTCACGGGGCTGCGGCTCGAAAATCACCACGCAGCTGGGCACGCCCAACTCGACGGCACGCTCGCGCAGCCGCGCCAGGATAGCCTGGTGGCCACGGTGAACACCGTCAAAGTTGCCAATAGTGGCGACGCACCCCCGATGCTCGGGGCGCAGGTTGTGAAGACCTCGAACCAGCTGCATAACGCGCTTCTTGCTCATAAAGTGGTCGATTATAACCACACCCGGCCCCGGACGACAGGCAACAGCACAGGCCAAATGATGCGAATCGAAAAAACAGCCGGCTTATTGTTGATTGCGATCAATTGAGCGCCTTGCGATTGAAATCCCGCAGGCGGAAACCCAACAGCAGCAACATGCCAAAGTAAGCGATCACACCGGCCACGACCAACAGGCCCAGGCGCAGGAATCGTTCAAGCATCTGCCCCTCGCCCCACGCCGGCATCCAGTGCATCAACCCCAGCAATACCGCCGACATCACCGCCACCGCCACCAGCAACTTGAGGGCGAACAGGCCCCAGCCCGGCTGCGGCTGGTACATTTTCTGTTTGCGCAGTTGATAAAACAGCAGGCCGGCATTGATACACGCCCCGGCACTGATGGCCAGGGCCAGGCCCGCGTGCGCCAGCGGCCCGATGAAGACCAGGTTGAACAACTGAGTGACCACCAAGGTGAAAATGGCGATTTTCACCGGGGTACGGATGTTTTGCTGGGCGTAAAAGCCCGGCGCCAGGACCTTGATCACGATAATCCCCAGCAACCCCACCGAGTAGGCGATCAGGGCGTGCTGGGTCATCAAGGCGTCAAAGGCGCTGAACTGCCCGTACTGGAACAGTGAAACAGTCAGCGGCTCGGCCAGGATCCCCAAGGCCAGGGAACAGGGCAGCACCAGCACAAAGCACAGGCGCAGGCCCCAGTCGAGAATGCGCGAGTATTCCTGGCGATCCTGGCTGGCATAGGTCCGTGCCAGGGTCGGCAGCAAAATGGTGCCCAGCGCCACGCCCAGCACGCCGGAAGGCAATTCCATCAGGCGGTCGGCGTAATACATCCACGACACGGAGCCGGAGACCAGCAGCGAAGCAAACGCGGTATTGATGATCAGGGAGATCTGGCTGACCGACACCCCGAGAATCGCCGGCAGCATGTTTTTCATCACCCGCCACACGCCCGTGTCCTTGAGGTTCAGGCGTGGCAGCACAAGCATGCCGATCTTCTTCAGGTGTGGCAGCTGATACAACAGTTGCGCCAGGCCACCGGCCAGCACCGCCCAGCCGAGCGCCATCACCGGCGGGTCGAAGTACGGCGTGAGGAACAGGGCAAAGATGATCATGCTGACGTTAAGCAGGGTCGGCACAAACGCCGGCACCGAGAAGCGGTTCCAGGTATTGAGGATCGCGCCCGCCAGGGAAGACAGGGAAATCAGCAATATATAAGGAAAGGTCACCCGCAATAGATCGCTAGTCAGGGCGAACTTTTCCGGTGTGTTGGCAAAACCGGGGGCTGTGGCCCAGATAATCCAGGGCGCGGCGAGCATGCCGGCGATGGTCACCAGCATCAGCACCAGGGTCAGCAGGCCCGAGACATAGGCGACAAAGGTACGGGTGGCCTCTTCGCCCTGCTGGGTCTTGTACTCGGCCAGGATCGGCACAAAGGCCTGGGAAAACGCGCCCTCGGCGAAGATCCGCCGCAGCAGGTTGGGCAGCTTGAACGCGATAAAGAAGGCATCCGTGGCCATGCTCGCGCCAAAGATACGCGCAATAAGGGTGTCCCGCACAAACCCCAGAACCCGGGAAATCATGGTGATAGAGCTGACGGCGGCCAACGACTTGAGCAGATTCATTGAAAGAGTTTTTGCCTATAGATAAAGAGCAGGCGTACAAAGCGCCCACTTATGCGATACTGCGCGCCTGCAACAGCACAGAGCCAAAGCTCGCGAGTTTACAGGTCAAGCGCCGGAAATAAATCACCCGCCTCTTCAGATCGACCACTCAGCAGTTCGCATCAGCCGCCCTTGACAAGACTTCAACTCATCGGCATGATTCGCGGCCTATTTTGTTTGCTATTTCCTAAAAAGTCTTTCGAGGAGCTCGACGGTGGCCAACACACCTTCCGCCAAAAAACGTGCAAAACAGGCTGAGAAGCGTCGCAGCCACAACGCCAGCCTGCGTTCCATGGTTCGTACCTACATCAAGAATGTAGTTAAGGCCATTGACGCAAAAGACGCTGAAAAAGCTCAAGCTGCTTACGTTCTGGCCGTGCCAGTTATCGACCGTATGGCCGATAAAGGCATCATCCACAAGAACAAAGCTGCTCGCCATAAAGGTCGTCTGAATGGCCACATCAAGGCTCTGAACCTTGCTGCTGCAGCCTAAGCGATAAGCTTGTTAAAAAACCGACCCCAGGGTCGGTTTTTTATTGCCTGCCATTTATGCCCCACCCCATAACAAATGTGGGAGCTGGCTTGCCTGCGATGGGTATTAACATTCAACATTGATGTCGACTGTTAAACCGTTATCGCAGGCAAGCCAGCTCCCACATAAAGCAGAGCAGAGTTGCCAGGCTTATTGCGCGCTAGGCCACGGCAGGATCGGAATCGCCGTCACCGCATTCTGCGGGCTGCCTTCGATCAGACGGTCGCTGTAGACCAGGTACACCAGGGTATTGCGCTTCTTGTCGAGGAAACGCACCACCTGCATGGTCTTGAATACCAGCGAGGTGCGCTCCTTGAACACCTCATCGCCATCCTTGAGCTCACCCTTGAAGTGGATTGGCCCCACCTGGCGACAAGCAATCGATGCCTCGGCACGATCTTCGGCCAAGCCCAGGCCACCCTTCACCCCGCCGGTCTTGGCCCGCGACAGGTAGCAGGTCACACCATCCACCTTGGGATCATCAAAGGCTTCAACCACGATTCGATCGTTCGGACCGACAAACTTGAACACCGTCGACACCCGGCCAATCTCTTCAGCCGAAGCCAGCAGCGGCATGACCATCAGCAAGCCGAGCAATCCCTTCATTACACCCATCGCAGTTATCCCTTTAGACCAGAATCAGGTTGTCGCGGTGAACCAGTTCCGGCTCAGCCATATAACCCAACAGACCGACAATCGACTCAGACGACTGCCCAATGATTTTCTGCGCCTCAAGGGCGCTGTAGTTGGCCAGGCCACGGGCGATCTCGCGGCCGTCCGGCGCCACGCACACCACCATTTCACCGCGCCGGAAGCTGCCCTGGACCAGCTTGACGCCTACCGGCAACAAACTCTTGTTGCCCTGAGACAAGGCAGAAACAGCCCCAGCATCCAATACCAAAGTACCGCGCGTCTGCAAATGGCCAGCCAGCCACTGCTTGCGCGCCGCGAGCATGCCGCGCTCAGGCGACAGCAGCGTACCGATGCGCTCGCCGGCCTTGAGGCGATCCAACACACGCTCAATGCGCCCGCCGACGATGATGGTATGAGCCCCGGAACGGGCCGCCAGGCGCGCCGCGCGCAGCTTGGTCTGCATACCGCCACGCCCCAGCGCACCACCGACACTGCCCGCCACCGCATCGAGCGCCGGATCATCGGCTCGCGCTTCGTAAATCAACTGGGCATCCGGGTTGTTGCGCGGATCGGCGTCGAACATGCCATCGCGGTCCGTGAGGATCACCAGCAGATCAGCCTCCACCAGGTTGGCCACCAACGCCGCCAGGGTGTCATTGTCGCCAAAGCGGATCTCGTCGGTGACCACGGTGTCGTTCTCGTTGATCACCGGGATCACCTTGAGCTCGACCAGGGCACGCAAGGTGCTGCGGGCATTGAGGTAGCGCTTGCGGTCGGACAGGTCATCATGGGTCAGCAGAATCTGCGCCGTGTGGCGACCGTGCTCGGCAAAGCTGGACTCCCAGGCCTGCACCAACCCCATCTGGCCAATGGCAGCAGCGGCCTGCAACTCATGCATCGCGCTGGGTCGCGCGGTCCAGCCGAGGCGGCTCATCCCGGCGGCAACCGCCCCGGACGACACCAGCACCAACTCGACACCTGCCTCATGCAAGGCCACCATCTGTTCAACCCAGACGCTCATGGCTGCGCGATCCAGCCCCTTGCCATCCGCCGTCAGCAGCGCACTCCCGATCTTTACGACCCAGCGTTGCGCACCCGTCACTTTGCTCCGCATCATCTTCAACCTTAGATTGAGGGCCACGCGACCCAGCGCCGCCCATAACGTTATTCGTGACTACCGATTTCCAGATACTAAAACGCCGCTCGATTGAGCGGCGCTTAAGTTTATCGCAACAGATCAGTCACGCACGTAAATGATTTCCGGGCCATCTTCATCATCCACATCTTCCTCGTCCCAATCATCGTCACCGATATCATGGACCGACTTGACGCCACTGCGGCGCAGGGCACGCTGGTCATCCAGCGCCTGCAACTGGGCGCGCGCTTCATCTTCGATGCGCTGATCGAGGTCGGCCAATTCAGCCTTGTAGGCCGGGTCGGCAGCCAGGCGATCAGCACGATCTTCCAGGTAGCGCATGATGTCGCGCGTCAGGCGCTCAGTGCCTTCTTTGGCAATGGCGGAGATCACGTAGACAGGACCTTCCCACTGCAGGCGGTCAACGATTTCCTTGACCCGCTCTTCATGCTCTTCTTCGAGGATCTGGTCGCACTTGTTCAACACCAGCCAACGGTCACGCTCAGCCAGGGACGGGCTGAACTTGGCCAACTCATTGACGATCACTTCAGCCGCGTCCGGGGCACTGGTTTCATCCAGCGGCGCCATATCGACGAGGTGCAGCAGCAAACGGGTACGGGACAAGTGCTTGAGGAAGCGAATCCCCAGGCCCGCGCCATCGGAAGCCCCTTCGATCAGGCCCGGAATGTCCGCGACCACAAAGCTCTTCCAGCGATCGACACTGACCACACCCAGGTTTGGCACCAGGGTGGTGAACGGATAATCCGCCACTTTGGGCTTGGCCGCAGACACCGAGCGAATGAAGGTACTTTTGCCAGCGTTGGGCAGACCCAACAGACCCACATCGGCCAGCACTTTCATTTCCAGCTTCAGGTCACGCTGCTCGCCCGGCTTGCCCGGTGTGGTCTGGCGTGGCGCACGGTTGGTACTGGACTTGAATCGGGTGTTACCCAGACCGTGCCAGCCACCCTGCACCACCATCAGCTTCTGGCCGGCCTTGGTCAGGTCGCCAATCACTTCCTGGGTCGCAGAGTCGATGATCGTGGTGCCGACCGGTACGCGCAGTACCAGGTCCTCACCTTTTTTACCGGTGCAGTCGGTGCTGCCGCCGTTGGAGCCACGCTCGGCATCGAAGTGCCGGGTGTAACGGTAGTCCACCAGGGTATTGAGGTTTTCGTCGGCCATCATATAGATGGAACCGCCATCACCCCCGTCGCCGCCGTTCGGACCACCGTTTTCGATGAACTTTTCGCGACGGAAACTCATGCAACCGTTACCGCCGTCGCCTGCTTTTACTCGGATGGAAACTTCATCAACGAACTTCATAACAAAACGCCTCTCGCCGCATGGACGAGCTTAAGAAACCAAGACATAAGACTCTTGCAAAAATGAGCGCAGCGACCTCAATTAAACGACCGCAAATCCAGCGCTTGAGCCCATTACAAACAGCTTTGCAAGAGACTCACCCCACAAACGAAAAAGCCCCGTCGCAAGACAGGGCTTTTCCAGCGAGCTCGCAATTAAGCCGAGACAACGCTCACGTAACGGCGGTTGAACGCGCCTTTTACTTCAAACTTGATCACGCCTTCGATTTTCGCGAAGAGGGTGTGATCTTTACCCATGCCTACACCGTAACCGGCGTGGAATTGGGTGCCGCGCTGACGCACGATGATGTTGCCCGGAATGATTTTCTGGCCGCCATACATCTTAACGCCAAGGCGTTTGGCTTCTGAGTCGCGACCGTTACGGGTACTACCACCAGCTTTTTTGTGTGCCATGAGTCAATTCTCCTAGTGAGGAATTAGGCTGAAATTAAGCCTGAATACCGGTGATTTTGATCTCGGTGTACCACTGGCGGTGGCCCATACGCTTCATGTGGTGCTTACGACGACGGAACTTGATGATGCGGACTTTATCGTGACGACCTTGGGAGATCACTTCAGCCACAACGGTAGCGCCAGCAACAACTGGAGCGCCGATGTTCACGTCATCGCCATTGGCGACCAACAGAACGCGATCAAAAGTAACGGATTCGCCGGTAGCGATTTCCAGTTTTTCGATCTTCAGGTATTCACCTGGGGCGACCTTGTATTGCTTGCCACCAGTAACAATTACTGCGTACGACATGGTATTTCTCCGATAATCCTGCTCACCCAGCGCTTTATAAGAAGAGGTATTGGCTGGCATGGCTGCATGGGATGGACGTCCCGAATGCAATTGCGTAAGGCAGGTGCTGCCCAGGAAGTTCAGGGTGCGCGATTGTACGCAAGCTGTGGAAGGCTTGCAAGTAGCCGTCCATCGCGCCTTGACACCCAGGGGCGCGGGTCCTAGCATGCCGCGCAACCCTTCTGGAGCGACTGTCGCTGATGCAACCCCAAGCTTTCTACCGCGCGGTGGCGGACGATTTTAGCGCCGTCGACGGCATCATCAAGAAGCAGCTGACTTCTAAAGTGCCACTGGTCTCCAAAATTGGTGACTATATTACTTCGGCCGGCGGTAAACGCCTGCGTCCTTTATTAGTGTTGCTGTGTGGCAAGGCCCTGGGCCGCGAAGGCGATGACCTGCGCCTGCTGGCCGCCACCATCGAGTTCCTGCATACCGCCACCTTGTTGCATGACGACGTGGTCGACATGTCCGGCATGCGCCGTGGCCGCGAGACCGCCAACGCCATGTGGGGCAACGCGCCCAGCGTGCTGGTGGGCGACTTCCTGTACTCGCGCTCGTTTGAAATGATGGTCGAGCTGGGTTCGATGCCGGTGATGAAGATCCTGTCCCAGGCCACGCGCATCATCGCCGAAGGCGAAGTGCTGCAACTGTCCAAGGTGCGTGACGCCAGCACTACCGAAGAAACCTACATGGAAGTGATTCGCGGCAAGACCGCGATGCTCTTTGAAGCCTCGACCCACAGCGCCGCCGCCCTGTGCGAAGCGACCGCCGAACAGGCCGAAGCCCTGCGCACCTTTGGCGATCACCTGGGCGTGGCCTTCCAGTTGGTGGATGACCTGCTCGATTATCGCGGCGACGCCGAAACCCTGGGCAA
Organism: Pseudomonas sp. ICMP 8385; assembly: GCF_002699915.1. Taxonomy (NCBI): domain Bacteria; kingdom Pseudomonadati; phylum Pseudomonadota; class Gammaproteobacteria; order Pseudomonadales; family Pseudomonadaceae; genus Pseudomonas; species Pseudomonas sp. ICMP 8385. Next base: position 15,093 of record NZ_LKBY01000001.1, on the reverse strand, counting down.
GAACGTCGGTGACGACCTGGCCGAAGGCAAGCCGACCCTGCCGCTGATCTACACCATGCGCGAAGGCACACCGGAACAGGCGGCACTGGTGCGCAAGGCGATCCAGAAAGGCGGTATCGAAGACCTGGAAAGCATCCGCGCCGCCGTGGAAGCCTCGGGCTCGCTCGACTACACCGCACAACTGGCCCGTGACTACGTGGCCCGCGCCATCAAATGCCTGGAAGCCCTTCCAGCCAGCGAATACCGGGATGCCCTGGTGGAGCTGAGTGAGTTTGCGGTCGCCCGTACTCACTAACCCACTGTGGGAGCTGGCTTNCGCCCTCCACCGCGGCAAAGCCAGCGCCGACATTGAGACCACATCGCCCCCTGCCCCGGCAAAACCCTATATAATGTGCGACTTTTAGCCATCCTGACTTTCAAGGAGCTTTAGTGAGCACGTTGCCACCCTGCCCAAAATGCAATTCCGAATACACCTACGAAGACGGCGCCCAGCTGATCTGCCCGGAATGCGCCCATGAGTGGTCCGTCGGCGGCGAAGCCGAGGCAGCCAGCGATGAAACCGTGAAGAAAGACTCTGTCGGTAACGTCCTGCAAGACGGCGACACCATCACCGTGATCAAGGACCTCAAGGTCAAAGGCACCTCGCTGGTGGTCAAGGTCGGCACCAAGGTCAAGAATATCCGCCTGTGCGATGGCGACCACGATATCGATTGCAAGATCGACGGTATCGGCCCGATGAAGCTCAAGTCCGAGTTCGTGCGCAAAGTCTGAATCTGCTGTTTCCATCCCGCGCCCGCCGCGGGATGGCGTTTCGCCCTCCCGTTGATCGAACGCAATCCCCATCCAGAAAAAACCTGAAACCGCCAATAGGCACTTGCTATTCTATGAATAAGAATTATTCTCATTGAAACCCATCAAGGAGATGCGACCCATGACTTATTTGATAGATGCCTGGCTGGACCGTCCACATCCTTACCTGCGGATCCTTCATCGGGAAACCGGGGAAGTGTGCGCAGTACTGGAAGAAGAAGCGCTAAACGAACTGCAGGACCAGGGCGACCTGGACGTCAACGGCCTGAGCTCCAGTGAACCTGGGGTTTTGAAGGAGGTGGTGAGGAATCTGTTTCTGTTCTGCTATGCCCGAGCGTTGCGCCCGGTGACGGAGCTGCATGGCAAGTTTCACCCATGAGCAATTACGTACAACCCTGTAGGCGCGAGCGGGCTCGCGCCTACAGGTGATTTCAGCAGAAGGTCTTACAGAACGTCGAGCAGCTCGACGTCGAATACCAGGACGCTGTGCGGCGGGATGCTGCCAACGCCTTGTGCGCCGTAGGCCAGTTCGCTCGGCACGTACAGGCGCCATTTGCTGCCGGCATTCATCAGTTGCAGGGCTTCGGTCCAGCCAGCGATCACGCCGCCAACCGGGAATTCTGCCGGCTGACCACGCTCGTAGGAGCTGTCGAACACCGTGCCGTCGATCAGGGTGCCATGGTAGTGGGTACGCACCTGGTCTTCACGGGTCGGCTTGGCGCCGTCACCGGCGGTCAGCACTTCAAATTGCAGGCCGGAAGCCAGGGTGGTGATGCCGTCACGCTTGGCGTTTTCAGCCAGGAATGCCAGGCCAGCGCCGGCGGCGGCTTCAGCCTTGGCTGCGGCTTCGGCTTGCATGATGTCGCGGATCACTTTGAAGCTGGCCGCCATTTGCTCTTGGTCAACACGGCTTGGCTTGCCGCCGAACGCATCGGTCAGGCCAGCCAGGATCGCGTCCAGGCTGACGCCCGGTGGCGGGTTGTCGCGCAGTTGGTCGCCCAACTGACGGCCAATGCCGTAGCTGACGCGGGTTTCGTCGGTGGACAGATTGACTTCGGACATGGAAAGGCTCCGCTGTAGGACAACCGCAAAAACCCGCAAAAACGCAGTGTCTTGCCGATCATCCAAACTAAAAGGGCGAGCAGACTAGCACACTCGCCCTACGCTTGATCAGCCCAAAATCCCGGGCCAACAGGCGCCAGGCGCGGATCAATGCTTGGTCAGTTTATCCAGGTAACCCATGGCAAACGCAGAGATCACGAAGGTCATGTGAATGATCACGTACCACATCAGGTGCTGTGGATCGACATTCTTGGCGTCCATGAAGATACGCAGCAGGTGGATCGAGGAAATCGCCACAATGGACGCCGCCACTTTCATCTTCAGCGACGAAGAATCCATGGTGCCCAGCCAGTTGAGCTTTTCCTTGTTGTCATCAATATCCAGTTGCGAGACAAAGTTCTCGTAGCCGGAAATCATCACCATCACCAGCAAGCCCCCCACCAGCGCCATGTCGATCAACGACAGCAGCACCAGGATCAGCTCTGACTCGGCCATTGCAAAGACATTGGGCAGCAGATGGATCACTTCCTGGAAGAATTTCAGCGCCAACGCCAGCAGCCCGAGGGACAAGCCGAAATAGATCGGCGCCAGCAGCCAGCGGGAGGCATACATTGCATTTTCGATAAAGCGTTCCATGGAATCTCACACAGCTTGACTAGAAATGGCGGCGAGTATATCAGCCACACACATTGCGCCATAACCACCCGGAAAACTGACCTGTAGCGCTTCTGTAAGACCATTTTTCTGCTAGTGTCGGGTTCATCAATGTGGCTCGATGCTGCCGGACAGGAACCTCAAATAATGGATGTGCGATCTCCCTTGGCCAGTCTTGGCCTGTGTGTGGCATTGCTGGCGGCCAGCGGCTGCTCCCCCAGCGACGAGCACAAGCAAGCCAGTCTCGAAGAAAAAACCGCCCAGTTCGAGCAGTCCCTGGACACCATCCAGGATCCCCGCCTCAAAGAGGCCGTCGCCGAGCTGGGCGGCTCGCTGCTGTTGCTGGAGCGTGCGCGCATCAAGCTCGACACCAAGCCTGTCGAGACCGAGTACGGGGAAAACACCCTGGCCGCGCTCGCGCACTACCCTACGCCGCAAGCACTGGTGGATACCTACATCAACGGGCTGTTCGTCCTGCGCAAGAACTCGCACTCGGACTACCTGACCGATCTGCAACCGGTGTTCCCGTTCAGCTTCAATATGCCGGACCCATTCCCCTTTCCCCATGGCCTGGAATGGCAATCGGTGACCCTGAGCAACAACAAGACCATTGCATTCCAACCGGAATGGTCGGAAACCGACCCCGGCATCCAACTGAGCCCCAGCAGCTCCAACCTGACCAACCCGGACGACCTGACTGTCACCTATCCGTTTATCGAAGGCATCGAGACGGATAACAAGAGCCAGCCCCAGCCCGTCACGCTCAAGGGCCAGATCGAGGTGATCGCCCCCCGTAAAGTCCTGACCTTCGAGCTGACCCGCAGCGACGTGGGCCACAAGCGCACCCAGGAAAACGTCACGGTGACCCTGCTGGCCCTGGAGAAAAACCACGCCGAAATCGAACTGACCAACACCGCCGCCCTGGCGCCGCAAGTGGCCGATGACTCGCCCAACCCGCTGCTGATCCAGGCCCGGGACACCACCGGGCAGTTCCTCTCACGCTCCGGCTCGATCAACGAGAGCGCCACCCAGGTGGCCTTCTACGAGCAGCAACTGGCGCAGATGCGCAAGCAGAAAACCTGGTCCGAGGCCTTTGAAAAACAGCTGGAAGACGAGCAGAAAGCCTTTGAACACAAACAGGCCAGCCATTACGCCAAGGTCTACTTCAACGGGGTGATCGATAACCTGCAAGTCAATGTGCTGGATTTTTCCGAGGCCACCGTCACCCGCAAGGCGCTGGAACTGCCGATACGGCGCTTCGACAAAAACAGCCTGGAAAAAACCGTACAGGCCCTGCCCATGCCAGTCACGGTGTATGACGACCAGGCTGCGCAATGGCTTCAAAGCGCCAGCCTCTCCGAAGACCAGTTGAAAAGCAGCGTCACGATCAGCCAGTCGGTGGAGGATGCCAGCGCCGCCCGCATCGCCTTTGACCATCCCTTCACGTTCAATGACGACCTGATCGGCTCGACCCGCGCCAGCAGCGACGCCCCGCTGACCTTCTTTGCCGCCGATGACGCAGGCAAGCGCGGCGAGCCCATCGAGTTGCCTACCGAAGCCTTTGACATCGAGCCATGGCGCGGCACCATCACCTACGATCTCAATTTATTCCCGGAAAACCCGGCGTTTGCCGTGGGATCGATCCCGATGTTCCTGGCCACCATCGAAAAAAACACGGTCAACACCACACAATTGCCCAAGGGCCTGTCGATCAAGGACAACGCGCTGATTGTCGACCAGGCACTCTTCCCTTCCGACAGCTGGCGGTTCTTTGCCAAGGACGCCAGTGGTCATTACCTGAAGGAAATCCTTGGGGTCAGCCACCGCGCTGCGGAATACGGCACCGCGCTGTTTGACGTGCATTACTTTTATGGCCAGCCGACCGTACTTGAAACCTATCAGCGCACGGCGTTGAACACCGTGCAATATGGCTTTGAGGTCAAACTGGACAAGCCTGAAACCAAATAAACCGTGGCCCTACAGGTGAACCGCCTGGGGCTGCCCGCCATTGAGCTGGCGCAGGTGGGCCTGCAGGTGCAGGCACCAGATCTGCGGGTCGTCGGCCAGCTCGTAGCCGTGCAGGGTCAGGCTTTGCACAATGGATTCAAGCATGTTTTCCGCCACGAACGGCCCATGAAAGGGCCCTTGGGACTTGATGGTCGAGGGCTGCTCGCCCGTCATGCCGGCGGCAAACAACAGCGTCCACATCCCGGTATCCCCCGCAAGAGGGCGAATGGAACATTCAATTCGAGTGACCAGGCCCAGGCACTGGCGGGTGAGGCAAAGGTTGCGCGGCATGGCGGCGACCCTCGGTAGATCCGGTGTTCAGCCTCCAGACACAAGGCTGTCTCTATCCCATGACTCCTACAGATATCCTTGCTCTGAGAATAGAAGAAAACCGCTATAAACCAAGGTTGTAGAGACCAACGGTGGTTTGCCACGAAAACCCAGTCAAAATCATGACACGCTTTCTGTAGGAACGAGCTTACTCGCGAAGTTCTCAAGTACAACGCGTTAATCCGGAAGGCACGCGTTATCGTTGACGATCTTCGTGAGCAAGCTCGCTCGTATCAGGTGGGCTTGGCCTCAGCCAACGCCTGCTGCGCCAGCTCCTTTTCCGCTTCCTTGAGGTCTTCTTCGCTGATCATCTCGGCAATGGCCCGCAAGCGCTCAACCACGCGGGCGTTGACGCTGCCCTCGGGGAATTGCCCTTCGGCATCCGGTTCACCGGCCGGTTCCCCCACCAACAGGCTCAAGGCCTCGTCGGCCTGGCGCACGGCATACACATGGAACTGCCCTGCCCGCACGGCCTGCAACACCTTCTCATCAAGCATCAGCGTCGCGACGTTGGCCTGGGGAATGATCGCGCCCTGCTCGCCCGTCAAGCCACGGGCCTCGCACAGGCGGAAGAAACCTTCGATCTTCTCGTTGACCCCACCCACCGCCTGCACTTCGCCAAACTGGTTGATTGAGCCGGTAATGGCAAAGCACTGCTTGAGCGGCGTCTTCGACAAGGCCGAAATCAACGTGCAGGCCTCACCCAACGAGGCGCTGTCGCCGTCGACGTACCCGTAGGATTGCTCCAGGGCAATGCTCGCGGAGATCGCCAGGGGGAACTCCTGGGCATAGCGGCTGCCCAGGTAACCGGTCAGGATCATCACGCCCTTGGAGTGGATCGGCTGGCCGAGGTTGACCTCACGTTCGATATCGACAATGCCGCTGCCGCCCGGGTACACCGTGGCCGAAATCCGCGCCGGCACGCCGAATGCCGAATCACCGACCTCCAGCACCGTCAGCCCGTTGCACTTGCCCACGGCCGCGCCGGCGGTGTCGATCAGGATGACCCCGGCGAGCATGTCGTCGAGGATCCGCGCCGAAACCCGCCCGGTACGGGTAGCCTTGGCCTTCAGCGCGCGCTCGATATGCCCGGCATCGGTGCGCTCATCACCCGCCAGGTGACGAATGAAATCCGCCTCGCTGACCAGCTGGAACAGGTCGCCGATCCGCGCCGACAAACGCCCCTGGTGTTCCGCCAGCCGTGCGCTGTAGGTCGCCAGGCGCGCCACCGCATCGGAGGTCAGCGGTGCCATGCCCTCTTCCGAGGTCCGGGTTTTCAGCAACTGGGCGAACTGTTCCAGGCTTTCATCGACCATCGGGATGTCTTCATCGAAATCCACCAGCACCCGGAACATCTCCTGGAAGTCCGGATCCAGGTCTTGCAGGGTGTAGTACAGCGAACGGGCGCCAATGATGATGACCTTGACCTGCAACGGGATCACTTGCGGGTTGAGGGTCACGGTAGCCAGGCGGCCCAGCTCGCCCAGGGGCGACTCCATCTTCAGCTTGCGCGATTGCAGGGCCCGCTTGAGCGCGTCCCAGACAAACGGCTCGCTGAGCATTTTCTCGGCTTCGAGGATCAGGAAACCGCCGTTGGCACGGTGCAACGCCCCCGGGCGCAGTTGCCGGTACGTGGTGTAGAGCGCGCCCTGGTCGGTGCTGTACTCGATCCGGCCAAACAGGTTGTCGTAGGTCGGGTGCGGCTCGAACACCACCGGTGCGCCGCCATTGAGCGGATGGCCCACCACCAGGCTCGGGCAGTATTGCTCCTCGAGCAACTTGCGCGCCTGGGCGTCGGTTTTCGCGTCATCCACCAGCAGCTCGACCACGGTCTTGAGCAGATAGACCTGCATCGCCTGCAGGTAGCCGCAGACGCCGGCGTTCTCGGCGTACTTCTCGGACAACGGCGCCAACAACGGCTGCAAGGCCAGGGTGATGGTCTCTTCGTTGAACTGGCGCATCTGGTTGTTGGACTCGCGCTTCCACTGCGGCAGGCTGGCGAGTTCTTCGTTGAGGCGCTCTTCGAGCTCGGAAATATCCGTGTGGAAACGCTCGCGGTCGACTTCCGGCAACTGCGAGAACTCGGCCTCGTCCAGGGCCTTGCCATCGAGCATCGGGGTAAAGGCGATGTTGGTGCTGTCGCGGTACAGCGCCACGTCCTTTTCCAGGGCCAGGCGCTCGATCACATCCAGGGCGCGGTCGTAGCGCTGGTTGAAGGCGCGGTCGATCGCACTTTTGCGTTGCTGGTACGTCGGGTGCTCGAACACCGCCGGGAAGGTGGCGACCAGGTTGTCGATCAGGCCGCTGATATCGGCGATAAAGGGCGCCGCGCCGCCCGCTGGCAACTCCAGGGCGCGGGGCTCGCGCGGCTCATCGAAATTATTGACATAGACCCAGTCTGCCGGGGTCTGCAGGCGTTTGCCTTCGGCCTTGAGGTAGCGTTTGACGAACGAAAAGCGGCCGGTACCGGGCTCGCCCATGACAAACACGTTGTAACCGGGGCGTGGCATGGCCACACCGAACTGCAAGGCTTCAACCGCGCGTTCCTGGCCAAGCACACCGCGAAAGGGCTCCAAATCATTGGTGGTCGAGAAGCTGAACTGTTCAGCGGAGAAAGGGCGGGTCAGCGCTTCGGGCGCTAGACGCAAGCTGGCAGCAACAGGATCAGGCATCGGGCTTCCTTACATCAGGCGGGGCAATGGCGGCATTCTGGCGCCGTGCGTAGCCGGCTGGCAAGGCACGACTGAGGTAAAGCATAGACACGGGATGGCGCCTGCAAAAAAACCAGTCTGCACTGATTGTTTTACAAAAAACCACGGAACCCTTGGAACATGCCTAAACTCCAAACTGCGCGGGTTGGACTAAATAACTGGCCCCTAGGGCGTCTTGAGGCGCCTGAACCCTTGTCCATTGGTTTGCACACTAAGAGAACAAAGCTATGAAACGGATCCTTCTCGGTACTCTCTTCACCGTTGTCTCCCTCAATGCAATGGCCGAAGCGCCAGGTGGCCCGAACTGCGGTTGGGGCAACATGCTGTTTGAAGGCCAGCGCGGCACGCCAGCCCACTTCCTGGCTTCTACCACCAACGGCACCTCCGGTAACGCCACCTTCGGCATGACCTCGGGCACCAACGGTTGCAGCACCAACAGCGCGCTGACTTACGGCGGCAAATCGTGGATTGCCATGAATGGCATGATGAACGAGCTGTCCGAAGACATGGCCAAAGGCAATGGCGAAGCACTGACCACCTATGCCGTGGTCCTGGGCGTTGCTCCTGAAGACCGCGACCACTTCGCCGCGGTGACTCACGAACACTTCCAGCAAATCTTCAGCAAGGCTGACGTGACCGCAGAAGACGTGCACTCCAACACCATCGCTGTTCTCAAGGGCGACGCCCGCCTGGCGAAATACGCTACCCAGGCTTAAGCTCGACCTGCCCGCGCCCTTACCCGGCGCGGGTTTTATTTTTTGGACCTGCCCCTTTCCCGGGTCTTTATTTATTCCGACTTAAGTTGCCCCCTATGCTCAAACGCCTTGCCTGCCTGGCACTCTTTGCCTGCGCCCCGCTATCTGCGGCACCGCACCTTGATGATCAACGTTTGCAGCAACTGGCCAATGATCCGTTCTGGCTCTCGCTGGGGCACTACGAAGCCGGCAAGCTCAAAGGCTGGCGCAGCTATGTCAGCGACCAGAAGTTCTTCCTCGCCAAAGACGGCGCGCACCACCCGGACGACGAGCTCAAGGCCACCGTGGATGCGCTGTACGCCCCGGCCAACCTCGGCGAAAAACATACCCAATGCGTGTACCCGGCCCGCACCCGCTGGCTCAAGGACCAGTTGCACCTGACTGACCTGCCCGCCGTGGACTGCGCCGAGTTCAAGCAGTGGTTCAAGGACGTCGCGCCCCACAGCGCGGTGGTGATCTTCCCGGCGGCCTATCTCAACAGCCCGTCATCGATGTTCGGCCATACCTTGCTGCGCATTGACCAGGCTGACGTGCAAAGCAACAAGACTGCGCTGCTCAGCTACGCGATCAACTTCGGTGCCTATATCGAAGGGTCGGACAACAGCATCCTCTACGCCTGGAAAGGCCTGATGGGCGGTTATCCCGGCCTGTTCGCCCTGGTGCCCTACCAGGAAAAACTCTCGGAATACCGCAGCCTGGAGAACCGCGACCTGTGGGAATACCGCCTGAACCTGACCCAGGTCGAGACCGAGCGCATGGTCGAGCACGTGTGGGAACTCAAGCAGATCCAGTTCGACTACTTCTTCTTCGACGAAAACTGCTCGTACCGCCTGCTGGAACTGCTGCAAGTGGCCCGCCCCGGCCTGCGCCTGACCGAACAGTTCCCGCTGACTGCCATCCCCACCGACACGGTAAAGGCGGTGAAAGACGCGGGCCTGGTGGAAAAGATCGACTACCGCCCATCCCGCGAGCGCGAGTTGCTGGAGCGCGCCAAGCCCCTGGACAGTGCCGAGCAGCAATGGGTGCTGAAGATCAGCGATGACCAGAAGCAACTGCAAGACCCGACGTTCAAAAGCCTGGGCAAAGACCGCCAGGCCCTGATCATCGACGCCGCCTACCGCCTGGGCCGCTATCGCGCCAACGGCCTGGAGCGCGACAGCGAACGCTCCCAGCGCAGTTTCGAGTTATTGCGGGCCATCAACCAGAACCCGGCGCCCGACCTGCAGATCGAGCGCCCCGGCCTGCCGGAAAACGGCCATGAATCGCGGACCTGGCAAGCCGGTATCGGCACCCGTGGCGACAAGGCCTTCGGCGAATACGGCCTGCGCATGGCCTACCACGACCTCAACGACAACGCCGAAGGCTTCCCCCTGGGCGCGCAGATCGAAATCCTGCAGATGAAACTGCGCCAGTACGAAGGCAACAACTGGCAATTGCAGCAACTGGACCTGGCGACCATCCGCTCCCTGACCCCACGCAATGAGCTATTGCAGCCGCTGTCCTGGCAAGTCACCGGCGGCCTGGAGCGCGTACCGGGCAAGCATGACGACGAAACCCTGGTCAGCCACGTCAACGGTGGCGCCGGCGGCACCTGGCAATTGCACGACGACATGCTCGGCTTCGCCCTCGGCACCGTGCGCGTGGAACATAACAATGACTTCAACGAATTCATCTCCCCCGCTGCCGGCTTCAACACCGGCCTGCTGTGGAAAAACCCGCTGGGCAACCTGAGCCTGGAGGCCAAGGGCGACTTTTTCACCAATGGCGAGGTACGGCGTAGTATCAGCCTCAATCAACAGTGGGAAGTGTCACGTAACCTGGGTGTACGCCTGAGTGCGCAGCGCGAGTTCAGCCACTTGGCGACGCCGGTGAACGAAGTGATGCTTGAGCTGAAGTGGTATCACTACTGAGCGACCCCAAAGGCCACTGAAATTCCAGTGTGGGAGCGGGCTTGCCCGCGATGACCAAGGGTCAGCTAGCACACGTGTTAACTGACACACCGCCATCGCGGGCAAGCCCGCTCCCACATTTTTAACATCCAGGAGTTCTTACGACATGGCCGTTACCTGCACCAGCCTTGAACACGTCCGGGAAAACATCGACCGCCTTGACCGCCAGATCGTCGCCCTGCTGGCCGAGCGCGGCAGTTTCGTGTCCCAGGCCGCCCGCTTTAAAAAAGACAGCGATGGGGTCAAGGCGCCCCAGCGCGTCGAACAGGTCATCAGCAAGGTTCGCGATTTGGCGCAAACCCTTGGCGCCAACCCCGACGTCACCGAGCAGGTGTATCGCGCGATGATTGCCGCCTTCATCCAGCAGGAACTGGCCGAACACGCTGCACTTGTGCAACCCACGACATAACCTGCGCTCGCCACAGAAAATTTGCCGTTCAAACAAATTGCTCACCCGGCCTTCACATCTCCCCGACGAATCCCCTTCTAGACTTCCCATAGGGGCCACTTAATGGCCAGGGAGTATGAGATGTGGCGGTTCGCGGTGATGCTGGGGGTGGTGATGGCGCTTTCAGGCTGCCAATCCACCCATGATGAGTTACTGGCCAAGGGGTATCCACCGGCCTTCGCCGACGGGTTTGACGATGGCTGCACCAGTGGGCGCCAGGCCGCCGGGGTGATCACCGGGACGTTTCGCAAAAACGTCCCGCGCTATTTGAAAGACCGTACCTATGCCGAAGGCTGGGAAGATGGCTTTCGCCAGTGCAAGGCCATGCGTGAGAGCGAAGACCGCAATGAGTATAGGGAACGCCATTGGGATGAGCGCGAACGCGCCTGGCAGCAGGAGAAGGATCGCGACGCGGCACGGGCCTATCGCAGCCAGTAACGAATGTGGGAGCTGTCGAGCCCCAGCGAGGCTGCGATTGCGCTGGGCCAGGCAGTCAACCTGTAACTGACCTACCGCTATCGCAGCCTCGCTGGGGCTCGACAGCTCCCACAAGGGATCATCGGTGTCGCTCAGGTCGCACCTTAGACAATGCCCTGCGCCAGCATCGCATCCGCCACTTTCACAAAACCGGCAATGTTCGCGCCTTTCACGTAGTTGACCCGGCCGTTTTCTTCACCGTAGTGCACGCAGGCATGGTGGATCGACTGCATGATGTTGTGCAGCTTGCTGTCCACTTCACCGGCGGTCCACAGCAGGCGCATGGCGTTTTGCGACATTTCCAGGCCACTCACGGCCACGCCGCCGGCGTTCGACGCCTTGCCCGGGGCGAACAGGATGCCCGCTTCGATAAAGATATCCACAGCCTCCAGGGTGGTGGGCATGTTGGCGCCTTCGGCCACGCAGATGCAGCCGTTGCGCAGCAGGGTGCGGGCGGCTTCGGCGTCCAGTTCGTTCTGGGTCGCGCATGGCAGGGCGATGTCGCACACCAGTTCCCAGGGGGCCTGGCCGGCACGGAATTCCAGGCCGAAACGCGAGGCCAGTTCGCTGATGCGTCCGCGCTGCACATTTTTCAGCTCCAACAGGGCCGACCATTGTTCCTCGGTCAAGCCGCTCTCGCAGTACAGGGTGCCTTCGGAGTCGGACAGGGAAATCACCTTGCCGCCCAGGTCCATGACCTTACGTGCCGCGTATTGCGCGACGTTGCCTGAGCCGGAAACCGCCACACGCTTGCCTTCGACGCGCTGGCCCTGGCGCTTGAGCATCTCCTCGGCAAAGTACACACAACCAAAACCGGTGGCTTCCGGGCGGATCAGGCTGCCGCCGTAGCTCATGCCCTTGCCGGTAAATACCGAGGTGAATTGGTTGCTCAGGCGCTTGTACTGGCCAAACAGGAAACCGATTTCCCGGGCACCCACGCCGATATCGCCGGCCGGTACGTCCACGTCCGCGCCAATATGGCGGTACAACTCGCTCATGAACGACTGGCAGAAACGCATGACTTCGGCGTCGCTCTTGCCCTTGGGGTCAAAGTCCGAGCCGCCCTTGCCGCCGCCCATGGGCAGCGAGGTCAGGGAGTTCTTGAAGGTCTGCTCGAAAGCGAGGAATTTCAGCACCCCCAGGTTGACCGATGGGTGGAAGCGCAGGCCGCCTTTATAGGGGCCGATGGCGCTGTTCATCTGGATACGGAAACCGCGATTGACCTGGACCTTGCCCTGGTCATCGACCCACGATACCCGGAAGGTAATAGCCCGTTCCGGCTCGCAGATACGCTCCAGAATGCCCGAGGTCAGGTAGTGGGGATTGGCTTCAAGAAAAGGCCACAGGCTGCGTAGGACTTCTTCTACGGCTTGGTGGAATTCCGGCTGGTCCGGGTCGCGTTTTTTGAGGCGGGCAAGGAAGGATTCGACGGATTCGATCATGAAAAGTCTCGGCAGATTTATTGTCGTTAATGGCGATTTGCCCAGGACTTTATCAATTCATGTCGCACCGTGACAGGGCAAAATGTCGCTTTTGTGAATTTAAATGGTGCAATAGATATAAATAACCCTGATTTTCTGCCCTCCAACAGGGATTTCAATGCCAGAGATGCACCAATAGTTAAACCGCTATCGCAGGCAAGCCAGCTCCCACATTTGACCGTGTCGTAGCAGAGGTACGCGATCTGATGTGGGAGCTGGCTTGCCTGCGATGAAGTCACCTCGGCCCCTCTCTATTGCGCCAAAAAAAACGGAGCCCGAAGGCTCCGTTTTTTTCAAACCAACCCGGTTCAGGCCAGTTTCTTGTGGCGTACCCGGTGCGGCTGGGCAGCGGCTTCGCCCAGGCGCTTCTTGCGATCGGCTTCGTACTCGGTGTAGTTGCCTTCAAAGAACACCGCTTGCGAGTCGTCTTCGTACGCCAGGATGTGCGTGGCCACGCGGTCAAGGAACCACCGGTCGTGAGAGATCACAATCGCGGCGCCCGGGAAGTCCAGCAGGGCTTCTTCCAGGGAACGCAGGGTTTCAACGTCAAGGTCGTTGGACGGTTCGTCGAGCAGCAGGACGTTGCCGCCCTCTTTCAGGGTCAGGGCCAGGTGCAAGCGACCGCGCTCACCACCGGACAGGTCCTTGACGAACTTCTGCTGGTCGCCGCCCTTGAAGTTGAAACGTCCCACGTAGGTGCGCGACGGGATTTCATAGTTGCCGATACGGATCTGGTCGGAACCGTCGGAAATCTGCTGGAACACGGTCTTGCTGCCGTCGAGGTCTTCCCGGCTCTGGTCCACGCAGGCCAACTGCACGGTTTCGCCGACTTCGATGGTGCCCGAATCCGGTTGTTCCTTGCCCATCAGCATGCGGAACAGCGTGGATTTACCCGCGCCGTTACCGCCGATCACGCCGACGATGGCGCCTTTAGGCATGGAGAACGACAGGTTGTCGATCAGCACGCGGTCGCCATAGCCCTTGCAGACGTTCTTGAACTCGATGACCTTGTCACCCAGGCGCGGACCGGCCGGGATGTAGATTTCGTTGGTCTCGCTGCGCTTCTGGAATTCCTGGGACTGCATTTCCTCGAAGCGTTGCAGGCGGGCCTTGGATTTCGACTGGCGGGCCTTGGCGCCTTTGCGCACCCATTCCAGTTCGTCCTTCATGGCCTTTTCATGGGCCGACTGCTGCTTGGATTCGGCCGCCAGACGGTCGGACTTGGCTTCCAGCCAACCGGAGTAGTTACCCTCGTAAGGGATACCGGCGCCACGGTCGAGTTCCAGGATCCAGCCGGCGACGTTGTCCAGGAAGTACCGGTCGTGCGTGATCGCAACCACGGTGCCCGGGAAGTCATGGAGGAAGTGTTCCAGCCAGGCCACGGAATCGGCGTCCAGGTGGTTGGTCGGTTCGTCGAGCAGCAGCATGTCAGGGGCCGACAGCAGCAAGCGGCACAGGGCCACGCGGCGCTTTTCACCACCGGACAGGTGCTCGACCTTGGCGTCCCAGGCCGGCAGGCGCAGGGCATCGGCGGCGACTTCCAGCTGGCGCTCCAGGTTGTGACCGTCGCCGGCCTGCAGGATGGCTTCGAGCTTGGCCTGTTCGGCGGCCAGTTTGTCGAAGTCGGCATCCGGCTCGGCGTAGGCGGCGTAGACCTCGTCCAGACGGGCCTGGGCGTCCTTGATCACGCTGACGGCTTCCTCGACCACTTCACGCACGGTCTTGGACGGATCCAGGATCGGCTCTTGCGGCAGGTAGCCGATGTTCAGTTCGGGCATCGGGCGGGCTTCGCCTTCAAATTCGGTGTCGACGCCGGCCATGATTTTCAGCAGCGTGGACTTACCCGAACCGTTGAGGCCGAGCACGCCGATCTTGGCGCCCGGGAAGAAGGACAGCGAAATGTTTTTCAGGATTTCCCGCTTCGGTGGAACAACTTTGCCCAACCGATGCATGGTGAAAACGTATTGAGCCAAAATGTGGACCTCGTAAAAAGATGAGAACAGGGCCTGCGTAGCGTCATGGCGCTGTACGTAGCACATCGAATGATCAAGGTTAACCTAAGTCAGCGGCGGCGGGCAGATTGACAGGCGCTTTTGAGCCGCGCTTTTTCCGGCTGTAGCCCAGATAGAGCACAATACCCGGCAACGCGCCGCCCAAAAAATGGGCAATTCGTCATGCAATTCACGGCGGTGGTGATCCCCGTTGGCTGCGCCTGGGTGCTGTTCGGCGCGCGCCTCAGACGCAGCGGGCATGCCTGGCTGACGCCGCGGACAATAAACCGCACAGCTTCTGTGGTTATCAGTTGCTTTGCACTAGGGATGGTCTGAAGTAGCCATGTATTTCCCCGGCATACCACCTAGCGCAACTTTTAAACTCGCCAAATGATCAAAAAACAATCAATTCGACGAG